>CBDUBA010000162.1:0-8300 GCA_965365275.1 uncultured Cyclobacteriaceae bacterium | reverse complement strand
TCTATTCCAGGTTCCATTAATAATGTTTGTGTGAATATGGCTTTATCAATCCTCAGATTGTTCTCTGCTCGGATCACCTCAACTTCAATTTGGGATACCGTAGCTTCCTGGTCCAATTGATCACTAAGCGACCTTGTCCCGGCTTCCACAAATCCCCTGATCTGTTGCAGAGTAGTTGTCTGAGCTTCAAGATTTATACGGTTGATCCTGAGGATCTCTTTATCCATTAGTAACTGTAAGAATTGTGATCCCACGTTAAAAACAACATCCTGCTCTGTCCGATCCACCAGATACTTCTGAGATTCCAGTTGTGACTGGGTCTGTTTATTTGAATATAATCTGTTCAATCCATCAAAGATTACATATCTACCCCCAACGTTTACACTGGCCAGATCCGTATTATCCCTGTATACACTCCCGGTAACCTGATCGAACTGTTGTCCATTAAGCTTCTGGGCATTCATGAAAGCTCCGAGTTCCGGTGCATATAATGCCCTGGCCTCTCTTCTGTTTGCCAGATTTACCTCAAGATTATTATTTTCGCGTTGAAGGCTGACATTATTCTTTAACCCGATCTTAACCGCTTCCTGAAAACTTAATTTGAGCGTGTCCTGAGCCTGGACCTGCACCATCATACACATCACTACAAAAAATAAACTCCAAATCCGTACCATGCCAATTAAAAATTTTGTTTTACTTTATGATATTTCAGCCCGTTCAGTCTTTACATCACTTACCAGGGCACCATCCACCAATTTAATGATGCGGTCACCATATGCAGCATTTTTTTCTGAATGTGTGACCTGAATGATGGTCATACCCTCTTTGTTCAATTGTGTGAAAATATCCATTATCTCCGCTCCCTGTTCAGAATGCAGGTTTCCTGTGGGTTCATCTGCAAGCAGTAATTTCGGCTTACCAATAATAGCACGGGCTACACCAACAAGTTGTTGCTGCCCGCCGCTTAGTTGCTCCGGAAACAGGTCTTTTTTGGCCACGATCTGGAATCGGTCCAGCATCTCGGCCACCATAGCCTTTCGTTCAGAAGATTTTATTCCTCTATATAATAACGGTGTTTCAATGTTTTCATAAACGGTGAGTTCATCAATCAGATGGTAGGCCTGGAATACAAATCCTATATGATGCTTGTGCAGTTCGGATTTCTTTCTTTCCTTAAGTTTATTAACAGGTTGGTCCATAAACAGATATTCTCCAGCTGAGGCTTGATCAAGCATACCAACAATATTCAGCAAGGTAGATTTACCTGCTCCACTGGGTCCCATTACAGTAACAAACTCGCCTTGATTGATCTCCAGATCTATTCCCTTCAGAATAAAAATTCGTTGATAGCGGTTATCAACATATTTGTCCAAATCGATTAGTCTTATCATGATGTAAATTTTTACTAACGTTTAATACTGTTTGCCAAGATTTATGCCAATTGATAAACCTTTGAAATTTCAGCGTATTGAATGATTTCGTATTTTAATTGATACGTTTAATCGTCCGTTTTCGGAGAAGGGTGTCCGCTGGTGGACAAAAAATAAGGATCCCGTCTTAGCGGGATCCAAATGCAAACAGAGAGTTTAATAATTTAACTTTTAAACAATGCTATAAATATATATATCTTATCTCAAAAGGTGAAAACCTTAAAGGAATTATATGTATTTAATATCCCAGGTTATTTCCGCAGCCTTTTTAAGCATATAGCTTACGCCACAATATTTTTCCTGTGATAAATTCACCGCTTTCTCAACCTTGGAAGTATTTATATCTTCCCCCTTAAACTGATAAGTAAGGTGTATCTTGTGATAGTACTTTGGATGTTCATCGGTAAGCTCCCCTGAAACCAGAATTTTAAAGTCCTCAAAATCTACCCTCATTTTCTTGAGGAGCGATACAACATCCATTCCGGTACAACCCGCGAGGGAGAATAAAAGCAAAGGTTTCGGCCTGGGGCCTCTGCCCTCTCCGCCAACTTTCTCGCCGGCATCCGCTACCAGTTTATGATCATCAAGAATAGTTTCGAAAGCCATCCCGCCGGCCCAGCTTGTTTCAATTGTTTGTCCCATTTTTAAATCTTTAAAAATTATCAATTAACAGTTCAGGCTAATAGCTGCTTCTTGATATAGCTAAAAAGCGATCCATCCAATGCTTGTGCGAAATTATACAATTCTATTTGTACTTCCCTGTTTTCTCCTCAATACTTACATCCCCATCCTTTCTGATCTGCATTTTAATATTTACAAGCAGTTCATCTGCCCCTGCTTTGAAGCACGCCAACTGTGCATCCTTAATGACTTTATAGATTTCTTCATATCTGCCCTCGATCACTGTTTCAAAAGGACAAACCTCATATTTTAAACCGGAATCCTGAATAACCCGGATGGCAGCATCTACCAGTGTGTATAAATCCTCAGTACTGGATTTCGGAATGATCTGAAGGGCAAGATTAATTTTATGGTCCATATTAATACTCCTTTTTTCAATAAAATTAAATCCACCAGTTAAAAGCAACAATATGAATCCCGAACTTTATCAATTGAGATTGAAAAAAATAATTCTAAATTTGGAAAACTGATATCGAAATCATTTCAAATCAAATCATTATGGCCTTTATGCGATACTTCTTTTACTGTACATTCTTTCTCATTATCCTTATTAGCGGGTGTAAGGACCGTGGAGGGGATGCGCTGATCTCAAACTGGGATACCTCTCAGGAAAGCATCTTCCTTGGGAAGGCATTCTGGGCTAACCGACTTCAGGATTGGCAGGTTAAAAATGGCCGGATAGAATGTCTGAATGGAATAGATGCCTTGAGAACTGTTCATATCCTGACCCATGAAGTCAATGATGAAACCTCTGAATTTAAAATTGAGTTAAATCTTGGAACCATTTATGATGAAAGGCTTGAAAATGAAGCTTTTGCCGGCATCCTGATCGGTGGTGGGAGTCTTGATATTGATTATCGCGGAAGAAGCCTGATATTTAACAGACCTGGTAAGAATGGGGGTCTGATTGCCGGAGTTAACGGCAAAGGGGAACTGGTTCTTCTTAATATGGAAAAGAACCTGGAACCACTGGCTAAATCTGATCCTGTACCGGATTTGATAGACAACCTTAATTATGGATTATCGGTCCTCGCTTCGGTTCAACCGGTTGATGACCAATATTTGATCAATTTTACTGAGGTTTCAACAGGGACTTCCATTTCCTGTGAAATGGCAAGTGATAAAATAACAGGAAATGTAGCCCTGGTGGCACATAAGGGTGGAACCAATAATGCTGGTTCCTTCTGGTTTAAAGATCTAAAGCTTTCCGGTCCCAAAATATCCATTGATCCCAGTCGATCACTCGGACCAATTGTATCCACCATGCACACTTTAAGCAGGAAAACCTTGAAAATGTCCGTCCAAATGATGCCTCTGGGCACACAGCAACCGACCGAAATATTTCTGAAATACAAATCAAAAGAGGCGGATACCTGGGATCAGGAGATCAGAACACTGGTCAACAAGGATGGATACATAGCAGAGTTTAAGATAGAAGATTGGGATGATTCCAAATCCCATGACTACCAGGTTGAATACAAATACTCCAATAACCATGGCGCCCTGGTTACAGCTACGTACGGTGGTACCATCAGAAAAAATCCTATAGATAAAGAAGAATTTGTCATTGCTGCCTTTACAGGAAATAATAATACCAGCTGGCAGAATAACGTATTTGACCGCACCAGGTTATTCTTCCCGCATGAAGACCTTACTGCAAAAGTTGCCATGCATAACCCGGATTTTCTGTTTTACTCCGGCGACCAACTGTATGAAGGCAGTCCATCGCGGCCTGACAGGTCTGGAATGCCCTCCTCGACCATTGATTACCTCTACAAATGGTATTTATGGTGCTGGGCGCATCGTGAACTCACAAGAAATATTCCCGCAGTGGCCATTCCTGATGATCATGATGTGTACCATGGAAATCTCTGGGGTGCAGGGGGTGAGATACCCCCCAAAGGACCAGTTGATGGCGTATATCCTGAACATTACATAGGTGGTTTTGAAGGTCATTGGATCCAGGACCAGGGGGGATATCGCATGGGAACAAAATTTGTCAATATGGTTGAAAGGACCCAGACCAGCAACCTGCCTGACCCGGTAGATCCGGCACCTGTAAAAAATGATATAGGCGTATATTTCACAGATATTAAATATGGCGGAATCAGTTTCGCAGTCCTTGAAGACCGGAAATTCAAATCTGCCCCGGCAAAGATACTGGTGGACGATAAGATCATAAATGGATTCTCGCAGATCGAAGGGTATGATGCTACTAAGGCTGACCGGGATTATGCCCAACTATTGGGAAAACGTCAACTGGATTTCATTAACATGTGGGTGCATGATTGGGAAGACGCTTGGATGAAAGTGAGCCTGACACAAACAATCTTTGCCAATGTATCTACCTATCCGGATACCTTTAAGACAGATGCCGGCACACCCAGGCTTCAGCCGCTTCCACAAGGCGTTATTCCAAAGGATTATAGTGTTGCTAAAGATATGGATTCAAATGGATGGCCACAATCAGGAAGGAACAGGGCATTAGAGGGACTTCGAAAAGGATATACTTTTATGATAGCTGGTGATCAGCATTTAGGATCGGTCGTTCATCACGGCATAAATGACTGGGAAGATGCCGGGATCTCATTCTGTGTTCCATCTGTAGCCAATGTATGGCCCAGGAGATGGTTCCCGCCAAATCCAGGATTAAACCACCAGGAGGGCAGGCCAGGATATACAGGGCGGTATTTTGATGGTTTCGGCAACAGGATCACGGTTCATGCTGCTTCCAATCCCTATGTATCGAACATTTATCCGGCTGAACTGCATGACAGAGCCCCGGGTTATGGCATCGTAAAGCTTTACAAGAGAGAACAGAAAATAGTTATTGAATGCTGGCCCAGGCATGTGGATCCATCAAAGGAAGGCGCTGAACAGTATCCTGACTGGCCACTTACGTTTAACCTCTTAGATAATTATGGACGCCAGGCTGTAGCATGGTTGCCCACCATCAATACTACGGGCCTTGAAAATCCACCTGTAATTCAGGTAATCTATGAAGCGACAGGCGATCCCGTTTACACAGTTCGTGCACCCAAAAACTCTTTCGATGCAAAAGTATTTAAAAAGGGATACTACGCTGTTAAAGTAGGTGAGCCCGGAACCGATAAATGGGAAATATTGAATAATATCCAGTCTATCGCGGATAAAGGATCGAAATCCATAGACTTATCCTTCTGATAAACCGAATTAAGGAAAAATATGGAACGCAGTTATACCTGAAATCCATTTAAGTTTTCGAGATCGGAATTTGCATCCATGAATTATATTTTAAGTCCAATATTCCTTTTAGGTATAGTTTAGATTCCGGAAAACATCCTATCCCTCCGGTTAATTAAGATAAATTTCCCCTACATCAGGAGCGTATAACCATTCGAAAAAATCTCATTGCTATATATTTAGATATGTCTAAATATTTTTTTTTACGCATCAAATTATTATTTTTGTTGAATGAGGAAAATTTTATCTGCTTCAATATTGCTGTGTTTAATCCTCTTTTATTCAAAAGAGGCATTGCCGCAACATACCGGTATTGAAGGTATGGTCAGGGATGCAGACGGACCGGTGGCATGGGCTGCCGTAGGGATAAAAAATACCTCGATCGGTACCGTAACTGATGAAAACGGAAGATTTATAATTGATGATATACCTTCCGGGAAACAGGAAATAATGGTTTCTCATATTGGATACCGGGAGGAAGTTAAGGAAGTAACCATAAAGGATAAAAAGACCATCGAATTGAATTTTGAACTTAAACCGAGTTTGAATGAATTAAGTGAAATGGTGATTACCGGTACAAGAACCGATAAACAGAAAAATAATTCTGCGATCTCGGTATCTACACTGAGTTCTAAAACACTTGAAAACACACAATCCCTGAACCTTGCAGAAGGATTGAACTTCCAACCCGGCCTTCGTGTGGAAGTAAATTGCCAGACGTGTAACTATACTCAATTGAGGATAAACGGTCTGGGAGGGGCTTATTCCCAATTGCTGATCAATAACAGGCCTATTTTTAATTCACTTATGGGACTGTATGGACTGGAACAGGTTTCTTCCGACATGATTGAAAAAGTGGAAGTTACCAAGGGGGGAGGTTCTGCTCTATTCGGATCAAATGCAATAGCGGGCACGGTGAACATCATTACCAAAGAACCGGGCAAGGACCAGTTTGCCATTGGAACAGTCGGAGGATTAACAACGAGGGAGTCTTCAGATCTTTCCTATTACGGCAATTTCACCAAAACCTTCTCAAAAGCTGCTGTTACTGTATTCGCCACAGGCAGGAACAGGTCTCCTTACGATCATAATTCAGATGGTTTTACTGAAATCCCCAAAGCGGACAACTATTCTATTGGTTTTAAAACCTATTTAAAACCATCCACTAAACATAAGATCAATTTTGATTTCTTTAAAATATATGAATATCGTCGGGGGGGAAACAAAATTAACGAACCGGCTCATTTGTCAGACCAGGCAGAGGAACGGAAACATGATATCTATGTCGGAGGCCTCGATTACACCATAACATTGCCGAACCTAAAGAGCAATATAAATGCTTATCTTGCCGGACAATATACCAAAAGAGCACATTATACAGGTATCGAAGGTGTGGATGCTTATGGGGATACCCGGAACCATTCATTGAATGCCGGAATATTCTGGAATTATTATATGAAATCCAATACCCTTTCATTCGGAGCGGATTATCTTACGGATGAAGTTGTGGATGAAATTCCTTTCTACAATTACCTGGTAGACCAGAATACCCAACAATATGGTCTGATTGGACAGAGCGACTGGAATATTTCTGATAAAGTCAACCTGGTGACCGGCTTGAGATTTGACATACATAATTTTCTCGACAGGATCATGATCAATCCCAGGATTGGTCTGCTATACAAGCCTGTACCCAATCTTCAGCTGAGAGGATCCTATGGCACAGGATTCAGGGCACCCCAGGCATTTGACACGGATCTTCATATTGCATTCTCGGGTGGCGGGATATCTTATATTCAATTGTCCGAAGATCTGGTTGAAGAGCGATCGCGAAGTTTTACATCTTCTTTAAGTTGGGACCGCCCATCCACATCGAGTATTTACGGTTTTACGATAGAGGGCTTCTACACAAACCTGACGGATCCATTTATTTTGGAACATAAGGCATTTGATGAACAAGGCAATTCCATCATGGAAAAAAGAAATGGCAGCGATTCAAAAGTATATGGTATCACCCTGGAAGGCCGGATGAACTACAATTACATTGTGGAACTGGATTTTGGTTTTACATTTCAAAAAAGCAACTACGCAGATCCGGTTCAGTGGTCATCAGAGATTGACGGTATACGGGATTACCTAAGAACACCAGAACGATATGGATTTTACACCCTAAGCATTAATCCTGTGAACCATTTCCATATAAACCTGTCAGGGACAATAACCGGATCAATGAAAGTACCGCACTATGGAGGCGCCCCGGGTGTGGACGGGGACCGTCTTGAGATCTCTCCTGTATTCTGGAACAGTAATGTCAAGATCAGCCAGGACATTATGATCAACAAAGGAAAACAGGAGCTCGAACTATCAGCAGGCATACAAAATATCTGGAATGCCTACCAGGATGATTTTGATACCGGAAGGTACAGGGATTCTAATTATGTATACGGACCTGCCCGGCCGCGTACCTATTTCCTGGGTTTGAAATTCAGCGGAATATATTAAAGAGATTCATAGATCTCTTATTCAATTCTATATTACCCTCCCATCCCCCAACTCGATTTTGCCATATACCTTTTTATAAATTACTTTTGTTTTCGATAAATAAAATCCCATACCCGACAAAATGAATAATACCGTAGAAATATGTTTCTCACCAAAACTTTATGAATACCGGCTCACAAAAGATAATTTTATCGTGGTCATAGTGGATATTCTTCGAGCAACCACGTCCATATGTGCAGCTTTTGACCATGGAGTGGAGAAGATCATTCCGGTAGGCGGTGTAGAAAAAGCCAGGGAGTATAAAGAAAAAGGGTATATAGTTGCCTGCGAAAGGGACGGGAAAGTGCTTGATTTTGCAGATGTTGGCAATTCTCCTTCCGATTTCCTGAAAGATTCATTCCGCGGGAAAACCATTGCCTACTCTACCACAAACGGAACCAAAGCCATCAACATGGCATCCGATGC
>CBDUBA010000161.1:0-8409 GCA_965365275.1 uncultured Cyclobacteriaceae bacterium | reverse complement strand
AGGGTACAATTCCACCAAGCATATATTATTATTAAATGATCAATAATATATGAATGGATACCTACTAGCTTGATGGTATATATGCTTTAAATTGAATAATGTATGCGGAGTAAAAATTTATTGATTTGCATACAATTTGAAATTTTTTATATTTTCCTCGCTCAGGTACTTGTTAAATATCCAAGATAAATTTATATTGTCCAGTTACTATCGTCTGGAAATACAAAATTTTACACGAGTTTATCTTCTTCTGATTATTAATCAAGAAAATGTTAAACGTATTACGACATCAATTATATACTGATCATATTGAACCACTTTACAAAATCATAAACTAAACCAATAAACCTTTACTACCATGAAAAACAAAGTAAAACTATTCGTGCAGGGATTCCTCTGCCTGGGAATCCTGGTATTCTCAAGTTGCCAGGATAAAAAAACAAATGAAAACGTTCAGAAAGCATCATTAGCTATATCTGACAATACTGAATTTTACGGATTTAAAAGCCAACTGGAATGGGGAGAACATCTGGTATTGATTGGGGGATGTCACGACTGCCATACTCCAAAGAAAATGACCAGCCATGGTCCGGTCCTGGATACTGCATTATGGTTATCAGGTCACCCTGCTAACATGCCTCGCATTGATATTGACCGAAATGAGGTGGAAACAAAGGGGCTTGCAGTAGCTATGGATCTGACAGAATGGGTTGGGCCATGGGGCGTTTCATTTTCAGCCAATCTCACACCGGACCCAACGGGTATTGGGAATTGGACGGAAGAACAGTTTATATATGCCCTCCGAAATGGAACAGCCAAAGGAATCCCAGGTTCGAGACCAATTCTTCCTCCTATGCCCTGGGAAATGATCAGACATATGACAGATAATGAAATGAAAGCTGTATTTGCCTACTTAAAGTCGATTAAACCTGTAAATAATATTGTCCCGGCCCCTGTACCACCGATGGCGATTACAAATTGATGTTATTTACATGAAACTTGATCAATAAATTTCGTTATAGCCTGCGGTTCAAAAAAAATATCGATATAAACCTTTAATAAGAGGTTGTAGAATATCACGGAATGATTCCCGGGCTATAATGTGACATCAAAACAATCTAAATAACAGATTGTTAATTAGATATTCACTAAATAAAATTGAACCTATAAATTAAAAACCATGACATCACAGAAAACTATCGTAGTATTTGGATCCACCGGTGCACAGGGAGGTGGACTTGCACAAGCTATACTCTCAGATCCAAACTCTGAATTTAAGGTGCGTGCCGTAACAAGAAATGCAAACTCAGAAAAAGCACAACATTTAGCAGCAATGGGAGCTGAGGTTGTTGAAGCGGATATAGATGATAAAAAAAGTATTGTAAATGCACTTGAAGGAGCATACGGAGCATTTTTTGTCACTTTCTTCTGGGATCACTTTTCACCTGAAAAGGAGTATGTCCAGGCAAAATCCATGGCTGAAGCTGCAAAGGAAACGAGTATGACACATGTCATTTGGTCAACCCTTGAGGACACCAGGAATTGGGTCCCTATTGGGGATGATCGAATGCCAACCCTACAGGGTAAATATAAAGTTCCTCACTTTGACGCTAAGGGGGAGGCTAATCAGTGTTTCATTGATTCCGGTGTAAATACAACCTTCCTTATTGCTTCATTCTATTGGGAAAATCTGATCTACTTTGGAATGGGACCTCAAAAAAGCCCGGATGGAAATTATACTATTACCTTTCCAATGGGAGATAAAAAGCTGGCGGGTGTAGCTGCAGAAGATATCGGCAAGTGCGCATATGGAATATTTAAAAAAGGGCTGGAATTAGCCGGTAAAACTGTTGGTGTTGCCGGGGATCATTTAACCTGTAGTGAGATGGCGCAGAGTCTATCCAAAGCGCTCAACATAAATGTGACTTACAACGAAGTCTCCCCTGAACAATACCGGAGTTTCGGATTCCCTGGTGCAGATGACCTTGGAAACATGTTTCAGTTCTACCGGGATTTCGAGGAAGATGGCCTGAAAGTCCGTGATCTTTCATTTTCAAGATCACTGAACCCGGAATTAAAATCATTCGAGGATTGGCTTGAGGCTTATGGTAAAAATATTCCATTGGACTAAAGCCCTATAAGCTGTAATCAGTTCTGAATAAAATAACGGGTATCTGAACATCAGGTAATTGGAAAGTTTATATCCGCATGCCTGGCAAAGACCAGTATGCCTGAAAATCCGGAAGAAGTAATCTGTTTGAGGATCAGTATGTCGCCACAGACGCTGGCGTGTTATAGGTCCTTTTCCTTTCAATACAATAAAGCCGGACTTTCTTTTTCTTGCCCCTCAGATTAACCGATTCCATAAATGTGGAACTATAGGTTTCATCCATATCAAGTTTTTTTAACAACTTGCCTGAAACCAACAGTCTGCACTGATAATGATTGCACATTTCCTGAATCCGGGATGTAGTATTCATGACATCTCCATTATATACAATAACTCGTTTAAGATCACCAATTTTAGCAGTAATAACTTTTCCTGTATGTACTCCTGCCTTGAATTCCGGTACAAGCCCATATTTGTCGAAATATTTTTCTCTTTTTAGTTCGAGTCTGTCCATAATATCAAAAAATATTTTAATACATCGGGAATCCTTAATACCATCTTTTGTTTTCCAGCTAAATACTACTTCGTCTCCAACATACTGATAGATCTCCGCCTTATTGGTCAAGACTGGCTTAGTTATTTCATGATAGAAATCATCCATAAGGGCATAATACCTTTGGTGCCCAAGTTTTTCCGCCAATGTTGTAGATGATTTCATATCCAGGAACATGAATACCCGGTCTTCCTCTACCGGGCTGTAATAACTGCCCCATAAAAATTTCAGCAGGACACCTTCCCCTAACATCTTGTTAATCTGAATATAGAATACCAGCAAAGTATATATCATAAGTGTATAGATTAAAAGGGAATAAAAACCAGGTGAAAAAAGTTCTATCCAAAATCCCTCTATTTGTTTCCCCTCACTTAATTCAAGCCAAAAACTTAAAGAGCCTGCCACTAATGAAATGATTACTGTATATAGGAACGTCTTTATGAGTAAATGCCAGAAAAAGGGCATTTTCTGAAATAAATGCTGGAACCTAGTAATAATAAACAACTCCAGGATACCAAAACCTAATCCCAGGCTAATACCGGTATAAATACTTCTCAGATCGACAAATTCAATATCAATATATTGATAAATGACAGCAGAAATGGTGGAAATCACACAGATGGTTAAAAGTAACTTCAGTTTTCTTTTTAGTACCGGTTGCATGAACACAATATTCCAAAGAATTAAAATATTTTCAAAAGGCGGAGGCGTATTTATTATGTAATGAATTTAGTAATCATCTTGACTTTATTTAAAGTTAATACTCAGATTATTGATAGTATTTGCTTGTTCGGAGATGGGAATAAATGTTCGAATTCGCACATGATTCTTTGGTTTCCTGATATAAAATTTATTCTCAACCCGTATTTGGCCCATTTTAAAATTTTGGCACTTCCCTTGTTACAGATATTTTGCTTTTTAAATGAATTGCCAAACTAAATTTTTTAATCATGCTTTGGAATTATATAAAAATCGGTTATCGAAGTATTTTAAAGAACCGGCTAACTTCTATTATCAATACTATTGGATTGGGTATAGCCTTTGGATGCTTGTTGATCCTTTTTACTTTTTTGGATAAGATCCATAATCTGGATGATTGTCATGCGAATGCAGACAGAATATACCTTGTGGAATCGGTAATTGAGCTTGACGGGATAACCAGGATTTATGGCACTTCTCCGTTTGCACTTGGTCCGTCAATAAAAACTGATTTCCCTGAAGTGGAGGAGGTTACCAGGATGCACTATTCAAGTGCTGATTTCAGATATGAAGATAAGGTATTTAATGAACGTGTGATATTTGTCGACGAGGGATTCCTCGATATTTTCAGTTATCCAATTCTCAAAGGATCCAAAAATTCTTTGAAACAGAAAGAACAGATAATTCTGAGTCATAACACGGCTAAGAAATATTTTGGCAATGAAGAGGCTGTCGGCAAACAGGTTTCCATGCTTTTTAGCTCTAATGGTAAAGAATATAAGGAGTCATTTATTGTCGGGGCAGTGGCTGACAAGATACCATACTCTGCGTCTTTGAGATTTGATATACTTGTTCCTTTTGAGAATCGAAAAAATCTGGGTTTGGACGAAAATGGTGATTGGAAAAATTTTACCAATGCAACATTTGTTATGATGAATGAAACTGAGCATGCAGGCAGTATAGCAGACAGGATAAACAACTATACGCACCATCAGAATTTAGCAAATCCCGACAAGCGAATCGTTGAGTTCTTATTCGATCCTTTACCGGAAATGTCCTTAAATGCCTACGGGAAAGAAGCCATGTTAACTTATGGTTCACATCCAACTGCCAGGGTCTTACTGACAGTGATTGCTATATTTATTTTGATACTGGCAGTATTCAATTATATTAACATATCTGTTGTTTCAGCTACTTCCAGATTAAAGGAGATTGGTTTAAGAAAAGCCATAGGGGGAACCCGAAAGCAGATCATATTTCAGTTTATAAGTGAAAATTCCATTTTATGTCTCATGGCAATGGCATTTGGCTGGGTGCTTTCATCAGGATTTTTACTCCAGGGATTCAACTCCATAACTAATCCCAATAATCCATTGGTATTTGAATATCAAAATCCAAGATTCTGGATTTTTATTACCTCAGTATTTCTAGTCGTAGCATTTGGTTCGGCAGCATATCCCGCCTTCTTTATATCTGGCTTTAAACCGGTAAATATTTTTAAGGGTAATCTTAAGATTACCAGCAAGAACTATTTTACCAAATCAATGCTGGCCGTACAGTTTATTATTTCCTTTATCACCATTTCTCTGGGTGTTCTTTTTGTAATGAATGAGAATTATATAAGGGACCGGGACTGGGGATATGATAAAGAACAAACCATAGTAATCCCCTTAGCTTATAGTGACCAATATCCTGAATTAAGGGATGAATTTGCCCGGAATTCCTATATTGATGTGGTAACAGGTTCCCAGAATCATCTGGGTTATTGGACTGAGGAAGACCTGGTGGGTTATGAGGATCAACAATATACCTCCAGGAAGCTGACGGTCGGTTATGAATATCTGGATGCGATGGGTATGCGTTTAAAAACCGGGCGGTTCTTTGAACCTCAAAGTTCAACTGATAAAAATGAATCCCTGGTGGTCAATGAAGCATTTTTAAATAAACTTGGGATTGAAGATCCCATAGGTGCCAGGATCCTGGTGGACAGTGCAGCCCACTATATTGTCGGGGTGGTGGAGGATTTTCATTATATGCATTTCAGACATGAGATAAAACCGATTTTCTTCAAGGTAGCAGATGAAAACTTATTCAATTACATAGTTATCAGGACACTGCCGGAGGAGGCAGAAAATGCAGAAAAATTTGCCAGCAAAACATGGAAAAAACTATACCCTGACAATACCTATGAGGGATACTTTCAGAATGCCGCTTTCGACCAGTATTATAGAGAAAACGAGGGGATATCTAACCTGATGATCGCAATCGCCTCCATTGCCATTCTCATATCCTGTATGGGACTTTTTGGCCTGGTTTCGTTATTCATTAACAAAAAATTAAAAGAATTCAGCATCAGAAAAGTAATGGGGGCCTCTGTAAGGGAAATCACATGGCTTGTAAATAAAGGATTTATGTGGGTGATAATTATTTCCAGCATATTAGGTATTCCAATAGCATTCTTTTTATCGAAAGCGGTTATTGAGTCAATATTTACATACCATACACCATTAAATGCTATCCCATATATTATCACGGCATTTATTTTAATATTGACAGCCCTGGTGACTGTATCTTCACAGATCCTGAAGGCAATAGGAGTAAATCCCGCAGAACAGTTAAGGAATGATTAAATTGGCAGGTCATTGAACAAAAAGGCTCACTTATTTCTTTTAAAGTGGGCTTTTTTATTCACTTAGCAAAGTGAGGATCTTTTGTCTCTTCAGCCGGAAGGCATTTATATTGATGTCATAATAATCAAAACGATATACTACCTGCCTTGCCAGTTCAGCGGCCTCCTCTGGATTCTTCTCCCCAAGCATACTCAATAATTCGTGATCAACGATGCCATCCCGCATGGCTTCAAGACGAATACTGCTGAGAATTTTATGGTCTCCGGGATAACAGATCCAGGCATCTCCCCCAGGAAGAATTGTACCGGATTCCAATTGTATGGCAGTACTTTCATCATATGGATCTCCCTCTCGCCAGAAATTAAATCCCCAATGTAAGTAACCCGGGATTTGAAAGCGGTAATTGATCCAATGGAGAATTCTTGTCTTGATCAAAGGCAACTCGATAAACCGGTTTGCATATTCTCCTTTGGGATTCAGGCAGGTGTAGAACCAGATTTCATCACCAAGTTCGGCTCTTTCCTTATAGAATTCATAATCGATATGCATATAATCCAGTTGTGGCACCCAGATATCTACGGTCTCATTTACATCTTTTGAATGACATGCCTCAACAATCTTAAGATCCGGAGCCAGTTTACCAATAAAGTCTGCAATTTCAATATAGGTGTCGACGTTTGCCGGTGTCGGTTCATCCATTAAGTGTTGCATGTAGATATCATCCCAACCTTTATCCTTCAGGTGCTTCGTTAATGCTGGAATAAAAACTGAGTAAAAAGTACGGGCCGTATCATTTTTAATAGAGAACTTCTTTAAATAAGTTGTATCATCTTCGATAACAGGTGCAAAAACTACAAAATCACTAACCCATCCAGCGGCCCTGGTCCCAATGTGACCTCCTTCAATACGGCCGATTACTCCCTCTTCAATGAAAATATCTACTGTCTTATCGAAATTTTTAAAATCTACAGTGTAATTCCCGCTGTCATCCAATCCAAATTCAGCTAACCGTATTGGTGATATAATCGACACATTTTGCCGGTATTCAGCCATTTTAGATGCAAGCATTCGAACAAATGTCCAGTATTCCTCGGTATATGACGCTACTTCATCCCCTCCCATAACATGTTGAATATTAGCAGGACTGGTATTATACCAATTTGTAACCCATAATCTGGTTTTTTCTACAGTCACCGGATAAACTTTAACCTGAATTGGCCTGATTATTTCTATTCGCTTATCATCCATTTCACCTGTTAGTATAACCTCACCTTTATATAGACCGGGCTGAGCGTCAACAGGGATCTCAATGGTTATCCAGATGGGTTGAGTCTCATTGGCCATTAGGTCTATGCTTTCTTTTTCAAGAATAGGATCTGGATATAGGCCTGAAATAGGATTCAGCTTGTCGCGGGAATGGTTTGGTGTATTCCTGCCCACATTCACGTAACCAACATATCCAATCTTAACATTTGAAAGCGTGTTATCTCCATTTCTCATTTCACCAACTTCCAGTTTAATGCCCGAAAGAAATTCTTCCATACTTCGTAGAACAAATTGAAAGCTTGCATGCTCTCCTCTCGCTACATGTGCAACAGGATCAGTTTCCCTGAAGAAAGCAGTCTCCTTAAAGATCTTTTCCAATGGATCGACAGATTTAAAAATTAATTCCTGGCTTAACTCTTCATCACTGAGTTTACCGCCACAGGATGTCATAAGAATTATTGAAAAGATCAAAACGGTCAGACTGGAAAATAGTTTAAATATACTGACTCCCGGTTTCGTAAAAATGACTTTCATGACAAAGGTATTTCAATTAAAATGTGATTCAAGATAATATAATAATCATAGCTCTCCAAGACAAGGTGTGATTTGCTGAGGCTAAATATTCCGGAAAACATTTGTTGGAAAACAGGTTTTATCTTTTCAATAATAATCTACCAATGTCCAATTATAGGTGTTAAAAATGATTGCTGATTTTATGGCAGAAATTAATTTTTCGGTATTAGATCTACCTTGTATTTTAGACGTACATAACCCTCTAACTTCAGGTCAGCAATATCAGTGAATTCAGCACTGATACGTAAATTGTTGTTTTACAGAAAACCATCAGATCTTTATGAGGTATGGGTGTCACATAAGGATCATTAGTTGTATTAAAATTTGTCAGTGTATGAACACCAAGTCGTATCCCTCTTTCACTGGCTTTTTAAACACATTTCTTCATGCCATCCCAGCCATTGGGGAACTGGGCGTCTATCAACTCAAAATGCCCCCAGTTTTTGAAAGGATGCTAATGATACAATGTATTGTATCCCAGTTCTTCACAACAATCCAGGCAGGCATCAATACTTTCCTCTGTAAAAGTAGTTATCAGGTATGGTTTGTTGGCCTCCCTGCTTCTCTTAACCCCCTCT
>CBDUBA010000160.1:0-8413 GCA_965365275.1 uncultured Cyclobacteriaceae bacterium | reverse complement strand
ATGCAATACCCCTATCATCCGAATGCCAGGGGATTTGATGATTATTATGGATTTTGTTCAGGTCATTGGGGTAATTATTTCAGTCCCCCGCTTGAGCATAATGGCAAAATCGTAAAAGGCAATGGTTTTGTAATTGATGATTTTACTGACCATGCAATTCAATTTATTGAAGCCCACCAGGATAATCCGTTTTTTGTATATCTCCCATACAATACACCACATAGCCCCATGCAGGTTCCGGATCGTTTCTGGGAAAAATTCAAGGACATGGATCTGCAGATGATGAACCGGGATGAGGATAGAGAAAACATACTGCACACCAGAGCAGCGCTGGCCATGTGTGAAAATATTGATTGGAATGTAGGAAGAATCATGAATAAACTTAAAGCCCTTGAGCTTGAGAAGAATACAATTGTACTATACCTTTCAGATAATGGTCCGAACGGATGGCGATGGAATGATGGTATGAAGGGAAGAAAGGGATCTACCGACGAGGGAGGTGTGAGGTCGCCCCTGCTAGTCCAATGGAAAGGTAAAATTCCGGAGGGCAGGAAAGTGCTTCAAATAGCAAGTGCAATTGATCTTTTACCTACCCTTTGTGACCTGGCTTCAATACCATCTGAAACCGCAAAGGTTATAGACGGCAAAAGCTTAAAACCTTTGTTAATGGAAAAAAAACCGGACTGGCCGGATCGTCTGATTATCAATCATTGGAGAGGTAGAACCAGCATTAGAAGTCAGGTGTTCAGGCTCGATTTTGAAAACAAACTTTTTAATATGATTAATGATCCAGGACAATATAATGATATTTCTTCCGAAATGCCTGATATACATGATCAGATGGTGCTGGCTAAGGTAGCATGGGAAAAAGAAGTATTACCTGAATTACCATTAGAAGATAAAAGAACATTCCCGCTCGGTCACCCGGATTTTAAATATACTCAGATACCGGCAAGAGATGGTAAAGCACATGGAAATATAATTCGATCCAATCGATATCCGAACTGTTCATTTTTTACAAACTGGATAGATCCTGAAGATAAGATAACGTGGGAGGTGGAAGTAGTAGCGGATGGTGATTTCAAAGTTGTAATTTACTATACCTGTCCTGAAAATGATATTGGATCAAGATTCTCGCTCTCGTTCAATGATAGCAAATTAAGTAGTCAGATCAGGGAGGCACATGATCCACCATTATTTGGAATGGATGAAGACAGGGATGAACGAATAGAATCCTACGTAAAAGATTTTAAACCGCTCGGTATGGGTATTATTACCTTAAAAAAAGGAAAGGGAACATTAACCCTTCAGGCAGATAACATTCCCGGAAATCAGGTGATGGATTTCCGGCTTATGATGTTTGAAAGAATGGATTGAAAAAAAGCTGAAAACAGGAAAGACTTTGATTGTCCTGGTTTCAGCCTTTTCAATAGTGATATTCAGGAATATGTGAAAAAAGTTCCTGAAAACCGTATCTGTAAATTATTCCTGATCAATTGAAATCAATTCAACTTCAAAGATGAGTGCCTCGTTCGGGCCAATTGAACCACCTGCTCCTCTTTCTCCGTATGCCAATTCTGAGGGTATATACAATTTCCATTTTGAACCAACAGACATTAACTGAAGCGCTTCAGTCCATCCTGGAATCACACCATTGACCGGGAATGAAACAGGTTCTCCCCTATCTACAGAGCTGTCGAATACAGTTCCATCAATTAATGTTCCGTGATAATGCGTGGTCACTTTGTCTTCTAGTCCTGGTTTTGCCCCGCTACCTTCGGTAATAATTTCATATTGGAGCCCGCTTTCCGTGGTAATTACACCCTCCTTGGTCTTATTTTGAGCCAGAAAAGCAACACCAGCTTCCTTACTTGCATCGGACTTGGCCAATTGTGCCCTTTGAAAATAAGATTGTAAGCATTGCCCTGCCTGCATCTCATTCAGGATGGGTTCATTACCTTCATATACATCATTGAAAGCTTTTATCAAGGCATCAATATTGATATCTTCAAGTCCTTGTGCCTGTACATTCTTTGCTACATTTAAACCAAGACTGTAACTTACACTATCAACTTCATTAGATAAATTCACATCTTTTCCTACATTGGATTGGTTGTTACAACTAAAAATCAGTAATAACATCGCAGCAGCAATCACAACATTCGATAAACTTTTCATTTAATTAGTTTTAGTTGAAATTTAAATTAAGGGGCAAAACTACATTATTGTTTTGGAATAATAGAAAAACCACAATAAATAGTTCAAGAAGTAGATAAAATAAGCCTCATTTCAAACCCGACCCGAAATTATTGCTAATAGCCAGGTATTTATAACTTTCATAGAGTGCCTGAACCAGATCTGTTTCACAGGCTTCTATATCAACAATTATCCATTCGGCATTTCCATTTAAAGCATTAAAAATGGCCGGATAGTCCAGTTTACCAGTACCAACTGCCAGAACCGGATATGGGAAGGGTTCATCGAGCAATGGAGACCATTCTCCTGGGCCGTCTTTTACCTGCACAATGGATGCCCGTTTGCCCAATCTTTTTATGATATCAACCGGATCCTTTCTGGCAACAGCGATCCAGTAAACATCGACCTCAAAAAATATGTCAGTATCCAGGAGATCTAATAGTATATCGAAAGGCATCTTACCATTGGATAGCTCTTCAAATTCCCACCAGTGATTATGAATACCAAAAGACAATCCATTTTCTTTGGCAAAGCTGTTGGCCATATTATACTTATTTGCCAATTGCGTGATACCCTCCTCACTTTTATAAGAAGTGCTTTCGGGCATACCATGCCAGATGATTCGCTTGCATTTAAAACTCTTGGCTCTCTTAAGTACATTTTCCTTGCTCATCTTATCAAGGGGCAATTCAGTATGCATGGCGATAACGTCCAAACTTGATCTTCGGATTATTTTACTATAATCGTCAACAGACAGGCCATCGAAGGTATGCGGTGTTTCCAAGCCAGCAAAACCAATAAAGTCAATTTTCTTCAGGGTCTCTTTTGGATAATTCTTCAAATCTCTATTAAGAGAATATAAATTCAGACCAATTTTTGGCAATTGATTTTGGACCTTGGGGGAACTGAAACCAAATAATCTGGTTAAACTGATCAATGGATTAGATAAAAAAACAAGCCATCCTAGTTTTAAAAGTGACCTTCTTGATGTACCATTTCTTAAAAAAACCATATTTTTAATCCCATACCTGGTTATTCAATTACTATATTATTAAAAAAATTCAATTAATTCTAATGAATGCAAATAACAATTTTCAATTTACTACTTTAAGGCACTTTTTTCGATATAATTATATATTTGCATTTACCCTTGAATTGATTCAATATGAGGTTGTCCCAATTGGCACGTAAACTGGAGATTTCACCGACTGAACTGATTTTATTCTTTGAAAATAATAAGATTGAAAGGTATAATTCCCGCAATAATAAAATTGAAGAAAGTGATCTGAAGCTGGCTTTAAGTCATTTTAGTTCGGAAGAAATGGAAGCTGAAATCCAAGCTGAGGCCCCACCAGCTAATGATTCAGTAAAAGATATCCCACGGAAGAAAGAAAAAGAAAGCAACCCTTCGCATGGATCAACCATCGATATTCCTGAGAGAGACACTACGGAGCTTAAACCTCCTGTTGAAGAAAAAGAGGAAATTGAGGTTATCAGAATGCCAAAGATCAAGCTTGAAGGGGTTAAAGTTGTTGGAAAAATTGATCTCCCGGAACCTGTAAAGAAAGAAAAGGACGAGCATAATTCCGTTGCTGAAGAACAAAATAGATTATCTGATAATACTCCAGATGGAGGACATAGAAATGAATATCAAAAAACTAGAAAGAGATCTTTTAAACAGAGAAATAGAAAAAAGTATACTACGAAAGAATTGAGCTACGAAGAAAAGCTTAAACGTGAAGAAAGAAAAAGGATCAGGGAACAACAACAGGCCAAAAAACTTAAGAAAGAGCAGAAAAAACTGCATTATATAAAAAATATTCAGTCAAATGTTTCTCCATCCAGAAAAAAGAAAAAAAGCAACAAAACTGAACGGAGCGAATTTGAACCAATTAAAGTCAGACCAAAGTATAAGAATCCAATCAGAAAATTCTGGGCTTGGCTTAATGGAGAATATGACTAAGAGCCTGTAAACAATATATTCGTGTATCAGGTTACCATTAACGACTCTTATCTATTATCTTGGGTGGTTATTAGGATTTCGTTTAAAAAATCTAACCCAGCATAATATGATAAAATTGATATTAAATACAGAACACCATTACGAACAGTCAAAATGTCGGTACAAACATCGGATCTAAGGGAAAATATAGTAATCAAATTTGCAGGTGATTCCGGAGACGGCATGCAGCTTACCGGAAGTCAATTTACAGAAACTGCAGCCAAATATGGTAATGACCTGGCCACATTCCCTGATTTTCCGGCAGAAATACGGGCACCTCAGGGAACGCTATACGGTGTTTCCGGATTTCAGTTGCATTTTGGAAGTACCAGGATCCATACTCCCGGGGATGAGTATGATGTTCTTGTCGCTATGAATGCAGCAGCACTGAAAACAAATATAAAAAATTTAAAACCCGGCGGAACTTTAATAATCAATATTGACGGATTTGATGACAAATTTCTAAGACTGGCTAAGTATGACAAGCTGGATAATCCGATTGAGAATGAAAAATTACTTTCAAATTACACGGTTCACAAGATCGCGATAACACAATTAACCCGCAAGGCACTTGAAGATTCGGGTTTAGGCATAAAAGAAATTGACCGTTCGAAAAACATGTTTGCCTTAGGTTATGTCTATTGGCTCTTTAATAGAAAAACAGATTTCACAGAAAATTATCTCGAAGAAAAATTCGGTAAAAAACCAAAAATCTCGGAAGCTAACATTAAAGTTTTAAGGACGGGTTATAATTATGGTATAACTGTGGAAGCCACTTCATCCACTACGGAGGTTCAGGCCGCTGCCCTTGATAAAGGGATTTACAGAAATATCCGGGGAAATGAAGCGCTTGCCTATGGGATCATAGCTTTAGCCTATAAAACAGGGCTTGATGTACTATATGCAGGTTATCCGATCACGCCTGCTACAGATATTTTACATGAGTTGGCTAAGCATAAAAACTATATAACAACATTTCAGGCTGAAGACGAAATAGCTGCCGTGACTGCAGGTATTGGTGCATCCTTTGGTGGCGGACTAGGTGTTACCGCTTCCTCCGGTCCTGGAATTGCTCTGAAAACAGAAGCCATCGGCCTTGCAGTGGCACTTGAAATTCCCCTGGTTGTTATAAACGTCCAAAGGGCAGGACCTTCAACAGGTATGCCTACCAAAACCGAACAATCTGATCTTCTCCAGGCATATTATGGGCGAAATGGGGAAACTCCTCTGCCTGTGCTGGCTAGTAAATCACCTGCTGACAGTTTTGATATCATTTATGAAGCTGGCAAAATTGCTATAGAGCACATGACACCGGTTATGGTATTAAGTGACGGATATCTGGGAAATGGATCAAGCCCCTGGTCTATACAGGATCCGGATCAATTGCCTGAAATTGATATCCCTCTCGCGAACCAGGATCATATTAAGGAAGGTAAATTTATGCCATATCTCCGCGATCAAAGATTATCCAGGCCCTGGGCGATTCCAGGCAAAAGGGGATTTGAACATAGGATCGGTGGATTATCAAAAGAAAATGAAACAGGTAATGTATCTTATGATCCTGAAAACAATCAGCTAATGGTTGAATTACGTGAAAAGAAAGTAGAGAATATAGCTGAATTTATTCCGGAAATAACAATAGAGACCGGTGTTGAAAAAGGAGATATCCTGGTGCTTGGATGGGGTTCCACTTATGGTTCATTAATGTCAGCAGTAACAGATTGTCATGACCGGGGGCTTAAGGTTGGGTTTGCTCATTTAAGATATCTGCGACCTTTCCCGGGAAATCTAGAAAAAGTATTGTCACAGTACAAGAAAATATTAATCCCCGAACTAAACAATGGACAGCTGATCAAAATTATCAAAGAGAAATTTAATATTCACGCCATTGGTATGAATAAAGTACAGGGACTGCCTTTTACTAAAAATGAAGTAATCAATAAAATACAGGACATATTAAAATCTGAATAAGTGAAGCCAAAGATGAAGGTAAAAATGCCGGGAAGTATGAAATCAAAACCTGGCCAAACAAATAAGGGGATTTCTTCTCCTTCTAAATCCTATGCATCCAATCAGGAAATCAGATGGTGTCCTGGTTGTGGTGATTATTCCATATTAAAGCAGGTGCAAACCGTCCTCGCAGATGAGAATATACCAAAAGAAGAGATAGTGTTCATCTCCGGAATCGGTTGTTCTTCCAGGTTTCCATATTATCTGGATACCTTTGGAATGCATTCGATCCACGGAAGAGCTACTTCCATCGCTTCTGGACTGAGAGCTATACGGAAAGATCTGAATATATGGGTCGTTACCGGTGATGGGGATGGATTATCTATAGGGGGAAATCATCTTATACACCTTCTCCGTAGAAACTTTAATCTGAATGTCCTCCTCTTCAATAATGAAATCTATGGGCTTACCAAAGGCCAGTACTCCCCCACTTCCCCTTTAGGCACTGTTAATAAAACGGCCGTTTGGGGAACGATAGACCTCCCTTTTAACCCATTGAAATTAGCCCTGGGGGCAGATGCTACTTTCATAGCAAGGGGATTAGATATTGATCCATTATTACTCAGACATGTGTTAAAGAGGGCAAATCAGCATAACGGAACTTCACTGGTTGAAATATATCAAAACTGTAATGTTTTTAATGACGGAGCTTTTTCTGTTCTTACAGATAAAGCAACAAAGAAGAATAATACGATATTTCTTGAACATCAAAAACCTCTAATTTTCGGTGAAAACAATGAAAAGGGAATTATCCTTGATGGTTTCTCACCACGTATAGTTAATCTATCTGAGGTATCTGAAAATGATCTCTGGGTCCATGATGAAGAAGATAGCCTGAAAGCCACGATTCTAAGCCGTTTTTTTGATAATCCCGAAAATAATGGATTCCCAAGACCCATGGGTGTGCTTTACGCTGTACAAAGGCCTACCTACGAGGATCAACTCTTGGAGCAGAAGAAAATGGCTATAGAGCAATTGGGGAAAGGCAATCCTTATGAGCTATTCAAAGGTAAGAATTATTGGGAAGTAAATTAAAGATCAGCAAGCATGCTGGATAATCACGACATGCTCCCATTCATTTCCGGAGGAAAAATAAATCCACCAATACAACATATTGGTGGATTTGGTATTGATCTTTAGTGGGAATGTCCTCCAAAATAATGATGTTCAAAGGCATGAACTGTTTCTCTCAGTTTCTCGATAAAAGTGAGATCTGTAGTTTGTTTGGTCTTCATCGCATAGACGAGCATTTCATGCAACAGTGTAAGACTTTTCACATAATCTGCGTAGGCATCCTGATCAGCCGGATCCGCTACTTTTATCCTCTGGTGAAGAAAATATTGACTTACAATATCCTGTAATTTTTCCGCATGAGACTCTTTATTCATGACCCATCGAATTAATTGGTTATAATTTGGATCTGCTTCTTCAGATAAAGTATTGATATTATTGATCGCTTTTTCAATGGTAGTGATATGCTCGTAAATTAATGCTACTCGTACAGAATCATCATAGATACCGCATGGAACTTCACAATGAGCGTAAGACCTGGAATTGACAAATACCAGTCCGGATAAAAGAAGAATAACCGCATAGATTTTAAAATTCGATTTCATAATGTTTTTAGTTTAGTTAATATATAATGTATTGGATTCGTAATTTTTTTTTGATTTTGTAATTAAAGCAAATTAAATCTACTAAAAGAAGGGGTCTAATTTAAAATTTTTAAATCAGTTTTTTGTCAAGTTTTAAACAATTGTATTGGTTAATGATTTTTGGGGATGATCATGAATTGCCAGCTGCCTTTTTTATTCGGTCAAGGAATAATGAATCACTCCATTTTCGTGGTAGACTTGAAAATATGCGAGCCAGCACTGCATTTTTTCCAACCAGATAGGTGCTTTTGGGCTTTTTGGAGGTTAATGCGTGGTGCACAGCATTTACCACGTGATAAGCAGGGATTGGTTTTATCTGATCAAATAATGCATCCCCTGCTTTAACAAACAAGTCATAATCCTGCAGTAATTCCGGAGCAATCTTTTTTCGGATTTCTTCCTTATACTTAATTGCCTTTTCCCAAATTGCACTTTCAACAGGGCCCGGAGCGATTAAGGATACCTGTACTCCAAAAGTTTTCATCTCTATTCTTAAAGCATCATTATATGATCTTAAGGCAAATTTCGAAGCTGAGTAGGGTCCCAGAGC
>CBDUBA010000159.1:0-8441 GCA_965365275.1 uncultured Cyclobacteriaceae bacterium | reverse complement strand
CCCGGTATCTTATTGAGAGGTTCAATATCCCATTCACTACTGGTAAGCTCGAAATCATGTTTGCCAAAGATATCGATGATCTCTTCTTTTGTATATATCCTGTTACCGCATCCCATATGTGTATCTCCTGGTTCAAAAGCATCAAATTCATTGAGTAATAATACACCATCATCCCTCAGGATCCTGTTAATATCCCGTATCATCTCATCTATATGTGAGAATTCATGAAATGCGTTTATTACCAGTACTTTATCAAAGAATTTAGATGGCAACTGTGTACTTTTCAAGGTACCAATCTGGATATAATAATCGGATAATACAGGCCCTCCTTTCAGAAGTGTATAGTACCTGAGATTGAAATCCAATTGAGCCGGATTAAGCATCTCTTCGTTAATGTCTTCTAAATAAAAAACCAGGCCATCCATCAATGAGCCATAAGCTACCTCCCACCTGCCCCATCCTGCTCCGATGCTGGCGATGGTATCGTCTTCTTGAAATCCATATAGAGACATTCGTCTGCTTTCTTTCTCCACGAGGTCATCCCAGGATACATGAAAAAAATGAGGGAACCTCTTATCCTTCCTCATCTTCTTTAATTCCCTCTTCACTTTCTTGGTCTGAGCGTCTACCTCCTGGTTTGAAATAACTCCGAATAAAATGATCAGGCATAAAAGCAGGCCGGGAAAAGCATGCCGTGGTACTTCGGATCGAAATTTAAATTGTGAATTCACACCTGTTTGTAAAAATCAACGATCGATCAAATCTAATCAATCCAGTTATTCATAACGAATAACCTCGACAGGATTTTTTCTTGCCGCACTGTAGGTTCGGTAACTGATGGTCAACAGGGATAGGATGATTGCAGAGATCCCGGCTATTCTGAAAAGTCCATGATCATCCACTAATACACAGCAATGAAAGTGGTGGTGGAACCCCTCGGCGGATCATATATAATCGCGCCGTTCTGTACTTCATAAATACCAATGTCTTCGTATAACTCTTCTCCATCTTCGGTGGTACGGTATGCTTTGAACCGGGTACTTCCAGTACCTTTAATATTAATTTCAAGAGGCAAATCCCAGATAAAAATATTACTGGTCACCACGAAAGCATCCGGGTTTCTACTACCATTGCTGCCAAAGGCTATGATGTGTGCCTGTGGGCTCGCCAGCCAGGCCTTGACCACCGACATACCACGTCGGCCCGCCCTGGTCAGATGTTTGTAAAAGTAATACCAGATCCGTACTGTGTAGGAACTGTCATCATTTACCTGTATTGCACATCCGGGATTCGGATCTCCCCCGATCCATTGCGATGGATTCTGGATGCCTGCCCAGGGAATGATTCCATTCACTTTGGCAGTATAGATGTTTTCATGCACCATCCGGAGAAAATCAACACCACTGGGTCCCCAGCTGAACGAAGTAACCCAGGCATGCAGATGTTCCCTTTTTTCTCTCAACAAATCCGTAGTCAGTGGATTGGCAATACCATAGCTGAGTTTTGACATGTCCCCATTTATAAACCCGTGTGTGGTCAATAATCCAATATTGGCCATGGCTAAAGGATCTTCATATAAACCCTGTGCATAACCCCAGTAGAAAAACCGGGTCCAGTTGGAAGGTTCCCCGTTGGTTAATCCGACACCTTTCAGACCCATCTCATCAAGGCTCCTATGGGCTGTCTTCAGGAAATGATTAACCAGTTCCGGCGACCAGTAGGTATTATAATCAAATTTTTCCAGGCGTTGTGTCCCAGTCTCATAATTCCAACGATAAAAGTCCTCCCCTTCGTTATGGGGGGAAAGATATTTTACCGGATAACCATTGTCTTTCAGGTATTTCACCCAATGAACCATATATTGGTTCAGGTTACTGAAATGTTTCGAATCAATATCTCTCCCGCCAATGGAATCCTGGATGGTAGCCCAGGCAGGTGGACCATACAAGGTGGTAATGATCTCCAGGTCATCTCCCCGCTGTCGAGTTAGCTCCAGCCCTTTCCAAACAAAATATCGCATATGCTCCGTAGTGGATTCATGATCAAATGGCCCACCAACCTCCTTCTGATGCCAGGGATCCAGGAACATTTTTATGATCTGAACCTTTAGCCCATCATTCCCGAATACCAGGTCCATGATCTCCTTTTTCTGCCCATCAGTCAGTAAGCTGAACCCTCCATAATCCTGTCGCCAGTTATTGTAATCCCGGGTTTGTGCTGTTTCCACATAATTAAACCCAAAACCATCCCAATCCTGTTGCTTCTCATTAAAATCAATCTCAGCAGGAATGGCTTCTATTTTGGGGGTTTGGGATTTTAAAGGGTATGATAGGAATATGCAAATTGCCAGAAATATGGATTTGATGTTCATAGGATTATTAATTATCGGTAATCTCAATATAAAAATGAGCGATATAAAAACAAATAAAAGTTAATCTGTGAAAAATTATTAAGCCCTGGACACAAACCAACGATTTATAAAAATCGAACTAAAGACCTAGATTGCAGAACCCTTCTTCCCCTATATCAAATCTCATAAAGAATCCCGGATTTAATACACAAATGGTTTCCCATTCAGAAGTATATTTTCTACTTCTTCGAAGAGAATAGCATTACGATCATCAACTTCCAAAGTCGTTAATTCCACATTTTTCAGGATCAATCCATTTACATGCCAGAAGTAAAAGCCATAGGCCGGCAGGCGTTCTGCAAACATGGTACATTCCGGATAATCCGACGGTTTCTCACCAAATTGACGTACACCATCTTCCGTCGTACCACCTCCCCGGAACGACAATTTAATATTAGAAAGATGGAGGTTTTGAATGGGATGGTCACTGATCCCGGCGATCATGCATCCCATATTACTTGATCCCTCAGATATGATCTCAGATAAGCTGATATTCTGCATAATACCTGCACCCGGCTTATCCTGTCCCTTCTTGTAAAGACGCCCCCTATCACCAAGCCTCATGAAAACCGGTGCCATGGTACCCTTGATCTGGATCCCGGAGACACTGACATTATCCATTATCCCACCATCAACGATCTCAAGGGCAATTCCAGCCAAGCCAACATCCTTACCATATATCACATTTTCCTGATTTGAAGGGATAATCCGGCAATCCTCTATCCTTATATCCCTGAAGCCACCCGTCGACTCAGTACCACATTTTATAGCATTACAATGACTGGCCACAATACAGTTTCTAATTATGACATCCTCACACAATCGTTCAGAAGTACTCTTCAGGCATATACCGTCATCATCGGAATCGATGATGCAATCTTCGATGACCACATGATGACAGCCATCGATATCTATCCCATCGTTGTTCTTATTGGCATGATTCCATACCTCAATACCACGGATCACCAGGCTGTCACAGGCCAGGTAATGCTGCATCCACATGGCTGAATTTTTCAATGTCAATCCCTCTATAAGAATGTTACTACTCGTAATAAGCCGGATGCCATAGGGCCGCTTCATGTAGGAGCCTTCAAAACCGGAACCCTGAAAATCTATAGTCCCTTTTCCGGTAATTGAAACATCACTTAAATCCTCGCCGTAAATAAGGCTTCTTTCAGTATAATTATCCGTGTAGGATTTGAAATCAGGGTTTGTCTTTGGATAGTCTTTAAGATCAGTAGAACCCATAAGTGTACTGCCCTCCATGATCTCAAAATGCACATGATCTTTTAAAAAAAGGGTGCCACTAAGATATTGGCCGCCACTTAATCTGACAATTCCTCCTCCATCTTCTGAACACTGATCGATTGCTTCCTGAATCGCCTTTGTATTTAAGGTTTTTCCATCAGTAACGGCGCCATAATTTTCAGGGTTATATATTTTCTCCTGACCGCGAATCCCTCCACCTATTGATGAAAAGATAAAAAGTACTACAAAAAGCTTATTTGACATAATAAAAAATTATAAGACGTGCTAGTACCTACTAAGTTAAACTCAAATTTGATAGATCAAAATCACATGATTCAATTTATTATTTATTTTTAATTCTTTCCCTGATCGATTAATACACCAGTATCTCTCAGAGCGTATGGATAATAATAGAATTTCTATAGAATAGTCCGGAGATTCAATTATTTTTAGGATAATGACATTCCTGATCCTGTAAGATACATAGTATGATCCGTTTTTTTTTAATCAAGCCTTATAGTTATGCGCTGCTGTTTGCTATATTTATTGTCAATTGTACTGAAAAACAAAATACCATAACTGAACAAATGTCCAAGGAAAAATACACCCTGGCCATGGTACAAATGCTGGTAGAAGCCGGAGAACCTCAGGCCAACCTTAACCGGGCAGCAGACAGAATTGCAGAAGCAGCCTCAAAGGGCGCTGCCATCGCCCTTTTACCCGAAGCGATGGACCTGGGATGGACTGATCCGTCAGCCAGGGATCTGGCGTATGAGATCCCGGATGGTAATACCTGCATGGCTTTGAGAAAAGCAGCCCAGGACAATGGCATCTATGTATGTGCAGGAATTATTGAGAAAGACAGAGATAAAATATACAATGCAGCAGTTATTATCGATCCTTCAGGATCCGTGATCCTACAACACCGGAAGATCAATGAGCTGGATATCGCCCATGACGTATACACCCTGGGGGACCGCCTGAATGTTGTTCCAACACCCATTGGGACACTTGGATTATATATATGTGCTGATGCCACAGCACCGGGAAATGCCTTATCAAACACCCTGGGATTACTGGGAGCCGATATTATTTTATCCCCTTGTGCATGGGCAGTGCCCCCGGACTTTGATAATGAGGCCACACCCTATGGGGATACCTGGAGAAATGTTTATGAGCCTGCCAGTTCGAAATACGAGATCTGGATAGTCGGTGTGAGTAATGTGGGTAAGATAAAAGCAGGGCCCTGGAAGAATTGGGATTGCATCGGTAGTTCACTTGTATACGGCCCCGATGGATCAGAAGTACTTCAGGCACCCTTTGGTGCGGATGCTGATACCATTATATATGTGGATATTAACCTGAAAGCACGTCCGGCCTGGGGAACAAAATGGCATGACTATTGGAATAGCAAAGAATAATCAAAAAAGTGATGGTCAGGAATCATATTACCGATAATGATGATGTTAAAGTTCTTTCTCTGGTAACCTGTACTTTTATTCATTTTTTTTAACCTCATGAGAACAAGGATATTTTTTTCTCTCTTCTTATTACTAATATCAATAGGCTGTCAAAGACAAAGTATTGATCAGCTGGCAATGGGATTTCAGGATCCTCCGGAAAAAACAAAACCCTGGTTGTACTGGTACTGGATTGATGAAAACATCTCTAAAGAAGGTATTACGAAAGACCTTGAAGCTATGGCCCGGGTGGGGATCGGACAGGCACTTATCGGGCATGTTTCACCGGGAGGACAGCGTGGTGATGTTAAAATCCTGAGTGAGGAATGGTGGGCCATGGTAGAGCATGCGGTTTCGGAAGGACAACGTCTGGGCGTCGACATCGGATTCTTCAACGGACCGGGATGGAGCCAGTCCGGTGGCCCCTGGATAAGCCCGAACAAGGCAATGCGGCATATTGTAAGCAAGGAAATTCATGTAACCGGACCAACTCTATTTGATGATACAATTTCATACCCCGATTCCCTGTTTGAACCTGTAGCGCTCCAGGCCTACCCTGTCTACAGGCCAACTGAAGCTGAACCTTCCTGTAATCCTGAAATAAAAAATATTTCATCAATCCCGGCGTTGGGCGATCTAAACCTTTTATTTGATAAGGAGGAATCCACTGCAAGGCCTTTCCCGGCTGGTCTGCGGAACGGGAAGGATCTGGTTTTGGACATCCAGCTTGAAAATCCGGCGATCATTCAGTCCATTCAATTGGATTATTTACCCAAGCCTTTCAAAGTCCTGGTCGAGATACAGGAAAAAGGAATGGATGGTGGATACCATACCATCCGGTCTTTTACCCTGGACCGCAGGTATATCAACTTCGAAATAGGACCTATGAGGTTTCAACCCGCTGTATTTTCAATTCCTCCAACCCAAACTGATCAGATACGACTCCGGTTCAGCAATCTGACTTCAGATCTGGGCGCAGGACTGAAGGAAATAATTTTAAGAACTGACAATGTCCTGGATCAGGCAATCGAGAAACAACTTGGTAAGATGTATTCAGGTCCCCTGCCCCCCTGGGATGGATACTTATGGGAAGAACCGGATGAATCCTCGTCAGAAAAATCCGAATGGCCGGAGGAAGCCATTTCAAGAGGAATAATTAATCCATCCAAACTTATTGACCTGTCACCAGAGGTGGGTAAAGATGGCCGTTTGGAATGGCAAGTACCTGAAGGAGATTGGATTATTTTGCTCACAGGGATGGTTCCAACCGGTGCAACCAACGTTCCTGTCCCTCCGGAAGCAACGGGGTTAGAATGTGACAAGTTCACTTTGGAAGCAATAGAAACCCATTTCAATGGTTTCATCGGTAAATTTCTTGACCGGGTACCTCCTGATAAACGAAAATCACTTAAAACAGTGGTCATTGACAGCTATGAGGTAGGACCACAAAACTGGACGGACAATTTCCGGGAAATATTCCAGGAAAGATATGGATATGATCCAATCCCCTGGCTGCCCGTCTTCAACGGCAGAATTGTTGAAAATGCCAATAAATCGAATCGGTTTTTATGGGATTTACGCAGGTTAACGGCAGATCTTATTGCTGATGTTTATGTAAGCCGTCTGAAGGAAATGTGTAATGAGCAGGATCTTGAACTCTGGGTGGAGAATTATGGCCATTGGGGATTCCCGGCGGAATTCCTTCAATATGGTGGAAGAGCAGATAAAATTTCCGGTGAGTTCTGGTACGAAAACCACCTCTGGGATCTGGGACCCCTTGAATGCCGGGCAGCAAGCTCTGCGGCCCATATATATGGTAAATCCCAGGTTTTTGCGGAGGCATTCACGGCTGGTTTTAATTTCAGGCAATACCCGGCCAGCATGAAATCCAGGGGAGATCAGATGTTCTGTGAGGGCATTAACCATATGGTGCAGCATGTGTCCATTCACCAACCCTGGGAGGACAGGATCCCGGGTGTGATTGCATGGTTTGGCATGAGCTACCAGCGTCATAATACCTGGTTTGAACAAAGCCGAGCCTGGAATGAATACCTGAGTAGGTGTCATTATATGCTTCAAAAAGGACTTCCCGTGACGGATATCTGCTATTTCATAGGTGAAGACGCACCAAAAATGACCGGAATCCTGGAACCGGAATTACCTGTTGGTTACGATTATGATTTTATAAACAGCGACGTGATCATGAACAGGCTTACGGTGGAAGATGGTCTGCTTACCTTACCGGACGGGAAAAACTATGAGCTGATGGTCCTCCCACCACTAAATACCATGAGACCGCAAATGTTAAGGAGGATACGGGAACTATTGATACAGGGCGCCAAAATATATGGCCCTCCACCATCAAGATCCCCCAGCCTGGAGAGCTATCCTTCAGCTGACGAAGAGATCAGGGAGATGTCTCTGGAAATCTGGGGTGAGATGGAAGAGAAAGCCCGGATCCATAAAAAAGTGGGGAGTGGTCATTTGTTCTTTGGTCAGGGCCTATCCGTAATTTTAGACGAATTGGATGTTGATCCTGATGTAATCGTTCAGGATACAAGCATTTTATGGATACACCGTCATTTTGAGGGAACCGATATATATTTTATTTCCAACCAGGAGGCCAGATCTAAAAAAGTGGATCTTTCTTTTCGTATCAAGGACAAGATCCCGGAATTATGGGATCCCTCAAACGGTGCCATCAGTAAAATGGCATACTTTGAATTGAAGGAAGGTAGGGTACAATTGCCTATAAAAATGGATGCGCATGGATCCTTATTTGTCGTATTCAGGGAATCAATCAAAACACCATTTATTCAAGATGTAAAATATAGTCCGCCCACAGCTGATACCGATCGAAAACCCACCACTTCAGCTGCATATATTACCTACGTGGAGAATGGGGATATAATGCTGACCACCCCCCATGAAGGCAAATATAATCTTGCGTATTCAGCCCGGGAAGAAATAACCATAGACGTTTCAGGAATCCCGGAGCCCGTCAGAATTGATAGCAGGTGGAATGTAAATTTCCAGGAAAACTGGGATGCCCCTGCGGATACTTTATTTAGCGAACTCATTTCCTGGACTGATCATCCCCATGAAGGCATCAGGCATTTTTCCGGCACAGCTAGCTATTCAAATGAATTCAATCTAACAAAGGAAATGCTGGATCCGGAGTTGAACTTATTGCTGGACCTAGGAGAGGTAATGGTCCTGGCTGAGGTACTTGTTAATGGTCAAAACCTCGGGATTCTATGGAAAAAACCTTACCTGGTTGATATAACAAAAGCCGTCCATGAAGGTAATAATCAAATTGAAAT
>CBDUBA010000158.1:0-8507 GCA_965365275.1 uncultured Cyclobacteriaceae bacterium | reverse complement strand
TATTTATGAAGAAAGGTGCCACCATAATCCAGCAGTACTTTGATGATGAGTTCTGTATGCTGGGATTTTTTATTTCCGATGACCTGATCGTGGAAACAGTGTCTGAACTGAAAGGCAATGTGCCGGTCAAACAAAGCCAGGAATCAAAGGAATTTACAGCCACTGAAGTTCAGACCAGCAGTTATCTTGATGGATATTTTCATTCCATGCTCACCTATTTTAGAGCTGAGGATCAACCTCCCGAACAAATTATAAAACTAAAGCTGAAAGAACTGCTGATCAATATAATGAATAGTGATCCTTTATTAAATACTTATTTAAGATCTTTTATTGCCCAGGACAAACCTTCCTTATCCGGAATTATGGAAGCCAATTTCTGTTATAACCTTAAGTTGGAGGATTTTGCAGAATTAACACATCGGAGCCTGTCAACCTTTAAAAGGGATTTTCAGAATCACTATAATGAATCACCCGGAAAATGGCTTTTAAAAAAGCGGGTTGATTTTGCCGCCAACCTTCTTTTATGCACTGACCAGAGTATATCCCAGATAGCATTTGAATCAGGTTTCGAGGACCTTTCTCACTTCAGCAGGGTATTTAAGGAAAGGACCGGGAAAAATCCAAGTGATTTTAGAAAAGTTAAAGTCTAGAAAGAGCATCCCACGACAACAGGACTTCCAAATCCATTAAAGTTATCCATCCTAAGCACAGTATGACAAATACCAGGAAATTTCTGGATTAGAAAAAGTCATATCCGATGCAATTTCCGTAATATTCCAACTTGGAAAGTTCATTTTCAAGCCTCTGAACTTTTCAGACAAGTTAAAGAACTTTTCAGCAAAATAATTGTCTCACAATCCCCGGACCTTAGTACTTCAATAAAACAAAACAGCAATCATGAAAGAAGTACAAATTAAAAATCGAAAATTCAGAGAAACCAGCATCTCAAAATCAATGAAGGAAAATCCTGCTCCTGAGGATACATTTTACCAGGAAAATCTCACAAAACCCGATCATCAAGCAGCTTTCAACTCAGCAACAGATAAGCCAAGGACTTTAGGCGATCTGTTAGAGAACGGGGAGAATGATCAATTCCCCTTTTTTACTGAGAAGGCCTTTATGGATATGTCTTTGGGCAAAATACCAGATTTCGAATCCTTATATCATAGTTTGTCTGAAATCCCGATTAGCGATAATGCCCCCCTGTCTGCCATTCAATTCTTACCAGCCCTTCGAAAATTTAATATTGATCAAGTGGAGGAGATCAAGAATTTCATCGACAATCCGGAAACAAATCATGTGCTTGTTCAGAATGATCTGATAAAGATAGTATTGATCCGGTGGAATCCGGGAGATGAATGCAATATCCACGGTCATGCTGAAAGAGGATGTGTTTTTAAGGTTCTTGTAGGTAAGATCGTAGAGAAGCGATTTAGTGCTGATGAAGAACAAATACAGTTGGCTCAGGGAACATATAAAAAAGACAACATCGCATATATTGATGATCTTATGGGATTGCATTGTGTAGGAAATCCTTTTTCAGAACCTGCAATAACCTTGCATATGTATACTCCGGGAAATTATAAGCCAAAGAAGAAGTAGTCATGAAAAATATCATTTTGTTCATTATATTTTTCTGTTCTAATATCTGGATATACAAAAATTTCCATATGGTGCCACGTATCTTTGGTCTAATAACCTATATTAGTTACATTATAAATTAAATTAATCCGGAAATTGATATGAAGCGCATTCTCACAATACTGATATTAATACTCATAAGCGTTCAAACCCTATGGTCGAATGAGAATGATGCCAAAGGATTAACCCTGAAAATCCTGACCTTTAATATTCTACATGGGGCTACGACCAAAGGAGATTTCGACCTGGATGCAATTGCCAAAGTGATCATTGAAGCTGATCCGGATCTTGTGGCCTTACAGGAGGTGGATTTTAAAACCAACCGTGCCAGGCAATATGACCTTGTAACAGAGTTAGGGTATAGAACTAAAATGGCGCCAATTTTCGGAAAGGCTATGGATTTTGATGGTGGCGAATATGGCGAAGGGATCTTGTCAAAGTTCTCGTTTATTTCAACGAGGAATATTGCCTTGCCCTTTACACCTGGTAATGAGCCCAGGGCAGCGCTGGAAATATTGACCATGCTACCCACAGGCGACACCATAGCATTTGTCGGAACACACCTTGATCATTTAAGGGATGAAAAAGACCGTGTTGCCCAGGTTAAGAAAATAAATGAGGTCTTCTCGAAAAATATATATCCAACTATCCTTGCCGGAGATTTAAATGCCATTCCCGGCAGTACCCCGATCACTATTATTGAGGAGGTATGGACACCTTCCTACAACAGTGGTAATCCCGCCCCAACCTTTCCTTCGAATGAACCCAGGATTAAAATCGATTATGTAATGTTCAAACCAGGTAATAATTGGAAAGTAATTGAAACTGAAGTTATTCAGGATCCGGTCGCTTCAGATCATTGTGCATACCTGGTTACTCTGGAACTAGTAAAACAATAATCAACAAGAACCATCCTTAATCCATAAATAACCTTTGATCATCAAACCAACAACAAATCATTCTTGCCAATCAAATTATAACTTATATGAAACAAGTAAAGAGTCTCACCAACCAGCAAATAGAAGCTCATTTCATCAGCATCCTTTTCTTATACTTCTTAGGCTGTTTCAGTGCCTGCTCTAATGAAAATAAGGTTTTAGTGAATGATGACCGGCCCAATATTTTATTGATCGTTGCGGATGACCTGGGTTATGCTGACCTGGGTTGCTATGGTGGTGATACAGAAACACCAAATATTGATCGATTAGCCAAAGAAGGCATACGGTTTAGCAGGTTTCATACTTCTCCATTTTGTGCACCTACAAGGGCAATGCTGTTATCCGGGAACGATAACCATATTGCAGGGATGGGTAGACAGGATCTCCCTACCAATGAATTTGGTTACGAAGGAATGCTGACAGACAGGATCGTAACCATTCCAGCTCTGCTCCGAGAAACTGGCTACCACACCTATATGGCTGGGAAATGGCATTTGGGAAATATGCCAGGTGCAAATCCACATCAGAAAGGATTTGAACACTCCTTTGTGCTGATCGAAGGGGCTGGAAACCACTATAATGACCAGGGATTATTTCCGGAGTCCCCGGTCTCTCCTTACACGGAGGATGGAAAGGAAGCAGTGTGGAAGGATGGGGATTATTCAACAGATTTTTACACGAACAAATTAATAGAATATATCGACAGGCATAGGGAAGATGGAAGGCCGTTCTTTGCCTTTGCAGCGTATACCTCGCCCCATTGGCCGCTCCAGGTGGATGAGAAATTCTGGAAAAAATATCAGGGGCGTTACGACGACGGCTACGAGAAATTAAAGGAAAGACGTCTTGAAAGCCTGAAAAAAGCGGGAATGATACCTTTAGAAGCAGAATTGCCCCCCAATCATGATCGAGTAAAGCCATGGGATTCGTTATCTCCTGAGGAACAAAAAAAAGAGGCCCGTAAGATGGAATTATATGCTGGCATGGTGGATAACCTCGATCATAATATTGGAAGACTCCTGAAATACTTAAAAGGTATTGGCAAGTATGATAATACCCTGATCCTTTTCATGTCCGATAATGGTGCTGCTGCTGAAGATTTTTATTATCATCCATATTACGCGCCCTTCCTTAAAAAACACTTCAATGATGATTATGAAAATATGGGAAAACCGGATTCTTATATTTCATACGGCCCCCAGTGGGCCGAGGCTGGTTCTGCTCCATTCAGATATTTCAAAGGTTATACAACTGAAGGAGGCATGGTTGCACCGATGATCATATCAGGTATTGGAATTGATAGAAAAAATGAAATATCAGATCAGTTAATTACGCTTATGGACATCGCACCAACATTTTATGAAATAGCTGAATTAACTTACCCGGACGAATATGGAGGCAGAAAGGTGTATCCTCTAAAAGGAAAGTCCCTAATACCCTTTACAAGCGGACAATTGAATGAAATTCATAATAAGGATTATGTATACGGACTGGAGCATGGTAATCTTGCCATGATTCGAAAAGGAGACTGGAAAATAGTCAACACAAAACTACCCTTCGATACCTCGAATTTCGAATTATATAATATACCGAACGATCTTGCTGAAGAAAATAATCTGAAATTTAGTGACCCGGATATCTATCAGGAATTACTCGGAGAATGGTATAAATTTGCAAATGAAGTAAGAGTACAAATACCAGTGCCTTCTGGAGATTAAGATTTATCAATATATTTGGAATACGGGAAAAAAGAAATTTAATCATGAAGCAATTATTAATCCTGAGTTTTTTGATGGCCTTAGTAATAGCTAGTGAAGGGCAAATTCAAGGAATAAAAGTAGAACCTGCATTTGGCCTTCTGGCAGAATATCAGAAAGTAAGGGACTTTACCATGACTTCTGATGGTAAAGAAGCCTATTTCACCCTGCAAAGCCCGCTGGAGGAAGTAGCTGTGATCGCTGTAATCAGAAAAAAGGGTGATTCCTGGTCTGAACCGGACATTGTACATTTCAGTGGGAAGTACCGAGACCTTGAACCTTTTATATCACCGGATGGTCTCAGATTATATTTTGTTTCAAACAGGCCATTGGAGGCGCTACAGAATGAACCGAAAGATTTTGATATCTGGTATGTGGAAAGAACTGCACTGGTGGAGGAATGGGGAGAGCCGCATAACATGGGCGCTCCGATTAATACCGAACACAATGAATTCTATCCTGCAATTACCAATTCAAGGAACCTGTACATAACCTCAGACCGGCCCGGATCAAAGGGAGAGGATGATATCTTCTTTTGCCAATGGCTTGGAGATAAATATGATGAACCTCAGTCTTTAAGTGATGCGATTAACACAGAAAGTTATGAGTTCAATGCCTACGTGGCACCTGACGAATCCTTTATTATTTTCAGTGGATACAACCGGGAAGATGGATATGGTAGCGGGGACATGTACATCAGTATAAAAGAAGAAAACAAAGATTGGAGCCAGGCCGTTAACCTGGGCGAAGAGATTAACTCTAAATACATGGATTACTGTCCTTTCGTAGATTTAAATACTATGACCTTGTATTTTACAAGCAGGAGGAGTTCCATAAAGAACGTTAATGATATACAGTCTCTGGATGATTTTAACAGGACTGTAAATATTTACGGGAACGGAAACAGCAGAATATACAGGGTTAAGATCAGTAAAGACCTGTTGTCTGGATACAAATAAAATCCAGGACAACTGGGGAATGGGATCTGAAACCTGAATTTCATACATCCGAGAATGCTTCGAAAGCCATTCTCGCTCAAAAGATAAATTAATGATCATGATTTGCCCGTAGGCATCAATCTAAGCTCACTCTATATGCCTATGGCAATAAGTGTCCTTGGTGGTAATTCAGATATTTCTAATTTGTTGGAACCAAAATCACCGCCTATGCTTTGACCTGAAGGAAGCGTAAGTTGAATCTCCGGATTCATAGAAAATTCACTTTCCAACGTAACATTTACGGCTTCGTCCTTGAAATTTTCGATAATTATCAGGTCATCTCCCATCAGGTAGAGTGAAACCATGGTCGGTGCATCAAATTTAATCCCAAGAGGTTCCAGCAATTTATTGCGCATAAGATTTACTTCTTCCCTGCTGAGCCGTAGGATATCTCTTGGATTACCGTCTACTTCTATTACCTGTACATTACTATATTGATCCAAACCTCCTATATGATCCGCTAATCCATCTGTGACCAGGACAGGTTTCCCCTCTGCGATAAAGTTTTCCAGTTTATTGTCAAAATCAGGATCCTTGATCATATGGATGGGAAAGAAAGCTGCCTTGGCATTCATATCTATTTTTCCGGTAGGTACAAGAGGAATACCCAGCATACCGAGGAAATTATAAATGTAGGTTTCATCCTTTCTGCTGATTTTTACACCTGCGGAATCATAAAATATCTTCGGCGAACTGTTTGGAGGTTTTGCGGCCAGAACCCCTTTGATCGGTTTACCATCAATCAATTTCGCGAGTTCAAATAAAGCCGGTAATTCTTTTTTAAATGCTTCCGTGTTAGCGATACCCGTTCCAGTACGGTTGCCATACGTATTGGTCTCACGGATAAGCCCTCCATAGGAGAACAACATCAGTTCGGTGGCATCAGCAAGTACTGTTTGCCGGGCTTGTTCCACGTAAGTCTTCTCAGTGGTTCCTAGTGCATCGAACCATCCCCCTTCCGTTTTCTCTTTTCCTAGATCTTTTAACCAGCGCATGATATAGTACGCCCCATACTGCGGAAGATTCAGCCCTTCCGAATCATTCACGAAATCATTATCCCTGGTTTCGGTTCCTACCCAGGTAATATCATAGGAATCAATTTCACCGATCACCTCATATCCGCGTTCATGAAAACGGTCGTACCATTGCGGGAATTTATTAATGATCTTTACATTGGGATTAACAGCCCTTGCCGGTTTCTGAATATATTCCCGGCTGATCATATTCATCAAATCACACCGATATTGATAAATGTCCTGATCTCCGCAAGCCTCCAGGCATTCCTCACATTCACAATCCGTAAAAAGGAAATCATCGATCATAATTACATCGAAGATCGATGCAGTGTACTCAAAAATCTCCTTCAACTCCTTGCGGGTCTTTTCGCTGGTATAGCAGGCGATCAGCTCCCACCCTGTGGTCTGCTTGCCGAAATTAACAGTAGTTACACATCCGGAAGCTTCAATACCTTCAGCTTCAAACCTTTTTTTCGCATTTTCCAGCACTTCCCGTTCTGCCATGTACCCCCTGAAAGACTCAATGAAAACACGGGTAACTCCTGCTTCCTTGCACCAGGCCACAGCACTATCCAAACCCGATTCCCGGGCCAGTCTGTACCGGACATCATTGTTTGCGGTAAAAATGGTTGATACTTTTAGCAGGTCTCTGTTTTCGTTCGCCAGTTCCCAGTTGCTTTTATCTTTGGGTTCACAGGCCATCAATAAAAATATGATCCCAAACAATAGCGTTGAAAAATTGAATGCAGGATTAAATGATTTCATGATAGAAAATTTATTAATTAAAAAATGTGTATTACTAATATGAAAAATTACTTTTTATCAGATATTCAAGTTAGAAACTCTGTACATTTTATCCTATATAATGTGATTAAATTCAATATAATAAGCGAAATCACCACAATTGAAAGCTATAGTCGGTTCAACTTTTACTACTCGTTAACACAGGGGCAGATCCAGTAAACATAATTTGTGGTGGACTTGAAAGAGGGATCATGAATGCCACGGGTTTCTTCCAGGTGTTTTTTGGTATGTTCCAGTTCCATGTGCTTGTTATGATCCTCCTTGGTGGCCCAGGCTTCGGTAATACAAAACAGTGTAGGGTCGGTATAGGATTGAAATAAAGAATACTCGAGGCATCCGGGTTCTTTGGCCAGGACTTCCACCTTACATGCTGCAAATGATTCTTTAAGAAGATCTACTTTGTCCGGCATCACTTTGATCTCAAAACGCATAACCACTTTCATAGATTCCTTATCGTGTTCACAATTGGGATCCCTTTGACTATTGTCAATACTGCCGGTGAAAGAACTTAACAGTGATACAGCGATTATGCTCAGTAGTAAATTTTTCATTTTAAAAAATATTGGGTTATTAAAAATTGACAAATTGCGATGAGCAATAATATGGAAAGTTTTGATAAAAACCGGAATAATAATTATTTATAGTAAAAATCAGCTTTTAGTATGCCATAAAATCAATTCTCACTCGCTAAATTAGATAAATCATCTACAGACGGCCCTTATAATGGCCCCTGAGATCCAAAATATCCGATATATGCTGGAAATTCCTGAATCAAAAACAATAAGCCTTCAGGCTGCAAAAACACTTACAGGCAAAAAGATTGTTGATGTTTTTACAGCCACACACAAACACAAGTTTGCTTTCTTTAACGGTGATCCTTCCGAATATAATAACCTTTTAGTTGGAAGAAAACTTAGATCTACTCATGGGCATGGAATGTTTGTCGACATGCATTTTGATGAGGGTGTCTCCTTTACGATAAGTGAAGGGGCGAACATGAGATATTTCACATCAAAAGAAAAGCCTCCTGAAAAATACCAGTTGCTTATCCTGTTTAATGATGAAAGTTTTCTGGTTTATACCGTAGCAATGTATGGTGCTATATGGGCTTATCAAGGGGAATTCGATAATCCCTATTATCAGGGCAGCCTGAATAGTATTTCCCCCCTGGAAGACGATTTTGATGAATCATATTTTGAAACCATCCTAAATAAGGCAACGGAAAATGTCTCTATGAAAGCGTTACTGGCTACGAAACAGCGAATCCCGGGATTGGGCAACGGCGTTTTGCATGATATCCTGTTTAATGCGAAACTTAATCCCAGAAGAAAATTATCCGTTCTAACCGATTCA
>CBDUBA010000157.1:0-8520 GCA_965365275.1 uncultured Cyclobacteriaceae bacterium | reverse complement strand
AGTGAGGGTTTGTTTTTTTGATCCTTCCTGCAATAATTCTCACCTAATTATTAACTTGTAATATATTTTAAACAAAATATTTTTTAATGAATAGCCAGAGAAATTCAGAAATCAATCCTTTGCCCCGAAGAACTTTTATTAAGAAATCTGCTCAGATAGGGGCTGCAGCACTCTTTTCGGGAAACTCATATGTATATGCCGGCGCATCAGATACCATACGTGTAGGTTTAATAGGAACCGGAGGCCGGGGAACCGGAGCGGGAATCATTGACTGCGCAGAATCCTCCAGTGGGATTGAACTGGTGTCCATGGGTGATCTGTTCCAGGATCATATTGACGAAGCACCCTCCAGGATCAGAACTAATCTGGAAAAACGAGGATTGCCTGTGGATGAAATATACAAGGTCACGGAAGATTCTACATTTGTTGGTTTTGATGCCTATCAGAAGGTGATTGAGTCAGGAGTTGACATGGTCATTTTAACCACACCGCCGAATTTCAGGCCCCTGCATTTCAAAGCTGCCGTGGAAGCCGGGAAACATGTTTTTTTGGAAAAACCGGTCGCTGTAGATCCTGTGGGCGTACGTTCGATCATTGAAAGTTCAAAACTGGCCAAAGAAAAGGGACTTACCGTTATCTCGGGCACTCAGATGCGGCGATTATTATCCAACAGGGAAACCATTAAAAGGATCCATAACGGTGCCATTGGAGATATTGTGGCTGGACAATGTTTCCGTTCGGGTGGTGCCATGCGAAACTGGAGGACCAGCGAAAAGGTGAAAAAAAATGAGTGGTCAGAAATGGTATATCAGATCCGTCGATGGTTGTTCTGGACATGGTTATCCGGCGATTTTATTGTTGAAATGCATGTGCATAACCTGGATGTCATGAACTGGATCATGAATGATCACCCGGTGGCCTGTGTTGGATTAGGTGGGCGGCAATCAAGAACTGGAATGGAATATGGAAATGTATTTGATCATTTTTCAGTAGAGTTTCTCTATCCAAATGATGTCCGGGTGGAATATATGGGAACGCAAATTGATAACTATGCGTGGCGGGGCGACCAGAGAGTTTCGGGGACAAAGGGATCTGCCATGCTGGATTTCAGGAAAGGAATTATCAGGGGAAATAATCCATACACTTTTGAAGGAGAATCTCCAAATCCCTCAGTGCTCCAATATAAGGAAATGATCGATAGTATAAGAAACAGTAAAGCCTTAAACGAAGGAGAACAAATTGCTGAAAGCACCCTCACGGCAGTTATGGGACGAATGAGTGCTTACACGGGTAAAACGCTTGAATGGGACTGGGTCCTGGATGATTCAAGTCTGGATTTGAGTCCCCAGAAAGTGGAGTTTGGAACTATGGAAAGAAGACCTGTTGCAATTCCAGGAATTACTGAACTTTTTTAGTTTTATCTGAAAATTGAATATTTTCAATATGAGACTTTTTAATATATATCTGACGATCAGTATTTTTTTATTAGGACAATCCGCATGCAACAAAAGTGACAACAGTAGTGATCTTAATCACTATTCTGTAAATCCGCATGCCAGTGAGGATGTAAATAAAGTACTTAAATACTTATATTCACTCCAGGAGAAGTCAGAAAACAAGATCATCTCCGGACAAAACTGTTGTCATGGTAATGAAATTACCAGGTGTTACGGTGCATACGTGGAAGAATTATACAATGAAACAGGATATTGGCCAGGTATGATCGGTGTGGATTATGAATATACCAATCGATTTACTCCAGAACAACTCAGTGAATGCAACCAGTTTCTGATCGATTACTGGAATAAGGGAGGCTTGATCACCATCAATTGGGCACCACATAATCCATGGACAGATAATGGAACCCGTGATTTGAATGAAGTCAGATTAGAAGAACTTTATGATAAGGATAGTCCTGTGTATGCTAAATGGCATGCAGAATGGGATAGGATCGCCATTGGCCTTGATGAGCTGCAAAAAGCAGGTGTGGTAGTTCTCTGGCGTCCTATGCAGGAAATGAATGGTGGATGGTTCTGGTGGGGGTGGAAATCCAGTCCGGAGAATTCAGAACATTTTAAAAAGGTATACCAGGATATGTTCAGTTATTTCACCACTGAGAAGAAATTGAATAACCTGATCTGGGTGTACTCTGTTGCGGCCCATTGCGGTGCGGATTATTCTAAAAGTCCTGATTTTCATTATCCTGGTGATCCATATGTCGATATTGTAGGTATTAATGTTTATGAAAGTGAAGGTTATCATATATGTGACTATGCCGCCCTGAAGGATCTTGGCAAACCAATTGCACTGACCGAATGTGGTCCTGATCATAATAAAATGGATGGATCATTCGACAATACCCTCATGCTAAAAGCCATAAAGGATCACGCACAGGATATTCTCTATTGGACCACCTGGCATGACTGGCCGGATCATTTTGTTTCAATGACAAGCAACCTGAATGCAAAAAAGTTGCTGGAGGATCCATGGGTTATAACCAGGGAAGAGATAAATTGGAGGAATTAAAAAAAAATGGCACAAAATAAAATGAAGCCTTTTTAAATTGAATTATATGATAAAATATTTCAGATTATTTGTACTCAGCATGTTTGTCGTCCTCTTAAGTGATTGTAATTACAATTCACACGCCGAGGATGATTTTAAACCCTTGTTTAATGGGAAAGATCTGGACGGATGGGTAAATGTAAACTGTGCCCCGGAAACCTGGACTGTCCGGGATGGACTGATCATTTGCACCGGAAAGCCAACGGGGATCCTCAGGACTGACAAGCAGTATGAAAATTTCATTCTGGAGCTGGAGTGGAAGCATTTACATAAAGATGGAAATGCCGGTTTATTTATACATTCAGATGATATTACAGCTCCCGGGAAACCTTTTTCCAGATCGGTGGAATGCCAGATCATGGACGGTAATCATGGGGATGTATTTGCCATTCATGGCGCCAGTATGACCCGGGACAATGAGGATCCATTCTACCGGATTGGCTGGATGCGTACCTTCCCAAAGGAGGAAAGAGCAAATCCTTACGGACAATGGAACCAATACAGGGTGGAAAGCCGGGATGGTATATTAACACTTGCTGTAAATGGCAAAGTTGTATCGAGAGCTTTTCACGTGAATCCCAGGAAAGGGTATATCTGCCTGGAATCGGAAGGCAGTGAGGTGCATTTTAAGAATATAAGGATTAAGGAATTGCCAGGATCATATCCATTAGATGAGCAAACAGCCATTCTGGATAGGGAGTATATCTCTCTTTATAATGGGCTGGATTTACGTGGATGGATGTTCGAGAAAGAGGCAAAGGATTATTGGCAACCTGATGATTGGAGATTAATATCTAAAGGAAACCCCAAGGGATCCTCTGAGAATATTCTCTGGACAGAAAATGAGTTTAAAGATTTTAATCTGATTATTGACTGGAGGTTTACCGGTGAGCCGGTCGCCAGGGTCGTCCCGGTGATCATGCCGGATGGCACCCAGGCGGTGGATCAGGAAGGTGAAAAAATCAATGTACCTATCAGGTACGCAGGAGAGGGGAAGCTTATCATCCGGGGGGCGGAAAATACGGGAATTCTTATGACCACTTGGCCAGAAGGATCAGGAGGGATGTTGGGATACAGGAAAGAGGATGTTTTCGATGTAGAGATCAGAAGATCAGCTACGCCTATACTCAGGGCAGATAATGGCATAGGCGAATGGAACAGGTTTGAAATTTTTGTTATCCAAAATGAAATTAAAGTCCTCTTGAATGGGAAGATGGTAATAAATAATGTTTATATACCAGATCTCCCGGAGAGTGGACCAATAGGTATTCAAGTTCCGGATATGCCGATGGAATTTGCCAATTTTTATATAAAAGAAATGTAGATAGTTTTTAAATCATTCAGTTTAATTCGCAAAAAACAGAATGATCTTTAAGTTTCACAACATTAATTGTAATTAAGGAACTCAAAACCGGAAAATATCTTATTGGTAGAAAGATCAATTCTTTATTTATATTTTGTAAATTGACGAGAAAGTTTAAGCCGGGCAGCTGATTTTTAAATATTTTATCTTCAAGGATGCAACAGCGTAGATTAGCAGCCATCATGTTTTCCGATATCGTTGGATATACCGCCTTAATGGGATCTGACGAGAGGAAGGCTTTTGATTTTATCAAAAAGAACCGGCGAATTCATTGGAGATTGATCAGAAAATATAAGGGCAGATTACTCAAGGAGATGGGTGATGGTATGCTGGCCAGTTTCCCTTCCAGCATGGATGCCATAAAATGTGCTTTGTCTATACAAAAAGCAGTCAAAGAATTAGATATACCTTTAAGGATTGGCATCCACCAGGGAGACGTAATATTTGAAAAACAGGATGTACTGGGAGATGGTGTTAATATCGCATCAAGGATCCAGGGAATTGCAGATACCCATGGTATAGTCATATCCGAAGCCGTATTCCGGGATATTAAGAATAAGGGTGGATTGGAGATTACACCTATGGGTGAACAAGTGTTGAAAGGGGTAGAAGTACCACTTGAAGCATATAAGATTTCCATTGCAGACACCAGCTTTATGGAGTATACCATTGATACGGGTGAGCTAATCAAGCCTCTTGGTTATGGTAGAACACCGATTATCATCGGCGTACTTTTCATCGCCTTAGTCTCCTATCTCGCCATCTACTATTTACCCAGGGTCATTAATTCTCAGGCTGAATTGGGTAAGTCAATTCTTGTTCTTCCTTTCGATAATTATATAGGCAGTGATACCCTGGAATATTTTGTGGCCGGAATGCATTCCGCATTGATAGGGGATATCGGAAAGATCAGCTCATTGCAGGTCAAATCGAAAACCACGGCCAATGCCTACAAAGGTGTTGAAAAATCAATTCCTGAAATTGCTGCTGAACTGGGTGTGAATGTTATTATTGAGGGATCGGTTCTATGCCTGGGTGATAGTGTATGCCTGCAGATAAAGGTAGTGAGTGCGTATCCCGAAGAGCAGACATTATGGGTTCAGGATTATTATGAAGAGAAAAGCCAGATCCTTCAACTATATAGCACGATTACCAAAGAAATATCAAAAGAAATAAATATTGTATTAACACCGGAACAGGAAAAAATGCTTTCTGAGTCCAGTGTAGTTGACAACGAGGCCTATGATGCTTATCTGAAAGGCATGTATTATTGGGAACAACTTACTCCGGAAGGATTTGAGAAATCAAGGGAGTATTTTACTAGGGCAATGGAAATTGATCCGACCTGGGCATACCCTTATGCTGCTATGGCTACCTGGTGGGTAGGGGTAAAACAGGCAGGTATGTTCCCTTCTTCAGTAACAAATCCGCCAATCTACGAGAATCTAAATAAAGCCCTGGAACTGGAGCCAAACTCTGATTTCGTCACATATGTAAAGGCGCTGGTAACAGTCTGGACAGAATGGGATTGGGAGAAAGGAGAACAGGTATTTTTGGAAGTAATAGAAATGAATCCAAATGATCCCTTTGTCAGAGCCTATTATGGTCATTTGTTAATGTGTCTTAAGAGATCTGATGAAGCTTATGAACAAGGTAAGCTGGCCATGGAACTGGATCCTTTAAATCCTTTGATCCAGGGATTGTATTCAGTTATCTTGTTGGACAGGAAGGATTATACTGAAATAATTTCATTATTTGAGAATGTGTATCATCCGATAACATATTTTTCTCTTATGCAGGCTTATAATGCTTTGGGGGATTATGAAAAATCATTTAAAATATTACTTGATAATATCTACTATATATTCGATGAAGCAGTTGGTAATAGGATTCAAAAGATACATAAGGAAAAAGGATATAAGGCAGGAGTTGAAGCTATTGCTGAAGTCTATGCGAAAAATTATGAAGAGAGTTATATGCTACCTACAGATATCGCATTCAATTATGGGCTGGCACAAGATCAACAGGAAGTTATTAAATGGTTGGAACTTGGATTAGAGATAAATGACCCAGGTATGCCATATATAGCTTGCAGCGCATTTCCAGTTGATTTTATCCGTGATAATCCCAGGTATATCGAGCTTTTAAAGAAAATGAATCTTCCACTAAACTAATGCAGATATTTTTTTTCACCGTACTGGGCTAATACTCAAACGATTCTGTTTAACTTTTTTGTGAAATTGTTGCAGTGATTATGTCTGGACATTTAAACAAATACTTCAAAATTTAGAATTATGATCGTATAAAATAAAGGTTCAGGAATTTAACACCTCATGGGCTTTATCATCTAATGCATCCAGCATATAGGGTATTCCGGATACATCGGCCGTTTCCCTGTTCGCTGAAATCAGATCATCCCTTGAAATGTTTTTCAGATCAAACTTTCTCACTCCAGCCATGAATTGTTGTAATCCACAGGCAAGTTTGTCGACCAGGGTATACAAGGCAATTGCACCAAACGGGATGTGTTGCATCTCCTTTTCTCCTACCTTGTTTTTCACCATTTCCCAGCCAGCAAAAATTTCTTCAGGATATTTTCCATGAGCAGTAACTGATGAGGGTAATTCTATCCAGTGTCCGTTTAATTCAGCACGTCGTTCCGGGAAGAAGACACCTTCAATATTGCTGCCAAGGAACCCGGGAATCATGGGCGCCCTTCCTAAACAAACAAGTTTTGTAAAAGGAGCTCCCAATGCGATTGCCTTGAACAGGTGATCTTCGCGGGCAAAACCACCGGCAAACGCGATATCCGGCACCTTCAGTCCTTTGTTTTTTAATATTGTACAATATTCATATGTTTTTGAGTGTAATTCCAGGCTGGGAATACCCCAATGTTGCATCATGTTCCAGGGGCTCATTCCCGTACCCCCACCAGCACCATCAATAGTCAAAAGGTCCAGTTTGGCATCTGCTGAATATCGAATGGCCATAGCCAAAGCTTCCATGCCATATGCGCCGGTTTTTAATGTTATCTTGGTGAATCCAATCTTTCGGAGATATCCGACAGCATTCATAAATTCTTCACGAACGTCTACAGGGGTTGGCTTGTCTGTATTTCCCAACCTGCTGTGGCGAGCAAAAGAACTGACAGCACGGTTATTATAGGCTTTTTCAACAGTAGGGTTATAGGGATCCGGGTCGATCAGGTAGCCCCGGTCTTTTAAAAATTTAGCGTATTCGATCGTTTTAACTTGTATTTCTCCCCCTATATTCTTGGCTCCCTGTCCCCATTTTAGTTCAATGATTACTTTATTTCCGTATTTATTAAGGATATATTCGGCAACTCCATGGCGAAAACCTTCCACATTTAACTGTACAATAATAGCACCATAACCATCATAATACCTGAAGAATGATTCAATCCTCCTGTCCAGTTCAGGTGCTTTTTTAATTTTCCCTTTATTTATGACAGATTCCTGATCGACCCCGACAACATTTTCTCCTACAACTATGGGGAATCCGCATAAGGCAGCCCCAACTGCAAACGAGGTCCAGTAATTGGCTGCAATAAAAGTTGATCCAAGAGCTCCTGTCATAATTGGAACCCGACACTTGGTTTTTTCAGATGCACCAAACTTTGTTTTAATACTCGCATTGGCAAAAAGGCAATGGTCAGCATTGTTGGTTAGTCCTTTGCGTAATCCCTGGGCACCATGGGCATAACCCTGAATGCGAAGGGCATGATATCCAGCACCCAGGGAAGTAATGTTTGAAGCTCCTGCAGTGCATTCACCAAAATTCCTTGGATAGAGAAGCTCTCTTCCAACCATGGATGACAACCAGGTTTCACATCTACCCTTGCAGGATGCAAGGCATAATGTACACAAACCGGATTCGGCAGGCACACCTCGGTTGTAGGTACCGATAGAATCATTGTTTTTACTCCATTGTAACATAATATATCTATTGCTTTTTATCAATTTAGCGTAAAAAACTCTGATAATCATCAATTTGGCAGAATGTTTTTACTAAACATGTAAATTGATGACGGACTATGACAAAGTAATGTAATCTAGTCATGATGTCTTGTGATCTTTTATCACACATTTTTCGATTAGGTTTCCAGAATTTCATGGTGGTTGGTCGATATTCTGATGGCACCCCTGAGTTGCACCCGCATGTCCGGGATAATCCTGCGCTATTAACATTAATTAAAATTTCGAAACGTTTTTTAATAGCAGGATTTAATGCAGGAAAAATTTCCTTCTGATTAAGAAGTCGGGATAAATAAAACCATGATACCTGACCGATTATCAGGGGAAACAATCTCTGCGTTTTACTTTCTCTGGAATTCTTTTTAAATTATGGAAATAAACAATTTTTTCACTTATGATATCAAAAAATAAAAACCCTGATTCCAACAGGCGTAAATTTATAAAAAACTCATCCCTGATCGCAGGAACATTATTGTCTGCACCCTTGACTGTGTCCGTATCAGCCCATGTTGCTGGTAGCGATATTATCAAAGTGGCCCTGATCGGCTGCGGGGGCCGGGGAACTGGCGCGGCTGCCCAGATCCTTACGACGGATCC
>CBDUBA010000156.1:0-8598 GCA_965365275.1 uncultured Cyclobacteriaceae bacterium | reverse complement strand
AAGGATAACAACATCCAAACTATTTTGTTAGCTGTAAATTGAGGCAAAAGGTAAATATTCTTCCCACAAATTCAAAATTATTGCTATTAGACTTGATGGCTAATCACATATCAATTATATTCACTTCGGAAAATTCAGGCTTCATTTTTTACTGATTTTTTAGCCAACGTTATTAAAACTTTTTTATACTTTTTTTACTATGGATAATTCAAATGATGAGTATCACATTAGCTTTTTTAAGCCAACTACTCCTCAAGCCGTCGCCAACAGAAATATGGTAGTATGGTTTGTGTTAATATGGTTTGTGGCAATCTTCGGATTCCAAATACTTTTAAAAATTTTTGAGAAACAAACTCCGGAGCCTTCTTTTTTAACCTTTGAGAAAGTCTGGGAGGTTGTTAAATCAGGTGATGCCCGCGATACTGAGTTACAGGAATTTGGTCAGGCCAGTCTCTCCGTACTGGGTAAAATTATGATCAGTCCGGCAGAACGAGCAATATTGGATAATGCCATCAGTTGGACGGTTTTACAGTTGTCAGCAGATTCATTGCGTGCCGGATTGGCTGAAAAAATCCGGGATTTTGAATCAATAAAGGCCTCTATTGCCGATATCTCAGATGCTGACTATATCGCTGCAAAAATTGATTTATCATTAGAATTAAGCCCGAAACTTGGACTTTCTCAAAATGATGTCCGGGCTAAGATATTACCCCTTGAATTATGTGCTGATCTTGGTATAAATTTAACAGATGAAACAAAGACCAAGATGCCAGGAATCATGAAGAAATATCTTGTTCACAATCAGTCAGCATTAACCGATTTTAAGTTCCTGGGTTTCCCTTTTCATTATTTTTATACCGCTATTTTTTTACTTATCCTTTTTGTTGGCCTATGTTGGCTGTATTGTGTTAGAACAGACAGCCTTAATAAAAAGCTCAACATAATAGACTAATCATTTTTTCAAATAGAAATTACGATCATCATGAAAAAAATATATTTTTCTTTATTGCTTCTAACTGCGCCCTTTATAAGCTTTGCCGCCACGGGAGCTACCCAACTGGAGGGTAGTTTTAAGGTAGGTCCAGCTGTTATACTGATCACTATATTAGTTTTGTTTGTTCTGGTTGGCATTCTTTTCCGAGCCAAAGACACTACCGATTTTTATGCTGCCGGAAGAGGCATTTCCAAAGTAGGATCCGGTATGGCTATCGCTTCAAACTGGATGAGTGCCGCGTCTTTCCTGGGGATGGCCGCCCTAATGTATGGATCTGGCTACCATGGACTGGCTTATGTCGTCGGATGGACCGGGGGATATGTTTTGCTGCTTATCCTGATGGCCGGGCAGATTCGGAAATATGGAAAATATACAGCAGCTGATTTTATAGGCGACAGGTATTATTCCCAATCCTTGAGGGCTGTGGGAGCCATTATTGCAATCCTAATCTCGATATCCTATTGTGTGGGTCAGTTTGGGGGCATCGGACTTATGTTCAAATGGGTAATGGGCATTGATTATACATGGGCTGTAATCATAGGAGGGGCGGTCGTACTGGCTTACACGCTGATTTCAGGGATGCTGGGTGTGACCAAGAACATGCAGATCCAGTACGTAATTATAATCGTATCCTTCCTGATTCCCTTATTCATATTAACCTTTAAATTCGATTATTTCTGGCTGTTGCCCCAGGTGGGCTATGGTAGTGTAGTATCTGATGTGGTAGCGGGCATACCACTTGCTGAGTCTCAACAACTGGTTAATTCATTTGGTCATGACTTTGCTATTGTTCCTTCTCCGGAATATGCAATGCCCTGGGATCCGGCTACAGGAAAGACATTTTATCAGTGGATTGCCATTGCCTTTTCATTGATGATTGGAACGGCAGGTTTACCGCATGTTATTCAAAGGTTTTATGTAGTCCCAAAGGCAAGAGATGCCAGATGGTCAGTCGTATGGGGATTGTTCTTTATTTGCGTATTATACTGGAGTGCTCCCGCATATGCTGCTTTTGGTAAGATTTTATCCGCACATCCTGAAGTGGGAACACTGGCCCAGGATGCTATAGTAGTATACACTGCTCAGCTGGGGAATGTACACCCGCTGATTGTTGGCTTCCTTGCGGCTGGCGGAGTATCTGCAGCATTTTCAACGGTATCTGGTTTGCTTGTAGCCGGATCATCGGCTTTTGCACACGATCTGTATGTCAAAGTGATAAATCCTAACGCTAAACCAAAGAATCAATTGCTTGCTGCGAGGTTGGGCACTATTTTAATGGCTATGATTGTAACGGTTATTGCATTGGCAAATCTGGCATTAATTGGTCAGTTGGTTGCTGTAGCCTTTTCATTGGCAGGTTGCACTATTTTCCCATTATTCCTGCTTGGAATATGGTGGAGTGATTCCAACAAGCAGGGTGCTATTGCCGGCCTGGTTGTCGGTGGAATAATATCAGCGATTTCACTTTCCTACTTTATTGCAGGAAAGTACGGTGTGACATTGCCCTTGCACGATTTTGTGGACTATTGGTTGGGCGCCTGGTATTTTGCTATCATTGGTGCACCATTGGCAATTATTACCCATATCGTAGTCTCAAAGATGACGAAAGAGACACCTCTTGAAATCAGAAAATTCTTGATTGAGAAAGTTCATTCCTAATGAATGTGTTGACAAATAGAAAAACAAGAGCACTCATTTTAATTATGTGTGCTCTTGTTTTAATTGGAATTTTCATTTCTCACTTTTATTACAAAAGTGTCAATGCTTCTGTTGACCCCCGGATTGTTCCGGCCAGGAAACTATATGAAAATTACAATCTATTTGCCCAGGAAAACAAACTTGATTCCATCTTCTGGTTGATGGATACCATCGAATCTATTTATTGTAAAGTTGAACATTATCGGAATTCATTTGAGGTTGGTGTGCTTTACAACAACCGTGCTGCTGCCAGCCTTTTGTTATCCATGAATGAGGAGGATGAAGCTTTAAAGGATACCCTTCTGGAAGAGGCCAGTGAATCAGTGAATTACAGCATTACCATCTATGAGAACTGGCTTAATCACTATGATGGCAAATGTGAAGAGGAACTTCAAATGGATTTGGAGAAGGATTTTCTTACAGGATTGGATGATTATGATCCGGTGCATCAGCGAAAATTCCTTAATAAAAGAATCAGGGAAATAATTGAAGCACAGGTGGAGACGAAAAGAAGGTTATCGGTCAGCTATACCAATCTTGGACTGGTATATCGTCACCAACTTCGATATGAAGATGCAGTAATATCCTATCAGAAGGCCATGGAGAACTGGGATAGAAACTTAACAGCAGAAAACAATCTTAATAGACTTTTGGGAAGGCCGGAGAAGAAGAGAAATTTAATCCAGAAGCTGTTCCCACCAGAAAGAGTACATAACTGAATGCAATTTTTATAAAGCAAATATTATGAGAAAAATTATACTAATAGTTGTAGCGACTATAATTCTGATCAATGGAAATGTAATGAGTCAGGAGAAATCGAAATTGAAGCAGGAGCCAAAGGCTTATAAGCCCTTAAAGTTGAATATGAGCGAAGATGGATCCTACTATCTGAGAGTATTACTTTGGGCACAAATATGGACTACCGTTGTCGACAACAATCCGGGTACCCTAGGGTACGATTTGAAACCGGACAATTCATCCATGAATATCGGTATCCGCAGGGCACGTATGTTATTCTGGGCTCAGATGGGCCCCCGGTGGATGATCTTGACACATTTCGGTATTAACAATCAGACCTTTACCAATGGTGGTTATTTAGGTACAGATGGCAAAAAACCCCAGCTTTACATACATGATGTATGGACGGAGTATACAATTTTCCCTAAAAAACTTTACGTCGGTGCGGGCCTTCACTATTGGAATGGGGTTTCAAGAATGGCCAATGCTTCAACACTTAACTTTATGACCCTTGATGCGCCTATTTTCAACTGGTATACGATTGAAACAAATGACCAGTTTGGCCGCCAACTTGGATTTTACATCAAGGGGCAACTCAACAGGCTGGATTATCGATTTGCTTTTAATCAACCTTTTCGTAATGGGAGTGATCCATATGTACAGACAGAGAGAACTACAACAGGCTTCAATTCTGAACTTGCTGCCAAAAATGCCTGGACATCAACCTGGTCACAGGCTGGTTACTTAAAATACATGTTCAAGGACATTGAAGCTGGCAAATTACCCTATGAAATTGGACTTTGTATGGATGGTCAGGAATTATTAAATATCGGCGCTGGTTTTTACAATCATCCAAAGTCCACCTATACAATGGATCCAAACAACGGAAATGACTCGCTAAAGTTCTATAACCAGACTATATTCGGGTTGGATATGTTCTACAATCACAATGTTGGCAACAAAGGTTATTTGATCAATACCTATGTGTTATTTCAAAATATGAATTATGGCAAAAATTATCTGAGAAACATCGGCATCTTTAACACATCCAATGTCATAGGTAATGAAGAACAATTGGGGGATGAATATGCCAACCGCAGTGTAATGGGTGCCGGTAACAGACAACCCACACTGGGTTCGGGGAATATTCTCTACGCGCAGTTTGGTTTGAGGTTCCCAACATTTAAAAATGGCAGTGCTTTAATGCCCTATTTAACCGGAACGTATAAAAACTTTGAGGCAATTGATGAGCCCTCTTTGCAGTATGATCTGGGCTTGAATTATTTCGTTAATAAGCATTATGCAAAAGTCACTTTACAATACAGCGCGCGACCCATATACAAGTTTGATTCTTCACAGGAGAACGGGATAACGCAAAATGGCCTGAAGGGACAAGTTACCCTTCAAATGCAAATATGGTTGTAGTTTGGGTTTCCAGGCAAAGCATTATCAGTCAGGATGTGTATTGGTTGATTTCGATCATGGGTATTTTATCAATTTTGATTATACTTGATCATGAGACTGGCAATAATTTCAGACATTCATGAAGACCTCAACAGCCTTCAGGCAGCACTGAGAGCTATTGAGAAATTCAGTTGTGAGGAAATCATTTGTCTTGGAGATATATCCGGATATAGTGTGCCCTATTATGATTATCTCCATTCCCGCAATGCGCATGCGTGCCTATCCTTAATTCGGGCCAACTGTAAGATCATTATATTGGGCAACCATGATATCCATACCGCTGAGATCATCCCGAAGCACTGCGATTTTTTCGACTTCCCGGAAAATTGGTATCGATTAAACTATCAGGAACGGCATAAACTGGCCAATAATACCTTGTGGTTGCACGAGGAGAACGATCTGAACCCATTGTACACATGGGATGACCTGGAATATCTAAGGTCATTGCCTGAATTGTCAGTTCTGGAAGTTAACGGGCAAAAGATTCTGTTTACCCATTATGTTTATCCCAATATTTCCGGACTTAAAAAGGAGTTTTATACGTATCGGGATGAATTCCATCAGCATTTCAAATATATGGATACCTTGAATTGTTCAATCAGCTTTACCGGGCATACCCACGTCAGGGGTTTCTTCGCAGCCACAAGAAATAAATACAAACAATACAGGTACAAACGATATACACTGCATGACGAACCAGTTTGTTTCGGGATCCCACCAATTACCAACCATAATAAACGAAATGGATTTTGTATATTTGATACAGACAACAACAGCATACGTGTTATAAAGCTGTGATTTTTTTATTAATATGCCTGGAAAGGACTTACATAAATTTTATTTAAGCATAGTTTTTCCTTCTATAGCGGCCATCGGATTATTCATTCTGTCCATGTTCATTTTTATTCTGCCGTATTTCGAACAGAACATAATGGATAAGAAAAAGGAGATGATCAGTGAATTGACCAATACCGCCTGGAGTTTGCTTGAAGAATTTGACAACGAGTCCCTTAACCAGAACATCACAAAGGAGGAAGCTCAACGTGCCGCAGTGGCCAAAATCGAACAAATCAGGTATGGGGATGAGAATAAGGATTATTTCTGGATCATCGACGAGCACCCCACCATGATTATGCATCCCTACAGACCAGAACTGATCCGGAAGGATCTGACTGATTACAAAGATCCCAATGGTAAAAAATTATTCTTAGAGGCCACAAAAATTGTGGATCAAGCCGGAGATGGCTATATAGATTATATGTGGCAGTGGAAGGACGATTCCACACGCATCGTACCCAAGTTATCTTATGTACGGGGATACCAGCCCTGGGGATGGATTATTGGTACAGGAATCTATCTGGAAGATGTAAACGATGAGATCAAGACCATTCGGAAGAGACTGATAAACATCTCTCTTTTGATCACCCTGTTTATCTCTGTGGTACTTTCCTTTGTAATCCGTCAAAGCCTGAATATTGAAAACAAACGAAAGAACGCTGAATCAGAACTTTTACTTTCCAAGCAGAAATATAAATCTCTTGTTCAAGCCAGTACAGAAGGCACTTTAATGTTATTGGGGCAATCAGTAATCTTCTCCAATATTAAATTCAGTGATCTGATCGGCTATGATTCCTCAAAGATCATGTCCCTAAAATTTAATGAGATCTTCACCACCGATTGGGATCTCATATTGTCATCATTTGATGATAGTAAAAGATCCGTTTCCCTAGAATCCCAAATCAAATGTTCGGGTGATATAGAAAAGGAAGTTATTATTTCCATTTCTCAGATCCAGTATGCCGGTGATCAGGGGTATATCATCGTGGTCAAGGAAATTACACCCGAACAGCAACTGGAAAAAGAAACAGAACACCTGGCACAAGAACTTCAGACCTCTCTCCTTTTAATGAACCAATCTATAAAACCCCTCATAAATGAACCCATGAAATGTTCAGTGGATACCAGTATTCGTGATGCAGCTGAATTAATGACACGCAAACAACGGAATATAATCTTCATTCACAGGGATAACAATATTATTGGGGTGATTAACGACAGCGATCTTAAAAAGAGGGTATTGGCTGAAGGCATGGATACCCGTAAAAATGTAATGGAGATCATGACTTCACCGATAAAAACCATATCAGCAAATGCTTTATTATATGAAGCTATTCTTGTCTTCAAGAACAATAATATATCTCACTTGGCGACAAGGAACGAAAAAGGGGAGATAGATGGCGTTATAAGTTACGAGGACATCACAGGAATGCAACAGAATTCAGTGAGCTATATCATAAAAGAAGTGGAGATATCCGAAGATTTAGAGCAACTTAGAAAGATACATAACCGGGTTCCTGTACTGGTGAACGCACTTTTGGAAAGTGGCGATAAAACCCAGAATATTACCAGGATAATTACTTCAATATCAGATGCTATTGTATACCGGATAATTACTCTGGAACTGGAAAACACCGGTCCCCCACCTTGCGAATTTGCTTTTATGGTCATGGGTAGCGAGGGAAGAATGGAACAGACCTTATCAACAGATCAGGACAATGCCATAGTCTTCGAAAACGTAAAGGGAAAGAAACTGGATGTAGCCAGAGAATATTTTCTAAAATTGGGAATGCAGGTTAGCCACCATCTGAACGAAGTGGGTTATAAATACTGTGATGGAGAGATTATGGCTTCTAATCCAAAATGGTCACAATCGCTATCGGCCTGGGAAAAATACTTTAACGATTGGATAAATTCCAGTGACCCCCAAAGCATCCTGGATGCCAGTATATTTTTTGATTTCCGTTGTGTATATGGAAAGAAAAGTTATATCAACAAATTAAGGCATCATGTGAACGAAGCCATAGAGAGCAAATCCGTGTTTTTTTATCATATGGCCCAATCGGTGGTAAAATATAAACCTCCATTAAGCCTTTTTGGAAAGATCATCAGTAAAAATCATACGGGTGGGCATATTAACCTCGATATAAAGAAGATCATATTCCCTATTGTAGGATTTATCAGATTATATGCGCTGTATAATCAACTGGAAGAGACTAATACACTGGCCAGGTTAAAGCAATTAAATATGCAGAATGTTATCACCACATCTATGTATGACGAGCTGGTGTTATCCTATAATTATCTGATGCATCTGAGATTTAGGTTTCAGACAAGGAATATTCTGGAAAACAGACTGCCCGACAATATAATTGACCTTAATATGCTGACGCATATAGAGGTGGCTACATTAAAAAAGATATTTGCCGAAATCGGGGAGTTACAGACGAAGTTAAATTTCGATTTCAAAGGGACGATATAGAAAATATTTTCATTACAATTTAATTCAGATTTCAAAGAGGCCATGCAGAAATCATTTTCTATATAATTGAATTCGGATTCCTATGACAGAAAAGACTGAGAACAAAATTATAGGAAAAATTCTCTCAAAAAATTACCTGTTAGTAAAAATTTCTTATATTGACCGTTCAAAATCCATTTTCGGGGTGATGAATATATAAGTCATTCCTGAACTGACACCATAAATTGACTAACCATGAATTTACAAAAAAAACTTACTGCTGAGTTTATCGGCACCTTCTGGCTTGTCCTGGGGGGCTGCGGAAGCGCTGTTCTGGCAGCTGCTTTTCCTGAAGTAGGAATCGGACTTTTGGGTGTATCTTTAGCTTTTGGCCTTACTGTTATGA
>CBDUBA010000155.1:0-8762 GCA_965365275.1 uncultured Cyclobacteriaceae bacterium | reverse complement strand
TACTTTGTATAATCGTTTTTTCAATATCCGGGGAGGCCATTTTGAACAAGTTCCCGTATCTATATAGATTCTGGTAAGAATTATGCCAGTAATTTGTATAACCATTGAACTGATAGGAGGTCATTATTGCATTTTCCAATACCCTGTCATCAGTTTTCTGATGAGTATAATCATCCAGATCCTGCCCGAATGAAACATCCCAGATGAGAAGAAATAATACGTATGATACAACTTTAAAAAAACTCATGATTGCAAGCCCTATACTGGTTTTTACAGAAAAGGGGGAATGATATATTCTCATTTTGATTTTTTATTTGACAATCTTTAAAAAAAGTATTTTGAACGATATGAAATATTGATCTATGATAAAAAGCAATTAAAAAAATCAACATACTCAATTTATAAACAAATCTCATAAGATCAAATGATCTGAGACGGCAATAAAATTCGTCATATTAATAAAGATGAATCAAAAATTATGATCAATCAAAATCTCAATTTATTCTAACCACTTAATCAGGTATTGCTTTATCTCTTTCTGATTCTCTAGAGAAGATTTAATCTGTAAATTATCACTCGCTCCTTTTTCAGAAAAAACTCTCCTTGGAAAGGCCAAAATATTGTCACATTTCAGATCCTGAAGCTCTGTCCCATCAGATGACATTGGATTTAAGATAATTACCTTTCGTGAATGTAATCCCGCGATCAGGTCAGCCATATCATATTCATTGATAGCTCCGGCTACAGAGAATGGAATAAATTCCGGATTATAATCTCTGGTTGCAGCAAGGTCTGCATAACTGAGAATTGGTCTTAACATTCCAATCCGGTTTATTGCCGGTTCCAGAATAGCCGCATGAAGCAAGTCACAGTTTATCGGACCAAAGGAAAGGGCTGATATTTTCTTACTATCATGTAGCTTGCTTTTTGCGAAGTGAACAATTCTAAGCAGGTCTTCCGATCGAAGGCCAACATTCGATCTGCCGGTCAAAATGGCGGCAAACCACTGATTAAAAGAAATACCATCAATATAGGAATCACCCTTGAGATAACCTGGCCCCATACTTCCGATTCCAGGTAAATCGCACAATAAAACAGCATGCCCGGCACTTACAAAATCCTGAAAAAGGCTATCCTGATACAGCGCTGTATCCAATCCTTCTGAATGCACTATCAATACCAGGTTTCCATTCATTTTTTGTTCTGGTTTTAGTAAAACCAACGGCAGCACATAATCGCCGCTTCCCGGAATTAAAAATTTTTCCAGTATATAATCATCTCTCACAAATCGTCCTGAAAATACAGCAGGTCCGAAGTTGTCCGGATATTTAAAACCTGCCATAGAACTTGACAGTATGGGTAGATTATTTAAGTGTTCCGAATAATCTTTTCGTTTTGTATCCAGGTCTTTCAATTTAGATTCAACAATTGTCTTGTTTAGTGAGAATATTGACCTGGCTGAAAATGCGGTTGTAATTTGACCGGATTGGGTAACCTGTAGCTCTTCAGAACCAGGTATCTCCACCTCGACATCTTTCGGACTACCTGGATTATCGAGGTATTTCTGGAAAAAAGCATACATTGCCTCCCGGTTTTTTTTACTTGATTTGTGTACTGTATCATCAAGTGCTATTGATAAATTATCTTTATAACCCAGGATTTCATATATCCGCTTTGCTTCATTATAACTATCAAGAGTCCCCTGGATGCTGAAAAAATCACGGGTAGTGCCGATAATCATTGTGGGCTTGGGGGCCCTGACTTCAATAAAATCTGCATGATCCAGGCCAACCTGAATCATTTTATAAAGATTTTGCTCAGCACACTGGGGGCCGATGGACTTAAAGATATATTCATAGCTGGTAATATAACATTCCGGGGCAGCTGCAAGGATCCGTTCATCCATGGCTCCCAAATACGCCGTTATATTACCTCCACCCGACCGGCCGGTCATCCCAATACGATTGGGATCGATCTCTTTCCTTGTAAGCATATAATCAATCCCCCGCATGGCATCCCAAATAAAATACCTGGCTGTAGAGTACCCCGTAATCAGACATTGTGCCCCGGCATAAGAATGTTCATGGTCCGGGACGGGCAGTCGGGGTTGATCAGTTTCCTTATCCCAGTATTCATATCGTTCTCCCTGGCCCATAGGATCAATAGTAAATACTACAAATCCCTTTTTGACAAGATTTATTATTATGTGCTGATAAATACCAGCCCTGAATCCATCAATACTATGACCACAGGCATAAAAAATCGCAGGAGCATTTTTCTTTACACCCTCAGGTATATACATGGCAGCTGTAACGAAATACCCGGGAAGCGATTCATAGATCAGCTTCTCAATTATGTACCCGTCTTTTATTAATTTCCCTGTAATTTTTGCATTTAAGGCTGTTTTTTCCGGAAAGGGGCCGACAATATCCAATAATTTGGCGTGTACATGTTTTTGTCGGCTCAACCAGTCTGCTTTGCTATCAAGTTTAATAATTTCCAATTGCCTACTATTGAGTTGATCGAATGCAGTGGTACAAAAAGTTTTATACAATGAATTTTCATTATCGGAATAATACTGCCAGTAATCTAAATGATTTGTGTAATCCTGTTGATAAGATATGGTAGGTATAAGAAATAAGAATATCCAGAAAATAAATCTCAGTTTATTCATGTCATCAAAAAATTAATATTTATTATGAAAGATTTTAAAAGTAAATAAGGACTGCTCATTTTCCAGTGATAAGATTTCATAGGTTTTTATAATGGCAATCAATAAATTAAAATTCAACAAGATAAGGAGTCCCACAATACCTTACCCTGTGATATAGTAAAGAAAGACATTGATCTGCATGTGATTTATAATTACATTTACTCATGATATGTCAATGTCCACTATTTTTTACAATTTACTAAACAACTGCATAAAAAACCCTCCTGGAAAGAAAAACCCTGGCATATTGAACTAATAAATCCGAATGAAATAAATATAAATATCCAATGAAAAACATACTAATACTTCTAATAACAATAACAGCCATATTCATGGCATGTACCACAAAGCAATACCATCATGTTTTGGCAGAAAATCCGGTTTATATTCCAAATACTGCATTTCATTCCTACGAAGACCTCAGCTCAGCAAAATTTCAGCATCTTATAAATAAATACCAGTTAGATACTGTTTTTAAAGGGGAAACAGATGAGTTTAAAAGGATATTATTATTACGTCATTGGATAAAATCTGTAATAAAGATCGATGATTTCGGGGATCCATATCCTGGCGATGGGTATGCAGAAGGCATCCTGGATGCTGCATTAGAAGGACAAGGTTTTCATTGTGGTCATTTTATGACAGTGCAGAATGCAATCATGAATGCCTACGGTTATGTTACAAGGACATTGGGAGCCGGACCGTCATTTGAAGGTGGGCCAGACGGGCATCATGGGATCAATGAAATCTGGCTGAACAGCTATAATAAATGGTTTCTATCCGATGCGAAATACGATCATCATTTTGAAAAAGATGGAATTCCTTTATCAGCATTGGAAGTAAGAGATGAATATCTGAAAAATGAAGGAAAGGATTTGACAGTGGTTGATGGACCGGAACAGATACCATTTGAAGTGGATGAAGAAACCGGGGTTACCAAGGAAAGATATGCCATGACATACACCTGGGTAGAATGGCATGCCTATAATGATATGTTTACCAATTGGGGTGATTATAAGACACTGATGCTTATGTATGAAGATGAATACTTCCAGACCCATACCTGGATCTGGGATGGGAAACCACACTGGGCCTATGGTACTGAATACCTCGTTCTTGAAAAAAACAGGGACGCCATTGAATGGACACCCAATGTTCTGAGCTCTACGGTTACTATCGAAGGAAACCTGGCGAATATTATTTTGGTTTCATCCACTCCGAACTTAAAGGAATATCAGATGAGGGAATCTGGTGGGGAAAAATGGCAGCCTGTTAATGATCAGGTTGAAATTTCACTTGAAAATGAGAAACATGAAATATTTTTCCGTGCAGTTAACCTTGCTGATATTCCCGGACCGGAACATAAAGTATTGATTGTTGGAGAATAATAGATTAAATCACAGCCATTATTAGATAATATTTAGTGATCCAGAAAATTTTTTAAGACACATCGTAAAACAAATATTCACTTATGGGCAATTTTATAAAGCTACTATCTCCAAAAAACACTATAACATTATTTTTTACCATACTTGTTGGCTGCGGGACCCCTAATGGCCAGGAATCCGATAAATCTGAAAATAATACGGGCTATAATTACATGGTTTACGAGGAATCTCCTGATCCAAACCCATCCGATCCTGTTCTTTGGGAAAGTGTTTCCGGATCCCTGAATGGAAGTTTTGTCACAAGGGACAAAAGATATGAGAAAAGCATCCCACCTGATATCAGAGAGGGCAAAATGCAGTGGAGTGGTTATGCATGGCGCGGAGAGCGGGTCAGTGCCCAATTGTTGTTGTGGAGTGCTGCTGACATGGAAAGTCTGGGCTTTGAATGGTCTGAATTCAAATCAGATAATAACGAGATACTTCCTGCCTCGTGCCTGAAGGCACGATTTATAAGGTATGTATTGACGGATGAGTATGCCGGAGGATGTACCCCTCATAAAGTGGAAGGGCTAAAGGTGTCTTTAGCTGCAGATGTTATTGATGAAGTTGATGAATTAACACATATTGGAAAAACGACACAACCGGTCTGGATATCAATTGATGTGCCGGAAGCCATACAACCTGGTTTGTATTCAGGAAGCCTTCTCGTCAGATCAGGTACCGGCGATCAACTGGAGTTTTGGATCGAGCTGGAGATAGGAGATGCAATATTGCCTGATCCGTCAGCGTGGTCTTATCATCTTGATCTATGGCAGAATCCTTCTGCAGTAGCCAGATATCATAATGTAATTCCGTGGAGTGAAGAACATTATTCCTACCTTGAGCCTTTATTAAAACGTCTGGCAAATGCAGGGCAGAAAGTTATAACGACAAGTATCATAGACAGGCCCTGGAACGGGCAAACACAAGATGCTTACCGTGGTATGATCGATTGGCGTAAAAAAGAGGATGGCTCCTGGCAATTCGATTATTCTATTTTTGATGAATGGGTTGAATTTGCCCAAGGATGCGGTATAAAAGACCAGATAAATTGTTATACGATGATTCCCTGGGGAAACCGCTTCCTATTTTACGATGAATCGAAGTCAATTGTCGACACGCTTGTGGCGAGGCCCGGAACCAAAGAATATGAAGATCATTGGAAGGATTTCTTAATCGATTTCTCAGCACATTTAAAAGATAAGGGCTGGTTTGAGAAAACTGCTATTGCCATGGATGAAAGGCCGGTGGAAGACATGGAGAAAGTAATAGAATTTGTTGGCATAACCGTACCAGGATTTAAGATCACACTGGCAGGAGGATATCATCCGGAAATCGAGAGTGATCTTTATGACATGTGTGTTGCCTCAAACCAGATAATTCCCGTAGATGTGATCGAAAGAAGAACAATTGCCGGCAAATATACCACCTATTATACCTGTTGTGTGGAAGCTTTTCCGAATAATTTTACTTTTTCTCCCCCTGCCGAATCAACATGGCAAGCATGGCATGCAGCGAATAAAGGATATACCGGATATTTAAGATGGGCCTATATGAGCTGGGTATTGGAACCCCTGTTGGATTCCAGGTTTAGAAATTGGCCGGCCGGCGACACTTATTTTGTATATCCGGAAGCCAGGACTTCAATCCGGTTTGAACGTTTAAGAGAAGGTATCCAGGACTTTGAGAAGATCAGGATCCTCCGTGAAACATTGAATGCCAGGAATTCCCAGGAAGCCAGAGAGGCGCTTCAGCTTCTGGACGAACACCTAGTGAAATACGAGATTTCTACCCTCGAAAAAACACCAGCAGGTGTCATGCTAAGTGAGGGGAAGATCATATTGGATCGATTAAGCAAACAGAACTTATAGGATGAGAAATCTTTTAATTGTTTTCTTTTGTGGGTTGGTGCTCCTCCTATCCTGTCAAAACAAGCGCATGAACTCCGGAGAAAAGATAGATACATCAAAAGGCAAATTACAAGAGCAGGATGTTTTAAGGCCTCAGGATCTCAAGGACCATAAAGCTATCCGAATGGGTAATGGTAATCTTAAAGTTGTATTTGTTGATAATTCACCCTTTGGCGAAGAACACAGGGCGGGATATAATGGTATCGCTGAATTATCGCATCGTGATCAGGATTCTTCTGTTTTTGTTCCTTTATACGCGGGATTTAATCTGGAGCATATTTTTGGCGGCGATAGCCTGGCTGAACTTTTTGAACCACGTAAACATCCTATGGAATTATATAAGATTTCAGATACTAAAGTGGTTTTGTATCAATCGCCAACCCCCTTATCTCATGTGGAAAGCCAAACAATTTTCGAGATTAAGAACCCTCATTATATAGATATTAATTTTCGGTTCATTATTCATGATCCAAAATTCTTCAAACATGGATACGCAGGATTCTTCTGGGCAAGCTATATACATGCACCTTTTGACAAACGGATCCATTTTCGTGGCAAAAGAAAAGGAACGGATCCTATTGAATGGATATCCGCCTATTCTTCTGAGCATGGATCAGAAAGTACACACATATGGAAAAATGAGGAAGGCGAAATATACTTTGCTTCCAACTTTAATGCTACTCTTGCTTCTCACTTCTCCGATTATGTATACGATCAACCATTTTACTATGGGCGTTTTCATAATATGGTATTGGCTTACATGTTTCATCCGGTTCAAGGGATCAGATTCTCCCAATCACCAACAGGAGGGGGCAAGGGGAATCCCGCCTGGGACTTTCAACTCATAATCCCTGAATTTGAGGTAGGCCGAGAGTATTCTTTACATGCCAGGATAATGTATAAAGAATTTGTAAGCGCAAACGACGTCCTGAAAGCATATCAAACCTGGAAGAAAGCCATAGAATCAAAGTAGACTATCCAGTCGGTCTGGTTTCCGAAATTTCATCCTTATCTCTATCCCAGTACAATTTTTTGCCTTCCCGGTAGGCACGGGTTGCCATAATGATCCCGATCGAATGCCAGTATCCGGTCAAAATATGTCCATTTGTTTCAGGATTACGATCCCTCATACAGTCAATCCAGTTATCCAGATGGGGTTTGCTGTCATCACTCATTACAGTCGGAGGAAGTTCCCCGTTAAATTCAGGAACGGTTATTAATTCAGCAACCCCACTTTTTACCGCATCCTCCAGGCCTTTATAAAAATCAAATCCGGCCGGCAAATTCAGATTTTCCGGGATAAAAAACCACCTTGGGCCACTTTCCCCGGCATGAGCATATAAAGTACCTTCCTTTCCACGAATCGTGGTATGATCACCAAACTTATTGGCATAACTGGAGGCATAGGAATAGAGGAAATTTTTCTCCTCATAAGTGGCAAGTGCCTGAAAAGTATCAGGATTTTCACGTATATCCGGCCACCCGAAAATTCCTCCATTGGCAACCATCGTATCCGGTATTTCGGTATCAGTGTAGAAATGTACAAGACCAATCCCATGGCTCATCCATTGGGAGGTGATTCCTCCTGAATAGGCTTTGAAGATCCGAAACTCAAAGTACTTCCAGGGATCAAATGGTTCATAGGGTTTCCCCAACAGCCAGCGTTCCCAGTCTGTGTCTACTTCCTTAATGGCAGCCACATCGGGATCGCTCGGATCATGCCAACGATGGTTGTTGTCGTTCCAGCATTGTTCAATTTTGGTGATCTGCCCCAGCCTGCCCGACCTGACTATTTCTCTTATCTTTATATGAATGGGTTCGCTTACCCATTGGGAGCCCATCTGCACAACCTGTTTCGAATCTGATACGATATCCCGGGCCAGTTTTGCTTCCTCGATATCCTGGGCCATTGGTTTTTCACAATAACAATCTTTACCTGCTTTTACCACTTCCACCAGGATCTTTGCATGCTGATGGTCTCCGGTTGCTATCATAACAGCATCCATGTTTTTTGCTGCAAGCATATCCTCCGAATACTTAAATTGCTTTACAGTGGCACCAAATTTATCTTTACAATCCGCTGCTGCTTTTTCGCGGTTTATTTTCCATATATCACATACTGCAGTAACATTTAGATTTTTGTCTTCAAAAGATCCTTTTACCATACGCCTGTGACCATAACTTCTGGCTCCGGTTCCCAAGAAACCAATATTAATCCTGTCGTTTGCACCAATGATCTTACCATAGGAACGAGCACTCATGGCAGCCGACAGTCCAGCTATGCCAGCCGAAGAAGTCATCATGAATTTTCTTCTTGTTATTTTCTTTTTCACTTTAGTGTCTTTTTGTAATCAGTTATTATTATTTAGACTCATTAAGGTATATTCCAATTTAATTAATTTAGACTGGAATATAAAAGATCATCCCTATATTCTTATTGCCATCAATCAGGCAGAATATGCTTCCAGATTCTTAGAAAGTTTCCACCTAAGATTTTTGAAATATCTCTCCGTTCGAAGCCCCGATTTTCAAGAATTTCTATAAATCTGATCCAATGTTCCTTCATAGATTGTTTTTCTACTTCACCCGGGGGTGATTCCTCAGTGAAACCGGGGACCTGACCTACTCTGGGATGTCCGATATCATGTCCAAGCCATCCTATGCCAATATGCTCTATACCAATCAATTCCACCATATATTCTATTTCATCCG
>CBDUBA010000154.1:0-8763 GCA_965365275.1 uncultured Cyclobacteriaceae bacterium | reverse complement strand
ATTATTTCATTCAAAAAATGAATGATCAAATGCGTGCCAGGGGATTTGAGCTATCTGATGAGCCCCAATTGGTTTTAGATCTATTTACGGTAGTTCGACAAGAAGAAGAAATCGGTGAGATCGATGACAGGAAGTATATGGGTCAACGTCTAAATAACCGGGAAGAGCCAAAGGTTGTCAGATATGATGTTGGCGATTTAGTTATAAGTTTTATAGATAATCGAAAAAACATCCTCTTATGGCAAGCGTCCTCTGAAATGGTCTTATCAAAGAACGATAATAAGATGAAGAAAAAGATAGAAAACTCAACGGAGCAAATATTTGATAAGTTCCCCTTTTAATAAATAGGAATCTACAGAATTCCAGTTCATATCTTTTAGGTTAGAAATACTATATAAATTTTATTTTTTTCATCTGAATTCATAACAGAGTTAAATTATTTCTTGGAAATCACCATTTTTCATTAGTTTTAATAATTGAACGATTCTCTGTCGATAGTTTTATGTCTCACAGGATTATCCTTTACATTTTATATCTTATCTTCTTCAGCCAATCCCTTTTTGGACAGACACAAAATGTTGAGAAAAAGGTTGACCAGGTCATTTATATGATCGGAAATACTGGAAACAAAAAAGGAGCTGATTATACGGCATTGAAAAGCATGTCTGACCAGTTAAAATTAGAAAAGGATTCTTCAACAGTGCTTTTCCTCGGCAATCTGTTCCCTCGAAATTTTTTTCCTAAAAGCATGAACCAGCCGGAACAATATCTTGACAGCACCGAATTTACAGATATCCTTTTTGAGATAGAAAATAACGCTGATAATGTGTTCGTAAATCCTGGCCCAATGGAATGGACTCTTGGAAATAAAACCGGTTACCAGGCTGTAGCCAGTTATGAGGAGCTCATCGAAAATTATCTTTTTAATGAAAATTCCTTTTTGCCTGATTTGGGATGCCCCGGACCTGAAGAGGTGGTGATTGGAAATGCGGTATTGCTTTTTATTGACACACAATGGTGGCTTAACAGAGAACTTAAAAATGTAGACTGGTTAAACCAGGAATGTTCGTATGAAAGTACCGGTGATCTCCTCCTCCAGCTGAAAGATGCTATAAATTTCCACGAAGGAAAACATATTATAGTTGTTGGACACCACCCGATCATGAGTTATGGGAAACATAATGGCTATTTACCTGGATACATCCATTTTACGCCCCCTTTATTTGGATCTATTCATGTTTTATATAAAAATGTGGTCGGATACCAGGAGGACTTTGCCAATCCCGCCTATAAATCACTGATAACTGGCTTGAAGGCCATATTCGAGGGAGACCAGAATGTCGTTTATCTCTCAGCCCATGAAAGTTCCCTGCAGTATATGACAGAAAATTATATACACCAGGTCATTAGTGGTACCGGATCGGAAACGGAATATGTAAAGAAAACAGATAAGGCTTTTACGAAAAGTACCCCCGGATTCATGAAGCTGGTCATTTATGAGAACAAGGAAGTATGGCTGGAAAGCTGGATAGTGAATGAAAACCTGTCAACCGAGCGGATCTTCCACACATATTTATATACCCTAATTCCTTTAAAATTTATACAACCAGATTACGATCTTCGAAAACTGGAAGGGGAAAAAGTGCCGGTTCAGGCATCCACATCCTACGGACTGCCAAAAAAGCGACCTGGTTTGATGGGAAATAACTACAGGGCTGAATGGATCCAGGTAGTGAAAGAAATTGATTATCTTGATATCAGCACGGTTCATGGTGGACTTAAACCCATAAAACGCGGTGGGGGTATGCAAACTAAGTCTTTAAGGTTTGAAAATGATAAAGAACAGCAATATGTGATTCGATCTGTTGAAAAATTCCCTGAGGCAGCTGTTCCGGAAGACCTGAAAAACACCATTGCCGCTGATCTGGTCAAAGATTTTATCTCATCATCGCACCCCTACGCAGCCATGGTTATCCCCCCAATGGCAGATGCTGTTGGTGTTTATCATACAAATCCAAACATTGTTTACCTTCCGAATGAACCTAGATTGGGGATTTATGAAGAAGAATTCGGTGGGCACCTGTATCTTTTCGAAGAAAGACCGATGAAAAAACTGAAAAATTTAGAAAGTTTTGGTAATTCAGAAGACATCATCAGTACCAATAAACTCATCAGGGAATTGCAGGAAAATAATGAAGCCCATGTAGATCAGTTGTTTACCCTGAAATCTCGCCTCTTCGATATGTGGATAGGTGACTGGGACCGGCATGAAGACCAGTGGAGATGGTCCGAATTCGATGAAGAAGGCAAAGATAAAATGTACCGACCCATTCCGCGTGACCGGGATCAGGCTTTTTTCTACAACGACGGATTTATTATAAGAGCTGGAGCCAGACAACCGGGTCTGAGCAAATTCCAGGGATTTGACTACGAAGTCAGGGATATAAATGGCTTTAATTTTAATGCCAGGTATTTTGACCGCTCATTTTTAACAGAACCTGATTGGGAGGATTGGTTGGAAACTATAGATTTTATAAAGGCTAACCTGACTGACAGTGTGATATACAATGGGATCAGCACCTTCCCCCAGGAAATATATAAACATTCCGGCGATAAGATCATAGAAAAGCTGAAGAGCAGAAGGGATAATATGGAAATCTATGCCAGGGAGTACTATGAGTTTCTGTCAGAAGAGGTTACGGTAGTTGGCAGCGATGAAAAGGAATTGTTTGAAGTTGAACGCTTATCAGATGATAAAACCAAAGTTACCGTCTGGGATGTAAAGCAGAAAACGGGTAAGCTGGACTATAAGATGTTTGAAAGAATATTTGACCATAAAGTAACCAGGGAGGTGCAGCTGTTTGGCCTGGGTGATGATGATCGGTTCACCCTGAAAGGAGAGGCCCATAAAGGACTTAATGTCAGGATTATTGGTGGATTTGGTAATGATCAGGTCATAGATGATTCAAAAGTAAGTGGACTGACAAAAAAGACGATTGTATATGACACAAGAGATGGGATTGAAATTAATGGAAGTTCAGAGACAAAGGATAAGACATCTAATAAACTAGGGATTAATTATTATGATCGAACGGCATTTAAATATGACTATTGGACACCTTTGGTATACCTGGACCTGACACCTGATGATGGTCTCTTTATTACGGCTGATTTTAATTTCTTTAAATATGGATTCAGGAAAGATCCATACAAATGGGCTCAGAAATACTCCGTTCGGTATTCTCCTTCTGTTAATTCATGGAAATTCAAGTATGAAGGAGATTTTATCGATGTGGCCGCGTACTGGGATATAAATTTTAAAGTAGATTTTTACTACCCCCGGTATACTGATTATTTCTATGGCCTGGGTAATGAAACCAGCATCATTGAAGAAAACATAGAAGAAGAATTCTATCATTTCCGGTTCTCAAGTTTGGAAATTATTCCGGTCTTGCGATACGATTTTGAAAACCGGAACCATTCTTTCGAGATAGGGCCTTATATAAATTTTTACAGGTTGAATGATGCAAAAAATGCAGAGAGAAAGTTCCTTGAAGATTTCCCCGGTTCCGACAATGATGAGTGGCAACCCTATGTTGGTGCTATTGCCTCCTATACTTTTGATACCAGGAACGACATTCATGTCCCAATGTATGGCATGTATCTGAAAAGCTCCATTATGCCTGTTGTTAATGCGGCAGATGACAGCATCCTCTTTACAAAATTGAAAACAGATTTTTCTTTTTACCAAAGTACAGGTGGGACACTAAATACTGTTTTTGCGATTCGGGCAGGAGCAGCATTTAATTTTGGGAACTATATGTTCTATCAGGCCAACGACTTGGGAGGGAAAAACAATCTCCGTGGCCATAGAAGGATGCGTTTTTCTGGTGACCACGCAGTCTATCTGAATATGGAGGCCAGGATGAGATTGTTCAGATTCAATATGCCACTATTCCCGGGAAGTGTAGGATTATACGGATTTTTCGATACAGGCAGGATATGGTATAAAAACCAGGCGGGAATTGATCCAACAGCACCTGACGGAACCTCAGACATCTGGCATGCCGGATATGGTGGTGGAGTTTGGGTAGCTCCCCTCAGGCGATATGTGTTTTCAATCGACTTTTCCACTTCCACCACCGATAATGATGTCCTGATGTTTTTCAGGTATGGATTTTTCTTTTGATGAAGGAATCCACTTTTTTAAATTAACAGCAATGCAGTTGCATAAATAATAAAAAATGAAACGCAGAGATTTTGTCCAAACTTCGATAATGAGTGGCGCCTATGCCCTCGTTTCATCTAATCCATTTAGTTCTTTCGCAGGATCCTTTAACAACGACGACAGGTGGTTCAACAAGCCCATGCGGTGGGCCCAGTTGGTCCTGGTAGAGAATGATCCTGGCCGTTTTGATCCTGATTTCTGGCTGGATTATTTCAAAAAAGTCCATGCAGATGCTGCCTGCCTTAGTGCTGGTGGCATAGTGGCATATTATCCGACTATGGTCCCCCTCCATCATCGCAGTGCATGGCTGGGTGACAGCGATCCATTTGGCTACCTGGTGAAAGGCTGTCGTGACATGAATATGTCCGTTATCGCAAGGACCGATCCGCATGCCACCTGGGAGGTAGTTGAAATGAAGCATCCTGACTGGATACAGGTTGGCCTGAATGGTGAAAAAAGAAGACACTGGTCAAACCCGGAACTCTGGGTAACCTGTGCACTCGGCCCTTACAATTTTGAATTTATGAATGATGTGCACAGGGAGATCATGGAATTGTATGAGATTGATGGCATTTTTTCCAATCGATGGGCAGGACATGGGATCTGTTACTGCAAACATTGCAAAAAGAATTTTAAGGACTATTCAGGGCTGGATCTGCCATCTGGCAATGATCGTCTGGACCCGACATTTCAAAAGTGGACGGATTGGAGAATTATCCGGCTGAAGGAATTGTGGCTGCTTTGGGATGGTACCATGCGCAAAGTGAAACCCGAATCCAGGTTTATCCCCAATGGTTTCCCGGATAAGATCGTAACGGGTGCCCAATCGGATATATTCTTTACCGATCACCAGGCGAGGAGTGGCATGATCCCGCCCTGGTCCAACGGGAAAAGAGCAAAGGAATTGCAGGCTACGATGGGCATGAAACCGTTGGGCGGGATATTCAGTGTAGGTATCGAGGAACAGTACCGGTGGAAAGATTCTGTCCAGAATGAAGCGGAGATAAGGATTTGGGTAGCGGAGGGTACCGCCAATAACATGCGCCCCTGGTTTGTGAAATTTTCGGGCGTGATCTATGACACAAGGTGGCTGGATATTGTTGACCGGATCTATCAATGGCATTATAAAAATGAAAAATACTTAAGGAATATAAGATCCCTGGCCAGGGTAGCTGTGGTATATTCTGAACAAACACAAAGAAACTACGGTGGGGAAAAGTGGCAATCTCACCTGGATTGGCATGAAAAAGGAATGTATCATGCGCTTATCGAGGCCAGGATCCCTTTCGATATGGTCAATGACAGGTTGCTGGGAGCCAGTGATCTGGAAAACTATAAATTACTGGTACTGCCCAATGTCGCGGCCCTATCCGATGAGCAATGTGCGCAATTGCGGCAGTTCGTGGAAAGTGGTGGCAGTATAGTGGCCACATTCGAAACTTCTTTATATGACGAAAATGGGGATCCCCGTGAAAATTTTGGATTGTCCGATCTTTTCGGAGTGAATTATACCGGCCAGGTGGAAGGCCCCATGAAGAATTCTTACCTGAAAATTAACCCCGATACCGGATCTTCCATGTATGATCCGGTGTTAAAGGATCTGGAGGATGTGTTTCGTATAATAAACGGAATATACAGGATGGAGGTAGAAACGAAGGAAGATTTCCCATCCCCGATCACACTTATTCCTAGCTATCCTGATCTGCCTATGGAACATGTATATCCTTTACAACCGGAAACCGATATCCGGGAATTATACCTCAGGGAACAAGGAAAAGGCAGGGTAGCCTATATCCCCTGGGATATCGACCGTACCTTCTGGAATATTATGAATGTGGACCATGGAAAGTTGCTGCGCAATATTTTTAACTGGGCTTTGAATGAACATCCTAGGGTAGAAGTGAAGGGAAGCGGTATTCTGGATATTACTGCCTGGGAACAGCAGGGATCAATTACAGTACACCTGGTGAATTTCACCAACCCCATGATGATGAAAGGGCCTTTCAGGGAATTGCTTCCTATCGGAGAACAGGCTGTTACTATTAATTTACCTGCTGGTAAGAATGTTGAGAAGGTAAAGTTGCTTGTTTCAGAGAATGAACCAAAGTACAATATTTCCGACGGCCAATTAGAAATTACTATACCCGGTATCCTGGATCATGAAGTGATCGCATTGGATCTGAGCTGATCACATCGGACCTGATTTGACTCCATTGTGCCTGCTGGATACAGTGTGCTTTTAACTCAATTCCCTGCCGGATCATAAGACATCCAGTCAATTTCCAATTCATAGGGATGTAGTGGTCTTTCTATCGAATTTGGATTGGTTTGAACTGGCCAGTTATTGGTATGCCAGAAATTCAGGCGGTAACGGGTTTCATTTTGAGGAATACCTAATTGTGAACCTTGGTAATCCCATAATGCCAGGGTATCTGCAGAAACCGGATGGATCATCCACCATCGGATACGATCAGGATGCCAGTCAAATCCATAGGTATAAAACCGGGCAGACGCATCGAATCCTTCAAGGGGCGGAATGGAATCAGGCTGATTTTGCATTCCGGTCAGCTTACTTCTTTCCCCCTGATGCCCCACCCTGGTGGACGTGCTGTAGATTATGCCTTTGGCCAAATTAATGGTACGGCCAATACGTCGCAAGGAATCCCTGGGACCCGTCCAGGTGCCCACATAGATGACTTCAGGATCGGCGAGCAACCACTCAAAGTCAATTTCACTTAATCCTCGCTCACGATCCCTATGATATGTAAAGTACCCGACTACTGCCCCAACATCCGGTTGAGTATCTCGGACATCCGGAACCTTAAGACGAGCTGCGTAGGTGCCAAAGTGCGTAAATTTGTTGGTAATGATCTCAGGTCCCCTGCCCGCCCCTGCAGAATCTTCCGGATCGATCTTGAAGGAGAGAATGTTAATATCGGGGTATGAGGGAGAAACAACACCAAAATCATAAGTAAAATCAGCCCCGATACCGCTGGAATGATGTTCGAAATACTCAGATTGGGATTCATTGAAATCTTCAAAAAAAGTGGTGTGGTATGGGTCCTCTTTTTCACAAGCCGTTAATACCACCAAAACAAATAATGCAGTAAGTAATTTTTTATTCATAGTTATCTGATTTTAAAAAATGTTGATCCCGTGCACAAATAACAATAATTCAGGGTGCGTTACGGCGCCTTTGTCAATTTACAATTTAATTCTTAAAATTCTCAATTCACTTATAATTCTTAAATTATCATTCTATTTTTTTAAACAGTTTTTTCTTGAATCAATTGGAAAAATCTAAAGACAGGAAAAATTAATTCCTTTTTTACTACCTTAGATAGCATCTTTTTAATCAAAAAACAAATCTTATGAAAAGGAATTTTTTAAGTACGCTCATCCTAATTTTGATGGCTTTGACGATAAGCTATTCCACGTTAAAAGCCAAAGGATACAGGTTTTACAGAAGCTCGGGATTGGATTCACTTGAAATGGAATATAATGACCCGGGGATGCAAAAAGTGGTTCAGGTGGCCATCGTGGTGAGGGATATTGAAACTGCTGCGAAACATTGGGCTGCATTGCTTAATAAACCGGTACCGGAGATCCGGACTACCAGACCCGGGAATGAGGTGGATGTAATTTACCGGGATAAGCCTTCAAACGGACAGGTAAAACTTACTTTTTTCATACTTGGCGATGTCGTAATTGAACTGCTCGAACCCATCACCGAGGGGACCGCCTGGAAGGAGTTCCTGGATGAGCATGGTGAGGGCGTACAACACATTGGATTTAAGGTGGTGGACGTGGATAAAATGTCAGCGGCTTTGGAAAATGCTGGCTATCCGATTATTCACAAAGGGCGGTATGACTCTGACGATGGCACCTATATTTACTACGATACCCAGGATGCCTTGGGCGTAGTCATTGAGTTGCTGCATTCTGATGAATGAAAATGTTTTAGACCAAGATCTTATTTGTAATTGGCTAATAATCAGCAAGTAGTATCACACATATTTTAAAATACTTAGATAGTAGAATTGCAAAATGAATAACAGCGATCTTCGCTAATTAATGAATCAAATGTAAATTTTTAGTTAGGAGTTTAAATCCTAATATTATATAAATCTGAGTACTCATACAAAAGAAACTTAATCAGCTAAATATTTGTTGTAGAGTTATAGGATAAATGCTGCAAATTAATCTGGGAAGTTATCTAAAACCATAAACTAACCAAATGATCTTCTGTGTTGCAGTTTTACCATTCACTGGACATTCAGACTTTAGAGTCGGTACGAAAGAATGCGATTTAAATTCGCGCCTTAATCACAAAGAACCATCTGATTGGAAATCTAAATAAGTTATCGAATGATAATCAAAAAAATAAATATCAATATCATAATTGGCGCAATTCTTATCACTATTGTAATTGCAATAGGTATAGTATCCGTGAGCTGTGAAAAAGAGGATAATATGTCTGAACGGTTTCTACTTCTGACTGCACATTCCTGGGAGCATGATACAATTTTTACTAT
>CBDUBA010000153.1:0-8859 GCA_965365275.1 uncultured Cyclobacteriaceae bacterium | reverse complement strand
GGAATTGGCGATCTCAGGGACTGGGAGATCATGAATAAACCGGCGAAAGGCTTCGTGGGTACACCTACCGGCAACCGGGCCCCTTTTTTTGCCATATATGTATATCCTGAGGGTGGGACCGCCAAAACCAGGGCGCTCATGGGCCCGGTAGATATTAACCAGTATGAAAGCAAGGAAGGCAGAGGGCCGAATAACCACGGACTTCCACGTTTCAGGGAGTGCAGTTTCGATGCAGCTTACCCATTTGGACAGGTGCATCTTAAAGATGCCGATATGCCGGTTGATGTAACCGTAAAAGCATTCAATCCTTTTATCCCGGCCAATCCCAACGACAGCGGAATACCGGTTTTTATATTACGTTATGAAGTAACAAATAAAACAGACAAAAAACTTGATGTCTCCGTTTGTGGATCGATGGAAAACTTTATAGGTGCTGATGGTTCGGAATGGAGATTGGATTGGAAAGGAGATTTCATCCCCATTGGTGCATCCAGGAACCAGAATGAATACCGGGAAAGAAATGGTTTGAAAGGCATTTATATGCATAGTGAAGCTGTGAAGAAAAACCTCGAGACCTGGGGAACCATGGCCCTGACCACCGCTGAAGAAGGAAAAGTAACCTTTAGGACATCCGTTTCTCAAAGAGGCTGGGGGAATGATCTGCTGGATTTCTGGGATGATTTCAGTGAGGATGGTTTGCTGACGGAAAAGGAGTTTGAAGGCAGCCATACTCCCAGAGCATCCCTTGCTGTGAACAACACTATTGCACCCGGAGAAAGCAAGGAATTTGAGTTCTATATTACCTGGCATTTCCCGAACCGTAAAGCCTGGGCAACCGACCTTGTGGGCAACTATTATACCACACAATATGATGATGCCTGGGATGTGATTGAGAAAACAAATCCCAGAATCCCGGAACTGGAAGCCAAAACCATTGATTTTGTAAACGCATTTATCGAAGCCAACCTCCCTGAAACAGTGAAGGAAGCTGCCCTTTTCAATATGAGCACCTTACGAACACAAACCTGTTTCAGGACAGCAGATGGATTGTTCTTCGGATGGGAAGGGACGATGGACATAGTCGGTTCATGCATGGGATCCTGTACCCATGTATGGAATTATGAACAAACTACACCCTTTATCTTTGGCGAACTGGCCAAATTGCAGAGAACCGTCGAATTCGGATATGCCACCAATGAGATCGGATTAATGAGTTTCAGGGTTAACCTTCCAATTAAAAATGCCCAGAAAATGGACCGGGCTGCTGCCGACGGCCAGATGGGGACGATCATGAAGATGTACCGCGACTGGCAGCTATCCGGGGATGATGTCCTGCTGGAGAAACTCTGGCCCAATGTAAAGAAAGCATTAGAATTCTGCTGGATCGAGGGTGGCTGGGATGCCGATAAGGATGGGGTTATGGAAGGATGTCAGCATAATACCATGGATGTGGAATATTTCGGGCCAAATCCTCAGATGGAATTCTGGTATCTTGGGGCGTTAAAGGCTGCCTCGAAAATGGCTGAACATATGGGGGATACGGAATTTGCCTCTACCTGTGAGAATCTGTTCAAACAAGGCAGTCAATGGACGGATGAAAATATATTCAATGGAGAATATTATATCCAGGATATCCAGCCTCCTGAGGATTCAAAAGCCGTTTCACCCTACCTGACTGTTGGTATGGGTGCCAAAGAACTAAGCGATCCGGTGTTTCAACTGGGAGAAGGATGCCTTGTTGACCAGCTCGTTGGACAATATATGTCTCATATCTGCGATCTGGGCTATCTGGCTAAAAAAGAAAACATTCATAAGACACTTCAGAGCATTATGAAATATAATTATAAGGCCTCAATGGTTGACCATTTTAACAATATGCGTTCCTATGCGCTTGGGGACGAGGCTGCTTTGTTAATGGCCAGTTTCCCTTACGGCAGGCCGGAAGTACCGTTCCCCTATTACTCGGAAGTTATGACAGGCTTTGAATATACGGCCGGTAACGGCATGTTATACGAGGGGATGCAGGAAGAAGGTTTGAAAGTGATCTCAAACATCCGGAACCGGTATGACGGGAATAAAAGAAGTCCCTTTGATGAGGCAGAATGCGGACACCATTATGCTCGTGCTATGACTGCTTATGGAGCGGTACTGGCATTGACGGGCTTCAATTATTCCGGTGTGGAAAAAAGAATGAAATTCAATCCCTTGGAAGGAAATTATTTCTGGGCGAATGGACAAACCTATGGTACCATTAAATTGAATACAGATTTAGGATACAATAGCGGGGATTCAACAAATAAGGTTGTTGATTCCAGAAAGGGCAATGAGTCTATTGAAAGCACGAAATCTATAAAAGTTCAAATCGAAGTCCTTGGGGAAAAGCCTCTTAACATCCAGGAATTTGAACTCAAAACATTTGGAAAAAAGTCGTTCAAAAATACTCGGCAAATTGATGAATCTCTGGAATTTGAGGTGAAAAGAACACTGTAAGATACATTACCTGACACTTGCATGTCCGTATTTTAGTATAGATACGAATACAGCTCCCCCAATCGCATTCCCTATGGTGGCCCAAACCTGAAACTTCAGGTAATCCTTGAATCCGATTTCAGGACTGCTTATCCAACCTGTGAAAACTTCTATTGAACCAATCACACAATGATGAAGCCCCGTTAAACCAATAATGAAAGTAACCAGAATGATCACCAGAATCCTGCTGATCGTTTCCTGACTGGAAGTTACCAGCCAACCGAGCAATCCCATCATCCATCCGGCTAAAAGTGCACTCAGGAGGATGATATGCCAGTTGTAATCTGCCAGCTCGTGACCGATGTGATAGAATGCCGATGGTTCAATAAATCCTGCAGAAGGTCCAATCAAATAGAGTATTAAGCCAAATAAAAATCCCCCGATAAGGTTTCCGGAATAAACCAAGCCCCACAAAATAAAAAGATCCCTGACGGTAACTGACCTGTTTAAAACCGGTAATATAGCGAGAGCCGTATGTTCGGTGAATAGTTCGGATCTGCCAATAATTACAAATATGAATCCTATGGGATAACAAATGGCCAAACACAATTTCAACATTTCAGGACTTAGATTATCATGAAACAGTGTATATATTGTGGCCATAAACAGGAGGCTGAATCCAATCTCCATTCCCCCGGCAAAAGCGGAAATAAATAATCCGGTATTTGACCTGCGAAATTCACGTAATCCAGTATCTATCTGTTCATCCAGGATCTGATCTACCTCCTTGGGCTTGTCAGTCTTCTGCAGACCTGCCTGCTTTTTTTGGATTTTGCTTTTATTGGTTAAAAATCCCAAAATCTCGTAGTTAAATGATTAATAATTCAATCTAGGTAATATAACCGTGCAAGATAGAGTTTGTTAATCACTTCTCAAATATCTGTCATATTTTAAAAGGTTTCCGATGTGTATGGAAAGGAATTTCTCCTGAATTTCAAAATGAAATACTTTAACCTAAATTGTGGGCGATGCTTAACAATTATAAAACTAATCTCCTGAAAATGAGTTCTATAAATAAACTATCTTTCTTATAATTTAAACCCTGATAATAATGAATTTCGACTTTCAGAAGGCTGTCAATATCGTGACAGGTAAACTTGTCGGATGGGCGGAAGAAATTGTAGCCATGCTTCCCAACGTTGCGGTAGCCATGCTGGTCATGGTCTTGTTTTATTTCATAGCAAGAATCGCCAGTTATTCCAGTAAAAAAATATTGAATAAAATATCAGACCGGGTAGCGATCAATAACCTCTTTGCAACCATGGTAAATTTGATCGTCCTTGCAATCGGCCTCATTATCGCATTGAATCTTCTGCATCTTGAGAAAACGATTACTTCCCTGCTGGCCGGCGCAGGTATTCTGGGCCTTGCTATAGGATTTGCCTTTCAGGATGTTTCGGCTAACTTCATCGCAGGGGTCCTGATGGCTTTCCGAAAGCCTATCCAGATAGGTGATATTATCAGTTCGCAGGGGTATACTGGTGTCGTCGAAGAGATTGACATGCGTGTTACCATAATCCGGACATTTCAGGGATTACATGTGATCATTCCCAATAAGGATGTATTTCAAACCCCGGTCACCAATTATACTAAAACCCATGACCGGCGCATAGATTTGGAAGTCGGTGTTTCCTATGCAGAAGACCTTGAGCAGGTAAGAAAAATTACCCTCGATGCCGTGAAGGACTTGCCTTATCTCCTCGAAGATAAAGAAATTGGATTTTACTATAATGAATTTGGAGACAGTTCGATCAATTTTACTATCATGATCTGGGTCAATTATCCCGATGAGCCTGGATTTTTAAAGGCCAGAAGTGATGTGATCATAAAGATCAAGAAAGCATTTGACGAAAATGGCATAACCATTCCATTTCCAATCAGAACACTCGATTTTGGGATTAAAGGAGGCCAGAAACTATCAGAAATGCAGTTGCAGTTGACTGGTGAGCGTGAATAGACTGATAGCTGGGCAATTGCATTTAGCTGCTAGTGCCAATTAATGAATGAAAAGGTTAGGGGAATTAGATTTAAGTCAAGTGTGAAACATCCATACTAAATTCTTAGAAATGCATATCACACCACTCTGGAGGCATAAATAGGGACATTAAGATTGACCAGGTTTTTATTGTCAGGTATGTCGTATTTAGTGTTTGAACAAAAATAAGATCCTGGCCACAATTATAGAATAATCTGGCAGGTTGTTTTGAATTGAATTACTTGTCTTCACTCAGGTTTTTCAGAACGGACATCAGGAGTTCAGCACTTATTCTATGTTTATAATCCGTGTTAATGTATTCAAACAGGATGGTTCCGTCGATTTCAACTACAAATAGTGAAGGTACAGGAAGTATACCCGGATTCTGATCCTCGGAATAATTAGCAAGGCGCTTTTCATACCGTTCAGGGGCTTTAAAGGCGATCCCCATGGCAGTCATCAAATTTCCTGATGCATCAGAGTACAAGGTATATTTCAACCTTTCCTTTTCAGCAGTGGCTCTTAACTTTCCGGGAGAATCAGGGCTGATGGCAATCACCTGATATCCAAGTGCTAAAATATCCTCTTCTACTTCTCCAACTGCTGAAAGATGTGCATTGCAATACGGGCACCATCCACCTCTGTAAAAAAGTATAACTGACCGTTTTTCGTTCAATTTATCAGATATAGCAACTGATTCTCCTTCTAGATTCTTAAGGGTTATTTCCGGTATTTTTTCACTGATCAAAAGGGGTGAGATATCCTCGGGATTAGCAGGGACCTGGGCTATTCCCTCAGATAGGATAAAGCCAAGAATCAAAATAATCTCTAATATTTTCATAAGATTGTTGATTTTACTTAGTGTATAACCGATTAGACCTGATGTAATTACCCGAACGCTAATATTTAATCATGGTTGTTTCCGTATGTATCAGCCAGGTCAAATGTCTTCAGGCTGACGCATATTACAGCGCTTTTCTCAGTTTTCCGAGCAAAACGGGAACTTCGGATAAAGCATCATATTCATCTTCCTTGCCTGGAGTTGGCAGGGTCTCTACGGGAACATAACCCCGGAATGTCGAGGCCTTGATGATCTTTACCAATTTTTTCATATCCAGTTCCGGTCCTTGCCTGTCACTCAGAAGTTTCTTAACCTGCCAGTTAACGGCGTATGGAATAACCCTTTCAATATCTTTATAAGGATCATCTGTCAGGAAAAATCCGGTATCGACAATTGTTCCGAGCCAATCAGAATTGACCATGGTAAGAATTTTAATTACTTCATCGGCACTTTTCAGCATGTCACCATGGTTTTGAACACCAATAACAACACCATGCCTTTCCCCATGATAAGCACATATTGATAAAGCTTCAGCCAGCCATTTGGCTGTTTCATCCCAGGTAAATCCTTCCGGTTGCTTTCCGGCAAAAACCCGTAATACCGGAGCTCCCATATCTGAAGCAGCTTCTATCCATTTCTTAGCCAGGGTAATATCTGCCCTGCGTTTTTCTTTGTCCGGATGGGCAAAATCATTGCGGATACCCGTACCGCTGATATCCAGACCCAGCTGAAAGGCCCTTTTCTTAAATTTATTGATAAAAGAAGTTTTCGGCACTTCCGGATACCCGGGGAAGAAATATCCTGTCGGATCAACGGCATCCAGATCCAGCCTTGCAGCCTCTTCGAGCATATCGAAAAGGCTCATTCCTCCAGGTTCTCCATTAATGTATTTGTACAAAGGGACGTAATAAGACCATGCATTCACGCTTAGTTTTATTTTGGCCCCTGAATTTGCAATTGTATTCAGATCTTCCTTTGAAAGGTGCAATGTTTCTGCGGCTACGTTCTTTGAAGAAAAAGAATTTAAGGCCATTCCAATTGGAAGCACGGCTGCTCCTTTTAGAAATCCCCGACGATGAAGCTTTTCCATAATTAATAATGTTTTGTAAACCAATGGGATATTTTTCCCAAGATAAACAGGATAATTATTTAATCTATCAAAAATACCTTTTTATGCTATCCTGGAGCTATTAGTGCTCATATAATCCGGTGTTCCCCTTTTCAAGAATGGGCATCAACGCTTCTACAATTCCAGGTTCCATATTTGCGATATTTATTGATTCATAGGGATCCTTCTTATGATCGTACAATTCAATAGGCGTCTCCTTCCTGAAATACTTAGTCAGGCGATATCGGTCCGTTCTCATGGAGATCCCATCCCGGAAATAACTGTAGGCTACATGATCTTCTGAGACTTTGGCTTTACCCTTTTTCACCCCCACCATTAATTCCATAAAACTTTCTCCGTCCATTTTATATGGAATTTCTATCTCGCATAATTCCATCAGGGTTGGATAAATATCTACCGTTTCAACAATTGAATGGACCGTTTCTTTTAACTCCTTATACCTGGGATCAGAAATGATCAATACACTTTTCAGGGCATTTTCAAAAATTGTATGCTTACCCCACACACGTTGGTCCCCCAGGTGCCATCCATGATCTCCCCAGATGACCACAATCGTATTTTCAGCTATTTCGAGGGATTCAAGCTCCTTCAGCAATCTGCCGATCTGGTGATCAATGTAACTTACGCAGGCATAATAGGCATGAATAAGTTTTCTGGCATATTCATCAGATACAGGATGAGTAAGGCTGGCAAGCTCATCGGATAGCTGATATTGATTGAATTCACCCGATCCGTGAAGACTTTTCAGGTCAATATACAACGGAATATCCGGATTAGGAGAAACAGGTATAGAATCCCGGTTATAGAGGTCCCAGTACTTCTCAGGTGAATTAAAAGGCAAATGAGGTTTAAAGAATCCAACACCCATAAAGAAAGGTTGCTCCATTTTCCGGATTTCCTTTAACCTGGAAATGGCCAGATCAGCCGTCAATCCATCAGGATAACCATGATCCCCTACCTGCCCTGCTTCGTATGGTTTAACCTGCCTTTTCATGCTTTGACGATTTTCCCCATCTGAATATCCAAAAAAGGCATTCCATCCGGTTCCCCATTTTCCGTTATCAAATAATAACTCATCCCAGCTATGTGGCAATTCTCTTTTTTCAGATACCGGGTCATTATAGCCATATACTAATCCGTCAGCTGAATGGCTGATCTTTCCAATCCCCACAGTATAATATCCGTTTCGCTTCAGATGATGCACAAAGGTCTCAGGCTTATCCCCTTCCGGTTTCCCCGATATTTCTTCAATAATCGCATTATTGCTCAAATGGATCCTATTCTTTGGCCGCATCCCGGTAAGCAGGCTGAACCTGGAGGCCCCACAGGTAGGTACCTGAACAAAATGGTTGGTAAAAACCGAACCTTCTGCTGCCAGCTTATCGATGTTGGGCGTTTGTATTACATGATTTCCATAACAACCCAATTCGGGACGAAGATCATCCACGGCAATGAATAATATATTTGGCCGTTCTTCCCGTGCTTGTCCGGGATGCAAAAAAGCCAGCCCCAGAATAGCAATCATCAATATTCCACACATCTTTTTCATGGACAATTCTGAATCTAAAAAATGAATATAATGCTTTTATTACCAAATCCATATGCAGAAATCTCCATCCTTAGAAAAAAATAATAATAGTTTTAAAATTTGTTTAACCCACATAAAAATCTGGAATAAGCATAAACCAATAGCTCCTGCTATAATTCATTAAATTGGGGGGAATTGTGGTCCCTTGAAATCAAGATAATTACTCAAGAACAAGAACATTATGTAAAAGATTATCTAATTTCAAGAAATATTTTTAACCCTGATTTTTTAATAACCATGAAAAATATTTCTCTCCTCCTTTATTTAATAATTACGAATATCTATTTGGTAAATGCCCAGCCAGAGGTATATCCATGGAGCAATATCAGTGGGATCCGAGTAGACGGTGAGCTAATGCAACTCAATAGTTCATTTTGTATTGTTGGCAGTGACTGGACCCAGATTAGAAAAACTGCCAAGGAGCGTGCCCAGTATCGCTTCCAGCGTGACGGGAACACACAAACGACCCGTATCAGCATAGATGAATTATACTATGATCAATCTGTGGAAGACCTGGGAGGTGGCATAGCTAATGTGCGGATCAATTATCGAAATGAAGTGGACACCACCCTTATCGGCACCTTCTTTCTGCTTGAACTACCCGCCTCAAAATATGCTGACGCAACAATCCAGCTTAAAGACCCTACACCGGGTAACATTTTGGAGACTATTCCTACAGGAACATCTGAGATCCTGAGGGGATCTTCCAAAGGCCTGAAAATCAAGAGCTCGTTGCGTCATCTGGAGATCACAATAAATGAAGGCATGAATATTATCGCCAGGAAGGACACCTCGGA
>CBDUBA010000152.1:0-9083 GCA_965365275.1 uncultured Cyclobacteriaceae bacterium | reverse complement strand
ATTTTTTGTTTATTCACCTTTAATAATCAAATTGCAAATGAAATTTCAATTTAAGCTGTTTTATACAAATCTGCCTAACGATTTTTAAATAAGATTTTTGGATTTTTTATGCCTATGAAAAGAACCTGGTTAATTTCAATAGTGATCCTGAGCTATTTAACAGTATCCTGCGTTCGCCCTTCAGACATGGATCAACTAAAATTGATCGATTTTGATCCGGGAAGCCAGTTTAAATTCAAGCCGAATATAGTATGGATCGTGGCAGAGGATCTGAGTCCCATCTTACCGGCATACGGTGATTCTACAGTTAAAACACCCAATATTGATAGGCTTGCCAGAGAGGGCGTTGTATACACGAATGTATTCTCTCCCTCCGGTGTATGCGCACCGAGCCGGTGTGCTCTTACTACAGGCATGTACCCATCCAGTATTGGTGGTCATAACATGCGGGTTCAGTATGTCAAAGCCCATATGGACCAGCTTGGCCTGATACTGTATGAGATCGTTCCACCTCCTGAAGTAAAGATGATGAGCCAGATCCTGAGGGAACATGGATATTACTGCACGAATAATGACAAGCAGGATTATCAATTCAAACCACCGGTTACCGCCTGGGATGAGTCCAGCCTGAAGGCACACTGGAGGCATAGAGCGAAAGAACAGCCATTCTTTTCGGTTTTTAACATAGGTGTGACACATGAAGGGCATGTAACCAGACCATATAGAAAACAACTGATGCGGTATCATGATCCTGATTTTCCGGAATCGATAGGTAATCCAGCCAATTTCGGGGATATGATCAATGAAGAGGATTGGCCATTAAACATTCCCCCTGATACGGATGTGCCGATACCTCCTTATCTGCCTTCAACAGAGATTGCTGTGGATGACATCAGAAGGGTTTACTCAAATATCATAGAACTGGACAGACAGGTTGGGATAATAATTTCGCAACTGGAAGAAGACCAGTTGCTGGACAGTACCATCGTTTTCTTTTATTCAGATCATGGTGGTCCACTGCCTCGACAAAAAAGACTGATATATGATTCCGGTATAAAAGTTCCAATGGTGATCAGGTACCCAGGGCAGATCGGTGCCGGATATTATGATGATCAATTGATCAGCTTTATTGATTTTGCACCCACGGTATTTTCTGTTTCCGGAATAAAAGTACCGGATTATGTACAGGGAAAGGCATTTTCGGGTAAATATCGGTCACATAATGAACGAAAGTATATTCATGCGGCAGCCGACAGGTTCGATGCCCAAGTGGATATGATCAGGGCCGTTCGTGACGATCGATATAAATATCTCCTGAATTTTTATCCCGACAGACCATACTATTTACCTGTTAAATACAGAGAACAGATGGCGATTATGAAGGAACTGCTAAGATTGAGGGATATAGACAGCCTGGACACCTACCAGGCTCAATGGTTTAGGAAAGAGAAAGTGAAAGAAGAATTATTCGATACCTGGGAAGACCCACATGAATTAAATAACCTGGCTGGGGATCCGGATTATGCCGGGAAACTGGAGGAATTGAGAGAAGAATGTGCCAGATGGATGGAATCAATACATGATATGGGCGAGATCCCGGAAGCTGAAATACTTGAAAGTTTCTGGCCAGGCAGGGAGCAACCTGTAACAGTTGCACCCTCCTACGAAGTAAGGGATGGAGAATTGATCTTGAGATCTGAAACAGAAGGTGCCAGCATCGGTTATAAGATGTATGGATATAATGAATCAACTCCTGAAAAATGGGAAGTGTACACCAGGCCGCTTACGATACATGTAGATACCAGGATCGAGGCTGTTGCACACCGCCTGGGATATGCTCAATCTGAATCGATCAAAATAGAGTTTCGATAAGCACCAATTGTATTACTGGATTATTCTTCCAGAATCGTAAACAAGGCCAAATGAGGATAAATAAGTAGTCTCATGAGCAAATTCCTTCAACAATAAGTTTGAAGAAAATGGGATATCTCGATTAAGCGCCCCGAAAATTTAAATATCGATTGAGTATTGCTAAATTGTAAAGACATTTAACCTCCATAAGATAACTCTTTAATTATGATGAAGTATATATCAGTTTTCACAATTCGAAAAAGGAGATTATCATTGATCACTGCTATATTCTTGACCGGCAGCTTAACATCTTATGCACAACCGGACCTTTCATTATTCAATTATTGGGATTACCATTCTGACCACAAACAAACATTGTATAATAGCCTGACTGGTATAGCCCTCAGACAACTTTCAGAAAGAAAAGACCAGGTTAAGAAATTAAAAAGCAAGGAAGACTGGGAACAAAGAAGATCAGAAGTCAGGGTAAAACTTGATAAAATTATTGGAGAGTTCCCCGAAAAGACGCCATTAAATGCAAGGGTTACAGGTCTTTTGAAAGGAGATGGATATAGAGTTGAAAAGGTGATCTATGAATCCCAACCAGGATTACACGTAACCGCAGCATTATTCATCCCTGATGGTTTGGAACAAAAATCTCCGGCTATATTGTATTGCAGTGGCCACACCTGGGATGGTTTTCGATCAGAAGTATATCAGCATGCAATAATAAATTATGTTAAGAAAGGCTTTGTGGTACTGGCTTTTGATCCGGTCAGCCAGGGTGAGCGCCTGCAATATTTACATAAAAAAGGCAAAAAGTCCTTGTATAATACCCCCACCAAGGAGCATTCCTATGCAGGCGGACAGTGCTTTATTAATGGCCAGTCTATGGCTAAATATATGATCTGGGATGGAATCAGGAGTATCGATTACCTGGTTTCAAGAGTAGAGGTCGATTCTACAAGGATCGGTATTACGGGTAGATCCGGGGGTGGAACCCAATCGGTATATATCTCGGCTTTTGATGATCGCATACTGGCTTCTGCACCTGAAAACTATGTTACCAGCTTTCAGTATCTTCTTGAGTCGATAGGCCCCCAGGATGCGGAACAAAACTTACCCAACTTGTTAAAAAACCGCCTTGATTTTGCCGATCTTCTCGAGGTAAGGGCACCAAAACCGACCCTGATCATCAGCACATTAAGTGATTTTTTCAGTATCCAGGGAGCCAGGGAAACATATGAGGAAGTTAAACAGGTCTATAAGATATATGGCAATGAGGATCTTGTCCAAATGATCGAGGATAAGGGAGGACATGAATCCACCCTTAAAAACAGGGAAAGGGCCTATGCTTTTTTCCAGAAACATCTACACCATCCGGGCGATTCATCCGATCTTGACGTGACAGTATTCAGCAAGAAAGACCTTCGTGTAACAAAGAGCGGGCAGGTATTAACTGAATTCGATGGAGAGACTATCTTCTCTTTAAATAAAAAAGTGGCACTTCAGAATGCTGGTGATAAGGAGATAATGAAGGATTCCATTTTCCTTTCACCCGATAGTCTGGCCAAAACGGTTATTCAGATCTCAGGCTTTGAAAATATTATCATTGATGATGATTATATTTTTTCCGGGACAGACACTTATGAAAGTTGTATGATTGAGAAATATCTCATTAAAGGAAATAATTTAAGAAATATCCCATTGGCAGTATTGATACCCGATACCTTTAGATTGAATAAAGCCATACTGATCCTTAACCCGGAAGGAAAAAATAAAGAGATGAGATCCGGATTGCCGCTCTATTTTGTTAAAAAGGGATATCATGTTATCATTCCTGATATTACTGGAAGTGGTGAACTGGCTCCGGATGGTGAAAAAGGAGATTCATATATAGAACATTCATCATATAATAAATGGTATGCAGGTATCCTTACTGGAAAAAGTATTGTCGGGCTTAGAATGGAAGATATCGATAAAGTATGTGCCTTTATTCTGGACCAATATGACATAGAAAACGATATTATATTCGGAATAGCAAGGGGAATTTTCACATCGGACCTGCTCCATAATAATATCGTAAGCGCCAATTTCACCAGAATGGCCCTGATCGACCCACTGATTTCATACCGATTAATGGTGTATGAGAAAAATTATAATCCAATTCTCATACAGTCTTCCCTGGCAGGTGTCTTACCCCAATATGATATCCCGGACCTCATAAGTACTTTTGCTCCTGCAGAACTTTTACTAATCAACGTAAAAGACCAATTGGGAAATAATATAGACCTGTCCACTGCACATCCCGATTTAAATATCATAAAAAATGCCTACCAACAAGCGAATGCTTATGAAAACCTGCAAATCCGTTTGTGGTCGGGCGATAATCCTGCTGTAATTTTCACCAACTGGCTAGAGTAAGCATGTATTCAGATGGCATTTTCTTATCTGTTTCTCTCTTTCATCGATTCCAGGTAAGCCTCTAAGAAAGCGTCATCATTTTCCTTGCTGTCCCCGTATTTTTCTCTCATTTCAGCCAACCGTACATGCATTAGTTCCTTAACCTCCGCATACTCAGGGTCATCGTAAATATTCCTCATTTCCCGAGGATCCTTTTCAAGATCGTACATCTCCCATTCATCGATATCATAGTAAAAATGCATCAGTTTGTACCTATCCGTACGGACACCGTAATGCCGCTTTACCATATGAACCGATGGGTATTCATAATAGGTATAATAAATAGCATCCCGCCATTCTGATTTTTCACCACTTACAATCTTGCGGAAAGATTCCCCTTGAAAATCAGCAGGTATTTCCACCCCCGCATAATCCAGAAAAGTCGGTGCGAAATCCAGGTTCTGTATAAGTTGATTGACCTGTGTACCTGGCTTTATCTCCTTCGGATATCGCATCAGGATAGGTGTTCTGAAAGATTCTTCATACATAAAGCGCTTATCAAACCATCCATGTTCCCCCAGGTAAAACCCCTGGTCAGAAGTATAGATCACGATTGTATTTTCAGCTAATCCGCTTTCATCAAGATAATCCAGCACCTCACCTACTCCATCATCCACAGATTTAATGGTTCGCAGATAGTCTTTTATATACCTGTTATACTTCCAGATGGCAAGTTCCTTACCGGTAAGGTTTGCTGACTTCATCGCCTCATTTTTTGGCGTATATGCTGTCAGCCATTGCTCAAGCTGCTCTTCATTGAATCGATTTAATTCATTAACAAACCTGGTCTCCTCTCCTTCCGGTGAGGTACGCATTTTAAAATCATGACCCCATTGCATATGTCCATCGATCTGCATTTCCTGTTCTTTAGCGGCACTGCCCCTGCCTTCATAGGTATCAAAAAAGTTCTCCGGTGGCATAAAGGTAGTGTCGTCAAACAAGGTCAGATATTCTGGCGCGGGTTTCCAGTTCCTGTGCGGGGCTTTCTGGTGATATAAAACACAAAAGGGTTTATCCGGATCTCTTTTGTTTTTCAGCCAGTCAAGGGTAGTCTCGGTAATTATATCCGTAACATATCCTTCAAATCTTTTCCTTTCACCTTCTATCAGGAAATCAGGATTATAATAATGTCCCTGACCTGGGAGGACCATGGAAAAATCAAATCCCTGTGGAATGCCATCCAGATGGATCTTCCCGATCATAGCAGTCTGGTATCCGTTTCTCTGGAGTATCTTAGGGAAATTCTCCTGGTCCCAGTTAAAAGGGTGAATGTTATCAACTTTTCCGTTAATGAAACTGTGCTTCCCTGTCAGCAATACTGCCCGGCTGGGTGCGCATATGGAATTGGTAACAAAACTCCTGTTGAATATTGCCCCTTCCCTTGCAATCCTGTCTATATTAGGTGTTTCCAGATGACTTCCTCCATAAGCACTGATGGCCTGGAAAGCATGATCATCACTCATAATATACAGGATGTTGGGAGGCTTGACTGGTTCACTTTCAGGTTTACATTTGATAAATAAAAATGAAAGGATAGTTATCCCGCCTAATACCAAAATGATATTTTTCATAGTATTGATTATTTCGTTTTTTCTAGTTTTCCTATTTCCCTGGTCCCGGAACCAGATTCAATCCCCACATTCAGATCACCGAGTTCTGCCCGTGCTTTTTCACCAACCGTTAATAATTCTTTAACTATTTCCGGGTACATATCGACTATGTTATACTCTTCTCCGGGATCACGCATCATATTATACAATTCAAGTGAATCTACTTTCATAGGTATTCTTGGTCCGCCCCGGCCATCATTTCCCGGTTCAGCGTGATAAGATTGCCAGGTATGCGGATAAACCAGTTTCCAGTTCCCTTTACGCACAGCATTCAAATTATTTGTTCCAAAATAATAATAAAGTTCCTCGCGGGGACTTTTCCCAAAGTCACCTTTCCATAGATCAAGGACACTCAGGCCATCGATCTTATGATCCGGCAGCTCTCCGTCGACTATTTCAGCAATGGTAGGCAAGATATCGATGGTGCTTGAGAGCTTATTGCATACCAATCCCTCAGGCGTATTTCCCGGCCATCTGATGATAAATGGAACACGCTGTCCACCTTCCCAACTTGTGGTCTTACCTTCACGTAATCCCCCAGAGGATCCTGCATGGTTACCGTAATTCAGCCAGGGGCCATTATCTGTCGTGAAGATTATAATAGTATTATCTTCTATGCCATTATCCTTCAATGCTTTTATGATCTCCCCCACTGACCAGTCAATTTCCATCATCACATCTCCATACATCCCCTGTTCACTTTTACCTCTGAATTTGTCAGACACACCAAGGGGAACATGAGGCATGCTGTGCGGGACGTAAAGGAAAAATGGATTAGCAGCATTCCTGTTTATAAAATCCACCGCCTTTTCGGTAAAAAGTGTGGTGAGTTTATCCTGCCCGGCATAGGAATTTAATTCTTCTATGGTCTCATTCCCTTCTATCAGCGGAAGTGGGGGATAATGACCCCTTCCGGTTCCGGGGGGATCTTTCTCTCCCTTGAGGTTTATGGGCCACATATCGTTGGAATAAGGTACGCCAACATACTCATCGAACCCATGTTGTAATGGCAGAAACATCTTATGATGACCCAAATGCCACTTACCAAAAATGGCGGTAGCGTAACCTTTGGCTTTTAACATTTCAGCTATGGTAAGTTCTTCGGGATTCAGGCCAATTTCATGGTGGGGGAAGAGCGCTCCTGAAATGCCAATGCGGTTTGGATAACATCCAGTCAATAATCCTGCCCTGGAAGCACTGCAAACCGGTTGGGCGGAATAATGGTTAGTGAACCGCATTCCCTGGCTTGCCATCTTGTCGAGATTGGGTGTATTATAACCTGTAGCGCCATAACATCCCACATCACCGTAACCCTGGTCATCAGTAAATATGATGACAATGTTCGGTGTTCCAGAGTTGGATTTTGTTTCCAGGTAAGTACATGATGTACTAAAACCTATCAGGAGGAATGTGGCTACTAAACTTATAAATACTCTTTTCATTTCTTTAAAAAAATTATCATGCAGTGTTCGTAAAATACTCAAACGAATTTATTCATTCATCATTTATCGGTTGAAAATATATATTTTTCATGGTGTTATTCCCAAGCCTCAATTCAATATTTATCATTAAATAATTGAATAATATACTATAACCTTAAACCTGATATCATACGAGTCTGTCGATGGAATTCTCTTTTTATTTAATACGTAATCCTATTAATCACTTAAGTTTAATCTTTAACGAATCGTTTGAAAAAATTCCATACCTCTTCAGAAGCACCAAAGTCTTTATTACCCCAGCTCCCCGGCCAGTCATGTTTACCTCCGACAAGAGTATATAACCATACTTCATGGCCTTCCACCCCATCAGTATACATTTCACGTACAACAAAACTTTTATCTTCCTTATTCAGATCAGGAAGGACATCCCTTTGAACATTTGTACATTTATTGAGCTTGACCCAGAAATCGAAAGTTTCCCTCACCCCCTTATACCCACCATATATTTCCGAATAATTTTTGTCACCGTTCCACAATGTTATGTCATCATCAGTTCCATGGATCTCAAATATCGGGAGAGGCTTCCGTGGATTGCAGGTATTGAAGGTAGATTCCATCATACATCCGGCAACAGGGGCAAAAGCCGAAAAGACTTCCGGTGCCTTACAGGCCAACACATAACATATATCCCCCCCGTTTGACATTCCTGTTGCAAAGGTATTTCCAGGATTCAGATCATGTTCTACCTGAAGATACCGGGCCAATTCAGTGATAAACTTAACATCATCTACGTCCGGATTGGAATACCCTGCGTTCCACGAATTCTTTTCATCACTTCCAAATACACCCTGTGGATAACAAACTGCAAACCCATTTTTGTTTGCAACAGTATTCATCCCGGAATATCCGATCATATCCTTTGCATTTCCTCCGTATCCATGAAAAACAAATACAAGAGGTGCTTTCTCAGAGAGACTTTCCGGGATAAACAGATAGTATATCCGCTCACGTCCGTCAACAATAAATCTGTATTGGAAAACTTCAGTATCCTGTCCGAAAACATCTGATAGAGATAACAGGACGAGGATAAAGAGCACAAGAATATTTCTGTAAGAATTGATCATACCTTCTTGGATACTGAAAATATTTGGTTCTTCTGAGGTCCCTTACCACCTTTCGTAGAGGTAAAAAATCACTAATCCATAAAAGTACAACCATTTAAAAAGGTGTACAAGATAAAATCACCAGAATTGATTTTGGATTAATACAGCTATCCATGATAATTTTTCCTACCTATACCAACAGGAAATGGATTATGAATGATACGGATAGATCATTCATAACGTAGAGCTTTTGTAGGATTGGCTATTGCCGCACGTATGGATTGGTAGCTTACGGTCAGCCAGGATATTAATAAGGCACCAAGGCCTCCAATTACAAAACTCATTACGCCAAGGTCTGTTTTATATGCAAAACTCTCGAGCCACCAGTTCATCAGGAATATCACGGCGGGTATTGCAAAAACAACAGATATCAGCACCAGTTTGGTAAACTCTTTAGTCAATAATAAAACGACTGTAGTCACATCCGCTCCTAATGCTTTCCTTATGCCTATTTCTTTGGATCTCTGCTCCGACATAAATGTGGCAAGACCGAATAATCCAAGGCAGGCAATAAATATTGCGAGGGAGGTAAAAATGATAAATATATCTCCCAG
>CBDUBA010000151.1:0-9098 GCA_965365275.1 uncultured Cyclobacteriaceae bacterium | reverse complement strand
GTTAACACAATTGAAGGAGAGCCCTTAACTAAAATTAAAATTACACATACACCAGTTGGATCAGTGTTGGGTGTAAGTATTTCACATGCAATTGCAGATGGATTCAGTTATTTTCATTTTTTATCCAGCTGGGCAAAATTATACCAGGGCAAGTCTTTTTTTCCACCAATTCATCAGAGGTCATTGCTGGTATCGAGTCAGGATGAATTCCGTAAGATCCTTGTAAAGCCTGAGGATGTTTTACTTGATGCCGGTTTGTTTCTTAAAGACAAAAGAAGTGTGATCAAAAAAGAGGATCTGAAGTGGGAATCACGAATTTTTCATTTTGTTGAATTAAAAGAATTGTTAGCCCGGGAACAAAAAAACACAGATACCAGGTTATCATTTAACGACATTATTACCGCACAATTATCCAAAGAGTATTTATCAAAATGGCAGTCAGAAAAAAACACCTGCTATATCAGTTGCCCGGTAGATTTCAGGCGGATATGGGATGGCTTTCCAAAGACCTATTTTGGTAATGCTGTATCATTGGCCACGACAACCTTAAGTTTTGAGGATCTTAATTCAGCTTCATTATCAGATCTAGCTTTAAAAATCAGAACAAACGTAAAAAAGGTAGACAGAAAAAGGATTGAAACGAACCTTTCGTGTTTAACAGCACTCCGTAATCAGCGTAGTGTCAATATTTTTGAGAATATACATGTTATGCACCCGGACTCCGGACTTCTGGTAACAAATTTATCCAGACTTCCTGTACCTGAAATAGAATTTAATGCTGGCCCGCCATCAGATTATTCTATTCTTACACAGACGGTTAGAGGTGCTGTGATCCTACCCCACCCTGATGGATTCGAAGTCAGGTTATGTTGTCCCGTTAATTAATCTCTTTCCACCATAGAAAAGAAGAAAATCAACAGACAGAATCCTTAGAACTTAAATTGCTTTGTAATAAATAAGGCAATACTCAATAAGATGATAACCACACCCAGGCCAATGTTTAAACCATATTCTTCAGCGATCATTCCAATTGTTGGAGGCCCGACAAACAATCCAAAATAACCAAGACTTGCTACTGATGCGAGGCCTTCACCGGCGGAAATACCCTCAACTTTTGCAGAGGAAATATATACTGCTGGTACCAGACCCGAAAATCCGAATCCGGCGAGGGTAAACCCAAATATCGCGACAATAGAATTTTGAATAACCAGGGCGGAAAATACACCGGTTATCGCTATTAATAATCCAAAAAGAACAATTTTCCTCGATCCCCATCTTGCTATGAGAACATCCCCGTAAAACCTGCCCAGTGCCATGGTGAAGGAAAATCCTGCGAAACCCATTCCTGCTAGTAAAACTTCGGTATTTAATGTTTTACGAAGATAGATCGTACTCCAATCCATGATTGCACTTTCACCAAGCATAACACAGAAAGCAATTAAAGCAAGCCCGATCAAAATTCCACGCGGTAAAACAAATATCCTGGATTTTTCAACTGATGTTTCTTTTACCTTCATCATTGTTGTGGTAAGTATGGCGATCAGTATAATCAGCAATACAGCTAAAACAGGCATTTGAAACTTTCCCGGAATAGAGAGTCCGGCGAGTATACTGGTACTGGCGGCACCAACCATACCTCCCAGGCTCCATAATCCATGACAGGTAGACATAATCGGACGTCCTTTTTGTTCTTCAACAATGGCTGCGGCAGCATTCATTGCAATATCCATGGAGCCCGTCACGACACCTACCATGGTAAGAATAACAAACAATCCCAGGTAACTCGGCGCGAATACCGGTAAGATCGAGATAATACAAAATATTGAACTAATAAAAATCGTAACCCGGCCAGCTCCATACTTCTGAATAAAATAACTGATAAAAGGCATTACACTGACGGAACCCAATGGAACTCCCAATAAAGCCAAACCTAATTCCCCTTCACCGATGCCAATTCTATCCTGTATATCCGGTAATCGTGTGATCCATGATCCAAAAAACACACTGTTGATAGAAAAAAACAATCCTACGGTCCTGGATTCTTTATCCTTGAAGTATTCAATTAAATTCCTTATCATCTATGCCTTCAAATACCTGGGTTTGTAACCGGTCAATTCAAAAATTCTTAATTAGATCTGGGTGTAAAAGTGCTATAAAAAAAATTTCAATCCCATATTCTGCCTTAATTATTAAACAACTGATAGAGATTTGAATCATTCACCATGTATTATGAAGCATTCTTTCTTTTTACCAAAAATTAAATATCTGTTTCTAGCTATAAGATCATATAGGTAGTCATTAAACCTGTCAGGAAAGATCCTGAAAACCAGCAGAATTCGAATAATTCCACCAGTCTCCTTAATTAATTGAAAAATAGCCCTTGATTTGATAAATATATCATTGCCCTTCAGCAGCATTACAGAATCAACATTCGATCCCAAATGTTGAATTTTATTCAGTATCTCCTTACCAGAGGCACTTTGCAAGGCAATGAACGTAAACTTCTTTTTTCTATCCAACTTAACAAAGATCAATACTGTATTGCTGCATAAGTTACAAAAACCATCATACAGGACAATTGATCTAGGCTTACTATTTCCATCCATTGCTTTCATATAATAATTAAACAGAAATACCGGAAGAGAGTTCGAGTGCTATCATAATTTTTCGAATAGGGGAAAATACTCACCTGCCTGTGATTTTACTATTATTTTCCTGAAAGCCCTGCCGTTAATGATAAATTTTAAATTAAATTAGACATAAATATTTAATTATCAATAATATAATATAGAGACTTTAAAGCATTACATGAAATAATAATTTGAATACATCCTCTGAAAAATGATTTATAATTTGAACTATTTACATTAATCAAATATCTTCATAAAATGATTTACCGCTTCAAAAATATTTCCTAAGGATGAAAAATCTCATATTCATTGTTTTATTGTTCATAGCCTATCAGTCCCCGGCACAATTTGAACCGAATTACGACGAATCTAAAATTCCGGATTTTGTTTTACCTGAAATTCTGGTCTCAAATTCAAATGAGTCGATAAGCAATGTTGATCAATGGGAAGAATTACGACGACCGGAAATATTGGAATTATTTGAATCTGAAGTTTATGGTAGGATACCAGACCATGATGTTGAGGTCGAGTTTAAAATAATTGATGAAAAAAAAGGTGCATTAGATGGCCTGGCTGAACGTAAACAAATCAAGATTGTTTTCTCGGGCAATGATAAAGAACTTAGCGCAGATCTGCTGATCTATCTTCCCGCCAACAGGGCTAAAGCTGTACCTGTATTTGTGGGTTATAATTTCTACGGCAATCATACAATAAATCCTGATACTGAGATTTGGATGGCTTCGAGTTGGATCAGAAACAATTTAACCGTAGATATATCTGATAATAAAGCCAATGAACTTTCCAGGGGATTCCGGACTGGTAGATGGCCGGTACAATACATTCTTTCAAGGGGGTATGGAATTGCTAATTTGTATTATGGGGATCTTGACCCTGATTATGATGATGATTTTCAAAATGGTATCCATCCATTATTTTATGAGAAGGGTAACACAAAACCGGCTCCTGATCAGTGGGGATCAATCGGGGCCTGGGCTTATGGCTTTATACAGGCAATGAATTACTTTGAAACTGATGAAAGTATAGACCAAACCAAAATAGCTGTAATCGGACATAGCCGTCTGGGTAAAACCTCTCTGTGGGCAGGAGCGATTGATGAAAGATTTGCCCTTGTCATATCCAATGAATCAGGATGTGGCGGTGCTGCCTTGTCTAGAAGAAAATTTGGTGAAACTGTTGGAAGGATTAATACGGTTTTCCCCCACTGGTTTAACGACAACTTTAATAAGTATAATGAAAATGAAGATTCTCTTCCGGTTGATCAACATATGCTTATAGCGCTTATGGCTCCCAGACCCGTATACATCGCCAGCGCCAAAGGTGACCCATGGGCAGATCCAAGAGGTGAATTTCTTTCAGGGGTCTATGCTAGTCCGGTGTATAATCTATATGGCTTAAAGGGATTAGATAAAGATAAAATGCCGCTTCTTAACAGTCCTGTAAATGAAGGACATATAGGCTATCACATTAGATCCGGAGAGCATGATCTAACCTATTATGATTGGGCGCAATTTCTTAATTTTGCAGATAGATTTCTAAAGTAACCTATTCGGATTTTTAGTTACAAAATAGAATTAAAGCATGACGAATACTAATTTTTCGATATGCTCACATTCATATATAAAGTTGCCCGGAGAACAATATTGGGAATCATTGGTTTACTATGAGGATCATAGAGTCATTGAAATTCATGTAAAAGGGTTATAGCATTTTGATCAAAAAAGAAATTTAAATTATTCACATGAAGAATTATCATTAAATATTAGATAGAAGCATTTGAAAATTAATGTAATATTGCTGAACCGTTCAAATAAAACTTAAAAATTAATCTTATGAAAAGAATTATTTTAATGATCACCCTTATTCTTTTTACGTTAATCACACAAGCACAAACATCAGATGACTATATAGAACTGGCACGTGATATACTTAAAACCGAAAAGAAAGCAGCCATCGCTGAAGGCATGGACTTATCTGATGCTGAGATCACACCTTTCTGGGAGCTTTATAATGAGTACAACAGCAAATTATCCCAGACACAGAATCAGAGAGTTGCATTGATCAAGAACTTTGCTCAGAATTATGAGACCATGACCAACGAGAAGGCAGATGAGATCATGAAATCCTTTTTTAAATATCAGCAGGATTTAGTTAAACTAAGGAAATCCTATTACAGCAGGTTTAAAAAGATCTTGCCATCGGCAAAAGCTGCCCGATATTTTCAGTTGGAGAACAAGATACAAGCTCTTGTGGATGCAGAGCTGGCCATGCAAATTCCATTAATTGAAATAGATTAATATATTTTAAATTTAGGCTATTCACACAAAATTAAATAAAAAGATGATGAAAAAATTGAATGTTCTTTGGCTCCTTTCAATAATGATTATGACAGGTTGCTCAAGTGTTACCGTAACCTCCGATTATGATAAGGCTGTTGATTTTACCCAGTATAAAACCCTTGAGTTCTTAGGATGGGCAGAAGAAAGCAATAAGATCCTGAATCGATTTGATCAGGAACGGATTGAAAATGCTTTCGGAAATGAGTTTATGAAGCGAGGATTCACCGGCGTGGAAAGTGGAGGTGATATTGCTGTATCCTTGTTCGTAGTAGTGGACAAAAAAACCAGTGTAACTGCCTATACCAACCATATGAATGCAGGAGGATGGGGATATGGTGCCGGCTGGGGCTGGTATGGTGGTTATGGTGGAGTTGGAATGGGTACTTCCACAACCACATATTCAGAAAATGACTACCTTGAAGGTACTCTGGTGCTCGGTGTTTATGATGCCAAAACAAAAAAAATGATCTGGCAAAGCGTGGGACAAAAAACAATTGATGAAAATCCCAAGAATGCTGATAGAAACGCTGCTTATGTGGCAGAAAAGATGATGAAACCGTTTCCTATTCAACCAATAAAAGAATAAAAGTTCTTTTTCAAGCTAATCGGGTATTAGCTTGGGCCTATTAATAAGGTATTTCTTCTATGCCTGTAGGATGAGATACCTTATTTTTTTATGTTTGTTTATAAGAATTTAACAACCCTTGATTTTTCGGAAACTAATATTATCGATTTTCTTTTCCTCATTATCAATTATTTGTCTCTCCCACCCTCATGATAGCCTGGACACTATATCCCCTGTTCGAAAAGGCAGGTGGATTGCCATAATCGGGGGTGTCATAAATTCCGGAACTGTAGTCAAACCTGATACTTCAATTTCAAATAAGCAGTTTAGCAATAATTATGCATTTTATATCAGTGGTTATAGGTTTATAAAAAACCGGATGGGTATTGGAGCCATGATTGATATAGCCAGATCCAGTAACGAGGAATTATTCCTGAATGAATCAGAGGTATTAAATTTAGGACCAAGCTTTCGGTATTATCTTGCCAACCTGGACAAGGGTGGTGCCTTTGTCCAAACCTCGGTTATCTATTCAAGGTTTTACGACAGAATAGCCCTTCTGGACCTGTCAAACCCTATTGATAAAGTTCTAAAAGGACGTGGGCCAGGCCTTGCATTCGGACTCGGATACAGTTATGTCTTTAAAGATATCGTCAGTCTGGAGATTGGTTTCAGAATGACACATTCATGGTTGAGTGGTGAGACCGTTGATCAAATCGCCAATACGAGTATTGATACAAATTTCAGGAGGTTCTCATTTTCATTTTCATTTGGCCTGGGGATATTGATAGGAAAATAATCATGAAGAAATCAATTCTGGTCATATTTATATGTTTTTTGTCCTGCTCTTTGATGGCACAAAGAAATAATGAGGAATTCTTCAAAACTGATACGGTTGCATTCAAAAAAAATTTCAGGATAATACCTGTTCCTATTGTTTTCTACACTCCGGAAACACAATTCGGATTTGGTGTAGGTGTTCAAAGCTTCCTTTATTCAAAATCAAATATTTACAATTCAAGAGAGTCTAATGTATTTCTATCCGCAATGTACACGACAGAAAAGCAATTTATGCTGGACATCATCCCCCAGATTTTTTTCAATAAAGGGGATCTCTTTTTTGACGGCCTTTTCAGATATCGTATTTTCCCCAATAAGTTCTGGGGTATTGGCAATCTGGCCCCGGAATCTGATGAAGAAGTCTATAATATGGAGAGTATAATAGTTGAAGCAGCCATACTAAAAAGACTGCCAACCGATCTGAATTTTGGATTTGAATACAAATTTGATAAATATACCATGCTTGAAGTGGAAGAAGGAGGCTTATTGGATTCAGCGGGTATTCCCGGTTCTGATGGAGCAACCATAAGTGGATTATACTTTCTATTTAACCTGGATGACCGGGATAATATTTTTTCAACCAGGACCGGGAACTTTATGCAATTGAGGGCTGGTTTTTCCTCCAAGGTTCTGGGTGCTACCCATAGTTTTAATAAATACATCATCGATCTTAGAAAGTATTTTAAACTGGGGGAAAAAGGCGTATTGGCAAGTCAAATCTATTATGAAGGAACATTTGGCGATGTTCCCTTTCAGTCTATGTCCTGGTTGGGTGGTGGAGAAAGGACAAGAGGATACTACAGAGGCCGGTTTATTGACCATAATATGTATGCATTGCAGGCAGAATACAGAAACCGTTTTCATAAGCGTTGGGCCTTTGCTGCTTTTCTTTCTATTGGTGAGGTAGCTGGCAAGCCCTTGGATTATTTTAACAGTATAAAATATAGTTTTGGTGGTGGCATTCGTTTCCAGTTACTCAAGAATAATCCCACCTTGATCAGGTTTGATTTTGGTGTTGGCAGGGATGGCAATAATGGTGTTTATTTTGGGGTTAACGAAGCATTTTAATCTGAATTCTTCAGAATATCAATATTATTTATAAATTTATACCTGATTCAATTTTTATCATTTTTGAAGTATAGCTACTTTTATGATACCAGGCATACTTACAATAATGGCACTTTAGGGTATTTCAAATCACAATTTTTATGGTAATTATTAATTCCTATCTCACTGCGGTCATATTGTTATTCGTAACCATGTTGTGCTGGGGATCCTGGGCAAACACACAGAAACTGGCAACAAAAACCTGGCCTTTTCAATTATTTTACTGGGACTACACGATCGGAGTTGTCCTCATGTCATTATTATTTGCTGTTTCTATGGGTAGTTTTGGCTTGGAAGGTCGCAGCTTTCTTATTGACATTTCGCAGGGCTCCTATGAAAACATGTTATCTGCTTTCCTCGGTGGGGTAATTTTCAATATAGCAAATCTACTGCTCGTGGCTGCGATAGACATTGCCGGGATGGCGGTTGCTTTCCCAATTGGTATAGGAATAGCCCTTGTTTGGGGAGTGATCGTAAACTACTTGTACGATCCAACCGGAAACCCAATCATTCTTTTTATCGGCGTTGGACTGGTAGTGATCGCCATAATTATCGATGCACTCGCCTACCGGCGCTTGCCTTCTGAATCCAGAGGAACCTCTTCCAAAGGAATACTGATTTCTGTTATCGCTGGTATAGCGATGGGATTCTTTTATCGTTTTGTAGCAGCCTCGATGACAGAGAATTTTGCTGAACCTGAAGTGGGCAAACTAACACCCTATACGGCTGTGTTTATCTTCTCTATCGGAATATTCATATCTAATTTCTTATGGAATACTATATTCATGTATAAACCCTTCAAAGGCCAACCTGTAAGTTATAATGATTACTTTAGCCTGGGAACATCCAAATTACATCTTATAGGTATTCTCGGTGGAGCCATCTGGTGTATTGGTATGTCATTCAGCATCATAGCCTCAGAACAGGCTGGATTCGCAATATCATATGGCCTGGGTCAGGGAGCCACATTGGTGGCTGCTGCATGGGGCGTATATATCTGGAAAGAATTCAAAGATGCAGATCCTGGGACGAAACGCCTGCTGCCGTTCATGTTTATCAGTTTTATTATTGGATTGGGTTTGATTATTCTGGCCCGCTTAGGATAAATGCTTTATGGACAAAAATATCTTGGTAATAGGAAGTTCAAATATTGATCTCATTATGAAAATGGATCGATTGCCCGAAAAAGGAGAAACCTTAACGGATTGCTCATTCCTTCAGGCCTTTGGCGGTAAAGGAGCAAACCAGGCAGTGGCAGCAGCACGGGCAGGTGGCCATGTTACGTTTGTAAGCAGCGTGGGTGATGATGATTTCGGAAAATCAATGATCAGGAATTACCAGAACGATAATATTAATACTGAATATGTATTTACAGCAGCTGGATCACCCAGCGGATCAGCTTTAATTATGGTGGGAGGAGATGGAGACAATTATATAACCGTTGCCCCCGGGGCTAATTATCATTTAAGAAATGATCATATTGATAGTATTAATAATATAATGCAATCCTCAGATATCATAGTGCTGCAATATGAGATTTTAACCGAAACCCTTGAATATATTTTAACAAAAGCAGGCAATCTGGGCATCTCAACATTG
>CBDUBA010000150.1:0-9109 GCA_965365275.1 uncultured Cyclobacteriaceae bacterium | reverse complement strand
TGGTCTCCATATTATTATTTTTAAAAAACCCAATTTTCAAATATACATGAATCAAGACAATTATATCCTGGAAATTCTCCTATCCTAATCTCAATGTTTTAAAATTTAAAGCAAATTGATCAAAGAGTTTTAAATTTTGGTTTGTAGTGTTAGATTTAGAGGATGATAAGACAAATATTAATTTCTTTTTTTATACTCATATCAATTCAGGCCCAATCTCAGGGATGTCTGAAGGACTCTTTAATCAGTGATTTTGTAAATGGAAAGCTGGTTTTAATCAATAACCTTTCTATTGTTAACACAAACGATCCGTTCTTCAGTAAACTTTTATCCCTTCAGTTTACGGCGTGTGAGGTGATAGCACCGGAGAGAGGATATGAACTTTATGGGACGTTGGGCGAAAAAGGTGTGATCAGTATCACCTTATTTGATGTAGAGCCACTCCGGGGGCAATATGTCGATCTGGTTGATGCAAGCATACTGAAATATTTCGACCTGCAGAAACCGGTATATTATTTGACCAATGGGATACCCAACCGGGACATGTACATGGCCCTTAATAGCTTGACCAATAAGAAAATTGAGGAAATTGATGTTATTGATAAAGTAGAGGCTCAGGCGATATGGGGAGACAGGGCAAAAAATGGGGCCATTTCGGTTACCTTTAACAAGACTGAGCCACTCACCTTATTCGCGAAATAGTTCGTATATCCAGCAGAAATTTAAAAATTGAGCTAGGCCCAAATAAATTGTTATTCGTACCTCAGGCTTTCAACCGGATTTTTCAACGAAGCCTTAATAGTCTGAAAACTTACAGTAAATAAAGCTATAAAAAGGGCAAGCAAACCAGAGGCGGCAAATATCCCCCAGCTTAGGTCGGTTTTATAAGCAAAATTTTCCAACCATTGTTGCATTGTATACCAGGCAATGGGGCATGCTACAACGAATGCAATTATTACCCATCGAACAAAATCCCTGGTAAGTAATACCAGGATACTGCTTACAGGAGCTCCGACAACTTTTCTTATTCCGATTTCCTTTGTTTTTCGTTGGATCGAAAATGAGGATAATCCCAGAAGCCCGAGACTGGCAATAAAAATCGCAATAAAGGTAAAATACCTGAAAAGTTTTGATATTCTGACTTCCCCCCGATAATTACTTTCGAGGCGATCGTCAAAGAATCCAAAAGAAAATGGAGATGCCGGATTCATTTTTTTCCAGGCCTGTTCAATACTTTCGAGCGTAGTATGAATATTTTCTTTCCGGATCTTAGCAATGATCACATTCGGTTCATTTTGTAATGGTAATAATAACAGTGGTTCGACACTACTTCTCAGCGATTCAAAATTAAAATCTTCCGTTACCCCAACGATGGTGCCTTTCTTGTCACCGCTCGCAAAATATTTACCGACCGGATCTTCCATCTTCATCCTTCTGATGGCCTCAGCATTGAGAATTACGTCAACATTTTCAACCTCTTCAATACTGTAGTTTACAAACCTTTCAGAAAACGTCTTACCATCCTTTAAAGGGATTCCCAAAACATCGAAGTAGTTCTTATCAACCCACATTGCGCAGATCAATACCCTTAATTCCGGATCTTTTCCTTCCCAATCGTATCCCCAGGAAGAATTGCCTCCCCAGAAAGGGGGTTTATCTGCTTTGGTTAATTTTGTTACCCCCGGAATTTTCAATATTTCATTAGAAAAGGGCTCATGGAGTTGTTTCGATTGTCCTGGTAAATCAATATATATCAGGTTTTCAGCTTCATAACCCAGGTTAAAACTTTTAATGTAATTCAGTTGTGACATCACCACAATGGCACTTACAATCAATATAATCGACAATGAGAATTGAAGAATCACCAGGGAACTTCTCAGGTTGATACCATTTCCCTTCTTTGCGGTAATGATTGACTTCAAAGCTGTGACGGGTGAATAGGAAGAAAGTACCAGCGATGGATATATACCTGAAAGAATAGTTGATAATATACCGACACCCAGAAACAGAAAAATCAGGTTTGGATCCTGAAAAAGATTGAACTCAAGCTGTTTGCCGGATATTTCATTGAACAGTGGGATCAATAAAGTAGTAAGTAGTATGGATAAAAGTAAACTGATGAATATCAGGATGGTTTTTTCACCAAAAAACTGATAGATCAGGTTCCATCGTTTTGCCCCGATCACTTTTCTGATGCCCACTTCCTTTGCTCTTTTCTCAGAAACGGCAGTGGAAAGATTTACAAAATTTACACTAGCGATCAGTAATACGATCGCGCCAATTGCCAGGAATAAATATATATATTGAATTCTGTTATTTTCTCCTGAATTGGAATAGAGATGATCATCGGCAAATGCTTTGATAAAAAGTGTGGTGTTTTCCTGGCCGTTGTCTTTACAAAGGTCTTCGATCTTTTTTTCGAAATCAGCAGGAGAAGCATCTTGATTCAAGACCAGGGTAGTTCTTGGCCAGTTGTTACCCCAACTATTGATATCCCGTTCAAACATCTTCTCCATTTGCACAAATGGAACAAGTATATTGAATTGAAATGTTGAATTCTCAGGGATATTCTGCATGACACCCCCGACTTCTAAATCAAATGCACCATCCATCTGTAGTATTTTTCCAACAGGATCCTCATCCCCAAAAAATGATTGGGCCACCTCTTCCGTAATTAATATCTTATTCGGTTCCTTCAAGACATTTGGATCACCCGATAATTGTTTGAAGGTAAACACATCTAAAAATTCCGGATCAACAAAGGCAATTGGACCGGTAGTGATAACTTTTTCCTCATAACTCATTGGCCGATCCCCCATCCACAAAGTCCGGGTGACATAGGATACCTCAGGATAATTTGTCTGCAGTTCTTCTTTGAGTGCAAACGGTGTGTTGTTCGTATGAAGCATCTGGCCGTCTGAGTAATCCTGCCGCTCAATAATGCAGTACATTCTATCAATATTCGCATGAAATTTATCAAAATTCATCTCATCCATTACCCACAGCAGGATCAATATAAAAGTAGCCATGCCAATGGATAAGCCCGTAGTGGTGATCAGTGAAAAAACTTTATTTCTGAATATATTTCTAAAGGCAACTATTAGGTGATGTCGTATCATAATTAAAAAATGGTGTTTAATTAAATACATCAATAATCCGAAAAGGTTGCATTAAATGCAAAAAAAATGCACCCTACTCATTTGACTGAAGAGTATTATGTCTTTTCTATCAAAGGTATGGGCCAGTATTGAATTATATTTACAATAAAAACTCCCCTTTTCATCTTCATGATCATTGTAAATTCAAGCTCGTTCAACACAATGATTTACCGGATTAAAAAGATTGCATCATTATTCGTACCTTAGTACAATACATAGTCGATCTGAATTCTATTCCAACGATTAGACATTTAAAGGTGTTTTTTTTATAAATGTGGTATCTGGATAATATAAATCTCTATGATATTCTATGTCCCCATAAAGTGAAGGGATATGCGGAAAAGCATTTTATTCATCATCAGAAAAATGATATTATCTATAGCCAGAGTTCATCCCATAAGAAGATCTATCTGATCAGCAAAGGAAAAGTAAAGGTGGTTAAATTTTCTGATGAGGGAAATGAAATCATAAAAGCGATACTGACAAAAGGTGAATTATTTGGCGAAAAGGCTCTTCTTGGGGAGGGTGGAAGCGATGAACAGGCGATTGCTATGACCGATAACACCCAATTATGCCCCTTATCAGTAGATAAAATGTATGAACTAATGCGGGATAACGGAAGGTTCAGTCTTGAAATCAGCAAGATTATCGGATTCCGGCTCAGAAAGATGGAAAGACGCCTGGAGCGATTGTTGTTTAAAGATGCAAAAACCCGATTGATTGAGTTTATACGGGACCTTATGGAAGAACAGAAAGGAAGCCATAAGGATCTGGATCCAGAACCATCTGAAAACGGAATTGAAATAAAACATTTTTACACTCAAGGTGATATCGCCAACCTGATTGGAACAACTCGTGAAACCGTCACTAAACTGTTCAACCAGTTCAAAAAGGATGGTCTGCTGGAATATTCTAGAAAATTCATCATTATTAAAAAGAAGGAGGCATTTTTAAAACTGTCGTCTGTTTGACATTCCTTTGACATTCATCTCAAATGTGAAATCGCACACATTTTTTGGCAAATCAGGATTCTACTTTAGCCAAAAAAGTAAAAACATGAAAAAAACAGTGTATTTATCAATGGCTGTCTTCCTTACTGTATTGCTATTATCATGTAAAGAAGACGAAGAAATGAATCCTATGGGTTCTTTTACTGTTACCATTCAGAATATATCTGAAGGTAAAGCGTATTTTGATGCCGGGATGACCGATGTTATTCTTCCCGGAAGTAATTATTCCTTTTCGTTCCATGCAGGTAAAGGGCATTATTTGTCATTTGCCACCATGTTCGTCCAATCAAATGATCTATTCTATGCACCCGAAGATACAGGCATAGAACTGTACAACACAGCCGGAGAACCCATAACTGGGGATGTAACCGGCATGGTTCATCTATGGGATGCAGGTACTGAAGTAAACCAGGAACCAGGCGTCGGAAGTGATCAGGCACCCCGGCAATCCGGTCCGGATACGGGTATGAGTGAAAACGGTAACGTAATATTAATTGCCGATGTCAATGACGGATTTACCTATCCAGCCGATGAAGAGGTCCTTTCAGTGGTTCTGGAACATGATGGGGGAACCTTGTTTACAGTAACTATTAACAATGTGAGTGATGCGGGTAGTTTTCAGACACCATTGGCTCCAGGTACCTGGGTTGTACATGGAGAAGCGCAACCTCTTTTCTCATCCGGAGCTGTTGCTTCAGGAGATCTCGAAGACCTGGCAGAGGATGGCATGAATGGACCGATCACAGATGAACTTATACAGAACAGCGGTTTCGTAACACCGTTTGCACCAGGTGTATGGGCTGTGTATACCCTTTCAAATCCAATATATTCGATGGGGCAGTCCTCTTCCATGAACCTGGAATCCCTGGCTGAGGATGGTGATCCTTCCGGATTTCCAGGCAGTCTGAATGATGTGGCAGGTGTTCAGTCTTTCGATGTATTTACAACACCCATGGGCGGGGCTAATCCTGCTCCGATATTTCCCGGTGAGCAGTATACTTTTGAGTTTGATGCTCAACCAGGTGACAAGCTGGTATTTGCAACCATGCTTGTACAGTCCAATGACTTGTTTGTAGGTGGTGAGATTGACTTGTTTCAGAACGGCCCTCCTGTTTCTGGGGATATTACTATGCTATTGCAATTGTATGACGCAATGACTGAGGTAAATGAGTATCCGGGTGCAGGGAGTAACCAGGCACCTCGACAAACGGGACCCGATACGGGTGTTACAGAGAATGGTATACTTAATTTAGTAAGTGATGGTTTTGATTATCCGTCTGTGACTGACATGCTGCGCGTGAGTGTTACTTCGAGACAGAACTAAATACCGAGATTTTGAGCATAATGCGGTGGATAAGATCCTCCGCATTATTAATTAGCTTCTCCCTTTCACTCCTGAGCAGTTCCATGAGCATCGATGCTTTATCTCAGGGGATTATTCCCTTAGAAATATTCACCTAATTTTTATGCTCATTGTAATACTTCAATCTTTTTTTTAGCATCTCTATTTACATAATGTAAAATTTCATCGGACACTTTCCCCTGTAGCCACCAGAAATTTTGAATCTTAAATGGAATGGTCAAATAATTGATTGAGAACTTCATTGCATGAGGAAGGTTCAGTTTTAGAACTATTCAGATTTGATTTTTGTTTTTCTTATATAAGCCATATTTTTTTACCATGATAAGGTTCACATTTACTTATTTAAAACCCATTGCTTTTTTTCTTTTAATTGTTTTTTTATTTCAATGCTGTAAGGTATATGATAAAAAGTCTGTAACAATTGAACAGGCAATTAATAAGGACCATAAAAAAGCGAAAAGAATCAAGATTGGAATAATTAATGGTGAACAATTAATTCTTGATTCGATCTATTACAAAGACAATAAATTATATGGTCTGCTGGCAAAACAGAAAGATAAATCCGCATCTACAAAAGCAATAAATGTCAAAGAGGAAGTTGAGATTGAAGAGGATAAAATTACTGAAATAAGGCTTCAAAATAGGCCAAAAAGTATAACAGGAACTGTTTTCCTAACAGCAGGCTCAATTGCAGCTGGGTGGATAATAACATTTGTTATAATATGGCAAGAATCTTCAGAAGATGATGGGAATTAAAAACAATTCCTGATTTAAGAATTTTCGGCCATTATTTCTAAAGTGTAATGAGTGTGCTATTTACCTATTTTTATATCCTGAGATCGTAGGGATACTATAAAACGTTATATATACTACTAATTTAAAAAGAATGCTTCAGACACTTTCTCTTGTAGGTTGTCAATGATAATTATATTTTAAGCTGATACTGGATAAACAATTAAGATATAAAAAATCAACTACCTATGATTTATCTTTTAACTTCAATCATTCAAATCCAGAATTTACAACAGGTAGGTAGAAACTCAGGATTATTCATTAAACAGATGGCCATATTTACGCATACGGTCATCATATACTTCTTTTGTTTCCTTCAACCACTCTTGAAATTGAGGTTCGTCTCTTATGCTTTCAAAAAAAACATGTCCTTTTAAAGATAGATACCCATAATAATAATCTTTAGATAGAAAATCTGGGCTATTAATGATTTGTTCTAAGGATGCAAGTGCTTCGGCCTTCATGCCCAATTTAATTTTTACAATCCAATTTGAATCTACTTCTAAAGCTTCCTCTTTTTTGCCCTCCATTGCTAACACGAGAGCTTTGCTTTCGATACTTCGTGGGTCATATGATAGATCCAGTTTTTCAGATATCTTTTTTGCCTCAACAATATCCCTATCAACAAATACCTTCATGTAAAATAAAAGCATGTTGAGCCAAAAATGATCTTCGTGCAATTCAAGCCCTTTCCTTAATTGTTCTCTGGCTTCATCAATTTGCCCATTGTTCCATAAGCTTGACACAAGAAAATCTCGGAGAGCTGGATTTAGTGGATCTCTTTCCAGATACTTATAACATAGCGGGATACATATATCATAAAATCCTAAGATTAAAAGTTTATTAACTAATATGACTCCATTTCCGTAGTAAGGATCTATGTCATATGCTGTTTTCATAAAATGAAATACACTATCGATGTTAGTAGTTGCAAACCCTTTTGAGTATAGCACAGAAGGGGCATCTGGATCTATTTGATAGGCAACATTGAGCAGACTATCCCTTATTGAGCGATTTAATTCCCGGTTAAACATCCATGCCCGATTATCATATAGGTCAGATAATCCCACGATAGCATCTACATAATCAGGATCAATTGAAATAGCCTTGAGATACATTTCCCTTATCAAGAAAAAAACATCCGCATTATCACGTCTTTTCCCCTTTTCTCTACCAATGTGATTTGCTTTTAGAAAATATTCATATGCTTCAGCATTTGGCTGATGGGCTGTTTTAATATTCGCTGCCTTTTCAATTGAAAGCTCCGTGATTAATGAACCTGCAATATTTTGAGCCACTTCATCAATGATGTCCAAAATATCTGCTGCATCACGATCATATTTATCAGACCAGATATGTGCTTCACTATCCACATCAATCAACTGAGCAGTAATTCGCAATTGATCATCAATCTTAATTACACTGCCTTCCAAAATAGTCCTTACGTTTAATTTTTCTCCAATTTCTTTTATGGTAGCATCTTTACTTTTAAATGAAAATGAAGATGTTTTTCCGATAACTCTAAGACCTTCAACTTTTGTTAACACATTAAGAATTTCATCGGCCACCCCATCTCCCAGCCATTCCTGGTCTCCATTGGGGGACTGATCATTAAAAGCCAGTACGGCAATAGATCTTTCAATTGTTGTTCTTTCAATATTTGACTGTTTTTTGAGGTAAAGGTGCCATATTGAGACTAATGCTATGATCATTATCAAAAAGCTGCCTAGAATAGAGTAAAGGAGCTTCTTTTTTGATTTTTTGGGTAAATCCCCCTCTAATTCTTCCTCATAATGAACTTTATAGACCTTAACCGGCTCATCAACATTTTTCAGCTCCTTCTCTTCAATAAATTCTGCAGTAATACCTGCTTTATTTTTAATGTCTTTATAAACAGCTCCAGATATGTTAATAGATCCTTCATCAGCTATCTCCTCCAATCTTGAAGCCACATTTACACCATCACCCAGTACGTCTCCTCCTTCAAATACAACTTCACCTTCATGTATTCCGATACGTAATCCGATTCCTGCTTTTTTAGCAGTTAGTTGAATCTCACAAGCACACCTTACGGCATCGGAGGCAGTATGAAAACTTGCAAGAATACCATCACCCATTTCTTTCAGCCATTTTCCACCATATTTTTTAATGATTGGGCGTTGGATTTGACGGTTCTTACGAAGGATCTTGAATGCTTTGTCTTCATCACTACCCATAAGGGCAGTATATCCGACGATGTCGGTGAACATAATGGCAGCGAGTCGGCGGTCTTCGGGCATGATTATAAGATTAACAGTTTGAAAAATCCAACTACTTTCTACCCGATGTAATAATAAAGTTAGGGATTTAAAGAGAAAGATTCTATTGTGTTTTAAAAAAGAATGCCTCAGACGCTATCTCTTGTAGGTTGTCAAGGTTTTAGGCTGATGTATTATGTGAATTATTTGTGAGGGCTTAAATTGAATTATATAACCAAGACTATCATATATGTTTACTTCCTTGCTTTTAATATTAAATTCAAACCTGGGATAAACATTGGTGTCCTTTTCTTATATTCTATATATTTTTCACCTAAACGTCTCTCGAGTTCCGGTTCTTCTATTCGTTTCAATTCAAGAGTATTGGCAAGAATAAATAACGGTGTGAAAATTACAATGAGTGAAAAACTGCCAATCCAAAATCCAATTCCAAACATTAAAGAAAACACTCCAGTCAACATTGGATTTCGTGAATAAGCATATGGTCCAGTGCATACTAACTTCGGAGGAGGATTAACAGGAACAGGG
>CBDUBA010000149.1:0-9408 GCA_965365275.1 uncultured Cyclobacteriaceae bacterium | reverse complement strand
CCCAGGAATTCTGTTACCTCGTCCACCTCCATCCTGGCTGGTGTCTCCGGATTTTCATCCGGATAGCCCAGTGTGACAGCGCAATAGACTTTCATGTGTGTGGGTATATTGTAATATTTTTCCATTAGCTGAGGATCTACGAATTCTCCCTGATACATAAGGCATGAGCCTAATCCAAGTGCGTGAGCAGCTAGAATCATATTCTGCAAGGCAAATCCTGTATCCATGGCCCCTGAGTATTTTTCGAAGAATAATCGCTCATCCACTGCGACAAAGATCCTTACAGGCGCCTTGGCAAACATACTGGCATTGCTGGCATCACCTGTTTCAATGTTGTAGAGCGGGGTTTCAGCAACATAAAACCGCAATTCCATCCTGTTGAAGGCGGTAGGAGCATAGGTTGCAGCCTCTATAAGTCGCCGGATAATTTCTCTTGGAACATTTTTTTTCTTCCAGTATCTGACACTTCTCCGGTTTTTTATGACCGAGAAAATATTTTGTGAGATTTCACCTGCCTCTAATGAAGGGCGTATGGATATTGCTTTTTTGTCGTCGCTTTTTATAGCTAAGAAATTCCGGATGCGTTGCCTGGCCCAGAGAATATCGGGCCCCTCCGGATATTCCCGGTTTTGCCATTCCTCTAATAATTGTTCCAGGTCTTGCAAGTCAGTCTCCCTGGCCTGGACATCTATGTTAATAGTTTTATTTGCTACATCAAGCATATGGGCCTTAAACCTGATAAGCTGTCCCATTTGAATCCTGTCAATGTTTTGTATGTTTTCCATTTTGCGGTGTTACGTATTCGATTAATTATGTTCTGGTTTATATTAAGAATTACCCTCGCTCAACCATTCGCTTAAAGATGTTTCAGCAAGACCTAAAATCACAGGGAAGTTTTGAGTATCGTACTTCTCGGGAGTGGTTTCGAAATATCGCATCAGGTCTACCAGGTATTTTAATTTAGAATTAAAGGTGATGCTGGCAATAAAACCAAGCATTCCAAGTGAGACTTTTGTAATCCTTAAGTTGTCATTCTTTTTCTCAATATACGCTTTGAAAACCTCTTCCATGGTATATTCTCCAGGTCCAAGAACGGAGTAATTCTTAAAATCAGATTCTTTCAGTTTGAATGATCTTGATACCATCCGTGCATAATCCCCAGCGGCAAGCCAATGAATCTTATGGCTTTGATCTCCCATTACCATGGCCTTACCATTTCTGATATATAATGGAATAGATTCCATAAAATGAGTACAATTGAATATCGTGTATGCGATCCCACAATCCCTGACCGCATTCTCTATTTCCATTTTTGCTCTAATAAACGGGATGTGGGTATTTGCCTTTGAAACACCCAGGCCACTGATCAAAGTGATCTTTTTAACATTGGATCCGGCTATAGCATTGACAATATTTTGGCAACCTTGTACTTCGATCTCATTCAGGTCTTTATAACTATTGGCATTCAAATTAATATGAACACCATCATAGTCTTTGAGGGTTTTACTAAGCCCGGATGCGCTCTTTACATCTCCGGGAATGTAATTGAAACCATCCCCGAATTTTTCGGCCGCTCTGTCTGGATTTGTTGTTAGGATATCGGATATGTATCCATCATTTTTTAGTTGTTTGGCTACAGGAAAGCCCAGCATCCCGGTACCTCCAATAACCAGAATCTTTTTGATCATGATTGAGAATATTTGAAATTAATTATGCTGTTTACAAATTTTCGAGCGTCCAGCCATTATGATATTCTTCCCTTATCATTTTATTGGCTTCAGGATTATTGGTGATTTGCATTTTTTCATAATCCCATTCCAGGATTTGCTGTGTGCGGACTGCGATGTTTCCCAGAAGAACCAATTCTGTAACCGGACAACCATATTCAAAGTTAGCACCAGCCGTGGCCCCACCTTTGGCAGCTGAAATCCATTCTTTATAATGCCCGATAGATCTTGGAAGAGTCTGTGGGGGAGGCGTATATTCATCATTTTTCTTTTTAGGAAGCAACATTGGTTTATTGCCCACCGCATCACATAATATTTTCCCCTTTTCTCCGATCAACAGTAAACCCCCATTCCAGTCACCAAATTCAACATCGGGATCAAGTTCTTCCGGCTTTTTTGGCTGGAGCCCACCGTCATACCAGGTCACTTTCACGGGAGGCATGTTCTCCCGGGCTTCAAAATCATAATGAATAATTGAGGCAACGGGAAATGTTTCTTCGTACAATTTGGAAGAAGAAGCCTGAATTCGGTGAGGTTGGTTCAATCTCAAAGCTTTTACGATCGGATCGAACTGGTGGCATCCCATGTCACCCAGGGCGCCGGTTCCGAAATCATACCATCCGCGCCATTTGAAAGGCACGTATGCAGAATGGAAGGGGCGTTTTTTTGCAGGCCCTAACCAGAGATCCCAATCCAAAGTATCGGGAATAGCTTCATTCTCTTCAGGCCTATCCATCCCCTGTGGCCAGATAGGCCGGTTTGACCAGGTATGCGCCTCATGAACATTTCCTATAACACCACTCCAAACCATCTCACACAGTAACCTGTGGTCATCAGATGCATTTTGTTGTGTGCTCATCTGCGTAGCAACACCTGTTTCCTTTGCTACCTTTAACAATAACCTGGATTCGTATATGGTCCTGGTAAGGGGCTTGGCGCAATAGAGGTGCTTCTTTAACCGCATTGCTGTTATGGCCGGTATGGTGTGCGTATGATCAGGTGTGCCGACAATAACTGCATCGATATATTTTTCCTCTTTCTCGAACATAGTCCGGAAATCCCTGTATCGTTTGGCATCGGGGTATAGCTTGTAGGTTTCAGCAGCCCTGTCATCATCCACATCACATAAGAAAGCTATGTTTTCGCTGTCGCAACTCTCTATATAATGCTTGCATACGCCTCCGGCTCCTACGGCAGCAATATTTAATTTGTCGCTGGGAGCGGTAAATCCTCTGCCACCTAATACATGTCTTGGATATATATAAAAAGATGGTATGGCCAGTCCAGCGGATCTCAAAAAAGTTCTTCGTCGCATTTTGAATCAGAAAAAATGATGGGTATTAAAATTAAACAAAAAAGCGATGAAAGGATGTAATTATAACCAATTTATTCAGTTTGATCGATTATTTCCATTCCAAACTTGTCACTGAGTATTTGCAGGTTTTTAATTAATGCTTTCTTATGCTTTTTGGATTGTAGAAATTCTTTATTCCCTTCTGAAAATTTCATGTAAGCATTGTAATATTTATTTTGGATTGTAGGACCATCGGTGACTCTTGTATAAATTTTTTGTGATCTGGAGCTTGTAGTTATATATATCTTTTCAATAGCAGAATATGACTTCCATTGTCCTTTTTTTATGAACAAGATACTATTGAAGGCCCGGTATCGCTTTTGCTCCGGAATTATTTCCAATCCATAGGATCCTGTAAATATCATCAATGCCGGGATCAGAGGTAATGGACTAAATATTGGATATCTTATCAATAATAAAAGGCTGAAAATTGATAACAGTATGGCAAAGTATTGAAATTGAAAAGGGAATAAACCGCCGCTTCTGAAGATGACTTTTGATGTATCCATTTATTGATTTATAGGAGATGTGCGTTTTTCAGCGTTTCTTTCAATCCGTGATCCTTACTTCAATAATATTTTGGAAGTTGTTCTGCCTATAGGCTTCTGATCAATATGCAGCATATACATTCCCTTAGCTAATCCATTCAGATCAATAATTCCCTGTGTAAATTCTCCTTCTTTTTCGAAACTGTAATGTCTGACCATTTTTCCCATGGAATTGAATACCATGATATCATAATTTCCGGTATACTCATTAACGAGTTCCACTTTAATCTCACCAGTAGTAGGATTTGGATAGAACTTTAATGATTCTCTGAGTGGTGTTTCATCATCCAGGCTGGTGATTACATCAATGGTTTGTATATCCTGGTCCTGGCAACCATTATTTGATGTGGCTGTTAAAATGACTTCAATGGGTTCAATAGTATTTACCGTAAACACTGGATTCCGTTCCGTGCTGGTCTGCCCGTCACTGAGTTTCCAGAACCAGACTGCAGCCTGGACCGACTGGTCGGTGAGAATAATCTCAACATCCTCATTTCTATCGATCTCTTCTTTATCCAGCGTAAATGATGCCAGTGGTGAATCATATTTAACTATTTCAATTTCTTCCGAATAGGATGTACAGCCAAGGGAGTCGTATGTTACCGATACACTGTAAACTCCAGATTCTGTTACCCTCAAGTGCTGCGAAGTTTCACCACCTGGTAACCAGAGATAGGAATCAGATTCAGCAACAATCAGTGAAGTTGTATCATTATCGCACAAGACCTGTGATCCGGACATGGTAATTGTTGGATTTGCTTTTAATTTCACTTTCACAGGAGTTCTTACACTTTCCCAGGGATTTTCAGCATTAGACACATAGAACAGAGTATCCATGAACAATCTGTCTGTTATTAATTGTCCGCCTTCAGATATAGGATCTCCACCTGTTTTTGTGGTATACCATTTGTATTTTGTGGCACCGGCAGCTGTTAAAATGGCTGAATCCCCATAGCATATTTCGACATCACTAATCAGCGGTGTGGATTCTTTCAGGGTATAATTATACATGGTATCTGCTGCCTGGGCCGATGCTTTCAAGTCTTGCAGGGAAGAGGCAGCATGAAGCGCAAACGCAACACTAACGGAATCTCCCGGTGCTAAGGCGAAAGGACCGGCAGCAACAGTATGACTCACATCGTTTCCTGATTCACTGGCAAAACCAGCTTGCTGTCGTCCGATCCCACTTGACATAGATTCATATTTTTCCACATCCTCGAAATCATCATAAACGCCCCAGGGATTACCCTCCACAGCGGCGCTATTATCTATTGCCCAATAATTAGGTGTTCCTGATAGTACCTGGATCCCATTATAATACTGATCTGTTGAATCTATATTGTAAACATACCCTACGGCAAGGCTATCATGCCAATCGGCGCGATCATTCCTTCCTTCACCACCTGTACTTTTACTAACGTCCCAATCAGCATAAAGCCCTGCAAACAAGGAGTTAAGCACACTGTCTCCTTCATTTTTTATAGAATATTCCACGATAACATATTTATCATTTGGGGCTTCTTTCCAGACCATTGTCCTGTAATTGATCTTCACGTTAGAGGCACTGTCTCCCGCATTGCTATCATTGAATTCACCTGTTATCTCTGATGAAGAGAAATCACCGGGCCTTAATTCGGAGATTCTTTTTGTAGAAAGAAAATCATCATCATATGTTTCATCAATTGATCGAACGCTACTTGATATTTGCGATTCAGAATTACCAACCATTAATCCCATTTCAAAGAGGTTGTTTTTGTCATCAAACAGGAATCCCAGCCCCTGGTTCTGATCCGTATCCTGGAAGCCGATACGTCCGTTCTCTGCAATCGTAGTTGAAATGAGGTTTTCCTGGATGTCCAGGTATGTTGGATTCAATACGATGGATACAAACTGATAATCCTGGTATTCGGTATCATCATATTCCAGGATAAGATCTATTTTTAAATTTGTTGGAATATTTTCCTGGATCTTTACCCGGAAAGGGTGAGAATCATTGGTGGTTACCTGCCCCATCATAATTACGCCCAGATCACTGTCCTCATTAAGAACCTGCAATAATCCTGATTTACTAGTCAATTTTACGCTCAAGCCATTAGAGCTTGGCCATAAGAAATTCTTAAAGCTGGCATAGAGATTAGCTTCCTCGCCCGGAGATGGAGATTGGCCCTCGTCATTTAATAATCTGAAAGATACCATTCGGATAGAAGGAAATTGACTGGTAAGTGCTTTTTGCATATCAAGAACGCCCTTACCCAGCTTATTTCGAAAGGTACTGCTTGAATTGATTTCATAAATAGTATCGCTAGCGGTAACCCTCAATACTTCTCCAACCTGTATACCACTGAATTCCGGGTACATGGACTTTACCAGTCCTGCAGCGCCTGCTACCATTGGGGATGAAAACGACGTGCCTTGTGTGTTGCCGTATTCGCCATTAATTTCATGTACTCTTATCGCACTTCCGGGTGCTGTAATATCTACACCCTTACCGTAGGTTGTAAAATATGATTTTTTAAGATTTTTGTCTACGGCAGAAACAGATAGGACGTGGTCATAATCAGATGGATAATGGGCTTCCTCTAATCCTGAATTCCCACTGGATGCGACTACCAGCACACCCAGATCCTCACTTACATAATTTATTATATCCTGGTTTATTTGACTCCTGAAAGTACTTCCCCAGGAACAGTTGATAATATGGGCTCCATTCTCTGCTGCGTATATCACACCTAAATAGGGATTGGAAGCATAGGATAAAGCATTTTCAGGCTGGTTATCAGCGAAATGTTTGGTCACCATGATCCTGCAGTTAAATCCCGTACCTGCCAGACCGATGCCATTATTGGTTGTAGCACCTGCAACACTGGCGACGCCTAATCCATGCTGGTGACCTCCTCCCTTTGTTATATCAACATTATTATCACCATCATTATTTATATTAGAGAGTGCACCGGCAAAGTCCCATCCGTGTATATCATCTATATAACCATTGCCGTCATTATCTGCTCCGTCAACCGGATCATTGGGATTGATCCACAGATTATCTTTTAGGTCGGGATGATGAATGTCAACACCGGAATCCACAATGGCTATAACGACCGTAGTATCACCCTGGGATACATCCCAGGCTTCGAATGCTTTTACAATTTCCAGGTGGTATTGCTGGTTGATGAGTGAATCATTTGGGATGAAATTCATCTTCTGAACATAATCAGGTTCAACAATTTCAAATAGACCTGTATTATGTAATTTGTTTATGGCCTCTTCCAGGGAAATGTTGGAATTATAACGGAGGGAATGGTAAAGATCCAGATCATATTTGAATTTTTCCCCCGTTCTGGCATTGATGTTATTTTTTCTCCTGGTAGGGATCACCGGTTTGATACTTTCAAAACCAAGTTCATTTAGGATCTGTAAAGTTCTTGAATCCAGCTGTGCTTGATTCTGGAATGCGTATTTGTGCCTGGGTTTAAGCTTGATATTGATTACACCATTATTGTAATCACCCGGTCGGGCTGCCTCGGGCATTCTAAAGTATTTTCTATGCTTTTTGTTCTCTTCCTGGGCAACAACAAAGCTGGAACTCACTAAGACGGCAAGTAAAAGTAATATACTAACGCTTCTAACCATAACAACCCGAACTATTCAACTAACTTATAAACCCGAAACTATCAATTTTGTTAATTTTTTCCGAACTCGGCTGAATTTTAATCTTGTAACCTCAAATATACGATAAAAAAAGCTGAAAATTAAATGAAAAATAAGGCGTAGGGATGGGGTGGGTGTATTTTTGAATCAGAGGGAATTTATCAGGATAAGTAAAAAAATAATGAAATATTGCTGGGTTAAATTGATTAGAAGATATATGTTTGATGTTTATGTTGGATTGATGGTAGAAAAATTTAATGCTGATGCACTCATTTTTTAAAAATCAAATTTATTTAAAAATATTCTTCATTTCTGCAATTACCTCCCTGTCAAATGACCTATTTGGCCAGGATACTACACGCACGTATGAGATGGATCCCCTGGTTATTACGGGTACGCGTATTACCCGGCAGAAAAGTGAGATCCCGGCAAGCATATCCGTTATCTCAAGAAAAGAGATTGAAAAAAACACTCAGGTAAATATACTTCCAGTTCTTTCCCATAGAGTTCCCGGTTTGTTCGTAAACGACAGGAATATGGTCGGTTATGGCGTAGGTCCGGAATCAGGCGGGAATATCAGCATCAGGGGTGTCAGCGGCACACCCAATACAAGGATACTCATGTTGATTGATGGCCAGCCTCAATTTATGGGAATTTTCGGCCACCCGATCTCTGACGCATATACCGGATCGGATATCGAACGGGTTGAAGTAATCAGAGGCCCGGGTTCTATTCTTTATGGTTCAAACGCATTGGGAGGTGCCATAAACCTGATCACCAGGCAGCCTGAAGAAGGATTGATGTTATATGGAAAAGCAGCGTATGGATCCTATAACACCAGCTTGTTTACTGGCTCAGTAGGTTTTAACAAGAATAAATTCAATGTATTCGGTTCGGTTAACCATGAGAAAACAGATGGTATCCGGTCGGATGCCAATGATGCCTTTCAGAATACAACGGGATATCTTAAACTGGATTACCAGATCTCTAAAAATCTGAATATCTCCCTGGATGGGAATATTATCGATGCCAAATACAACTTCCCAGGTCCGGTGGAATTAACTCAGGATACTGCAAGAAGGGATTACCTGCGCAGCCGCACAGCGCTTGCCCTTGAAAACAGGTACGAAAAAGTGGAAGGTGCATTGATGTTTTTCTATAATTATGGAGACCACGCATTTACTGATGGATTCAGATCAAACGACCATAATTATGGATTGACATTTTACCAGAACCTGAAACTTTTTAAGGGTAATGTTATTACCCTGGGCTATGATTTTAAAAAATTTGGCGGAAAAGCAACCAACATCTTCACACCTGAGTTTATCCCGGCCGGATTTGATATGGAGCATGAGATCACAGAAAATGATATTTATGCATTGTTTCAGCAAAATATTAAGAAGTTTTCCTTTGATGTTGGGTACAGATATGTAAACAACAGCACCTATGGGAATCAACATATTCCTGCGGCAGGTATTTCATACCGGTTTACACCAAGTTCCTTTGTTAAAGCTTCAGCCACCAAAGGATTCCGTAGCCCGGCCATTGTTGACCTGTTCCTGTTTCCTACCAGTACCGATACGCTTAATGCTGAGGAATTATGGAACTATGAGTTATCCTGGGGGCAATCCTTCCTGAGTGGTAAACTTGATTTCGAAATAACAGGATTTATCATAGAGGGTGATAATATGATCCAGGAAGTTCTGATAAATACCCCACCACCGCTTAAACAGAATACCGGGGCCTTTACAAATAAGGGTGTAGAATTTACCAGTAATTATCAGGTTCTGAACAATCTAAACTTCAGCCTGAACTATACCCATCTGAATACTTCCCAGGCATTTAAATATGCACCCAAAAATGAGATAAATTTCCATGGTTTCTATAATCTTCAACCCGTTTCATTTATGCTTTATCTGAAATATGTAAATGGATTGAATAATTATATAGGCCAGGAGGAAGTATCGACAATTAATTATACCCTGTTAAACCTGAAAGTAAACTGGCAGGCTACGAACTGGTTAAATGTATTTCTGGAGGGCAATAACCTGTTGGATACACAATATCAGATAGACCGAGGATTCCCCTTGCCGGGTATTAATGTTCTGGCTGGTGTTGAACTGCGATATCG
>CBDUBA010000148.1:0-9643 GCA_965365275.1 uncultured Cyclobacteriaceae bacterium | reverse complement strand
CCCAGGATCAACCGGATCTGGGTAATATATCCGGCAGGAAATTCTGAATCATAGATAGTAAGTTCCTGGCCATCAGTATAATCCAATATATTGACAACGCCAATATCACTGCCATCCAAAGTGATCCAGCCTCCTGAATCATCATCATTTTCCTCTCCATCATCCTCTTCATTTTGTTCAGCCTCATCGCCTTCATTGACGATAGAAGAAGAATGTACTCGGATTTCCTTAATATCAATATTTACTGACTCATAATCTCCAGGTTGATCAATTAATGAGATTTTCAGATGACTGGTTGTCATTTCATTCTCATTGTTACATGAAATCAACAGCAGAATCAATAAAAATGAAAAAAGGATCGATAATTTCTTTCTCATAGCTTAAAATTTAAATTGCACAATACATTATAGAAACTTGCAGGATAAGTTAAGGTTGACAGGCAAATCTATACTCGATATTATTATATAACAATTGAAAATCAGCACAGAAATTACATCAATGTGTTTTTAAAACTTATAAATAATTGTTTTTCAATTAGTTATATATATTATTTTAAACTATTGATTGATATAGATAATTCTCTTTATTGACGTTCTTATTGAAGATCAAATCAGCTATTTATCAACAGATCAAGTAGCTTCCGGTCGAGTTTATTGCCATACCAGTCTTCATAGTCCACATCTTCTCGGCCGGAATTAAGGATTCCAAATGTACCTGCGAATTCCCACAAAGCAAAACCGATTCCATTCGAACTCAGTATATCAAGAACATCCCCGAACCATGCCAGGAATACTTCATGTGGTGTTTTATTATAACAACCACACTCTCCACAATGCACACCTACACCATTTTTAACCAAGTCAATCCATGGAGCATAGAATTCTTCCAACATATCCCGTCCAAGGTATTGATCACCTACTTGTCCCGGCCATTTTGGTTCCGGCAGATTATCAATATCCTTGAAGGCCCAGGAAGCTTTATAATGGGATATAATTCCCGGAAAATACCCACGGCAACTTTGAGCAATATCTAGATCTACAATTTCAGGGATTACGGAGCTTCCTGTCTTATTTCCGTCAGCAATTACAAGATGATCAGGATTTAATTCCTTGATGGTTTCCATGGCCCTCTTTGCCACTTTTCTATATATATCACCAGGGACTTCACTTCTTTTTGAATGCTGATCATTCATGTCCTCACGCATGCAAGGTTCATTGGCCAGGTCAAAACTGATCTTATCAGGTGACAGGCTTTTGTACTTATCTGCCCACATTGACCAGTGAAAATTAAAAGCATCCTGAGCTTCCTCGTCCAGCCAGAGGTTGTAAGGTTCATTGAAACCTGCGTTTACACAAAACCCGGGCGCTCTGTGTAAGTTTAAACTCACATGCATGTTGTATTTATGTGCAGTTGCCACAAGAGCTTCAATCCTGTCTGTCGCTTCTTCATCGATCTGGTAAACTTCCTCCGGGGTTATATCCCTGCTGCGGTCAAATTTAACATAGGAAGGATAGGCCATGGGTATTCTTACAAAGTCAAATCCCCAGTCAGACATCCATTTGAAATATTCCTCCTGAGTTCCAGGTCTGGCCCTGTCCGGATTAGGGGAAAAGAAGTCTAAAAGGTTGAATCCTTTCCATTTGGGTAATTTGTTTTTGGCAGTCATGCTATTACTGCTGCAGCCGAGGGTTCCGGCGAGGCTTATTCCACTGATCAATAAGCCTGATGATTTGATGAATTCCCTTCTTCCTGATCTTATTATTTTGCTCATTATATTATATTTATAGTAAATTATAATTATTGTATTCGATATAGACCAATTTTTTTGAACTAATTAGCTCCATATATCTTAATGGATGGGCTTTTTGAGATTATAGCTGAAATTTCATGACCAACCTAAAAGATTATGTGGCCCTAAAAATCTAAAAACTCTTCACATAGTTTACAAGCATCCAGCGATCTTCCTCTTCCTTAATCTTTTTATCAAAACTGGGCATTTCGTTACGTCCCATAATTATCTTAAAATAAATTGCCCCATCGGATTGTGATTTAAATGTTTTAGCAGTAAAATCCTTAACATCTGATTCTAATTCGAAGGCTTTGGAGCCATCCCCTAATCCAGTCTTTCCATGACATGACCTGCAATGCACTGAATATAGATCCTTCCCAATCTCATCTTCATCTTCTACCTGGGCATAAGGATTTTCCTTATCCCTGAACTTTTCTGGAACAACCCAGTCATCCTGGTACAAGATATAACCTGAAGCTGTGAAGAAGAATACTCCAAGGAAAAGTATTGCCTGTATATTATTAAATTTAACCCTCATTATGTAAAAATTGATTGAACAATAAATTATAAATTTGAAGGAATAAAAGCAACCAAATCGGGGAATTGTAGTCCGGTTATTTAAAAATTCACGATTAATAATTTATTACTAACACTGAATTATTATTCATCTCTTAAAGTGTTTGCCGGATTGGTCATGGCTGCTTTTAATGTTTGAGAACCGATAGCTAGTAATCCGAGTGTGAGCAATAATAGAACACCGAATAAAAGGATCCAGACGCTGAAATTAATCCTTATCGCAAAGAATTGTAGCCAGGTATTGTTTAGGTAATAGGCAATTGGTGTAGCAATTACAATAGCTATCACCAACATATAAATATATCCTTTGGAGATCTGAAGCAAAATACTCCGTACGGAAGCGCCAAGAACCTTTCGGATCCCTATCTCTTTGATTTTAGTTTCGGCGCTGTAGGTTGCCATACCTAAAAGTCCCATTCCGGCAATAACAATGGCGATAAGGGATACAAAACCAACTATAGAAAGTACATCACTGAAAATACCCTGTGAATCTGCCAGCTGTTCGTCGAAGAATTGGTATTGAAACGTGTGAATTTTATCAAGTTCCTTCCATTTATTTTCCAGGAAGGCTATTGTTTCATTTAGATTTTGTCCTGAAACCTTAATGTTAAGGTACCGGTATTCCTCCGGTTTATAGTTAAACATAAATGGCCCGATTTGGTCCTGGAATATGTCATGATGAAAATCTTTAACGATTCCGATCACTTCCACAATTTCATCAGCATTTCCCTCCGTATTATTCCTGTTTACAGTACTGAACTTTTCTCCAACAATATCATTTATATTTTCGTAACCGAATTTTCTGGCGGCGGCTTCATTAACTATAATGAACCTTTTATTTTCACTTATAAGTTCCTTTTTAAAATCACTTCCTGCTATTATTTCAAAATCCAGATTATTGATAAAATTATGATCTATAGAGATGTGATCTACATGCAGGGAATCCTGTGTTTCATCCAGTTTATAGATCTTATCACCTTCTTTAACCATGGTAGCAGGCATTATCGAACTCGCTGAGATTTGTTTTATATCGGACCAGGAGGAAAATTCATTACTAAACTGCTCATAATCATTTCCTCTGAGATTTACATTAATAATATTTTCTTTACCAAATCCATATTCAGCATGTGCAAAATGTCTCAGTTGCAGGTATAAAAGAGTAGAAGTTATAATGAAAAATAGAGATAGCACAAGTTGTGTTACGGTTAAAGTTTTCCCAAGAAGAGGCTTTTTAAATATAAAGACACCCTTTTTATTAACAGTTCCGGTAATTTTGTTACCGAGCATATTAAGCGGTTTGAAGGCAGATAATAACGATGCAGGAATGAGGCCCGAGACGATTCCGATCAATATACTGAATCCAATGAAAAAAAGATAGGCCATAAGATTCTCTTCAAGTCCAATGGCCATATATTTATTTATCCATAAGCCGGAAAATCCTGGTTTGATCAACTGGAGTAATAAGACCGAAATTACAAGAGCTATCAATGATATGATAACAGCTTCAATCGTGAATTGAGTAAATATCTGGATTCGGTAGGCACCATTGATTTTTCTTAGTGCAATTTCTTTCATCCGTGATAGTGATCGGGCAATGGTAAGATTGGTATAATTAAAACATGCTGAAAAAATTATGATCAAGGCAAGAATTGATAAAAAATAAAATCCTTCAATTGGCATCCGTATACTCATTGGATTACTAAGCATTTTCCCCGGACTGATTTCGGTGAGGGGTTGTAGTTGGAAAGTAGCCTTAAAATCTTCAAAAGCTTCGTATTTTACCTGGGATATATTATCAAGGATCTGTGTAAGTTCAGCTTTTGTTTTTCCTTCCTGGCTTAAAAAATAAATATGTGTATTCCAGATATCTCTCCAGCTATCCATGTCGTAATCTTCAATTCCTGAGGTTATCAATGATTCCAGTGTTGACATGGATACAAGGATATCGAAATTGATATGTGATTTCATATTATTATCCCTGACTATTCCTGTTACTGTAAAATCACCGAGCATGATATCTTTCACATCTAAATCAAAACCAAGCATGTTCATACCTCTGTCATTGAATGACACCACCTTTCCCATCGGATCTTCCTCTTTAAACAGTTTTTTGGCAGCCTCTTCGCTCAATACCAGGGAGAAGGGTTCTTTCAGGGCGGTAATTGGATCGCCGGTATTTAGTTTAAATCCAAAAACACTGAACAGGTCTTCATCCGTGTAATATCCTGCTAGAGGGATGGTATGATCCCCATAAGTGATGTCTCCTCCAAGCATACCCTTGAATCTGACCACTTTTTCTATTCCATTATAATCGCGCAATAAAGTGTTCTTTAAAGGCATGGGCGATGTTGCCACAAGTCCTCCTGAACGATCTGATTTTGTGATAACCCTGTAGATTCGATCTTCCTTATCATGGAATTTGTCGTATTGAAGAAGATCGAACAACATCAATATTATGAGTAATCCGGTTGACATACTCAGCGATAAGCCAATTATATTGATGATTGAAAATAGTTTCCTTTTAAAAATATTCCGAAAAGCGATTACTAGATAGTTTTTGAGCATGTTAAAAGGTGTTTACCCATATGACTGCTAAAAATGGGATGTGGTTACATTTTTATGCTTACGAAAAATTCTTTAAACAGTTTTCCCGCTATCTAGATTAGCTGTTTTTTATCAGAAATGTAGAATTTTATTTGTCGTATAGCCAAATTCTCAAAAAAAAATATCTAAATGAATTCTGAAATGTCCGGATAATATAATATACTATTCAACCAGCGCAAATGCTTTACTCATGGCAGTATACGTTGCCTTAAGTGCATCTTCATTATTCATATCTCTTAATGGTTGATTAAAAGGCTCTGCTCTCACAGGACCGTCATAACCTATTTCCACCAACGCTTCCATAAAAGATTTAGTATCCACCACACCTGTTGCCATAGGTAATTCACGTTTTCCATCGATTTGTTCATCAGCTGAGTATCCTGCTCTGGCATCGTTGAGGTCTACAGTTATGATTTTATCCTTACTCAAAGCAAGCAGGTCATCTTTCGTTTCACCGGCGCAGAACCAATGAAAACTATCAAGCTGGAAACCGACATTTGGTTCACCAATAGCATCAATTAATTCATGACATTCCGCCATGGTATGTACAAATGAGAACTTTTTGGCAGCCATCAAAGTCTTGGGGCCAACGTATTCCAGCCCAAAATTTATGCCATGATCTCCTAATATTTTTACAGCTTCTCCAAGCCTGGTGGCATGTAATTCCATATTCTGAAGATAAGTAAGCGAATCATGGGTAGGCATAATCCATGTTGACATTCGGGTTACACCGGCTTTCTCCAGGGCTTTAGCATGTTTGGGCAATTCACTGATACCTTTAGTCTGCGCATCCTGATCACCTCTGAAATTATAGGGTAATCCGGCAGCACCCCAGGTGATGTCTTTAGACTTCATGTCCTCAAGAAATGCTTTTATTTCGTCATCGCTCCATTCTGCAAGTGTGCCTGAAGATGGCACAATTGCTTCAAAACCGTGTTTATATGCAGCTTCGAGCAATTCTTTCTGATTAACACTCACACCGATAGCACCGGGATTTATACTCATTCTGAATTTCCTTTTACTCAATGGGGAATTGGCATGTACTGATGTTAGTGGCATCATGGCAGCAGCTGATGATAGTGTAGCCATTTTGATAAATGATCGACGGTTTTGATAAAATTTCATATATTTCTTAGTTTAATTCAATGATGTATGATTTTAATAATTTTAATTTCTTAGTTATTACTTGCTTTATGAAGGATATCCTATGACCTTCATATAATGTTCGAGTTCTAATCTTATTTTCAGCCTGTAGTCATTTTTAATCACAGCTTAATAATATAATCCGTTGCACATGGCTATATCCATTCTAAGTTCCGATTTTATATAAATATTTACTAGTTCGAATGAGAATATTTTCATCCAGGATTACAGGTGTAGTCCATATTTCCCCTTCAAGCTCGTTTTCCGATAGAATTTCCAGATCCCTTCCTTCTTTTATTACAATCACCTTTCCTGTTGTTGAGGAAAAATATATTTTCCCGGCTGCATAAACAGGCGATGAATTATATTTTCCACGGATTCTTTTTGACCAGACAATTTCCCCGGATTTGGCTTCGATGCACATCATTATACTTTTAGTATCAATAGTATAGATTAAGCCATCTTTAACCAAGGGTGTTAATAATTGAAGTATTGGAGTTCGCATTTTCCAGATAACATTTGTTTCTCCAATATCACCCCTTCCTTCCGGATTCACTGCAATTAATTCGGCATATTTTTCATCCGTGTCATCAATTTGAAATCCGGTATAGAAGAATACAATTCCATCCTCAGAGAAGGGCATAGAGATGGTAGAATCAATCCCACCTACGACCCTCCAGATTTCTTTGCCAGTATTCGGATCATAAGCAATACAAGCAGCTGAACCATTGGATATCAGTTGATCCTGTCCATTTACATTTACTATGATGGGGGTTATGTAAGCTTTTTTACCTATATCCGGAATATCTTCATATACTTCTTGTGGCCTCTTTGTTTCCCAAACAGTTTCTCCGGTTGATTTGTCAAGTGCCAAAATGCTTTGTCTATCGATCCCTTCACAATGGAGTATCAATAGGTTTTTATAAATAAACAGGGAGGAACCGGGCCCCTGGACATCTACGAATTCGATATCGGTGCGTTGCCATTTTATTTTACCATTTTGCGTATCAATACTAGCGGTTCCGTATCGTCCGAAATGAACATATACCTGCCCATCTTCAATGGCTGGTGTTGGTGTGGCAAAAGAATTGAGCCCATGCTTTCTATAGATAGAGTCCGGTTCAAAAAGGAGGATATCATGTATAATTTCGCCGGTTCTATAATTCACACATACAGCAAACATTCTCTCACCGTTTGGTGTGGCGGTTGTCATCCAGATCTGATCTTTATAAACTACCGGTGATGACCAGCCTTTATCATGAATTACGGTTTTCCATACCAGGTTAGAATCGATTGACCATTTTATGGGAGCATTTTTAGAAGATGATATTCCATCCAGGTTATTACCTCTGAAATGAGTCCAGGATTTCATCTGTGCTTTTCCTTGTCCGGAGAGAATGATCAGAGAAAAGGTGATGATGAGCAGATTAAAAAATAGTGACTTGATCATTTTTTCAGTATTAATTGAAATATCATTAAATATAATTATAAAAATTTTTAAAATTTGCGAGGTATTTCGTATTTAATTTGTTTTTTCTTAAACCTGAAAGAATTGACTGAAAATAATCCTACCGCCATATTGTTATTATCCTGCAAAGACAGGACCGGTTTAGTTTCCAGGATCTCAAATTTTATTTTTGAAAGAGGGGGGAACATCCTGGATCTCGATGAACATGTAGATCCCATTGAAAATATGTTTTTCATCCGGGTGGCCTGGAGTACTAAGAATTTTTCTATTGGCGTAGAGGAGATTGAAGAAGCGATCACGCCTTTGGCCAAAGAATTTAAAGCCTCATGGAAGATTAAAATTGCTGAAGAGAAATTGAGGACGGCCATATTTGTCTCGAAGTACGATCATTGTATTCAGGATATTCTCTGGAGGCAGAATATGGGGGAGTTCGAAATTGAAATTCCGCTGATCATTTCCAATCATCCTGATCTTGAGCCCCTTGCACAGCAATATGGAATTCCCTTTCGTGTTTTTCCGATTAACAAAGAAAATAAAGCAGAACAGGAGGATAGAGAACTGGAATTATTGAAAGAAAACCAGATTGACACGATTATTCTGGCCAGGTATATGCAGATATTATCGCCCGAATTTGTCAGCAAGTATCCAAGCCGGATCATAAACATTCATCATTCCTTTTTACCAGCTTTTGTGGGCAGCAAGCCCTATAATCAGGCCTATGAGCGAGGTGTAAAGATAATAGGAGCCACCAGTCATTATGTAACGGCTGACCTTGATGAGGGGCCGATCATTGAGCAGGGTATTATCAGGATTTCGCATAAGGATTCCATAAAAGATCTGATCCGTAAGGGTAGAGACCTCGAAAGGCGCGTTCTGGCCCAGGCCATATTGAATCATTCACAGCATCGCATCCTTGTTCACGGTCAGAAGACGATAGTTTTTGAATGATTTTGAATTAGTATATTCCAGAACCTGACATTAATTCAAATTCTTGAATACTATTTTCTGAGCTCAGTGGCACTGATCTGCGTTCAACCTACCCATTAAATGGATTGTCTTTATGAGCAGGCTAATGTATTGATCAGAGAAATGTTGTTTTTTACTTTGATTATCGAAGAGTAAATTTTTAAATTGATAGGCTATTGCCATATAAGTTCTTACAACCATATATATATCAGGATGAAGCGTAATACAATATCCTTTCGGTCAAATCTTCCGGTGATCACGTTCATAGTTTTTCTGTTTTTAACCCTCCAATCAGTTGCCCAGGAAACAGCTTCTTTAGAAAATACAGATGAGGTACCGTTATTTAGTTCAGATGAGCCTTTGGTTATTACTATAAAATCTGATTTCAAAAGTCTGATAAAAGGGAAGAAAAGTGAGGATCCATCTTATCAGGCTGCAGAGTTAATTTATACCGATTCAGAAGGGGAGGAGAAGATATTTGATATCAAGATTAAGCCAAGGGGGATAACCAGAAGGATCAATTCCTGGTGTTCATTTCCGCCTTTGATGTTAAATTTTAAGAAAAAGGCAGTTGAAAACACTGTTTTCGATGGTCAGGATAAACTCAAACTGGTAGCGTACTGCAAGAATACGGATGCAAATGAGCAGTATAATATTATGGAATACCTGGTTTATAAAGTTTACCAGCAATTTACGCCATACAGTTTCAAAGTACGCTTAGTACAGGTTACCTATATTGATACGAGTGAAAAATATAAAGCTGTAACCCGTTATGGGTTTATTATTGAGCACGAAGATGCCCTTGCAGAAAGAAATGGAGGAGAAATAGCAGAATTGAATTTAAACAACCATGATCGGTGTGACCGAAGGTCAATAGATATTTTTACATGTTTTCAATATATGGTTGGAAATACAGACTGGTGGGTAGGGAATCAGCACAATGTTAAGATATTGGTGGTGGAAGGGAAGATGCCTATACCGGTACCTTATGATTTCGACATTACGGGTGTGGTCAATGTCAATTATGCCTCACCCGATGAACGGCTTGGCATTGCATCAGTACGGGAGCGGTTATTCAGGGGATATTGCAGAAGGCC
>CBDUBA010000147.1:0-9744 GCA_965365275.1 uncultured Cyclobacteriaceae bacterium | reverse complement strand
AGCATTAAAAAGGAAAAGGATGTTTTACGGGAGTTTATGCATGATAATGAAGACATATTATCAGAGATCAAACGAACCGGCTGGAATGAACAAAATGTTCTACGTCTTATTAACTGGTATAATTCCTGGTATATAGCAGAAAAACAAAAAATAACTGACCAGGATTAATCCCGGCCAGTTTTTATCTATTAGAGATTTGATTATTGGTTAGAAATTCGAGCTTTTAAAATTTTTCTTGATCTCGATTGAGGCCAGTGCTTTTTCCCTTGAGATCTTCTGCTGATCAAATTGTTTTAATACCGACATTTTTACTGATACATCTATCATTTTAGGAATGGTGCAATCTTCGCACTTTGTCATCTTGATCTTCAACAGCAACATATCATCCTCCTGTAAAGAACGTATAGTTCTGCCATAATCAATGATAAATGATTTGATATCTGACTCGAACATAGGGTACAATTCCTCGATGGCTTCTTTTCTTTCCTCGGGACTTACCCTTTTCTTATCCAGTACCGGCATGCTGTAGTATCTGCCATCGACATAGGAAGAATACGTATTGATCGTATATATCACGCCAAAGTTATCCAGGATCTCGTAGCCCGGAGTGCGCTCCGTGAAGAAGGTTGTCGACATTTTCGGGCTGTAGTACTGTTTGAATATATTGGCGAACATATCCAGGTCAGCACTTTTTCTTTCCGGTGCAGCCCTTTTAATGACTACTTTTTCCCTGAAAGCGTCAAAATCAATTTTCCCTGTTTTGTAATCAGTAACCACTTTCTTTGAGATTTCAGCGGAAAAACCCGATCCTTTATTCTTGCCGGAGTAAACTCCCGCTGAACCAGTATCATCGTCAACATCCACATCGGCGTCTACCCAGACATCATCCCCCTCACCGAAACCGTAAATTAATATATCCTGGTCAAATGGTGAATCCTGTTTAACGAGTATATTATCTGTGGGTTTAAGCTGACCAATCAGATCGGCATAATCAGCCAGGAATGTGATGATAGCCTCTTCCGTTTTTTCCATTGAAGCTTCCAGGTTTTCGGAATATTCAGCCTGCCATAGCAGGGCTTGTTCTTCTGCTTCCTTAGCTATTTCAGCAATTTCCTGGGCATTGAATTCTATTTCAGCCATCGCTTCTGCCAGTTCTTCTTTCTCCGATTCAGAAAGTTCCTTTTGCTGTTTAGCCAATTCTTCCTGCTTTTTTATCAATTCCTCCTGCTTTTTGGCTAGTTTTTCAGCTTCTTCTGCATAAGCCTTTATATCTTCCTCAATAATTACCGTTGCTTCCTCAGATCCACCTGTTCTGACCCGTACACGTGGAGCGACAACAGGTCGTGGAGGTCTGACATGGATCATTGCATAATGCTTCGGGATGGTGAATATCACACCATAGCCCTGAACGTAAGATCCACTTATCGACCCGGATCCCCAATATCTTTCCGAATCACCTTTCAACATAGTTGCCAGTACATTCTTGGCAATCTCGAGGTCGCGGTTCATTTTTTCCTCATCAATATTCTGTGCCATTGCACTTCCACTGATCAGTATTAATACTATTATAGTTAACCTTTTCATATCTTTATATTTTATTTTTTCATTTTTAAATTCCATGCCTTACATGCCTATCCAATTTGGCAGATCTGGCTTTTTATATCCTATCAATTGTTTTCGTTGTTTACGGTTGTCAATATACTGGCTAGGATCTGGTCAGTTTCTTCTTTTTGTGCCTGCTGATCCTCCTGAAGATTAATAAGACTTCTTCGAATCAACCTTAAATCTTCCTCCCTTTGATTTTCCATATAGTCTGAGAACTCTGTGAGCACGGCCTGAAAGTAATCCTGTTGCTGTGCACTGGATGATTGCAAATAAGTTTGCAGTACTTTCAGATTATTGCTTCGTACATTGGCCAGGAAAATATCAAGTTCTTGCTGGGTAACCACATCAGCAGCGGCATAGGAAGGGGTTAATTGCTTATTCTGAGAATTTTCAAGTGCAGCAAACCGGCTATCCAGATTGTTTTCAGTTTCCGTTAATTTCGAAAATATATAAGCATTATTTTTCGCAATTTCTTCATTGACAAGCTGGGCCACCTGATCCTGTGTATAGATTGCATCTGAACCCTTAGTGCCTGAATCATTAAAGCCAATATAAAGTGACTGGTCTTTATATGTTATTTTAAAATTTGTCAGATATCCAACGAGCAAAACAATCACAAGGGATGCAGCCACTGCAATAAAAGGTTTGAACATCAATAAATTCCTTCTCTTGAACATGCTGATCCAGGGGTCTGATCCTTGTTTTCCCCAAAGGAAGAAGGGTTCCATTACTTCCTTGTCCTGGATCTGAGCGAGTCCTTTTCTCATTTCTTTTAATTCCTCGAATTCTTTCTTAAGCTCGGGATTATTTTCCATGGCTATCTCAAACTGTTGTCTTTCTTCAGTTGACATTTCATCATAGAGATATGTAATCAGCTCTTTGTTAAAATCTTCTGTACCCATGATTATTTATATTCTAAGTTTAATCCACTATTTTCTATTGTTTTTCTAAGGCTCTTCAGCCCGTAATACAACCTTGATTTCGCTGTATTTTCCGAGATCCCAAGGGTCTCAGCAATTTCCCGGAATTTCATTCCTTCATATTCCTTCATGATAATGACCACCTTCTGTTCTTCCGGAAGCGTTTTTAATATATTGCCCATGATTTCCTCTGTTTCTTTCCTTTGAAACTCCTTTTCCGGCTGGAAATTCAGTTCTTCCATCCTTTTGGCATCATCACTTTGGAAGATTGAAAACCAGGTTTTCCTTTTCTGCCTTCTTTCTTCCTCATGACATTGATTGATGGCCACTTTGTAAAGCCAGTACTTGAAGCTTTTTACATCTTTTATACTATCGAGATGCTTATATACAGCTATAAAAGTTCTCTGAGTTACCTCCATGGCCAGGTCATGATCACCAAAATATTTCAGCGCCACGTTATATATCCTCTTAAACCACAATCCAACTAATTTTCCAAATGCATGGTTATCACCTTTTTGTGATTTTTCAACCAGGCATTCACTGTGATATAGGGCTATGTCTCTTAATGTCTCCGCCATTGATTTAAGAAGCTTCTGGACTATAGATGAAACAGATATGTAAAAAGTTTTAAAAGTTAGAAAAAAAAACCGATTAAGGGCTTAATATCTCATTTTTTGAATACCGAGATCAATAATTCCTGTATTAGACCGGTTCCATATGCCGTCAATTGGAGAAAACCAGCCCATAAACCCAATAGTGAGATCCATATGCTACGGGTTCTTATTAAAGCGTCGATAAATAGAATCAGGAAATACGCGCCATAGATGGCCGTGAGGATTTTTGCCAATGAAGGGTAAAAGAACCACATAAAAACTGTTAATATAAATCCCAGTATAAAGATAGCTGGGAAGAAATGCACAAGTTTCAATTGATCAGGGAAGAATCGTGCGATGTTGATTCTGGCGGTCCCGAAAAAATGGAGTTGCTTGAAAAATTTAAACCAGGAAGTACGTCTCTTATGATACACGTAGGCATCTTCTATCAGGCCGGTTTTAAAACCCATTTTTTGGATCCGGGTACTGAATTCAATATCTTCTCCTTTATAGGGGATGATATATCCTCCGGTGGCATCGAATACTACCCGGGAAATTCCCATATTAAAACTCTTTGGTGAAAACCCTCCTATTGCTTTTTTCTTATTTCGTATTCCCCCCGTTGTAAAGGGAGATGTCATGGAGAAGTTAATGGCTTTTTGTATGGGGGTGAAAGAATCGTGGGCCTTATCCGGTCCCCCATAGGCGTCAAGGTAATTACTGTTTAAATAGGATTCAACAGTTTCAAGGTAGTTGTCAGGAATAATACAGTCAGAATCAAAGACAATAAAATATTCACCTTTTGCCCTTTCATACCCATAATTCCTTGCAAATCCCTGGCCAGCGTTTTGTTTGAAACAATAATTGATATTTAACTCATGAACATATTTCTCGACTACCTTATCACACTTTTGTTCGGAACCATCTTCAACAATGATAACCTCGAAATTCTTATAGGATTGGAGTGCGAGGCTTTCAAGTAATTCATCTACTTCATCAGGGCGATTATACACAGGGATGATGATGGAATAAAACCGCTTAGCCATGGATTTACTTGAAACCTTTTTTATCAACAATAAGGTATTGTGATGTCTTGTCTGAGTTCAAGGTAAGGATCTCAGCCAGGAATCCTGTCATGAACATCTGTGCCCCGATTATCAGCGCTACAAGGGCCAGAAAAAACAGAGGCTGGCTGGTAACTTCCCTGACTGGAAGATGATGCTGGATCTGATATATCTTAACACCGATTATCCATAAGGTGATGAAAAGACCAAACATAAATGAAAGTGTCCCCAGGGTACCGAAAAAATGCATTGGCTTTTTCACAAAACGCATTACGAAGGTTATGGATATCAGGTCAAGGAATCCATTTATAAAACGCTCTATCCCGAATTTTGTACGGCCAAACTTCCGTGGGTAGTGTGTTACGACCTTTTCTCCGATTTTATCAAATCCATTCCATTTCGCTATCACCGGGATATAACGATGCATTTCCCCATAGATATTAATGTTTTTAACTACTCTTGAACTATAGGCTTTTAGGCCGCAGTTAAAATCATGAAGTTTTATGCCGGAGATTTTACGGGTAACGAAGTTGAAAAATTTAGAAGGAAGTCGTTTGGTGATTGGATCGTGACGTTTCTTTTTCCACCCTGAAACAAGGTCATACCCCTCTTCAACGATCATTTTATACAGATGCGGGATCTCATCCGGGCTGTCCTGCAGATCGGCATCGAGCGTTATGATAACCTTTCCGGAAGCGGCTGAAAATCCTGTGTCCAAAGCCGCTGATTTTCCATAATTTCTACTCAACCGGATTCCTTTTATACTAACATTATTATCTGATAAGGATTCTATTACCTCCCAGGATGAATCTTTACTGCCATCATCGATGAAGATGATCTCATAGGACAGCTTGTGTTCCACATTTACTCTATCAATCCATTCGCTCAATTCCTGAATTGATTCCTCTTCTTCAAATACGGGTACAATAATGGATATGTCCGGGACCTCACTCATAATTATGAATAATTCAGGGCCAAATTAAATAAATTATCCAACAATAGCAGAATACCTCAGTAATAAAAAAAACCTTCAGGAGGTTTCTTATAAGAACCAGCCTGGAGGTTTTTTTTATTTTGATTACGGGCAGGTAAGCCTATACAGCACTATCTACTTTTTCCGATTTCTTGAGTATCGCACCCAGTATCAGTGATAGAACAGCATATATGATCAGTGCAATACCAAATCCTTTGATCTGGCCCATAAGCGAGAACTGATCATTCATTCTTCCTTCTAAGGCCTGAAGTTGTTCATCGATGCGGTCAGCAGGAGCCCCCATATTGGTCATCATCTGTTCGGTTTGTTCTATGGCTGCTGTTGCCAGCCTTCCGGGAAGTTCAGGATCGATCACCTGGTATAAGAGGATATTAAAAATGGTACCAATGATGCCTGCAATTAAAAAAGTAACAAATGTAACAGAAAAGGCAGTTTTAAAGTTCATATATCCTCCGACTGAGGACCGATATTGACTGCCGCTGTACACAATAAGCGCGATATTTATAACAATGATCAATAAACCAAACCACCATTTGACCATCAAAGTTTCCCCAACCATATAGGCGAGGATGCCAACGATTATGTTTACAATTCCGATTATGAATCCGAATTTCAGCGCATGATTAAAAAGACTGTTTTTTTCCATAGTATTAAAAATTAGGTTTCTTTCTGAGAATGAGCGATATGATAATAGTTAAAAATAAGCCATAAGGTAAACTTTTCAAAAAATAATCTAACGCAAGGTCATATAATGTTGTGGAAGGCAAAATCTCGAGAACTTTGGTCAATTCTTCTTCCCCAATCGCATCCTGGATCTTCTCCCTGGCGGATTCAATCTGGTCTACAGATGATTGTATAAAATTTGCTACAAACTCCGGTTCAATCCAGGATCCGAAGATCCATATAAAAACGGACATAAGGAATGCGATGATCAGGATAACCATTAAACCGATACTGAAGCCCTGCCAGAAGTGGAGAAATCCATTGTTATGATTTTCTTTAAACTCCCTGATGCTGAAAACCAGGAATATGGGAAACAGAAGTATCCTGAAATCAAGGAAAGCCGGAATCAATAAAGGATTTTGGCCTGCATAGTAAAGAATAAGAAACAAAATGATGGATAACAGGGTGGCGATGCTACCATATTTTATAGATACGGTTTGAATAGGATTCAGATTTTTCAAGAAACTACAGGAATATCTTTTCTTTTCCCTTGTTAAAAACAGCGACCACTTTCCCTTTCAGTTCTTTCCCTAAAAATGGTGAATTCAAAGATTTTGACAGGTTTGAACTTTCATTAAAAGTCCATTCTATCGTAGGATCAAAGACCGTAATATTCGCATCCGTCCCGGGCTCTATATCGGGGATATGTAATCCGAGTCTTTGGCGGGGGTTTATGGTTATTTTGTCAAGATATATGTCCCAGCCATTTGGTCCAAGTTCACTTGTAAGAATGGGATACACAGTTTGCAATCCGGTTATCCCAAAATCAGCATGATCAAACTCAAGTACTTTTGATTCGATATCCTGGGGTGAATGGCTTGAGGTGATAATATCTATGGTGCCATCTTCAAGACCTTTTAGAAGTGCTTTCACATCCTTTTTTTCTCTGAAAGGTGGATTCACTTTTAAATTGGTATCAAAGTCAATCAGGTCTGCATCGGTAAAGGCTATCTGATGTGCGGCAATGTCACAAGATATGTCCAATCCCTTTCGCTTGGCACGCCGGATAAGATTTACAGATTCTGCTGTTGAGATATTTGAGAAATGTACCTTTCCGCCTGAATACTCAACGATCCTCAGATCTCGCTCGATCATGATCTCCTCGGCAATACTGGGTAATCCCTTTGTCCCGATTATAGTACTGGTATGCCCTTCATGCATATGGCCCAGCATATTCAACCATTTTTCCTGTGGTATATTAATGATCAATCCCTTGAACTTTTCTACATATAACAGAGCTTTCAACATTATATCAGTGTTCCAAATTGGTTTTTCACCATCTGTGAATGCAACTGCACCTGCTGCGTTCTGATCGATCATCTCTGTTATTTCTTCTCCCTTATTATCCTTGGTAACCGAACCATAGGGGTAGATGTCCGGAAGACACTGCTTTGCCTTTGCAAGGATATAACCTATATCATTTTTAGATTGAATGGCAGGTTTGGTATTGGGTAGTATTGCAACCCCGGTAAATCCTCCTGCAGCTGCAGCATTGCAACCGCTGATTATGTCCTCCTTATGTTCAAGTCCCGGATCGGAAAAATTGGCCCGCATATCAAACCAACCAATAGATACCATCAATCTTTTTCCCTTAATTACTTGACCTTCCTCTTTAATGCCGGTATCAATCTTCTTAATTTTCCCATTGGAGATCAAAATGTCTTTTTTCTTTCGGTGGTGTGTGGATCCTTTGTGAAGTATCAGTGCATCTTTGATAAGAACGTTCATCTGTTATAGTGTTTGTTTTTTAATTCCTTTGCCAAACGGGTATATGAGCAATATTTGGGAACAATTTGTCTTATAAAAATCTGATTAACAATATTTCGATGAATAAAAAAATCAGTGTTAATATTAAGGCTACTCTCCATAATGGGATACCCAGATATTTTTCCTTTATCTCTTTATCAAAATTATTAAATCCTTTGGTATTAAAAAGCTTAACGTAAGAATTTTCCTCTGTGATCTCACTTAATTTTTCTTCAGCGTGTTGTGACATCATCGATTCTTTTTTCCCGGGATTAAAAGCGATTGTTCCTTTCTGAATATTTTCTATATCGATAGTATAATGGCCCGGGCTTAATTCAAATTTTGGGATATCGAGAACCAGTTTATTCCCTGTTATCCTCCTTCCCGGAATGATTTCCTGGTCATACTTTTTCAGCTTGACGATTGACTCACTATTGATGGAATCAGTGGTAACGGATATAATAGTCTGATCCAGCGTATAATACAGTTGATCAAATTCCTTTTTACTTAACATGGCTGTCCTGTACATTATCGGAACGAAAACCGCATGCGTGGAATAATTTGTATGGCCCTGATTAATTGGACTGGCCTGCATATATAATCTATTATTATACTGTTTATATGAAAAGAAATTTCTTCCGTCTTTAAACTTTATGATATCTTCGTTAGCACCTTTTATATTGATTACCGGTCTGGCAACGGGCATATTGAACTGGTTTTCATTTCCCTCAAATATGTCCGCAAAGAAAGGATTATTCAGATCAAGGTTATTCAGCGTCTGGTCAGCCTGCATACTGTCCGGGATATAATCGATCGGGCCAAAAAGGGCATTAAAAGAGGGAATGTCAAACCGGTTTGCAGGAATAAACAGGATATCGCCTCTATTATCCAGGAAATCAGTTAAAATATTACTGATGGATATATCAAGTTCTTCCAGTTCATTCAAAACGATGAGGTCTGATTTAAGCAGGTCATTATAATCGATATTGCCACTTAAATAAGACCTGAAATCAAAGATCCCCTGGTTTCCAAATACGCGTTGTATAACCGTTGTTGTATCCTTGCTTTTGATCTCGATAACTGAAATCCGGTCTGATAGGGTCAGTGAAAAATTAAAATCATTATCAAAGGTAACTGGGAAATCCTCAAAACTCAGGCTGCCATAATTATATTTATCTAATCCTGTAGACAGGTCAAAGGTAATTACAGAATTACTATAGGGATTGAGGTTCAGGCTCCCATTGGCAGTTTGAATATCGTTTATGGACAACCTTATCAACAGATCCTCAATATAATCTCCCCCGTCATTTCTTAATATAACATTTAACTTATTCTTTTCACTTTGAATCAGGAAAGGATTTGTCAGGTATAGAGAGTCAATATAAACATTGGAGGAAGTGCTATAGGTCATGGGGATAATAAAGATATTATGGGATGTATCATTTGAAAACAATGAGATATCTCCTGAAGTGGAGATCTGGAAATCTGACAGCCAGAAAATATCTCCTGAGCTTTCTGTGATTTCATTGTTTTTTATTCTTTGGAAAACTTCCCCGGCCGTCCTTGTTATGCCGGTCAGATTTATTTCAGTAATAAGTTCCCCGATCTCGTTTTTAGATTTAGGCGTGTTTGAAAATGGGGCAAAATCATTCGTTAATAATAAAAATTGAGAATTCTGGGGATATACCTCAATTATTTGTTCTATAAAGGATATGGCAGCTTCAAAGGCTGTGAGCTCTTCATTGACATAATTTGACATGCTATATGAATTGTCAAGGTAAATGATGGCCTGATTGCTCTGAATATTCTTTTCCTTTGCAGGAATAAAAGGCTGGGCAAAGGTGATCACCAGAAAGAAGATAAACAGAAGCCTCGACAGAAGGACCAGGTATTGTTTTAACTTAAGCTTTGTACTCGTGGCCTTTTTTATATTGAGCAAGAATTGATTGCTTGAGAAATAGACCTTTCTGGCCCTTCTGAAATTGAACAGGTGTATGATGATGGGTATCCCCAGAGCCAGCAGACCGAGAAGAAACTGTGGATAAATAAAACTCATGCTCTGTAAATCTACAAAATCTTATTCTCCCTGATTATAATGG
>CBDUBA010000146.1:0-9750 GCA_965365275.1 uncultured Cyclobacteriaceae bacterium | reverse complement strand
TCAGCAGAAAAAAAATAAGATACAGAATCCGGGTAAATACTAAATGATCAATACTCTTCATCTTTATTTAATAGTCTGATGGATTTTGTATTTGTCTATCCATTTCAATGTTGGACGATATTTAATATGGATGATCATCTGTGTTCTTCTCTTAAAAATCCCCAGTAATCCGGCCTTTGAAGGTCGCTATCGGGGATCACTAGGCAATCACAGCACTCCGGCTTTCTCCAGGATTGCCAAACGAGAGGATTACACAGATCCTCTATTGCCAGGGGTTCAAGATCAGTCGCAAACGTATAAGTTCGAATGGTATCAACTGCCGAAACCTCGAAGAAGCCTAAGACCCTTTCATCCGGATCGTTAATATTATAGATATTCCCATTTATTGGTCCGGGTGGTGTATCGAAGATGCTTCCGGTTGATTGGGCAACCTTTTTGACAGTTTCCCAATAAACATATGCTTCTTTGGTTATTGAATGCTGTGCCACATTAAAGAAATGCTTTTCGAAGAATTCCCAATTGGGAAGTACCCTAATAGAACCTACCCTGAAATCCTGTAACACCCCCCCCGAAAGATCTTCACTGCTAAAGATCTTCAAGTTTTCACTAATCAATTTTCTTTTGATATAACATATTGCTGGTGTCTTTAATGGATTGCATTGCAATTCAGCAAAGGAATAAGCATGATCCATCCTCCATATAAAATGATAATTTTTATTATCCTTTATTACAGGTGTGTTAATGTAAAAATTAAGATATCTTCTGATAATAATATTTTCCAGGTCACTTATCTCTTCAATCTCTTCCAGCTCAAAATAAAGTTTATCTGGTTTCATAACTTCAGGCATGGTTTGCACGACAGATCTGTATACGCTCTCGTCGGGAAGATGAATCTCAATATAATAGGATCTGCCGGGAACACGCTCAAGCTCATTACCCTCAAATAAATATTTACCATTTTCAAATTCGTAGTAGGCTTCAAAATTACCCTCATCGTCATTAAGGGATATTCTTGCGCCAGTTACGGCATTATATTCAGTCGATCCGGTTGCTGTTGACCTTCGAAGCGTTAATTCATGTTGCGTATTTTGCTGTGTGATCTTCCCATCTACTACAAGTAAATATTCATTGGTGTCATGGTCGAGGTTGTATGATGAAATGCATCCGGTAAACAAGAAAAACAGAATATGTAAAATATATGTCTTCTTCATTCGCTTAAAACTCAAAATTATATGTAAAGGATGGGAAAATTGTTCCCAGGACTGATAACCTGTATGCATTTGTTCCCCTGGATAGATTCTTCCTGTAAAAGATAGAATATGTGTTTTTCCTGGCATACAAATTATAAATTGAAAAGGTAAAGCTATCCTTATATCTTTTCTTCCTGATCACATTCCTTTTAAGTGTATATGAAATATCAAGTCGGTGATATGGCGGAATCCGCAACTCATTCCTGCCTGTAACTTCAGGTATAAATACATCATCAACTATATAAAATGATCCGGGGATCGTGATCGGCCTACCCGATCTGTAGGTAAAATTTGCTGAGAAAATATTACTTTTATTGAAGTTATAATTGAGTACGATGTTGAAATTATGCGGAATATCCAGTGTGGAAGGGTACCATTCACCATTATTTATTGTTTCTTCTTCATTTTCACCACCTATCTTAACGTATGATCTTGAATATGTATAAGCCATCCAACCATTCAACCGTCCTTTTTTTCTTCTCACCAGCACTTCTGCCCCATAAGCTTGTCCATCGCCGGAGATCAGCTCAGTTTCAAGATGGTTGTTGAGCAGTAATTCTGCAAAGTCCTTATACTCTATCACATTTTTCATTCTTCTGTAATACAATTCCAATGAAGTTTCCCAAACGTTCTGCATAAAATTCCTGAAATAGCCTATGGAATAATTATTAGAAGTTTCGGGGGCATAATACGGACCACTTACCAACCAGAAATCCACGGGCAGGGCCGCTGTGGAATTGGATATAAGGTGTATGAACTGGCTGGTTCGGTTATAGCTGAATTTAAGGGAAGAATTTGAATTGAAGCTGTATTTCATAGAAAATCTAGGCATAAGGTTGTAATAGGTCTTGACTGCTTCCCCCGATCCGTATGAGATACTGTCCGTAATATTTTCCGGATCTTTAGGTTCTCCCTCCGGGTATTTGTAAACGGTGCCCGGGCCCAATTGCTGAAAGGTATTGAACCTCAATCCAAAGGATATAGTGAACAAATGATTCAATACATATTCATCATTCAGGTAAATGCCAAACTCATGGCCATTATCCTTCATCACCTCCTGAGGAATTATGCTTGACTGATCACCCCTTGGAGCCAATTCATCAGGGGCAATATGATAATTAATATATTCAATGCCTGTTGAAATGCTATGATCTTTTATCGAAGATATCAGTATGTCTTCCTTCAACCGCAGATTAGATATACCATTTTTTAATGTAAAAGCTCTCAAACCAGTCGGTTCATATGACAAATTTTCATTTGTTCCCATAGATACTGAAAATGTAGATGCTACATCAGGGGTGATCATATGATTCCAGATCAGGCTCGCAGCCCTGTTCGTCCATGAAAATCCATAATCGTCAGAAAACTGAACGTTGTCAAAACTCTGGTAATATGATGCTGAGATAATCCCTTTGTCACTATACCTGTGAGATAGTTTTGCATTTATATCATAAAAATATCCTGAGCTATTTTTAATATCAGGGATATTAAACATCCTTAAGATCCAGTCGGAATAGGTAATACGACCACCTAATAGGAAAGTTGTTTTAGCCCGGTTTCCGGCTTTTTTCGATTTTCCGGATTGTAAAGGGCCATCCAGTGTCAACCGGCTTGAGACCAATCCTATGCCCCCTTTACCATGCAGCTTTTCTGAATTATAGCCTTTTAATTTAACATTTAATACAGAAGAAAGCCTTCCTCCATATTGAGCTGGAATATGACCCTTGTAAAGTTCTACTTCCTGAATGGCATCAGAATTGAAGATGGAGAAAAAACCAAGGGCATGTGAAGAATTGAATATCAAAGCTTCATCCTGAATGATCAGGTTTTGATCGATAGAGCCACCTCTTACGTTGAAGCCGCCTGCACCTTCCCCCACGGTACTAACACCTGGTAAGGTTAAAATACCCTTAACAATATCCGGTTCCCCCAGAAATACCGGCATATTTTCTATTTGTTGTGGCCTTAGCCTTGTTATGCCCATTATTACCGATTGAACATTATTATCATCCGTTTCACCGGTTATCAGTAGTTCTTCGAGTTCATAAGCATCAGGAGGAAGTACTATCGTTACCTCATCCTCACTGAAAACCTGCCATACCATTTTTTGTGTTTCATAACCTATATAACTTATCTCCAGCAGATTGTATCCTGTGGGTAATCTGACCTCAAACTTCCCGGAATTGTCGGTAGAGGCAGTATAGTTCAAGCCCTCAAAATGCAGATTCACTCCTGTTAAAGGTTCAGAACTCAGTTGATCAACTACCATACCCTTTATCAATATCTTACCTGCAGTTGATACCCTGGAGGAATCGCCCAGGTTGAGAATATCACTGGCTGTGATCCATGTATTGGATCTAAATAAATTCTTCTGCCTGTTCTTAATGATAAAATAATCCCTGGTATATTCCTGGTTTAAAATTTCTTCAGGGGCAATAATTATGGAATTATAGTAGACCAGGTAATTCAGATCGTATGGTTCAGTTAATGCATCCAGGATATTGAAGATCGATGCCTCCTGAAATGAAATATTTATTTGATGGTCAGGGATCCAGTCTTCTTTATAAAAGAACCGGATGGGATGATGTGCTTCTATCTCAGTCAATATATCCGTCAGAGCGCTATTTTGAAAATCTGCGCTTATAGATATGCTGTCAATATCCTGGGCAAAGGATAACTCGGCAATAAAAACAAACATGACTATGGGAGTAAGGATTTTCACTGATAATGTTGATTACTCTCTTAAAATCAGCTGTTATGAAAAAGGAATTGAAATATGCCCGCCATCAACAGCACCTGCCATATATCTGAAAATACTTTTTTAAAAGATACATAAAAGCATATATTGGTTTGAATTTAAACATTTATTTCTTTATTAGGAATTAGATTTGTTTTATTAAAGACTGTTTTCACGTGCCTTTTATCGTTAGGGGGATACTCATTATTTTCATCATTAGTCACCTGGTTTCCTGTGGAAGAAATGAACCGGAGAAATTGCTGTTTACCCTGATGGAAGATTCATACACCGGCATTACTTTTTCTAATGATCTTATCGAAACGGATTCACTTAATATGATAGAATACCTCTATTTTAATAATGGAGGAGGTGTGGCTGCAGGTGATATAAATAATGATGGCCTGATCGATCTGTATTTCAGTGCAAACCAGATGCCTAACAGGCTATATCTGAATAAAGGAGATTTTGTTTTTGAGGATATATCTCATGCAGCGGGAGTTGAAGGGAAAGGGGATTGGTCAACCGGCGTCACAATGGCCGATGTTAACGGGGATGGTTTGCTTGATATCTATGTCTGCCAGGTAGGTGATTATAAAGGGCTGAAAGGGGGAAATCAACTTTTTATCAACAATGGTGATCTCACATTTACAGACAGAGCGAAAGAATTTGGATTAGACTTTTCCGGATTTTCAACGCAGGCCGCTTTTTTTGATTATGACCTTGATGGTGATCTGGACATGTACCTGCTGAATCATTCTGTACATGGCAGTCGAAATTATGGGATGTCCTCTCTCCGGTTTGAAATGGACTCCAAGGCAGGAGACCGGCTTTATCGTCACGACAACAATAATGGATCGATATATTATGCAGATGTTAGCAGACGGGCCGGTATTTTAAGCAGTCAGCTTGGTTATGGGCTTGGTGTCAGTATTGCAGATATTGATGATGATGGCTATCCGGATATTTATGTATCAAACGATTTTCATGAAATAGACTATTTGTACCTTAATAACAGAAATGGGACATTCAGTGAGCGTCTTTCCGAAATGATCACCCATAGCAGCAGGTCATCCATGGGTAATGATATCGCTGACTTCAACAATGATGGCTTGCTGGATATTGTCGTACTTGATATGCTACCCGTGGAGGAAAAAATTAAAAAACAGTCCGGAGGTGAAGACGACTATGAATTATATAATATCAAAAGAAACTTTGGTTACTACCACCAGTATGTTAGAAATATGCTGCAACTGAATCTGGGGAAGAATATGTTCAGTGAAATAGGCAGGTTATCGGGAATATATTCCACGGACTGGAGTTGGGCACCCTTGTTTTGTGATCTTGATAATGATGGCTATAAGGATATATATATAACCAATGGAATATTTCGTAGGGCCAACGACCTGGATTATGTAAAATTTTTATTGGATGATCGCAATGAACAGAAGAAAACCAATAGTGAAATATTATCAAACAAGGAATTGTATGAAAAGATGCCCCTTGATCCATTGGTAAATTATGTATTCAGGAATAATGGATCTCTTGATTTGAATGAAACTATACAACCCAGGGACATAAATAAATTTACTTTTTCAAACCAGGCTGTTAAATGGGGAATGAATCGAAAATCATATTCTAACGGAGCGGCATATGCCGACCTGGATAATGATGGTGACCTGGACATTATCGTAAATAATATAAATGAGAAAGCATACATCTACAGGAATAATTCTGAATCGTTAACGAACCACCATTTTCTGAAATTTAAAATAAAAGGAAGTGAAAAGAATACTTTCGGAGTTGGTACCCGGGTGATTGTTTTTACAGCCGGTGAAAAAAGATTGGCAGAGAATTTTCAATCCCGGGGATTTTTGTCATCGGTCCCCCAAGGGATACATGTCGGAATGGGTAATAATGACCGTGCTGATTCTATTCTTATCAGGTGGCCAGATAACATAATAGAAATGAAATATGATGTTCCTGTTGATCAGGAATTAGTAATTGATATTAAAAATGCGGGTTCAAATATTGGGAAACTTGATTTTAGTGAAGAAAACAACCCCTTATTTAAAGATGCTTCAGAGAATCTTGGATTAAATTTTGTCCATAAGGAAGACAGATATGATGAATTCGAAAAGCAGCATCTGGCACCCCATAAATTGTCATCGGAAGGACCTGCATTGGCTGTAGGTGATGTAAACGGGGATGGTCAAGATGATGTATTCATTGGAGGGGCTAAAGGACAGCGTTCAAAGTTGTTCATTTCGCAGGGAGATGCTTTTATTTTGAAAGATAATCCTGATTTTGATAAGGATTTTGGTTATGAGGATGTGGATGCAGCTTTATTTGATGCTGATATGGACGGGGACCTTGATCTTTATGTAGTAAGTGGCGGGAATGAGACATCCAACCTGCAGAGATTAAGTATGGATCGCTTATATATAAATGATGGTTCGGGGAATTTTGCCAAAGGTGAAGAATTATTGCCTGAATTCCACCACAATGGATCCTGTGTGAGGCCTATGGATTTTGATCAGGATGGGGATATGGATCTATTTGTTGGTTCCAGGTCAATTTCGGGAATTTATGGTATTTCGGCTGATTCTTACTTGCTGGAAAATGATGGAAGGGGTTCTTACAGGGATATTACTTCTCAAAAAGCTCCTGAACTCAATGATCTTGGAATGGTAACGGATGCTTCCTGGTTCGACTATGACAATGACAACGATATGGACCTGGTCATTGCAGGTGAATGGATGGGCATTTGGATTCTGGATAATGACAATGGATCTCTTAAATCCATTCAATATCCTCAGGGGATTGAAAATTCATCCGGCTGGTGGTTTTCCCTGAAAACGGAAGATATCGATAATGACGGGGATCATGACATAATTGCAGGTAACCTGGGATTGAATTCAATATTGAAACCAGGTCCTGATAATCCGGTTCGTATGTATATAAATGATTTCGACAAGAATGGTACCGTTGAACAAATCATTACTACCATGAGGGAGGGTAAAGAATATCCTTTTGCCTACAGAGACGACCTAACCCGGCAATTGGATTTTATTTCGGAAAAATATCCGTCATATGCTGAGTTTTCCGGGCAAACCGTGCAGGAGATATTTACCAGACAACAAATAGATGAGTCATTGGTGAAAGAGGTGAAAATGTTTGAATCCTGTATCTTTCTAAACCATGGGCAAGAGGGATTCCAAAAACTACTCCTTCCTACGGAGACTCAGTTTGCGCCGATTCAGGATATGATTTTAAACGATTTTGATCGAGATGGTTTTTTGGATATTGTATTGGGTGGAAATTTCATTTCGGTCAGGCCGCTCTATGGGAAGTATGAAGCGAGTTACGGTTGGTTTCTTAAAGGTAAAGGAAAAGGGGATTTTGATGTTCAATATCCTGTGGAAAGTGGTATTTACATACGAGGTGAGCTCAATACGATCAAAAAATTCAGGATAAACGAGAGGGACTTCATAATTGGAGGGGTCAATGATAATGAAATTGTTGTGCTAGAATTTAATTCACCTTAAAATCCTTTAACACCTAGATCTTTGGTGGTCGAATAATCAAGTTCTATCAAAGCCGTAGCCATTTCTCCAAAATAACCACCAAAATCCCAATTTGGTTCCATCATACTTCTTAAATAAGATATTTGATTAGCATGAACCAACGTGTGAAGTTGTAATCTGTATAAAATATAGCCCTTCCCCTTTTTACCGTTTTCGTCTATTTCTAGAAGATCATCATTGGTTTGCTGAAGATATTCCATCATTGCGTTTATGCCATCTGTAATTACGTCGTTGACAAATGCAGTAGTCAGCGGATAGTTGCAGGGCCGGCATGTATTCTCCGTTAATTCCCAGGGAGGATCCTCAGATAGAAAGTATCGGGGCCAGGACATGGTATGAACGACAAGTTGCCCGATAGTCATTTTGTGAGCAGCAAATTTATGGTTAAGCAGGTCTTCGGAAATTCCTTCAATAGATGCCCTTAATCCCTTTTCCATTACTGGAATTACGTATTGTAACGATTCACAATGATTTCGCATGTTGAAAATAGAAATCCTCTTCTTTTATTGTAAATTTATCATAATAGTTATTACCTGACAATTAAACCGATAAACAAGTTCCTGCAGATAATTATTAAACTTGTAATTATCCTTTTATAAAATCATTCAGAATGAAAAAGATATTGCCCTTTATGGTTCTCTCCGCATTCCTCTTAATGATCTATGTAAATTATCTATCCGGTATAGGGAGAATAAATGATATTTCGGCAGGTGGTGTTTCAGGCAAATACCCAACCCTTTTCACACCTGCTGGATTTACGTTTTCTATATGGGGATTGATTTATCTATTTAACCTGTTTTTCAGTATCAGATTGTTTTGGAAAGGAGTGAATAGTAATTGGAGTAAGGGCTATAATTCATTATCAGTATATTTCATTTTAACATGCATCCTTAACATCAGCTGGATTTATTCGTGGCATTATGATAAGATGGGATTATCCGTGTTGTTAATGCTTGGATTACTCATTATACTCATCCTCCTGTATCAGAAAGTTTCTGATAAAAACTATCCCTCAGTATGGTCGTACTTGACAACATATACCCCAATCAGTTTATACCTTGGATGGATTTGCATTGCTACGGTTGCGAACATAAGTGTTTGGTTAACATCATTGACATGGAATGGTAATCCTCCTGGTGCAGCATTTTGGGCTTCGTTAATGCTTATAATAGCAGCCCTAATTAATTTGTTTATCCTGATAAAAAAGCGGGATATCGTCTTTGCAATGGTTTTTTTGTGGGCAGCCTATGGAATTTTTACAGCCCGGTCTATTGATGTTGCGGTTGAAAGTCAATGGGTATCAGGATCGGCAATAACAGGAATGATAATTGTATTATTAGGGATACTTTACGCCGGTAATAGTTTATTAAAGAAATAAAAGACTGGATTTGGTTATGAAGAATGATCTCTAACAAAATTTAAAAATAGCTTTCTTTAATTTCGAGATTTGCTAATTGATTTGATTTTGCATTTTCGTTTCATATTCCAACACCCGTGTTGGATAATCCGACATTTATTGGCTATCATAGTATTTTAAATGTCTGATAGATAGGCAATTATAAAAAAGGCATTCTTTTTGGACTTATAGTGGCAGATATTTTTACCTTAAGTTTATGAAGTATTTATTCAGGTTAAGCCTCAGGAATCTGAAAAAGAATCCAACCATTAATTTTATAAACATATTCGGATTATCCTTGAGTATGACTGTTGTCATCCTTCTTTTTTCATTTTGTTACCATGAGTTGACCACAGACAGGCACCAGAAAAATAGGGGAAATGGATATCTGTTAATAAACAATAATGGAGAGCATTCATTTGGCATAAATATGCCCGGTGTTTTATCCTATCATTTGGATTCCTCTGTATTTGAAATTGAAAAAACGGTTCGAATGGCCGGTTTCTGGGAACAACCCGTCCTCAAATCAGAAAAATCAGAACCTAAGAAATCACAGATTCTGTTTGTTGATAGCGATTTTTTCGAACTGTTTACCTATGATCTTGTCTCAGGCAACATGGAAATGGCTTTTCATGACCCAAAATCAATAGTTATTACTGAAAAGCTTGCCTTACAACTCTTTGGCAACACAGATGTTATTGGTGAAACAATAATGCTGAATAATGAACATCCACAGATGGTTACTGCAATTGTCGCGGAGCCGGATAATAATACTTTTCTTGA
>CBDUBA010000145.1:0-9832 GCA_965365275.1 uncultured Cyclobacteriaceae bacterium | reverse complement strand
ATAGGACCACTCTCTGACACAACAATAGGGCTATTCCCTGAAAACAAAAATAGGACCACTACCTGAACACATCTTTATGACCACTCTCTGAAAACATTGCCATACAAATCCCTTCCGTAGTCTACATCAATCTGACAGGTCCCATCAAGCCCTGGCTCCTGTATTCCTGCCGTCCGACCCATCTCCTGGCCACCGGATTTTCCTCCAATGATTTAAGATAATTACCCAAAACCGTTGTAATCTTTATCATAATTTCATTTTTACCTTCCTTAAGGATTCCGTCAAAGGTATAGGAATGGTCTCCATACCACCGAATTCCCTGGGATTTACCGTTTATTATAAGCTCAGAAACTCCTACTACTTTCCCCAGATCAATACTCGAATACTTACCTGGATCAGCAATTTCAAGGATCTTGCTATAATTTGCCACCCCGGCAAATGTTTTCAGCCTGGGATCTTCCACGAAATCAGTCAAGCCGTTTAATTCCATGCTTTCTTTGCTGCCATCAACATGTTCCAGGGTAAGCATCCAGGAACCCTCAAAGATCATCGGGAGGTTGGAGTCATCCACTTCCGGTGGTTGAAAAGGGAGGTTTGCTTCGGATCTGGATGAATAGTCTTCGTTTGGACTTTCGAATACGATCAGCTTTGACTCGGCTGGTGCAAAATGGAGGTTCAGGCTCGTATCATTAATGTCATATTGTAATATTGATCTCCCACCAGACTCGGCATTCCAGAGAAAAGGAAGTTTACCTCTGATATCAAATTTAACTTGTATCTCCTTTGATTTATTGGCATCTGAATTCGACAGGAAGAAAATATCCAGATTCTTATGTTTAAAATAATTCTGATTTATGAACCGGTCTGGCTTTGAGATCTCAATATAGGGTTTCAGATTGAATTTTTGCCGGATATCTTCAAACCATACCAATAGTTCTTTGTCCGGTCGCGGGTATACTCCAACTCTATCCGGATTCCGGGATAATATTTTGTCAATAATTTCCTTTACCCGGCCATCTTTTTTATCATTATCTACGAATTCCGGTGAACGGTAAGGTGTATTTTCAATGAAAATGATCTTACCACCGTTTTGTGCGAATTGATCCAGCGCATCAGCGGTTTCAGGAAGGATGGTCTCTACCTCCAGGAGGATCAGGGTGGAGTACTTTCTGGATTTAAAGTTCATCTGTCCATTTGAATACGAAGATTCCTGTAATATCTTCTCACTGACATAATCACATCCGAAACCTTGCTGCTGTATGGCCTCCCAGACGTTATGCTGGTAAGGGGGGTATTTAACCACGGGAAACGGATCCCGTTGCGGCCCGAACTTCATCCACATATCGGCCAGGGGATGGAGGATGGCGATGTCGGCAACAGGTTCTGCATTCATGAAGACCTCTGACAATCTCGCCTTATAATCTGTCCAGAGCCTCAGGTAAGGCCACCATGGATTTCGTTCATTGAAAAACGTGCCATATTGAACCCATCCGGGGAATGGCGCATCGGGTGGACTGTAGTTGAAGCCATGCAGTATGGAATGGGTTACGCCCGAAAGATTGCTCTGGTCACCAGCTACCTTGATGTTTTCTAAGGTAGCATTAAATACCATGGTTGTGTTTGTGATCTCCTCGCAACTTACGAGCTTGTTCCCACTCAACCGGGCACCGGAGGCTACAAATTTATTGATCTCGGAATACGCTCTGCCCTTCCAGCCTACATCTGATAATTCCTCACCCACAGTATCCCGTAACCAGGTCTCACATTCCGGGATGTCAATATCCATGCTGGCTTCAAGGGGATGATACCCCCGGCCATAGGCCTGTATCCTGGACTTCACCCCATGTTGATGGCACCAGGCATTAAAAGTATCAATGAACCTTTCCTTGAACAGTTCCATCCGGGTCATGTAGAAATCATAACGTATACGCTGCAGATCCAACTCGACCTGTGTTGAAAATTTACATCCGTACTCTTCATCCACAGGATTTCCCATATGCCCGATCTTATACAATACGTAAGGCAGATAGGGTGTCAGCGCATATCCCCGTCTCCTTTCAAATTCTTCCGGGAGGTCGTTGTACCAGTTGGCCCCTTCCATCTCCAGGCTGTCACAGAACATGCCCCTGAAATGATCCCCCATACTGGTCATTATACCAGATAGCCCATCAGACATTCGGTTAAGGTATTTTTCAACTGCGGTTTTATTATAATGGTTTAGAACAGGTCCGGCGGCACCCGGAGCCCCATTGATTACCGCCTGGAAACCGGTTAATTTAACCAGGTAATACAGGACATATCTTCCTTCCGGAACATCAAAGGTGATCGCACCATCCTGGACCTCATCCATAAGTTCTTTACCCGGATCAAAATCATCCATTTCATATCTTGCGAGCCGTATGCCTTCAATTTCTTTATATACCTCTTCATTTTTTGAATGGATGCCTGGATCCACTTTATCCAGGAGTTCATTCAATTGAAAGGTATATTGTCCAGGACCTTCCAGGTCTATGGTCTCAAAGGTCATCAATTGAGTCTGTTCCTCTTTCTCCAGAAATTCACCGCCAAAAGGCCAGCCGGATCCAACGATGATGTCGCAGATAATGCCACGATCGCTTGCGCCATCGAGCGTCACCTTAAGCATTTGAAGCCATTCCGGGCTCAACCATTCCAGCGAGTTATAACCGACTGGATCAGATCCATCCGGAAATCGTATCGGATTGATCTCAACGCCTCCGATACCGGCTTCCAGCAAGAGGTCCAGTTCCCTGAGGATCTCTTCTTCGGTTAATTTATCTCCGTTCCACCACCATCTAACGAAAGGCCTGGCTGTCATGGGTGGGTTCCGGAATTGCTCAAAAAGCATATTCTGCTGATCGGAGTATTTATTATTTCTGGTGCAACTGCTGATAAGAAAAGGAGAGGAGATCGAGGTGAGAGTACCGATCTCTAGGAATTTTCGTCGGGAGATTTTCATAAAAAAATGTGTTATGCCAGTATAAATGTAAAAAAATATTTGCTCCCCGGCAGTTGAAAAGTAGATACATTTACGCTTCAATTAAAAAATTTGCTCATATTTTAATGTTAGTGATGGATTGAGTACTGCTGCCCAGTATGTCTGATATCCTATGGCGAGAAAAGCGAATACGATCAATACAGAGGTGAATAAAACAACCCCCAGCCAGTGAATAAGATTAACCGGGATAAGCGCCACTATATAAATGTCTTTCAAAAGCATACAAAATTCAGACATTTAATGATCAGGTCGTTTCGATCTCATTCAGCATATGGTCAATTTTGTCGATCACCGGCTTGTGATCTCTTCTCCAAAAGAGGTAGGCCGTATAGAAATCAGTGATCACCAGAAAGATCAAAACCGCCTGCAGCAGAATAACCGCAGATAGGTAAAAGTTAGTTCCTTCAAGGACAGTTTTAAGTATCAAACAAACCCCCAGATCAATGAACAGCCAGATGGCGATTACATAATATGTTCTGGGTGTAAATACTCTCATCCTTTTTTTCGCTTCCTTTAAATAGGTGAGAACCGGAGCGGTGGTATAGTTGCTTGAATAGGCTACGAACCGAAGTTGCTGAACAAATATTACCAGCACGAACGCCAGGATCAGCGAACCTATTCCCAGGTTTACGAAAAGATCTGTTGTTACCAGGATATAAGATATGGAGACCAGGATCATGGCCAGATAGATCAGTTGCAATACCCGGATTCCCAAACGGGTTTTTGAATCGGTTTTCTTCAAAAGTGCTATGATATTATCCTTTGATTTTTTCATGTTTTTTACATCTGTTTGATGACCGAGGTCAGGTGCTTTTACTTTCTTTGATTCATTTACTACTTTTTCGTATTTCATGGTTTACCTCCTTCAATAATCTTTTTTAATGTTCCCTTTGCTCTATGGATCCGTACCCGAACGTTCGAGTCGGACAGCCCGATGATCTTTGCGATTTCCTTCGAGGAAACTTCTTCAAGCACCAGCGAAATAATGATCATGTCGATCAGGGGAAGTTTTAGAATGCTTTTTTGAAGTATTTCCATTTCATGGGATTCGGTAATGGCGCCTCCATCCTCTATGTTTCTTTTCTCACTGGAATAGGACTGCCTGCCGGCTTTTGATCTTTTTTCTTTGCTTATGAATTGCAGAGCAGTGTTAACGGTAATCCGGAAAGCCCAGGTCGAGAAAGCCGATTCTTCACGGAAGGATTTGTATGCTTTCCACAGATTCAACAGGGCCTCCTGGTACAAATCCTTTCTGTCCTCATCGTTTGACAGATAATAACAACAGATCCTGTATATCTTATCTTTGTTATCCTCCAGAAGTCTTGAAAAGTTATGATCTGTGTTTTCCATTTCCAAATGCGGAATGTACCGCGATATTGTAAGAATCTTTATCTATTTAGATAATCTCAAGCCCTGAATGTTACAGCTGACAGAAATTTTTTATCATTCTGATAATAATTCTGCTATTCATACTAATTTAAAAATAGATCCCAGATAAATAATGGATAATGAAGAGATTTCAGGAAAATGTTATATTAAATAACCTGAAAAGATTTTATTGAAAAGAAGATAATACCAAAAAACTGTTTGGTCAATTTTTATTGTCGTATGGCTGATCAGGGATCATGAACAGAATATTCCTGGATCGTTGCCTGAAAAGTTCGAATTAAAAGTAATCGCTGACTGTGCATTCTTTGTTTGGAAGTTTTTTCTTAAATTGAGTCCGGATCACTGGTAAGAGGTCTTCGTATTTTTTAATATTAAATGGATTGCACACAATGATTTTTTTTAAAAACTTTAACCTGCTCATTTTATGTACGGTGTTCATTTTTCTAAGCTGCCAACCTGATAAACATCAGGAAGTTCGCTATTCAAAATATATGGAAGAGGACCGCCCACTTACTGTTCTGAAAGAACTGGAGAATAATTTTCTATCCGTAAAGATCTATTCAAACTCGTATACGGAGATAGACGATCGTGTAAACAATAAAAAATGGGAGACCTGGTCGGTGGCCTTGCAGGATAAGAGTGAAGTGGAGGTAGGAGAAGTCTGGCTGAGGACGGGTCGTAGCTTAACCCACCAGTACCCGGGACATTTTTATGGGCAGCCGGAGGGGGATAATATCCGCTTCACCCTGATTGGCCGGCAGGGACTTATTATCGGAACCTTTCTAATAAACATAGAACTTGAAGATTCCTGGCTGGTGTATAAGATCCTGGAAATTGATGAATCCATTCCAAGCCTGGTCTATCCGCCACCCATTATCTCTGACGATATGATTATTCCAAAAGGAGTAGGCGAAATTATACGCTCGGGATATGATCCGGCTACACGAACTACGGCGGATGCGGCCATGTACGGTGCCATGTATCCAAGGACCATCTATCCTTTTTATACCCGGTTAAATATGCGGTTCATCGGGGGCCTGAAAGAAGATGCGGGTTGGATCGGGATCTTTGATGAGGGATATGAAGACATGTGTGGATTTTTTGCAAACAGTACAGGTTCACCCATGCATATAAGAACACTTGGTAAGTGGAGGCATGCTTATACCTATCGCATGAAATTTGTGAAAGGAGATTATGTAGACCTGTCAAAAGTATACCGGCAATGGATGATCGATCAGGGTTGGTTTGTCTCCCTGGAAGAGAAAATAAAGGCAAATCCCGATGTGGAAAGTTTTCTTGGAGGCAGAGCATTCTGGATCAACCTGGCCTTTCCTTCTCGTCGGAAATCTACTGCGGAAGACTTTATGTTGCGGGGCGATTACCCAAACGATAATGGAGAACCTCTCGAGATCCGTTTTACATATCCTGAACTCAAAGACATGATTGACCGGCTCAAAGATCTCGGCCTAACGAAGGGAATGATCAAAATTGGTGGTTGGATCAATGGCGGATACGATAACTCCCACCAGGATATCTGGCCACCGGAACCTGAACTGGGTACGATTGATGAGTTGAAGGGCTTGCTATCTTCTGAACCTCCCTTGCTGGTAAGTCTGCATGATAATAATCAGGATATGTATGCCCATACACCCAGTTTCCCAAGGGGGATTAACAGGAATGCGGACGGGGACCTGCTGACAGGAGGTGTATGGAGAGGAGGACAGGCTTATATATTGAACTCTAGATATAGCTTAGATTATGCTCAGAGAAATTGGGAACAAATAAAAACCCTGGGCCCCAAAGCTATGTTTGTGGATATCATAACGGCCATGCAGCTGTACCAGTCATTTGAACCAGGCGATGAGTTGACAAAACATCAGGACCGGATTGCTAAAGAGGAATTGATGAAATTCTACAAGGATCAGGGTATTGTGTTTGGTAGCGAAGAATCGGCTGATTTTGGTATTCCCTATATCGATTGGTATGAGAACAGGCATAAGCGGGTGCAGGGTGTATCTATTCCGCTATGGCCATTGGTTTTTCATGATGCTGTATTCAATATGCGATATGGGGGCGTAAGCAGTGAAGATGATCATCCTGGCTGGCTGGAGGATATGTTGTGGGGATATTTGCCCCATTTCTTTATTTCCCCGGATTGGGACCAGGAAGAATTATTCCAAGCCCTCGATCATGTGGATGCATGGCATGAAAAGATAGGATTGGCCGAAATGACCGATCACCGGTTTCTGGATGAGGATTATAAGGTGGAAATGACTACTTTTTCCACAGGCGACCGGATCATTTGCAACTTCAGTGATCAATCTTTTGATTATGCAGGTAAGCAGATTGAAGCGAAAAACTATATAATTCTTGAATAAAAGAAATTATCTGGATACCTGGCAGGTCATGATAAATAACCTGTGATCAGGATGTATCCTGATTATAAAAGATAAATGTAATAAGACGTCATTAGAGACATTATTTAATAACCTGTAACACGATTTCATATGAAAAATCTATTGATTATCATTCTTATTCTCAGCTTTTTTGCCTGTGATTATTCAACCACAATAGAACAAAAGACCAATCCTGTACCGAACCAGTTATACGAGTATTCAGATTACATCGAACCTCGATGGGTAAGTTTTGAGAACATAAGCGGGGATAAGGGACAGGGTGGTATAGAGAACTATGGGGCGAAAGGTCATCCATGCGATTTTATTAAGGCAGGGGAAACAAAATCCCTTCTCGATATCCAGGGACCTGGCATGATCAACCGCATCTGGATCACCATTAGTGACCGATCACCGCAGATGCTCAGAAGCCTGGTGATCAATATGTATTGGGATGATGAGGAAAAACCCGCTGTTTCAGTACCATTTGGTGATTTCTTTGGTATTGGTCTGGGCAGGACCACAGCTTTCCAGAATGCACTTTTCTCGAATCCTGAAGGGCGCTCTTTCAACACGAATATTCAAATGCCGTTCAGGAAGTCTGCTAAAATTGAGCTGGTTAATGAATCAGGTATTGAATTGCCCATGATATTCTATGATGTTAACCTTCAGATTTTAAAAGAATGGGATGATTCTTATATGTATTTTCATTGCTTCTGGCACAGGGATACCGCAACTACTTTGACACAAGATTTTATGTTGCTGCCTGAAGTGAAAGGCAAGGGGAGATATCTTGGTACAAACGTAAGTGTCCATGCCAATCCGGTCTATAAGGATTACTGGTGGGGAGAAGGGGAGGTAAAAGTATACCTGAATGGCGATACGGATTATCCTACCCTCGTGGGGACTGGAACGGAAGATTATATAGGCACAGCCTGGGGACAGGGACAGTATTACAATACCTACCAGGGATGCCCGATTGCCGATGCGGAAAATCTGCAATGGACCTTTTACCGGTATCATATCTCCGATCCGGTATATTTTAAAACGGATTGCATGGTTACGCTTCAGCAGATCGGGGGCAGCCAGAAAGCCGATGTACTTGAACTCCAGAAAGCGGGTGTAAGCCTGATTCCAATCACAATACACCAGGCGCCTGAATTTACCCATATTTATAAGCCGGGTGAGATCGTGGATCTTTCGGATCCGTCCCTCCCGGAAGGCTGGGTGAATTTCTACAGGTCAGATGATGTGGCTGCTGCCACCTATTTCTATTATGACAAACCATCCAGTGATTTACCTGAAATACAAGCATTACCCATTCGTACATGGAATTTAATCGAAAATTGATAATCTAAATGTTCATGCCAAAGTCAAAATCAAATCGTAGAAACTTCCTCAAAAGCAGTTTAGCCACAACAGGAGCACTTTCTGCTGGAGCGCTGTTAGGATGCAATGATACAGGGTTATCTGAAAAGCAAACTCCTGTACATCGAAATCATCCGCTAGAGGGTTTGGAAAAGGAAAAAATTAAGGTCACTGATGTTAAAGTAACCCTATTATCTTTTGAATTGCCCCCTGAAGAACAATGGTATCTTGACTGGATCCCCGAACGGTATAAATGCTGGAAGACAGATAGTATCCTCGTTGAAGTTTTTACAGATGCAGGGATAAAAGGGATTGGGGGTGCTACCCAATACGGAGGACCGGCGAAAGTTAAAGAATATATTGATACGATTATCAAACCAGCCGTTTTGGGTAAAAACCCATTTGATATAGATTTTCTTACTTCCGGAGTATTGAGGCGTGGTCCCATGGTGGGTTGGGCAGGCGTTGATACAGCCTTCTGGGATATTATTGGGAAAGCAAAAGGGATACCGGTTTATAAGTTGTTGGCGATTGATCATGAACCGAATCCGAAAATTCCTGTATATGCCAGTGCGGGAGAAATGTACGATGGGGACATATGGCCGGATAATTTGATTGAGGAAGCGCTGAAATTGAAGGGAAGAGGTTTTAAAGCCTATAAATTCAGGCCGGGGACACACTGGTCGGTTAGTGGCATGGATATGACCAAGTACATTGATGGCGTATGGAAAATAAGAGAAGCAGTAGGCACTGATTTTGGTTTAATCCAGGAATGCAATGCACAATGGAATATGGACCAGGTCATGCAATTTATTCCGGAAGCGGAAAATATGAAATTAATTTGGATAGAGGATCCCACAAGACGGCTTGGGCCCCAGGCAAGAGAGAATTATATCAGGATAAAGGAATCCCTTAAGGATGTGAAACTATCCTATGGTGGTGATGTGATGGATAATCGTTTTGATTATAAGGAATGGATAGACCGCAAAGCGATGGATATAGTACAGCCCGATGCGGGCGTTATGGGTTTGACGGAATCATGGTATGTTTCTAGGATGGCGCATCTGCAGGGACAATTGTGTGCACCGCATAACTGGCATGGGGCCTTATTAACAATAAGCAATGGGCATCTGGCTGCCGGAATACCGAATCTTATCATGCTGGAATCCAACCAGACCTATAATCCATTAAGAACTGATTTGTTTAAGGAGCCTCTTGTTTTTAAAGATAGTTATCTTACCTTGCCGGATAAACCAGGACTGGGTGTGGAAATGATCGATGATGTAGCAGAAAAATTCCCATTTATCCCGGGCACTTATGATAAACCGAAGCCAACGTGAAAACAGGAATACTCCAACAAGGATACAATCCAATAAATTATGATTATATGGTTTTTAGATAATAAATAGATTTCCATGAAAAAGATAAATATAACTTCTCTCAATTTGATTCTGCTTTTAGCTTTAGTTTATTTTCAGGAATGTACTCAGAATCAGGAAAGTCAAAATGGGAAGATTCTGGTCAAGATTAAAGTACTGGATGAGGAAACCGGGAAAGTTACACCGGTAATGGCCTGTATTAGCAGCGTAAAAGATGGAGTGGCCTATATACCACCGAATGGTAAAAGAGTGGATTCTTTTTCACTTACACCTGTCTTTTACCAGGG
>CBDUBA010000144.1:0-9931 GCA_965365275.1 uncultured Cyclobacteriaceae bacterium | reverse complement strand
TCAGGCATCATGTGTATTTCGGACCAGTTCTCATTATAGGCACCACATTCCAGGAACGCCAGATCGAAAGGTCCTAATCTCTCCCCTATTTCCTTAAAACCCGGAAAATATCCTGAATCTCCACCAAAAAACAGATTTTGTGTACGACCTTTTATTGCCCAGGAACCCCACAAAGTACTATAGCGATTGTTCAGCCCGCGCCCTGAAAAATGCCGGGACGGGGTGAAAGTCAACTCCAGGTTATTGATATCAATGGATTCCCACCAGTTTAATTCAATGATATTTTCCGGTGGAATACCCCATTTCTCGAGATGAGCTCCTACACTAAGTGGTACGTAAAACCTGTTTACTTTATCTTTTAGTCTAAGTATGGTCTTATAATCAAGATGATCATAATGATCATGTGAAATCAATACTGCATCGAGTTCAGGCAGAAGATCGACATTCATATAATTCGAATAACGGAATCTTTTTGGTCCCATAAAGGAGAACATGGATGCCCGCTCGCTGAAGACAGGATCTATCAATAATAGAGTTTCATCCAATTTGAGTAGAATCGAAGAATGGCCAAACCAGGTGAAAGTTGCATGGTTGGACGCCATGCTTAGGAATCTATCAGCATTGAACTTGTCTACTTTGAAGGTGGATTCAGGTTCCCTGCTTTTGTTATTGGTTAGGAATTCCCACATGATCCCCATCATCTTTCCGGACTTCATTTCCATCTTGGTAGGGACCGTATTGTGAAACTTTCCCAATCTGTAATTGTCTGCCAAGAGCATCCGTTCCATCCGCTCGCCCTGTGGTTTGGCGCCAATCTGCGGTGCAAAACTTAAAAAGGAAATAAATCCGATAATGGTTATGGAAATGGTTAGGATAAATACGATACCTGTCATTTTTAAAATTTTAATCATTTTTAACCTTAGTGTGAACTAATTGACAAAATCAAGAGTAGTATACCTATTTAATTTTCATGATTTATAAAGATATTGAACTTATTGATTATTGAAGGATTTTCCTTATATTATCCTTTTCCATCAATACTTTATAATTCGTTCCTGATAAACGCATTTTATCACTTTTTGTTAAGACAAATCCACATTTATGAAAAAGATACTTATATTATTTTCATTCCTTGCTCTAATGTGCGTTCATGCACTTGGCCAGGTAGAACTTGGATTATATGCAGGTCTGGATAATGGCAGATTATCCGGAGATAAGTTAGTCAACACCAAATATGCTACAAAAACCGGATTTTTGGTTGGATTGAGCGTAGATGTTCATTTTAATGATATCATTTCACTAAGTTTTCAACCAGGTATAACAAAAACAGGCGGTAAGATTCAGGTTCCGGACACCATTGAGAATGAATATAAGGACAGTGTTTCCGTGAGTGTCAGCTACTTTCTGCTGCCCATTTTTGTGAAGATACAATCAAAATCAAAAAGGTTGTATTTTTCAGGTGGTCTCGAATTTGGATATGGATTATCCTTAAAAGCCGATAATGCAGTAGAAGAAATTGACATTACGGATGAATTGAACAAGTGGAATGTATCTGCTGCTTTTGGGATTGGATATAGGATCCCCATTAAAAGATCAGGACTATATTTTGAATTACGTTATGTCCAGGGATTGATCAATCTTGCAGAACCAGCGGAGGATGATTATTTACCCAGGGTGAAATTAAGCGGACTAAAACTCCTCACCGGATTTCAAATTCCTGTTTCAAAAAGAAAAAACTAAAAGTACAATGAAATCAATAAATAAGAACTTATCCGTTTTTAGAAAAGTATTACTCTCTATTTCGATTGTAATGGTACTCTTTTCCGGAAATACTTTTGCACAAAATGAGATCAATAAAATACCAGAATTAAACGAACATGTTTTTATTCCAAATGCCAACATCAATAGTCCATTTATGAATACCTATTTGGACATATCTGTTGGAATAGGAACCACCGGTCAATTCAAATATCCTGTATTTGAAGTGGATGATCAACCGATATATGCAGTTCGAGGAGAATTGTTATACGCCACTGTGGGACTTGCCTACCAACAGAAAATACAGGATTGGGCTGCCCTATATATTCGATATAATCTGGCAGCACGTTTAGGGACCAATGTAGGAAGTATCCTAGCTGAAGGATTCAGTACTGTAAATGCTTTTAATATCGGTTGGAAGATCCGAATTATTGAACATGATAAATACCGCCTGTCTGGTTCCGTCGGAATTGCAAATTACAAAGGTTCGTTTATATCCATCAGTCGATTTGTTGAGGATATTATCAACAACAATCCCAATCCTTCCTTAGTGAATAACGTTCCTGCTTTAAACGGTATGATCAATTTTCAGTTTGCCTATGGATTCAATGAGCTATTTGGATTAAAAGCTGAATTACAGAATTCGATCGGAGAATCTCTGGAACGGGGTGAAACCGCCTATTTCTTTTCCCTGGGCACGAGTTTTGATGTAAATTTTCAGCAGAAATACAATGTGCCTCTTGGCGTATCCTTAACTTATTCTATGAGTACTCAACCTGATCAAGTATTCCGGGAAAGTGGCCTGGCAAATAATTTCATTTTTCGAATATCTTATACGGGAACAACCGATTTTCTTATAGGATTGGTTTCTTCCTATTCCTTTGTCCCCGTTTCGGATGTTGATAAAGGGGATTTTACGGTGTATGGTACAGCGTTTGCCATCACATATTATTTCAATTAGTATCATTAAACCATAATATCTGGCTGTTAAATTCCAGATGTGAAAAGATAAACAAACACGCAAGTATTTTTTCGTACTTTTTCCAGGACTAAGCTAATTCACATTATATAGCGATCTGCCATAGAATAATTGAAGAAGTTGAATAAGGAATTCAGTTGCTTGATATAAGGGCAATCCTTATATTCATAAATTTTCTAATTTGGAATACCCAGTAAATATAGTTGTTGCCCTGATTGTAAATTGATTTTTCCTTCGGATACAATATACATTTTATTGGAATAATAGTCCCTGATGCTGGATCCGTCTGTGAAAGTCCCGCTTACATCAATACTTCCCTCATATGAATCCATGATCACAATAGACTGATCCCGTATCCCCAACCGGTTGAGTTCCCTTTTAAAAATATAAGGGTTCTCACTGATCATTTGATGCTTGCCCGCACCCACAGAAGGGTGTGCTCTTCTGAATCGCCCCAATTTCTGCCAGTGATCAAGCACATCGGATATTTTATATCCATTCTTTTCTGCATTACCTTCCAGATACTCCCAGTTCATAAATGACCTGAGGTGTGCGTCACCTTTAGTACCTTCTGCAGTTAGTGTACGGGCCAGTTCATCTCCGTAATATATCTGAACAGCACCGGGCGTAAGCATCAATTTGGTAGCAGATTCGAAAACCCTTTCCCGGTTGAGGTCAAACGGACCAGCATCATCATGCGAGGAAATATAATTCATTACACTATGATCTGATAATGGGCCATTAAGTATTCGAGAATATTCACTGAAAATATCCTCCGGATCTCTATTTGCGTCTGCCTTGAACGAAAAGTTAATAAGCGCTTTAAAATCATGTTCAAAGAAATTTACAGTAGAATCCCCGTAGTCATAATATAACTCTCCCTGAATACCATATCCATATACTTCACCAACCATATAAAAATCAAGATCGCCCAATTTGCTTTCCGCATTGTTCGATCTCCAATCTTCTAATGCCTCGACCGCTTCCTTGTACAATTCTCCCCAAATGTAAGCTTCAAGATGTTTTGCAGTATCTACCCTGAATCCATCAATACCCATTTCACGAACATAGTCTATAAGCCATTTTATGATATAATATTTCGGTAATCTGGGATATCCGGTTCTACTAAAAAATTCTTCCAATTCTTCAGTCTCCGTTTCCAAGCGCCCTTCTTCTTTCCATTTTTCTTTTAAAAATAGAGGGATATCAACTTCAATAGTTGATTCCGTTTTAATATCCGGAAGATTTGGCACGAGTGCACAAGGTACCGCATGTTCATAGCTATCATGTGTGCATACCGGCTCTACGCGTACCCATTCATCCGGCCATTGACTATCAATTGGGGTAACCGGACCGGTATGATTCAATACAACATCCAAAAGGATCCTAATTCCATTTTTATGAGCAGTCTTCACGAGGTTCTTAAGATCTTCCATAGTACCATAATTTGGATCTATATTTGTCCAATCCCTGGCCCAATAACCATGATAAGCGTATGTCTTTCCCCATCCTTCATCCGTGAAGCCATGAATTTGTTCTATGGGAGGTGTAATCCATAACACATTGACCCCAAGGTCTTCGAAATATCCCTCTTCGATTTTCATGATGATGCCCTTAAGATCGCCTCCCATGAAGCTTCTTAATGGCCCCCCATCCTGTTTACGTCCCAGAGGTGTATCGTTGGTCGGATCCCCATTATTGAACCTGTCCGTAAGCATAAAATAGACCATTGCATTTTCCCATAGAAAGGGTGCCTGTATTTCTTCGATTTCGGAATTCCTATCAACCTGCTTGTCTGAGGTGCAGGATAAAATTAGAACTAATGCAATTATGAAGAAGTGTCTCATGATCATTATCTAATATTTCTCTTTTATATATTTTGATTTTTATTTTAAAAAGGATGAACCTGCAGAATAAGTATGGGCTTCTATCCCGACCTCGCCCAGCCAATTCATAATTAATACATCCTATTTCTTACAATTTCATTCTATTTTCGAACAAGAATTTTGATTTCTGCATCTGTCAGGCCAGTTGATTTTGCTATCACACGTATTTCACCATTTTCTTTGGATTCTGGACGCACAATCAGCAAACATCTGCCTTTGAAGGTCCTGCATTCAGGTTTCTGGAAGCTTTTTGTATCCACTGGATTTCCATTTCCGACACCCGCTAACGCTCCGTTGCCCGAAATCTCGAAGTTAACAGGTAAAATTGCATCAGGAATCCTTAGGCCAGATTCATCGATTATCTCAGCTTTTATGTAAGCCAGATCATTACGATCCGCTCTAATTTCTGCTCTGTCCACAGATAATTTAATCGAATGAGGTTTCCCAGTCGTGGTCAGAGATCTGGATGTTACCTGCCTCCCATTCCTATATCCTATAGCTTTCAGTTGTCCTGGTTGATATTTAACATTAACACTGGATCTTAACCTTACGGAATCCTGCAGATCAATAACAGCCACTTTTTTATCATTTAATTCCATAATTACAGAGTCACAGCTTGTGTAAACAGAAACTGATATTTCCTCACCCTCATTACCTTCCCAATTCCAGCTCCGCGTCTCATTTGGCCAGCCCCAGAAACTTACTATTTCTTTCCTTCCAGCTGGAACAGGGGAATGAACAGCTATTTCAAGATCACTGATTCCCCAAACCACATCCCTGTAATAGGATTGTGGTTTTTTAAATCCGCACAGATCAATATCCCCGCAATAGGCATTAAACCAGGGCCATTCTTTCTTTTCATTATCCAGCAATGCATTTCCAATGCCCGCTTCTCCCAGATAATCCATACTGGTCCATAGGAAATCTCCGGTAACCCATGGGTATTTCTCTACCAGTTGCCAATTCTCAAATACATCTCCTGCAATCGATTCCGTTCCCAGAATAATACGGTCCGGGAAGATTTTATGATCCGATTCGTATCGTTCCCACTTATAGTTATATCCCTGAACATCAAACAACTCAAAAGCTGGTTCGGTATCCTCCCATGGTCGGCCGGGGAATTCCCAGAAACCACAAATGGCTGCTGTTACCGGCCGGGTAGAGTCCAATGTCTTGACCTTGTCTTTTAGTACTTTCGTTAATTCTAAGCCAGATGAATCGGCTCTTTCTTTAATTTCATTACCAATACTCCATATAAATATTGAAGGATGATTCCGGTCCCTGAGTACCATGGATTCGATATCCCGTTCCCACCAATCATCAAAATACAGGTTATAATCATTTTCGTTTTTCGGCAATTGCCATTGATCAAAGGATTCATCCATCACCAGGATGCCTAACTTATCACAGGCATCCAGGAACTGTCTCGAAGGCGGATTGTGGCTTGTCCGGATGGCATTGTAGCCAAAGGATTTCATCAATTCAACTCTCCTGTATTCTGCCCGGTCAATCGCCGCTGCTCCCAGGGGACCGTTATCGTGATGCATATTTCCTCCCTTAATCAGAACAGTCTCTCCATTTAGCTGAAATCCATTTTCAACTGAGAAGTTGATCGATCGGATACCGAAAGTTGTCGACAAGTAATCAACAACTTTGCCATCGAGCAATAAACTAACCTCAGCAAGGTATAAATTAGGATTTTCTATTGACCATAACTGTGGATTATCGATTGATAATTCATAAGATACGACCTCAGAAATACCCGAATTGAGCTGATTAGGTTGTTTGCTTTTTGCTATTCTCTTTCCATTCGGATCCAATATCTGCATTTCAACATCAAAATTAAGAGTGAGGTCATAATAATTGACAATGGATGCATCTATATTAACTATTGCATTTGATTCACTTATCTTTGGTGTTGTGACAAATAAACCCCATCGATCGAGGTGCAGGGGATTGGTAATGCTCAACCAAACATGTCTGTAAATTCCTGATCCACTATACCACCTGCTATTCCTTCCTTCATTCATAACCTTTACCGACAATATATTATCACTTCCATCCATCTTAAGAAAGGGCGTAATATCATAGGTGAATGCTGTATAACCGTAAGGGTGATTACCCAAATACTGACCATTTATCCAGAAATCCGCATTCATATAAACCCCATCAAAGGTAATTCTTACGATCTTGCCTATATCTGCCGGAGCCAGTCTGAAGTGCTTCCTGTACCAACCTTCACCACCCAGAACATATCCGGTGGAAATATTACCAGGGCTATCCGGAGAAAATGGACCGACCGGTTTTGGCTCAAAATCCTTATAGTTATCAGGTTCCAGATTCAGGTCTTCAATGCTCCAGTCGTGCGGGACATCCAATACCCGCCACTCTGAATCATCAAAGCCAGGATCTTCCGCTCCTTCAATTTTTCCTTTAAAAAACATCCATTCGTCATCAAACAACACATCATGCACATTGTAGGCGTACATCGCTTCCACAGGGTCAAATAACTGTGTATTTTTCAAGGATTCTTCCTTACAAGAAAGGAGAATAATTAACATCGTTACTATAAGCGAGAAAAAGTGTATCCTGGCTAATGTTTTCAAAAACATAATTAAAAAATAATTGATTACTGAGGCAATGAAAATAATTCAATTGCTGAATTTTTGCAAAGCTTTAATAGAATACTATGAATGACATGATTCTATATGTACTTGTATGATCATCAGATCCCCGGCAAATCATGATTTACTAAACCTGTAGATCACCGCGTTAAAAGATCATTCATTTCGTAAAGTTTCTGCCGGGTTTGTTCGAACAGCAGATAAACCCTGATAGCTGATTGAGGCCAGGAGAACTGCAAGGCTTATCAGGGCTGCCAGAATCATAGATCCCGGGCCAACATGTACTCTGTATTCAAACTCTGTTAACCATTTATTCATAACACTTATGGTGGCAGGGAATGAAATGATAAATGCCACGGAAAGAAGTATGATAAATCGTTTAGATAGAATCAGGTATATACTGGTTTTTGATGCCCCAAAAACCTTTCGGATGGAGATCTCTTTAAGCTTTCCTGCAAGTGACAAAGTGGATAACCCAAAAAGACCCAGGCAACCAATAATTATTGCCAGAATAGAGGCACTGGTTACTATTTTCGAGAGGTTTTGTTCCCTTTCATATTGTTCTTTAAGGTTGTCTTCCATAAAACTGTAATCAAATGGTTCCCCAGGGAACGTTTTCTCCCATTCAGATCTAAGCAAATCAATTCCTTCCTGTATCTTTCCTCCCTCTAGCCGGACAAACAGTTTGGGAATTTCCGAGCTGCTTATGCTGACGTTATTGGCACCGGAAAATCCTATTTCTACATTCATCACCAGGATAAGTGGTTCAATTCTGGCATGCAGTGAGGCTATATGAAAATCTTTAACAACTCCTATGATTTCATGATCAATAAAAGCTTCATGCGGGATTCTGTCTCCTATGGGATTTTCCATTTCATATTCCTTAACAAAGGCTTCATTAACAATTATAGAACGTTTCAAGTCCGCCTGATTCTCCCATTCAAAATTTCTTCCCTGTACAATCTCCATCTTCATAGCTGGAATAAAACCAGGGTTTATAGTATTATAATAAAACCAGTTGGTTTCTTCATCATTTTTCTGGTAGCCTATGTGTGTCCAACCACCAGGTTCAAAAGTATGTGAGGCAATTCCTGTCGCAAGAATTACAGGTTCATTCATCAATGCATTATCCAGAATGGCCGCTCGTTCCATGCCACGCTTTACGACATCACTTAAACCTTTTGCATCTCCTACCCTTACCGGAACTACCACCACATGATCCTTATCAAATCCGAGATTCTTATTCTGCAAATAACTCAGTTGATCCTTCATGATCACCGTACAGGCTATCATAAATACGGTTAATGCGAATTGTCCGGTCACCAGGACTGACCCCAGGGTGTTATTCCCTTTCCCAAGCCTTAAATCACTCTTTATTATATCCAGAGGTTTGAATCCTGACACAATCAATGCCGGATAAATTCCGGCCAGCAGCCCCGTAAGTATGGTGACTCCCGAAATTATCAGAATATTCCCTGTATCAAGTGTGAATTTTAAATTCAGGTCTGCCAGTTCATTAAACCAGGGAAGAATGATAAAGGCCATTATAAGACCGTTAAAAAGGGCTAAAATTGACATTAAAACTGACTCCCCAAGAAATTGTACAATGATTTGTTTTCGGTTTGCTCCAGTGGACTTTCTGATACCAATTTCTTTTGCTCGGCTAAATGACCTGCCAAGAGATAGCGTCACAAAATTGATGCAAGCCAGCAATAAAATAAGAATGGATATCCCCGCAAGAATAATAGTGTATTTCGGATCACTGACAGATACATTTCCTTCGGGCAAGTCGGTATTCAGATGAATATCCGTAAGAGGTTGCAGAAAAATGGCAAACTCTATTTCCTCAAGGTCATCGCCCATGACCTGTTCAACAAGGCTGGAAAATTTTGGTTCCAATTCCGCCTTATCAACATTCTCATGAAGTAACACATACGTTTCCCCTGTAATCATATTCCAGGAAGTCAGCATGGGTGCAGGAAAGATATCTTTAGTATGAAGATCCGAAATCAAAAAATTGAACCTCAGGCTTGAATTTGAAGGGATGTCTTGCAAGACAGCCTTAATTGTAAAGTTCTTCAGCTCCCCACCTACTTCGATAGCCAGAAGTTCATTTACTACATCCGATCTGCCAAAATATTTTTCCGCCATCTCCTCCGTGAGAATTATGGAAGTGGCGTCACTGAGCACATTAATTGTTTCTCCATGAAGAACAGAAAAGGAAAATATGTTAAAGAATTCTTCGCCTGCTATATGGATTTCCTCCGGAAATGAGTTTTCACCTTTATAGACCTGGTTGAAAAAGGAGGTCAGTATTGAATAACTTTCTATTTCAGGATAATTATCCTTGAGTTGCTTTCCCATAATAAAAGGCGTATGAACTCCGGTTCCTTCCCTGGCTCCCCTTTTGAATTTAGTATAGGGTCTGTAAATCCTGTCGGCTTTTTCATGAAATGTGTCATAAGTAATTTCATTTCTGACATAAAATATTACGATGATTGTGCATGCTATAGCCAGTGCCAACCCAAAAATATTTATGAATGAAAAAACTCGGTATTTGAAAATATTGCGCAGGGTTATTTTGAGATAGTTTCGTAACATCAGAAGTTTATATTTTCAACTAAATTAAGAAAAAGAGTATTTAAACTGTTTGGAAGACTGTTAAGAGATGTTAAAAGTTACAG
>CBDUBA010000143.1:0-10012 GCA_965365275.1 uncultured Cyclobacteriaceae bacterium | reverse complement strand
CAAATGCATATTAGAAATATGCTTGGAATAATTTTTTTGGGCATCATGATATTAATAATTAAGGTTGAAAGATTTGATTAAAAATGGTAAGGCGACCTCCTTTCTTTGATTGTGTATGTAATAAGTGAAAATATCCTCAAACTAAATGTAATTTCTTATACACTGGTAATCAATACGTTATAAGGCCATTTTTTCTATCAAGAATCCGTATTATTATAAACTAAAATTGTATCGGGAAAATAATAAAATAGTTGAGGGAGATAATACTTTTTGCTTATCCTGCTAAACCACAATAAGGTTATAAAAGCAGGCCTGAATCAATAACCTATAAATGAATTCAAAAATGACGAATAAAATAGAACGGAACGCACATAAAAAGATACTACTCAATGATGTAAGAAAGGATTCCACTTACAGGTTGGCGGAATCCTTATATTTAATAGAATGAAAAATCTAATTTTCTACCCCTTTAATGATCAGTCGTCAGTGTCACACTCTATTATGCATATTTGCATACTTGCGGGTTCAATATTAGAACCACTTCCCTGTGAACCACCCTCACCTTGGGATCCGCTCACAGGAGAGCCTCCTCCATGACGGCTACTTGAATTGATATCTTGTGACCAGGCTATGGATACAGATTGAGTTATACTTTCAACGAGGATGTCACCTTCATATACTTCCTGGAGTAAAGTAGCCTGAACATAGAACTTCCAACAATCCTCCTCAAGGTCATCTTCTGTCTCTAACAATAGAACTGGAAATTCCAGGGGATTCCCGATTGTAGCTTCCTCTGCTGGTTCAAATGACTTGCTGTAATCATAGTGGCCTGGCGGGACGTTTCCCCCAGCATTGTACTGATCGTCATCAAAATCACCAATATTGATATGAATGGATGCGATCTTCCATTCCATATCTACAATAAACGAAAAGATCATATTTTCGGCAACAGTATACAGATCAACAGTTCCCATAGGTTGCATTTGCTCCGGATCATTATTTCTAGTATATAATTTCAATTGAGATGGATCTACACATAATTGGTCAATAGTATACTCATCCTCCAGTCCGGTGGTCGCAAACGGATCTTCCTCACATGCTTGTATTTCATATATAAAACCACCCCCCCTTCGAGGGCCCAAAAATAATAAGTCATCATCCCACTGTGCAATGACCGATTTAATTTTCGGTTCCAGACCGTTAATTTCAATTATTTTTGCATGCGCAACGATGGTTATACTCCCATCATCTTCTATGTCTATATCTGAAAGATCGACGGGAACAGAAACCTCTGGGAGGGGCGGATCATATATATATGTGTTCAGGAATTCGGAATATAGTGGTTTCCCGCTTTGTGATGCCGGGATATCATCGAGATTGCCAAAATATAAATTTACCTCCAGGATCAGCCATCCTTCAACCGGGAAGAATTTGAAGAATAACCGGTCTTCGGTATTCGCTATGAAAAGGCTCCCTCCTATAAAATTTCCATGACTCAATAATGATTTTTCTATTACCTGACCGCAGATGTCTTTTCCTCCAAAAGGATCGAATTCTTTATCTAATAAATCATCAGTAAATAATTCTGTGGGTTCATCGGAAGAGTCGTCCATTTTTTGGACTTGTTTCTTTAAAATCTCATCCTCCGGATCACAGGCGAAACAGAGTATAAGTATTATCGACAATAATAACAAACCAGGATTTTGCATGACTATTGATCTTTGATTTTATGTACATCTCCTAATTAAAGGTCGGGCGTTTCCCGTATATAATATGCTCTAAATGTAATTTTTTGATACCTCAAGATCAATACAATAAAAGCTGATTAACGGTCATTTTATTAGCTAAGAAAATAAAACTAAAGAATGAAATCTTCAGGAAAATCATTAAACCTGAATCTTGTTTTTAGGATAGGAACTAGTCTTTTACAGTAGACAAAAAATCATAAAAAAGACTATCTTATTGCCTGTATGGACAACCAAGACAAAAGGAATCCATACCAAAATCAATTAATTTATTCCGGCAGGCATATCTTACCAGAGAAAATAAATTACCAGCACCAACTTTATTCATCAGGTTTTTTCTGTGGGTCTTAACAGTTGATTCATTGATTTTAAGATCAATGGAAATTTCTTTATTAGTATTGCCTTTCACAAGCCCTCTTAATACATCTAACTCTCTCTGGGTCAGCAGCCGGTTGTCTTTATCCTTCATATCATGATACTCCTTTAAAAGCATCTGAGTTATGGTTGAACAATAATATTTCTTATTGTCATCCAGATGAGATAAAGCATTGAAAAAATCTTCTTTATTACAATTTTTTAAAATAAATGACTGTATCCCCGTATCCATGATCTTGCTGATGTTACCATTATTGCATATAGAGGTGATCAGCATGATTTTAGGATGTGGATACTGCTTATTTAAATCAGCCAGATATTCAATATTTGCCGTCGTTGGAATCCCCATTTCTATAATGATTACCTTTGGGAGTTCAAATTTCAGGCGTTTAAAGACATCTTTGCCATTTCGCGACCCGCCAAGCACATTATAGGCTGGTTTTGCAGACAACATAGAGGCCATACCTTCATATACAAGCTTATCATCATAGCCAATAAAGACATCAGTAGGCGATGGAGTCATGGATAACTTTTTATTTTTGGGATCCGGGTCTGGGTTTATGCTACCATATGTATACTAAATGCAACATTTTTTTTATTTAATAAGTTCCATGCTAAGCAAAAAATAATGGATTTAGCAAAAAACATTAAACAAAGTCTTCCCAATTATTTCCGAAGAGATCATTCAAAATAATACCTGAGAATAAACTTATCGTTGAGATCAAAGGATGATCCCGAAACTGAGTCCGTTCAGGGAAGGGCCGCGGTCTTCAATAAATATGGTATTGATATCGTAATTCACAAAGAAATCAAGCACCCTGAAGCCTGTTATAAACCGGACACCATACCTGAAATTATTCAGGAAAAAATCGCCCCTATCATGGTTTTTGTTTTTGGTACCGCTTTCACGCCATGTATACTTGGTAAAACTCCATAACCGATATCCTACATATCCACCCAGGCCAATCCTGAATCCCTTATCATAATAATCCCAGTTGAACAAGTCACGCTTTCGGCCAGCCCTTCCAAAACTGAACACCGGTACAAGTGTGGCATTGATGTAGCTAACCGTTAATTTACTCTTGATAGGGCCTGCTACCAGATTGTCTTCCCAGAAAACAACCTCCGTCTCAGCCTTTTCCAGCCTGGCACGGTCATTCTGGAATTTGAAATTATACCAGCTGATATTGGCTCCGAAATCCAGGTAAAAAGAACCACTTACATGTACGCGGTTGGTATTGGCCAGGGCCACATACCACGACCCCCAGTTCCTCACTGTATACAAGGCATTTGATTCATTCGGATACTTCCCATCCTGGAGCCAGTTGTTCATTCCGAATTCAAAATTAAAATAACTTCGGGTTCGCTTGTAATTCTTCTTCTTTCGTGAAGTTTCCTTTGTTGTTTCAGCATCCATTTCATCCCTGAGTTCGTCTTTGATCTCTTCCTTCAAAGCCTCGATATCGATCACAGTTGGCTGTTCGACCACTATACTGGTATCATTCAGGTATTTTTCTCCTGTTTCATCTTCAATTTTCAGGTATTGTTCATCATTACCCATGGTATCGACTGAAATGCTCAGATCCTTGAGCATTTTATTCAGGTCAAACTCACTGATCTTCTTCAACTCTTCAGGATCGTCCACAAGGATCATGATCTTTGATTTATTTCCAAAGTTGATCACCACGGTGTCCTTTACTACCCTGCCTGGAAACTCAGGCGATATGGCAGCGTTCAGAAATACTGTACTGAATAAAAGTATAGTTGTAAGTATTGTTTTCATCCTTTTCATTTTTCTTGGTTATTAACCTTTTCTTCTCTTTTGAAATCAAGTGCAAAAAGCCTGTCTTTATACGTCCTTATATCTCCCAGAACCTCATCCACGGTCTTCATTTTATCCAGTTTTGAATAGAAATTACTTGACTTTGACTCGGATTTTTCATCCTTATTTCCTGAGGCGATATACTCAATAGTGATCTTCATCGGTTCAGGGGTCTGATCTTCAATGGATATGTTTCCGGAATTTTCATCTTCTATTAAATCCGGATCAGCCACGTAGTATTCAATATATGAGTTTTCAGCATTATGCTCTTCGGATAATTGGCCATGATCCCGATCATCAACCACAAAACCTGTTTGTTCTTTATCTGCCTGGAACTTTTCATTCTCATTAGCCTGAGCAATTACTGCATTGCTTTCGAGACTACCGGCTTTCGAGTTTTCAGTTGAAGAAGCTCCATCAGCCGGATTATTTACTTCGTTCACCATTTCACTTTCCGCAATGGTTTTTTCATCTTCATTCGGAGATATTAAGCCTGGTTCGGGCACCTCGTTTACTGCAGCCATTCCGGTATTATATACTGTATCAAAGAATTCACCCTTAGCAAGATCGATCTTATCAGTATTTAAGGTTCTGACGGAATAGATCCCGGCAAATGTAAAAAGTAATATGCTGGCTGCTATTCCAATCCTTCTTATCATTACCTTGCGTCTCATGCGTTGAATCATTCCCTGAAATCTGTCCCTGGCTTCGATGGAAGGCTCCAGGTTATATCCCTCAAGTTTATCCCTAAAAAGATCTTCTATTTTATTTCTTTCCATGATTTCGTTTTTTCATTTTTTCTTCAAAAGCAATAATCTTACTTTTTAACTGGGCTTTGGCCCGGCTGAGCTGCGATTTTGAAGCACCTTCAGTGATCTGGAGCAGTTTGCCAATTTCTTTATGACTATATCCTTCCATAACATACAGATTGAAAACTGTCCTGTAACCTATCGGTAACTCATCGATCATTCCTAGTGCCTGTTCCGAATCCAGGTGACTATCGGCCATAGTGTAATCAGGTTCCTTCTCTGCACTTTCGATGGAAACATTAAGCCACATATTTTTATTTCTACGGATATAGCTCAATGATTCATTTACCATAATACGGGTCATCCATGCTTCAAAACTGCCTTCACCTTTATACTGATGTATTTTATCAAATATTTTCATAAAGCCACTGATCATAATATCTTCCGCCTGGTCAACAGAGCCAACATACCTACGGCAAATGCCTGTGAACCTCCCTGAGAACCTGTTAAACAGCTCAGTCTGTGCCCTGGGATTTTGTTTTCGGCAAGCCCTGACAACTTCTTCTAATCCTGCTGACTTATTTATTTTCAACCTCATCCGGAAAAGTATTCAGTGTAATGATGTAAATTAAAAAAAAAAGGTTGCATGACTTTAAAAAAAGCATTCAATTCATCAATTTTATGGCCTACAAAACTTTTTAGCTTAAAGTGCAAGGTCACGTAAATATCAGATGTTTTAATTTTTAAATATTTAATGTTCTAACATGAAGCAATTAGCAATTATACTGGTCACATTCTTAATGATTGGTTGCGGTACCACGGAAAGAAACAGCGAAAGCAGCGGCGATAAAAAGGAGGAAAAGAGAATTAAACTCGTAAGGAAAGATGCAGATAAAAAAGTGGAAGTATTTATTGATCAGCAATTACTTACAGCATACATATACCCTGAATCAATTAAAAAGCCGGTCCTTTTTCCCTTAATGACAGCTTCAGGCAAAACCCTGACCCGCGGATTTCCCCTCGATCCTCAACCCTGGGAACGTGTAGATCATCCACACCATGTAGGCATGTGGCTTAATCATGGAGATACCGATGGGCTTGATTTCTGGAACAACTCTGATTCTATCCCACAGAACAGAAGACCCCATTATGGAACCGTATTCCATGAATCAATTGAGGAAATTAAAAACGGTGATGATTTCGGGTATCTTGAAGTTTCGGCGGAGTGGCAAAGGCCTGACGGAAGGATTATCATCGAAGAAAATACAAAATATTATTTCCGGGGAAGTGAAAATGTGAGAACTATCGACAGGATCACCACTTTAACAGCACCTGACCTCAATATATTATTTAAAGACTCTAAAGAAGGAATGATGGCAATCCGGGTTAACCGGGCTATGGAACTTCCCGGAGAAAACACTATTGAAGTTCTTGATGAGAACATGAACATTACTGAAGTAAAAGTGAATGATGGAAACCGGTCAAGGGGCCATTACCTGAACAGTGAGGGCATTGAAGGTCCTGGTGTCTGGGGACAAAGGGCCCGATGGGTTAGGCTGGGCACCGATATTGATGGTGAAAAAGCTGGAATTATTATTATGGATCATCCGGATAACCCAAATCATCCCACCCACTGGCATGCAAGAGGATATGGCCTCTTTGCAGCCAATCCTTTCGGCTCTCAGGCCTATACAAGGGGAGCTGAGACATTTAATTTCTTCCTGCCGGTAAAGGAATCGGTAACTTTAAAGTACAGGGTTTATATTTACAATGGGACAGAACCTGATGATTCTTTGATCAATACTGAATATGAAAATTTTGTAAAAATGTTTGGGGATGCTGAGTAATACTCAGAATAACATTTTCAGGGTCCCAATTTTTGTGCCATTCAACCGGACTCATATCAAAGGTTTCTGATGGAAAATGAAAACGGATATTTAAATAGACTTTTAAAATAATTTATAAGATAGTTTTATGGAGAAGGAAAGAAAGATAGTAGCTGGTATGACATCATTTGGTATGTCGGGATTGGTATTTCATGGTCCCTTACTGCATGTTCATCCGGGATTCCAGCTCAAATCTGTTTTGCAGAGGACAAAAGATACAGCAAGGGAAAAATATGAGCATATAGAGATTGCCCGGACCATCGAGGCTCTGGTGCAGGATCCCGATGTTGACCTGATCATAGTAAATGCCACCAATGATACCCATTTCACCCATGCTAAAATGGCACTGGAAGCCGGCAAACATGTTGTGATCGAAAAACCCATGACCAATACCATAGAAGAAGGCAAGGATTTAATTCAGCTTGCACGAGATAAGGGACTCGTGCTGAGCGTATTTCAAAACAGGCGATGGGACAGTGATTTTCTAACCCTCAGGGAAATTATTGAAGAAGAACTTTTGGGGAGAATTGTAGAGTTCAATGGCAATTTTGACCGATACCGCAATTATATTCAACCCAATACGTGGAAGGAGGAAACCGGACCCGGATCCGGCTTATTATATAATCTTGGTCCCCATTTAATAGATCAGGCTATCGTTCTTTTCGGCCCACCGGATGCAGTGTCAGCAGATATCAGAAGTATGAGGACAGATTCCAGGGTCGATGATTTTTTTGAGATTTACCTGCAGTATAAAGATGTGAAAGTACGCCTGCATTCATCTTACCTAGTGAGGGAACCTTATCCGCGTTTTACAGTCCATGGTACCCTGGGGTCATTTGTGAAATATGGATTGGATGTACAGGAAGCTGCCCTCAAAGTTGGAGAACTGCCCGGAACACCAGGGTGGGGTGTGGAAGATGAAGCGATATGGGGAACCCTGAATACGGAGATCAACGGGGAACATGTAGTCAAGAAAATGGAGTCTGAACCAGGAAACTATCTTGCTTTTTATGATAACATCTATGATGCAATTGAAAGAGGCGCCCAACTGGCCGTTACTCCTCAGGAAGCTTTGATGAATATTCATGCCATTGAACTGGCTTTTCAGAGTGCTAAGGAAGGTCGGTCAATACCGTTTGACAAAAGTCTGCTGATGGCTTAAGGAGATAAAAAGTGAGTTGATGTGGTTAAATAGTGCTATGAACCATTCTGTACTAGCAACTTAGACGGTAGTAAGGAATTTTGGCTTTTGGTTTAAATCCCAGTTTTTGGGCCAGTTTATAAGACCCTGTATTTTCCAGACTGCAAGCCCAAACCGGTTCATATTTATGGTCAATACAATAGTCTATCAGGGAAGAGCATGCAATCTGTGCAAATCCTTTCCCTCTGAACTCAGTTATCGTCTCTATTCCCAATTCTAATTTATCATCGTGGATAAAAGAAGCGAAGGCAGTGGCAGCCAGTTGATTCTTATAAATTAAACTGAATCCAATTCCTCGATCAAGAAAATCATCAGCATCATCCCAGAAATGACATGGAATAACATTGCCTTTCATTTCATTAAATATTTGCCTGTCGGTCCGCACTATTTTTGAACCATACGGTAGCTTAATGTGTTTATTGGTAAAATAACTTTCCTGACTAAACTTGAAATTTATTCTGGTATTTAGTTCGATTATCCCCGTTTCTCTATGAGGTGAACTATCTTTATGTTTTATCAGATACCCCCCAAAAAGCTCCAAAAGCTTTTTATCCCAGCTATGCGGATACGCTTGCATCCATTCATGATTGTTCCTGGTTTTATGGATATTTAATGCATAATCCTTGAATTCAGTATTGAATGCTTCGTTCTGAGAGGCTCCGAATAAAAGGGACATCCCATAGGGATGTACTACATAAATCGTTTCAGGAGAATCCACATTATCAACAAACACTTTACCAGTAACATGGTGTTCAATAACTGACCTGGCAAATAAGTTGTTAATTTTTACATGGCTTAGTGGGTTTATCAGTTGTACATATAATTCTTTATCTAATAATTTCATCTATAGAAAGGTTTACCTTAAACAATATAGGATCATTTCATATTGATCCAAAGGATATTACCTATGTAATACTTTATATCCTGGCTTATTAACAATTTGTAAAATTAATAAGCCGCTTTATAATCAACCCTGATGGTTATGTTGACCAATTCATTCTGACCGATCGTTACAGGATTGATAATACCTGACTGGTCAAACCGGTTGGCAAATAACCCCTTCGGTTCTTTAACGAAAACAGAATAAGTACCTGGCTCGAGAGCGACGATAAATTTTCCATCTTCATCGGAACTGGTCTTCTGAACAAGTTCTGTTTTTATATTGGAATAAAATCCTCCATCATATACCTCTGCCTGTTCCATTTTGGTTGCCCGGTAAATATAAATCTCCCGCTGAATGGGCTTTCCAACAGCCGGTTCTTTGTCTATTCCCGGCATCAGGTCACCTTCATACCATAATACTTGTCCGGAAATACCCTGCGATACCCCCTGGCTGAACATAGACTGTGAATTTTTACATGATACAATTAGAAAAGAAATTAATAGTACTAATCCAATATTTCGTAAATGTTTCATAACAAATCCTTTAGAGGGCAAAACATGATGATTATCATCTTTTCAAACAAGATCTATATGTAATTTAACACTCAAAATAAACACCAAAGTAATGAAAAGTATTAAATTCTTATTCTTTGTTATTCTTAGTCTGTTAATTGCCTGCAATGAAAAGCCTGGTGATAAGAGTTCCTCAGCGGAAAATACCGATACAGAAGTAGTAGAAACTGTAGTCTTGGTAGATGACCTGATGAATGATCCTGATGCCTATGTAGGCAAGGTGATTGAGTTGGAAGGATTGGTAACTCATGTATGCAAACATTCCGGCAAACGACTGCATTTAACTTCTGCAGCGACAAATAAGATGGTGCGGGTGGAAGCTACTGGTGATATCAATCAATTTGAAAGGGAACTGGAAGGTAGTGATGTACGGATAAAAGGCTTGGTACAAAAACAGGTGATAGATGAAGATTACCTCGCGAAATGGGAAAATGAAATGGCCAATAAGGGTGAGAACCACGACCACAGCGAAGGTGCGGAGGAATCAGAACAAATCAATAACATGAGAAAAAGACTCGCTGAAAGCGGTCAGGACCAGCTGGTAAGCTACTGGGTGGATGGAACCAGTTTTGAGGTCAATTAAATCCAGAGGAAGGTATGAGGTGGAGAAAGCTTAACCGGATCCTGCACAGGGATATCGGTTACTTCTTTTTTGGCATGTCTGTAATTTACGGACTTTCAGGAATTGCATTAAACCACATTGATGATTGGGATCCGAGCTATAACATCCGAAATGAACAGGTTCAGGTGGATCCCGCAAGCTTGAAACCAGGGATGAC
>CBDUBA010000142.1:0-10068 GCA_965365275.1 uncultured Cyclobacteriaceae bacterium | reverse complement strand
TTATATCATATATTATTTTTAATTTACAATTAATTATAATTTGAAACAACATATTGAGTGAACATAATTTAGAAGAGAATATGAATCCGAAAACAATAGCGCTGGTGGCTCATGATCATAAAAAACAGGCCATGGTCGGCTGGGCAAAACAGAACCTGGAGAAACTCCGTAGCCATACACTATATGCTACAGGAACAACCGGAAAGATACTGGAAAAAACGCTCAATATGAGTGTGAATAAATTAAAAAGCGGTCCGATTGGAGGTGACCAGCAAATTGGAGCACTCATAGCTGACCAGAAGATTGACATCCTGTTTTTCTTCTGGGATCCGCTTGAACCTCAACCGCATGATCCGGATGTAAAAGCGTTATTGAGATTGGCGGTAGTATGGAACATTCCTGTAGCCAGTAATATAGCTTCGGCTGATTATTTAATCAGTTCCCCCTATTTTAATGGAAGGTATGATCGTGAGGTACCGGATTTTACAGATCACATGAACCGTGAGACCTGACACATTATTCCTCCCAGGGATTGGTTGCAAACACTGTCAATTCAGGAATAAAACCACGATCATCCATTTCCAGTGATGTTTTTACAGTATGCGCAATTTCTTCACTTCTCAGCCTGTTACTTCGTTCATTTCTTTCAATACGGTCAGGATTTCCGAAAGCTGTAGTTACTTCACTTGGATTTATCAGAATAACCCTTACGTTGTATCTTCGTAATTCAGCCTGCCAACATTCCGTCATACCTCTAAGGGCAAATTTACTTGAAGCGTATACGGACCCCTTTTCATAACCTTTTCTGGCCGCAGTAGAGGCTATATTTATTATATTTCCGTATCTCTGCGCTTTAAAAATTTGTGCTGCATATTTTGCCATCAAGGCTGCTCCTATTACATTCACCTGATAAACATTCAGAAAGTCCTGTTCAGTAACTTCCGTAAGCGGTGTGAACTGACTCCCTATTCCGGCATTATTGACGAGCACATCGAGTCTACCCCAGTTTTCATGGACAAATTGATAAGTCTTCTCTATATCATCTGATTTGGCAACATCTGCCTTAAAAGGGATCGCCCCAGTCTCTTCAACGGCTGTTGCCAGCCTGTCATTATCCCGGCCGGTGATGATCACCTCGGCACCGCCTTCAACCAATATTTTTGCAGTAGCTTTTCCAATACCAAGACTACCTCCTGTGATAAGTATTTTTGAACCATTTATTTTCATAATAAAATTATTTAGTTGAGTGATTATTTATTCTGTTGTAAGATCCTGAACACCGGATAAAGTCTGAAAGATTTTTCAAAATACTCCGAATTCCTGTATATATAATCCAACTGAGCCCTTGAGTTTTTCGCAAATTCTTCATCGATGCTTACTTTTTGATCCAGGGAATCCTTTAACCAGGGCATTTCATTGAGGAGTCTCTCTGCTGTATCTTCAAATACATATGCCGAAAAATGTTCTTTTTGCTGCAATACAGGATCGAAGAAATTCCATTTAAAGAATGAATCCTCCCCTTGAGGTTCAAGGGTTTCAATGATATATCGAATACCCTGTTGTTTTACAGGAACATGAACATCCCCTCTTCTTACTTTTGCTTCCATTTTGACCGGTTTCAAAACAGTATTGTAATGAGGATAATGCCCTTCATAGGGATATTGATAAGTCTTAAAATCCTCAATATAATAGGCTTCTACCTCAAGCAGCGTATCCGCCTCATACTTTGTATATGCGATATTGTTCATGTTGAAATATTGTATTACTTTATCCCATGCCTGGGGAATTATGTATGCCTCAGGAATGCTTACTGAAACATCCGGGATGAGTTTATTAAAATAGGGTATTTTGATTTCATAGGGCATGTCATGATGATACTTAAGTCGTGTTCCTCCTGTAGCATTGCTTTGTATCTGGCTGGCTTCATAACCTTTAAAAAGGATTGTATCCGGATCGGTCAGATCCTGCTGCCAGGTTAGATCATATATTTCATTTTTTACAATATCGTGGCGGTCCTTTTCCCGGATTGAAATAATTTCGTCTTTATAGTCCGTTCCATTTTCAATTACGGATATAAGAAACTGGTAGGTGGCCTGGACTCTATTTTTGAATGGTTTTAACATATGGGCCTCAGACATAAAACCAATGGTCTGAAACAAGGCCGTATAACCTGTCGAGAACCTTGGATAATCGAAGAACTGGGCATATCCATTATCCGGGGTTTTACCATATACATTCACAAATGGACACATCTCATAACCTTTTCTTTTCATAGTTTCGAATAAGGAAGGGGTGAATTTCTCTTTCAGGTACCGTCCTAGTGAACCGCCCAGTTTCTGTGGCTGTGTATCAAGGCAAGTCATGGTGTATTGATAATCCGCTCCATTGGAAGTATGCGTGTCGATAAATATTTCAGGATCGAAACGGTGATAGAAACGTACGAATGACCGGGTGTTTTTTGCATCCAACTTTATAAAATCCCGGTTCAGATCCAGGTTTTTTGCATTACCCCGGAACCCATAGGCTTCCGGGCCATTTTGATTGGCGCGGCTGAAGGAACCCCTTTCCAATCCCCCACCAACATTATAAAATGGAATCACCGCGAGGCTTATATGTTTAGCGTACCTGGCTGGCACTTTACCTGATGCCAGGTCCCTCATCAGCATCATGGAAGCATCCACTCCGGCAGGTTCACCCGGATGGATTGCATTGAGTACCAATAACTTTAATTTTCTGTCAGATTGAGATCCATTATGTTCATCATAATTGAATAAAACCACATGCAAAGGGTAGCCGCTATCTGTGGGTCCTATTTCTTCAATCTGTATCGATGGATATTGATGGGCTAAATGACTGTAATATTCTATACATTCAAAATAAGTGCTCGTGACATTACCATCAGAATTTTCAAAAGGTGTAATATCCGCCAGCTGTGCAAAGGAACCAATTGCATATATTGACAAGAGGACAGTAGTAATTACATTCTTAATCCAAACCATTTCAAAAATTAAAAGACAAATTAAATTCCGGAAATTACAATACAGGTCAGGTTTTTTCTATCCATTTAGTATCCTCAAACACGGGTGCATTCATAATGATATCAATGATTAAAGCAGGATCTTCAGCTGACAATAGGATTTCACGGTTATTCTTCTTTAAGAATCCTGAGGCTACCATATTGTCAAGCATGTTCAGGAATTGATCATAAAAGCCATTAATGTTCAATAAGCCAATAGGTTTTCTAATTAATTTCAACTGGATCCATGTTAAAATCTCTCCCATTTCTTCCAGCGTTCCGAAACCACCAGGTAAAGCAAGAAATCCATCCGAGATCTCTGCCATTTTCTGTTTTCTTTCATGCATGGATTCCACAATTATTAATTCTGTAACATTGTCATGTCCTACTTCAAGGTCATAAAGAAATCTAGGGATGACTCCTATGACTTTACCATTCAGGGAAAGTATCTTGTCGGCCAGCACGCCCATAATACCGATACTGCCACCACCATAAACCATAGTCAGGCCTTTATCGACAATAATTTTCGCAAGCTCTTCTGCAGTTTTTTCATAAACAGGATCATTCCCCTTACTTGAGCCGCAAAATATACATAAATGCTTCATTTGATCAGAAGTTTTTATATTTCAAATACTTTTTCAAAATAGCTTTTATCTTCCTTATAAAAAAAAATTAAGCATATTTACTCACAAAATTTTGATTATGGAGTGGTACGAGGTTTTGCTTATCATCTCAGTAGGATTTGTTGCAGGTTTTCTGAATACCATCGCCGGCGGCGGATCCTTGATCACACTGCCAATTTTGATCTTTCTCGGTTTGCCTTCTGCAGTCGCTAATGGAACCAACCGGATTGCTATATTCTCCCAGAATATATTTGGCGTGCTTGGATTCAGATCAAAGGGTGTATCTGATTTTCCTTACAGTATTTCGCTTGGAATATCTGCTTTTGTGGGGGCAATTATCGGTGCAAAGATTGCCGTGGATATTCCCGAAGATGTATTTAATAAAATCCTGGCTGTATTAATTGTAGTTATCGTTTTATTCCCTATTCTGAAAAGGAAGTCTTCCGATCAGCATAACACAGTTGAACGTAGAGGACTAAAATACCGTATTATTGGGGTTTTTACTTTTTTCTTTATTGGGATATATGGAGGATTTATCCAGGCTGGGGTTGGGTTTATAATAATTGCAGCACTTACGATAATTAATAGATTTTCTCTTGTTAAAACAAATAGCATCAAGGTTTTTGTTGTCCTGATCTATACCATCTCTGCACTCTTTATTTTTATTATCGAAGGTAAGATCCATTGGGGCTACGGGCTTACTCTTGCCGTTGGAAATTCATCGGGAAGCTGGATAGCAAGTCGTCTTTCTGTGAAGAAAGGAGATAACTGGGTGAAGTGGTTTATCATCGTTACGGTAATAGCGCTTGCCATTAAACTTTGGATCTTCTAAGAACATGCTTCAACAATTAAATGAAATTGCTTAGTAAATTGTTTTAATTTGTATGAAGAAAATATTTCTAACTGTTTTGGAAAATAGATTGAAAGAATCAAAAATTTGTTTAAAACCTGGCGCTAAAAAAAGATTTATAACATGAATGTAAGGGGGAAATTATTTGAGATCTATGATGTAAATAAGGTAAGCGAATCTTTCCGTAAAAGAGAATTTGTTATTGAGTATAAAGAAAATCCGCAATATCCGGAGTACCTGAAATTTGAATTAATACAGGATAAATGCGACCTGCTTAACAATTTCAAAGTGGGAAGTCTGGTTGAAGTGTATTTTAATTTAAAGGGAAGGCAGTGGACCAATCCCAAGGGTGAGAAGGTATATTTTAACTCCTTACAGGCATGGCGTCTGGAACCGATAGCAGGAAATGATGAAGCTCAGGTTGAATATCAGCCACCTGTCGGAGATGATCTGTCGACATTTACCGAGGAGGATGAGTTACCTTTCTAATTCTGATTATTCATACAATCCTGTAAAGAACAGAGCGTGTTCTGTATTTTTTTCTTAAAAAACAACACAAGGATTTTTGCTTTGTTACAATCATCACAGTATGATTCTGAAGAACCGGAGAACGGAAACTCCCTCTTTTTTAAACGGATAGCCTAATGTAAAGGGCCTTACAAGGTTTCGAATACTTATTATTGGTTCATTGAAAAATCTTTTACACTGGAAAACATAGCTAGGATGTTTTCCACAGGTACTTCAGGTAAAATATTATGAATTTGCTGAAACACAAATCCCCCTTCTGGAGACAATATTTCCAATTGTTTTCGGACATGATCATATACTTCCTGTGGATTCCCTTCTGGTAAAACATGCTGGGTATCGCAACCGCCTCCCCAAAATACGATTTCTCTCCCAAAGTCCTTTTTCAGCTGTCCCGGTTCCATGCCACGAGCTGTTGTCTGGACAGGATTTATTGTATCCAGGCCCGCATCAATCAGATCAGGTAATAATTCCCGGACACCACCGCAGCAATGTAACATAACTTTTACATCAGCCAGCTCTTTTGCTCTGGCCCACATGAGCTGATGCCTGGGCTTAAAGAATTCTCTATACATTTCAGGCGACATCTGTGGACCGGACTGCATACCCAGGTCATCACCAAAAAGAATAATATCAATATTGTTTCCCACGGCCGAAAGAAACCTGTTGAGATTTTCCAGATGCATTTCCACCAACCGGTCAAGAAAATCATGAACAGCTGGCGGATCCATGGCCAGCATTAACAGGAACTGGTCATTTCTGTATAACATTTGCCCTGTCTCCAGGAGATTTCCTCCAAATAAACCAATTATAGCTCGATCTGTAGAACTCCGGAGCCTGGCAGCAGATGCCTTAAGTAAATTTTCCCCCGCTTTACCATCCGTAAGTGGGCCAGGTGGTGAGACTACAGTATGCCACATGGATTCGTCCATGGCGGCATTGATATTGCTCCGGTCGGTTCCCTCTTCATAAAAAGGATACCAAAGTTGTTCAAAAAACTGTGCTCCATCAGGCATTTGAGCTATGATCCTGCCGGATGCACTTCTTATGATCCACCTCTTCTCTTCCCGTTCCGGGTTTACCCATTTAGGAAGGAAACAATCTGTGCCATCGGGTAATATCCATGGTCGCCAGTCCTCATTTTCTGTAGCGAAAGCTCTTCCCAATTCAATGGTATCGATACCCAGGATATCAAGTACATCATCATCCAAAACAGCCAGTTGCTGAACCGGGTCATAGATCCTGACAGGTTCAGGTTTTAATCCCAGCGCGGCTCTTAATTTCGGATATAGTGAAGCTGAAAGACCGGATGAACGATGCCCGGACAGATCTACAGGTATCCTGTCAGATGATTTAAACTCAAAAGCCCTTAATACACGCTCGCGGGGGGTCAATTTGTCTTTTCGTTCCATGAAACTTTTAAAAAATTAACTGAATTCGGTTTTATATCCAAGGTATTATCTATATCCTTTAAATGCTCACCAACAACATTAACCTCTATCCATTTTGCGTTGGGGTATAGATTTAAGAACTTATAAGGGTTAAACTCAATCGTCTCTCCTGCAATCTCTCTGAATTGAAAAATGATACCCTGATCAGTGGAAGGCACAGCATTTACCATGAGTAATCCCGGATATTCTTCGTTGAGAATACTTGTATAATCTATACTTTGGTCGTTCTCCCCTTCCGGGAAAACGCGTCCTGTTAAAGGGATCATGGACTGCCATCCAAAGTCTGAGGCCTTCTGAATGCCAGGATCATCTGTTGAGGTTAAAAGGTACCGCCAGGTCAGGTTGCCTTCCTGACTCGCTCGAAAATTGGTAGTCCAATAATTGTTCATCACCCAGGAGTACACATGATTTGATGCAGGATCATGATGATAACTAAAATTCCCAATATTCAATCCTCCGAGGTGAAACAATGGGATGTCGGGGCTTACAATTAAGGTCTGTCCTCCTTCAGACCGAATAGAAACATAATTCTGTACGGTATTCCAGTCAGAAGCGGTCCCTGCAAGCTGATCCTTTCCCGGTCTCACAGGCCCGCCTTGCGCTTCAAAGATAATTTCCCCATTTTCTTCCTGGAAAGGGAAACCAACATAAAGCGCTTCAGGCCTGACTATAGCATTTTTAACAAGGGAATATTCTATTTCTATCAAGGGCTCTTCATTATAAAAACGGTATTCAATTTTTACCGGTACATCAGAACAACCTTCCAGGTAGCCCTCCACATGTATAGTAGTCCTGATAGATCCTGTTTCAATATTGCCAAAAGACACATCTATAAGACTTGTACGTTTTGGTTCTTCTCGTAAAGTATACAATTCAAGCTGGCGCCGATTTGTCAATCTTTCGTAAATTAACTGGCCGGGTTTCCATTTTGAATCCGGATCTACCATTTCTTTTTTCCGTGTTTTATCAAATAAGGAACTTATACTACCTGTTTCCGGATCCAGGATCACGGCCCAGTGATCGTTTTCGAATTTTCCCTGAAAAGGTTCAGATAAACTCGTATACGGTATACCCGCTCCGGTTTTGATAATAAGGGATGTGTAACCCAGGGGTGGTACCTCCTCCACCCATAACACCCAATGGGTGCCATCCGACCGACTGGACACGGATTGTACAGGGACAGTTCTGCCATCCAAATAGTTTATACTAAAGGTTGATCCCGGCTCTATTATTTCATGATCAATATACAGGGATACCAATCCTGACCGGGCCTGGTTCAGCGTATTGAATACCGTTATGGAAGGTTCCCCGAACCTTGGGATATGTTCCTGCAATAATCCAAAAGCCTCTTCCCTCAATATTCTGGATTGCTTCAGCGCTTCCCACGCATAGGAAGACTTTTCAGCCCATTGATCCATACTGTTTTCAGAAAAAGGATGTGAAATACTTTCCGCTGCCCCGAAGGTATGCTCATCATAAAATAAAATATTTCTGTAAATCTGATCAATGCTGGAGAAGGTACCGGGCTTTAATTTCTCACCAAAAGCTGTACTCATGGCCAGCAGGCCGGTAGTAACATTCATTTCTGCCTGGGCTTCACGTATCGCCGCGGTCTCCCTGGCCGCGGAACCAAATCCATCTGTCCACCAATCCGGCCAGGCTTTTTGGTAGGTCTCAAGTTCATCTCCATGATGGGCGTCAATGTATTCCATAAATTCACTGGCTGTAGCGCTTCTTAACCTGGGCCACAGATATTGGTCATTCCATTCTTTAATTATCTTATTTGGAGCAAGAGCGGGAGGAGAGTTATCTGTTACATACCCGGAATATTGTAAAGCAAGGTGATTGAATGGGTATTCATTCTCTTCGAGCATTGTCAAATAATTCAGGAGATTGGATTTAAAATTTTCCAGATCCCCGGTATGTATAAGTAATGCATTGCCATGCATATAATGTTCTCCCCTGAAGGCCAGCATTTTCTTACCTGATGGTGACTGCCACCAGAAAGACGTTGGTTTATCGAATGGTATCAATGCCCGATGCCCATGTTCTCCCATAATAAGATATTTAACTCCTGCATCAGGTAAATAATCAGCCATACACCAGCCTATTCCGTTTACATCATCCTGCATAGCCGTCTTAACTTCAATCCCATACTTGTGAAAAAGGCTGAGTGGATTTAACAGGTTTTTCAGGCTGGTCTCATCTGCGATCTCCGACATATTGAACAGCATTCCCGTAACTTCTATCCTTCCCTCCCTTATTCTTTCCAAAAGCTTATTGACCTTACTTTCCGGTCTCCTCAGGAGATATTGTTCAACAGCCCAGGAGGATTCGCAAGTCCACCGGAATTTAGCATCATCAGGATAATCATCTGTCAGGTCACAATATTCCAGGGCATAGTCTATGAACCTCAGATGTTCGGGTAAGATTTCACTCTGGGGACGGGTATATCCGATATCGGTATGAGTATGCTGAACAAAATATATCGTCCATGGCCTGACAGGTTTCAATTTGCATGTTTTCGTAATGACAGGATCATCCCCGATCTTAATATGAATTGGCAAGTTCGTGTTTTGTCGAGTTTCCGGAACATAATACTTAAATGCATTATACCCTGGTTCTACATCATAATATTCTTTCTCCTGATTATCACTATGAATGGCGATCTTGCCGGAGTCATCAAGGTTGACAAGTTCGACAAGGACAGCCTGAAGATTTTTATCATCTCTTTTATTCAGTATAGGCTGGGACTTAATCGAAAGTTCATTTTCAATAGGATATTTGAAAGTCATATACCAAATACTGCTGCCAGCAGATTCACCTCTCGCCTGAAAAAGAACAGGTTCACCTGCTTTTGTCAAATTTGATGGTAAGGTAAGTATAGCATACCCCATTACATCCTTATTCCTGTCAATTTTGGTGATGCGCAGTCTTAAACTTGAACCATTTTTACCTTTTATCTTTAAGTCTTCTTTCCGGGCAATTAAGGGATTCGTAAACTCAACCAGGTCTTTCCCATTTGCGGATAAAACAAAATTATGTTGTTCTGATGATGCATCCATACCAAACATCCATACAAAGGAAATATTCTGCTGATCTGAATGCTCAGGTACTATGGCGGATTCCCATTGAATAACATTCGTTGAATCCTGTGATCGAATTAACAAAGCTTTGGTCGCCCTTGGATCAGGTGCGTGATATGATATCTCATCTCCTTTTAATTTTGTTTTGTATCCATTCAGAAATCGGTTGTTTTGTGCATTAATAACCTGGGCTGTAAACAACAGAATAAGGAGGCCATAAGTTACCGGACGAAAAAATTGCATAATCATTCAGAATAGCGAATTGAAAAAAACATGTCTTGGCCTAAGATAATCAAAATTAAGCATTCAATGAATTTATGATTGTATCTAATCAATCAGCATCATTTTTTCATAGATTGGTTGCTTAACCTTTTATTTTTTGCAATTTTTATCACAAGGATACTCTTATCCGATACTATAAGATAAATAAAGTGAATACAATCCAGGGCAATTTGACACGTCGTGTACTTTCAATAGATATTTTCAGGGGACTAACAATTTTGGTCATGGTTTTTGT
>CBDUBA010000141.1:0-10201 GCA_965365275.1 uncultured Cyclobacteriaceae bacterium | reverse complement strand
ATTATCTTTCTGATTGTGCGAAAATCTATGACCTGACTTCAGGGATCTTTCTTGAGAAAAGTCTGCATAGATTGGGGAGCTATCTGTCAGCAGATACTTTAAAAGCACTTGTCAGTCTGAATTCATTGAACCTTAGATCCACTATGAACGAGGTAAATGAAAAGAAAATAGGTCATGAAAAACTTGTTCAGTTATTTAATAGATATGCGACATATAATGGCTCGAGCCCTTATCTGGCTCCGGGAGTGCTTACTTTAATTCCACACCTCGAGTTTAATCTTGGCACTTTTTTCCCTGATGATGGCATGCATTCCATCACTACCAATCTGGTGAATTTGGCTGAATCCCGGGGGGTTAAGTTTGAATATAATTCAAAAGTGGAAAAAATAAATCTAAGTGGTAGAAAGGTAAGGGGTGTAACGGTAAAGGGACAACAAATGGAAGCTGATATAGTTGTTAGCAATATGGATATTGTGCCAACATATACGCATCTGTTACCGGAGCTTAAACAACCCAGGCAGGTTCTTGAGCAGGAACGTTCAAGCTCGGCAATAATTTTTTACTGGGGTATAGATCGTCAGTTTCCGGAACTTGATTTACACAATATTTTCTTTAGCAAGGATTATAAGCAGGAATTTGATTTTATATTTAAAGAACATGACTTATTTCAAGATCCCACGGTTTATGTACATATAAGTTCCAAGTATTGTGAGGGTGATGCACCACAAGGTAAGGAGAACTGGTTCGTCATGATCAATGTGCCCGGAAATGTTGGGCAGGATTGGGATAGTTTAATTAATTTATCTCGTGAAAGAATAATTCAGAAGTTGTCAAAAATTTTAGATATTGAATTGAAGAACCATATTGAAAGCGAGTCTGTTCTTGAGCCCAGGACTATTGAAGCAAATACATCCTCATTCAGGGGATCCTTATACGGGGCCAGTTCTAATCATTGGTTGTCAGCTTTTGTCAGGCATCCCAATTTCCATAGAAAAATAAAAGGCCTTTACTTTTGTGGAGGGAGTGTACACCCCGGGGGAGGTATTCCATTGTCAATATTATCTGGTAAAATTGTCTCAGAATTAGTTCAGAATGATTTTAGGTTATAACCGGAAATTATATATAGGGTCATTGGTAGTTCTTATTATAATCTACCTTGTTGGACTTATAGGACTGAATACCAGTTGGAGAGATGAGATCGCTGCACTAACTCCCTATACCCTAAGTCTGTCAGTCTTTGTGCTTTTTCTAAATCATAGGGAATGGAACAGGTATTTTGTCATTTTTGTGATTTTTGCATCCATTTCCGGATACCTTATCGAGCTAATTGGGATCGAATCAAAAATAATCTTTGGAACCTACAGTTACGGTGAGACATTGGGGTATAAATTGTATGGTGTTCCAGTAGTAATGGGATTGAATTGGTTTTTAATGGTATATTCCTGTGGCATGGTTGCAAATTTATTCAGGTATGGGGTATTCCTGAAATCGATAATTGGAGCATTCCTAATGGTTATCCTCGATCTTTCCCTTGAACCGGTAGCCGTTATTCTGGATTTCTGGACCTGGGAAAACGGGATTATCCCGGTACAGAACTACGTGGCATGGTTTTTTGTAGCCTTAGTATTACTTATTTACTTTCATAAGCTTGAATTAAAAAAAATGAATAGAATTGCTGTGGGTTTATTTATTATTCAGTACATTTTCTTTTTCATTTTGTCTTACACATTATAAATGACGTTTTGGAAACAAAGTATCTATACCTGTTTATAAATTTAATTACCATTTCCCTGCCATTTCTGCTAAGCTTTGACAAGAAAGTTCACTATTACAAACGATGGCATTTTCTTTTTCCTTCTATTATAATTGTTGGTGGGATATTCATTATTTGGGATATTATATTCACTCTTTATGGTATTTGGGGATTCAATAGCCTGTACTTGGTCGGTTTCCCGGTTTTTAATCTTCCGATTGAAGAATGGCTTTTTTTTATAACTGTCCCATATGCATCAGTATTTATTTATGATTGTATTAAGTATTATTTCCCGAATTGGAAAACTCCGAATACAGGGAATATTATTGCTGTTTTTCTGGGGATAATATTGGCAATATTCGCCCTGCTGAACCTGGGTAAACATTATACCTATGTAACTTTTATTACCCTGGCTTTTATCCTGTTTTTACTATCCATTTCAAAAGCTGAGTACCTGGGTCGTTTTTTTGCTGCATATTTAATTATTTTAATCCCTTTCTTATTGGTTAATGGTATTTTGACAGGCTCATTCACTTCCGAACCTGTAGTCTGGTATAACGACAATTTTAACCTGGACCTAAGAATTTTTACTATCCCTGTGGAAGATGTTTTTTATGGCATGTTATTAATCCTGGGTAATGTGGCTTTATACGAGTATTTTCAAAAAAGATCCATGGATAAGGCAGCAAACCGGTCCCAGAGGGCATAATCCAGTACTCCATTACTTCATTACACTTACGATTTTCTTATACCAATTAATATTTACTTTAGCCTATAACTGACAAATGCAAGACGTTCACTATCCGGAGACCATGAAGGTACGTTTATGGTGCCCTGGCCACCAAAGAGTTTTGCCATAACCTGTATCTCTTTTGTCTCCAGATTCATAAGGCGTAATACTACATTTTTATTGGCAGGATGTGAGTTGCTTGGTATATCCGGATCAAAGGAAATAAACGCAAGCCACTTCCCGTCGGGAGAAGGATGGGGGAACCAATCATTGTACTCATCATTTGTAATTTGTTCCTGGTCGCTTCCATCTGCTTTCATCTTCCAGATCTGCATTGTACCAGATCGTTCGGAATTAAAATAAATAAATTTCCCGTCCGGGGAATAGTCAGGTCCGTCATCCAATCCTTCAGCAGTTGTAAGACGTACTTCCCCACCTCCTGAAAGCGGGATGGCATAAATATCATAATTGCTATTTCTTTCGGCACAATAAACCAGGGTCTTCCCGTCAGGTGACCAGCCATGCCAGTAACTTGGGCTTAATGGTGTAATCTTTTCCGGATCACCTCCATCGATTGAAAGTGAATAAATCATGGATTGGCCTGTTTCTGTCTGATCACTGATAACGAGCATTTTACCATCAGGAGAAATTCCATGATCGTTATTTATCCTTTTCGCGAAACCAGTAGGGATAAGCTCAGGATTCCCGCCATCCAATGAAATTTTATAAAGTAAACCATCACTATTGTAAATAAGGGATTTCCCATCCGGCGTCCAGTTGGGGGCTTCGATATGGCTTTTGGTATGAAAAACCACCCTTCTGTCGAAAGATGAAATTGGAATAGTCTCCAAAGTGCTTTCTATTTGCTTCAGCGAATCCGGTCTGGATTGAATCTTCTCAATTCTAACATTGGAGAATATGGCGGTTTCAATTGTATCGTTGTTATGAGAGCATACGCCTAATCCTACCAGGAAAGGTTCTTTCATGGATAGCCTGAAAGTACCTCCTGATGATTTAAGTTCTTCATCTCCATACGCAACCGACATTGAGTAATAATCCCCTTCTTTTTCAATACGAACTCGGCGTGGACCACTGACATTCGATTGTACTTCCCGGGTTAAACCGCCTTCGATTTCCCGGTATTGTATGGAAGTCAATCCATCCCCATGAACTGCGGCATCAACATAGATAGATCCGGTATCGAGATTTTGCCTGATGATCAGGCAAGCTTTCCTGTGTGGGTCGACACCTTCACCAACCCATTGAATATCAGCACTTATCGAAACGTCTCCAGTTATTTCTTTCCAGACGTAGTGAAGCTCGTCATTATTGAACCACATGTTAGTGCCTCCACCGGAAACCCTGTAGGTGCTGTCTTGGCTGTTAAATTTTACTGATCCAGTGTACTTGACATTTCCAATATCATTATTGGCTGTAAAAATGCCAAGGGATGATTTTTCTTCGCATGAAATTATTATTAGCAAAAAAATACCAGTCAGGAATAGATTGAAAGTTTTATTCATTATGGAGTAATATATTAAAAGTATTATTTAATAACCAGGTATCTAAAAGTCCTGGTTTTGCTCAGGAATTTTAAATTTGATATTTCAAAATTCAAAAAAGAATAACCATTTGATTCAACTGTAAAAATATGCAATAAGCGTTTAGTATTTTAGTGATCATCAAAAATAAAATCCATCCATCAGCTCCTTTTATAACAGATCACCACCCTCCTTGATATTAAATACCTAACAAACTAATTTAGAATTTAGCATTATTCATATATTGAGTATTACAGCTAGAATCCGCTGTGATTGCTTCCACAATCACGGATTTCCCTTAAAGATAATTGAAATTATATCAGCCGTGATAAATGCATTCAGATCATAAAAACTGTCAAGCCATAGGGTACTTGAAAATAGGACTTCCGGCCATCCCTTTCTCTTTAATATCTTCCACCTCATCATTATTTAGTGGTTTAAATCCAGTGGCCAATCCGAGTGCCATACTAAACAGATCTTCATTGCCAGGTGGCAGGGCAGCAGTTACGGGATGGGAGAGTGTAAACCTCAATCCCAGCTTGGCTTCTTCCGGATCAGTCAATGGTTCGTACCAGCATTTGGGTACTTTATTCTCGGCATCCTCTGCCCAGGGTTGCTTCGCCATGGCTTTCAATGCCAGGATGCCCATTCCTTTTTCTTTTGCACGGTCAAGTACCTGAGGGCCAAAATTTCCTGCATACCAGGTTGTATAATTGATGGGAAACAATATGGTATCAAAATCAAATCCATCCATGAGTGCCATGGCTGCCTCAACGGAGTGAGCTGAGAATCCAAGATATTTTACTTTACCTTCTTCCCTTGCCTCAAGGAATGTTTCCATAGCCCCACCTTTTCCGAAAATAGTATCAACATCTTCCATTTTTGTAACGGCATGAAGTTGATACAGGTCAAAATGATCTGTTTTTAATCGTTTTAGTGATTGCTCCAATTCTTTTCTGGCTCCATCTTTATCTCTCATCCCCGTTTTACAGGCAAGAAATACATCCTTACGATAGGGTTCTAATGCGGGCCCCAGTTTTATTTCAGCATCACCATAGGAGGGGGCTACATCAAAATAATTAATGCCATAATCTATCGCCTCTTTGACACGTTGGGAGGATTGCTCTGGTGTCGCGTCCATAACGACAATTCCACCAAATCCGATCATGGATAATTTTTCACCTGTTTTCCCAAGGGATCTTTGCTCTATCTTACCTCTTGTGAAAACCCGTGTGATATCATTTAATCCAGCTGGGAAATATGAAACAAGGGGAGCTGCTCCGGCAGTTTTTATGAATTGTCTTCTTTTCATCATCTTAATTTTATTTTAAATTTTACATTATTGCACTACGAAATGGATATTTTAGCAAAAAATCATTTGTTCAAGGTATAATTTTCAATCAAGAATTTAACAATTATTTCAGTTTATATCAAGGAATAGTTTGATTTGAATTTTACCTATTCATAATATGAAGTCAGCTGAGCAATTCTCAGTCTTAAAGGTATATAACATTGAGCTTTAAAAAATTTGATTTAGATGACCGGTTAATCCAGGGGATTGATTCTATGGGATTCGAAAACCCAACACCAATCCAGGAACAGGTTATCCCCGCCATTCTGGATGGCAGAGATATGATCGCCACTGCCCAGACAGGTACAGGAAAAACGGCTGCGTTTTTGTTGCCCATTGTTAACAGAATTATTACGACAAAACATGACGACCACATTAAAGCGTTGATTATCGTCCCGACACGGGAATTGGCCATTCAAATAGACCAGAATCTGGAGGGACTGGCTTACTTTACTCATATCAGTTCACTACCTGTTTATGGAGGCGGTGCTGGTGACTTATTTCTCAGGGAAAAAAAGGCGCTAATTCATGGGGCAGATATAGTGACCTGTACGCCAGGCAGGATGCAGGCTCATTTAAAGATGGGCTATGTTAGTTTCAAGGATTTGAAGTATCTTGTTCTTGATGAGGCAGACCGGATGCTGGATATGGGATTTTATGACGATATAATGAATATTATTTCCCACCTTCCTGAAAAGCGACAGAATCTTTTGTTCTCAGCTACTATGCCTGACAAGTTCAGGTCATTGGCTAAAAAGGTTGCCAATGATCCTCTGGAGGTGAATATTGCTATTTCTAAACCTCCGGATAGAATCCTGCAGGTAGGCTTTGTAGTATATGACAATCAGAAGGTTGAGTTACTAAAGCATGTACTTAATGCCAAGCATCTGCGAAGCGTAATTGTTTTCTGTTCAAAAAAAGTGATGGCAAAGGAACTGAATCGTGAGCTGAAGAAAGCTGGATTTTCATCGTATGATATTCATTCTGACCTTGACCAGGAAACACGAAATAAGGTAATTACGAGCTTCAAAAATAAACAACACATGGTTTTGGTGGCAACGGATATAGTTTCCCGGGGAATTGATGTGGATGATATTGATCTGGTAATTAATTATGATGTGCCTTCTGACGGGGAAGATTATGTTCACCGTGTTGGCAGAACGGCCCGTGCTGAATCCAAAGGTGCTGCTTTCACATTTATCAACAAGGAAGATCAACAGAAGTTCGGTAATATTGAGAGATTGCTGGGTAAAACAGTATCAAAAGCTAAGCTCCCTGAATTCCTTGGTGAGGGCCCAGCGTATGATCCAAAACCGGAAAAGGGTAAGAAACATAAAAAGAAATTCCACTCCGGGAAAAATAAGCACAAAAAACACTTCAGAAAAAAGTAACAGGTGGCTTGTATTGAATAAGGCGGGTTATTTCCTGGTTCTGATTTTATTCTTCAGCTACTGGAGTAATCCGATTAAACAAATTCTTAATACCCACCCATAACTTTAATTAAAGAAAAATTTCTCAACATTTTTAATTCAATTTAACTCGAAAAAGGTTAATAAATAGCATTATTTCCTTGGACTTTGAAGGCTTTAGTAATTCAATTTTTTGATGACTTTCGATCAGAATGGTATTCTGATTCAGCTAAAAATATTGTATCTTACGTACTTCAACTCGTATTGCAGAATTTTTTAAATCACTGGAATGAAACACATTTTAATCATCATTTTTCTTTTTCAGACATACCTGGTTTTTGCTCAGCGGACGGTTATTTCCCTGAATGGGGAATGGGAGATTGAGGATAGCGTCGATCCTGATGCCATTCCCACCACCTTCGGGCATATAGTTCAGGTTCCCGGTATGGTCAATCAATCGACACCTCCCTTCACGGATGTGGATAAGTTTGATGGACTGGATTACCTTCAGAATGGTTTTGTGAGGGCTCAAATAAAGAAAGTCAATGTAGATACTGTAAAAGTCGGGATCCCGCATCAGAACCGCAATTATTTCTGGTACAAGAAGACTTTTGAAATTAAGGATAAGAAAGAACTGGTAATACTCAGGATCAATAAGGCCCAATTCGGTACTTCAGTCTGGGTGAATGGTGAAAAAGCCGGCACGCATCTTGGATGTTTTACCTCGGGGAAATTTGATATATCTGATCTTGTAAGGAATAATGGTAAAAACGAATTGATAGTTAGGATAGGTGCACATCCAGGTGCTTTACCACACTGGGCCCCTTCTGGTTCAGACTATGAAAAACCCAAGTGGACTCCGGGTATATATGATGATGTTTCTGTTATTACCTCCGGTTTCCCTTTTATTGAAAACGTGCAGGTTGCTCCTGATATATATGATTCTACCATTATTGTACAATCCCGAATTGTGAATAAAGGAGAGCCTAAGGCCCTGAAGCTAAACTACCTCGTGGAAGGATTTAAATTTGACTTCCAGGCTACCGATAATGATATGGAAGCGATCCTGATCAATGAAAATGACACAATTGTGGTACTGGATACAATTCAAATCCACCAGGCAAGATTATGGTCTCCTGAAGAGCCGAACCTGTATAAACTTAAAGTGAGCACGGGAGGAGATGATCTTTCTACCCGTTTTGGTATGAGGGAATTCAAATTCGATACCAAAACAAAACTTGCGTATTTAAATGGGAAACCATATTACCTGCGTGGCTCAAATATTACCCTGCACAGATTTTTTGATGATGATAGTTGCCGGCTACTACCCTGGGATGAGAACTGGGTAAGAAGGTTACTGGTATCCTGGCCCAGGAAGTTCAACTGGAATGCCTTTCGTTTCTGTATAGGCCCCGTTCCTGATATGTGGATGGATATAGCTGATGAAACAGGTCTTATCATACAGAATGAGTTTTTTATCTGGCAATATCATTCCAACTGGGATAGTGTTGAACTTAAGAACCAGGTGGTCGAATGGATGGAAGATAACTGGAATCATGCTTCCCTCGGTTGGTGGGATATCTGTAATGAAACCAATACAGAATATCTTCGGGATATCATCAGGGAAGTCCGGCACCTGGATCTTTCCGATAGAGCCTGGGATAATGGATATGGTTTACCGGTAGGGCCAAATGATCCCGTTGAGGACCACCATTACAATATCGCATGGAATGGCTGGAAATATACGGAATATGAGGATAAGGTGGCCCCTAAAACCACCAATTCGCCTCATCCAACGGCACATGCCTGTGTATTGAATGAATATGGCTGGCTCTGGTTGAAAAGAGATGGCAGTACCACGATTTTATCGAAAAGGGTATACGATTCCATAGCCCCGGGTATATCTAATAAAAAAAGAATTGAACTCGCTGCTTACCTGCTGGCCCAGGAAACGGAATATTTTCGTGCACACCGGAATTATGCAGGGGTGTTACACTTCACATTCCTCACAGGAAATTTTGATAATGTAATCACCGGCGACCTGTTTGACGATATTGATAAATTGACCATACATTCTGCTTATGAATCTTATTTTACGCAGATCTTTAAACCGCTGGGATTGTATATCAACTACAGTAAATCCGAGGAAGATCCCGGAAAGGAGATCACAATTCCGGTAATGATGGTAAACGATGAGTATGAAGACCTTGAAGGCGACCTTGATTTGATGATAAAAGGAATGGATGGAAATATTATGTCCTATAAATCATCAAAGTTTGCCGTAGAATCTTTAGGGGCGATGACATATAGTTACAGGCTGACTACTCCTGAAATTCCTGGCATGTATTGGCTTGAAGCAAAATCCCTGTGTACTGATGGCCGGGAAACTACGATCTCAAAGAGAAAGATGATAATAAAGTAATAAATGGTTTAAAATGTTCATGCTGGTGGATAATTTATCATTTGGGTGTCATTTTCAGGCCAACGTGGCAGATAGACACGAACAAAGCCTTATTGTTTCAAAGTAATTCCTTCTGTATCTTGTAGTAAAAGTATAACTGAATCAAAATCCTCAAAAATGATATTCCCTGAAAAAATAATTAAAAAGTGCTTAATAGAAGCTTCCGAAATCCTTATGTCAAAATTCGGAGGCTTAATTGAAGAACAACTCAAAGAAAACCAGAGCAGTATAGTAACCGAAATGGATGTAGCGGCAGAGCGGAAAATTGAACATATTATCTCGACCAAATATCCAAATCATAGCATTGTCGGAGAAGAAACCGGGGCTGTTATGACCGGATCAGAATTTACATGGATTATTGATCCGATTGATGGCACTTCGAATTACGCAGCTGGTATTCCCTGGTTTGGTACCCTTCTGGCCGTATTGCAGCATGACAGGCCGTACGCGGCAGGGGCATATTTGCCTTATTACGATATGCTTTATTATGCCGAAACGGGTAAGGGAGCCACATGTAATGGCAAGCCTATACAAGCTTCCCGGGAACAGTCATTGAAAAAGGTTCTATTCTCTTATGCGACAGATTTTTCTGATGATCCTGTGAAAACAAAATACGAGACGGATATTCTCAGTGAGGTCATACAGAATGTCAGAAATATCAGGGCAACAAATTGTCTTGTGGACTTTTGTTATGTCGCAGACGGAAAACTAGGAGGGAATATTAACCACGTCACCAAGATATGGGATATAGTTGCACCGTATTTGATTATCAGAGAAGCTGGCGGTATAATGAGTGAACTGGACGGTAAGGATATAGAATTTGACCTGACTATTGATAATTACCTTAGGAATTATGCAGTAATTGCCTGCGGACGACAGTTTCATGAATCTATTGTGGGGATGATTTCCAAATATCAGAAACCCTGATCTGGTTATATCCTCCTGGTATCGGATTA
>CBDUBA010000140.1:0-10365 GCA_965365275.1 uncultured Cyclobacteriaceae bacterium | reverse complement strand
GCCAGTTGCAGGCTGTCATACCGGTACACCGCAGTAGAATCAATGCCTGATTCTGGTGTTTTAAACTTAGGGCCCACTTTACAAGCTTCTAAGAGGAATACTGAAAGAAAGGCTATTGCTATGAATAAAATTCGATTCTTCATTCTTCGATTCATTTCAACATTAGTTTGACGGTTGTTTAGAAGCTTCCAATTCACGATTTTTCTCGTATCCCGCTATTTTTCCTATAAAAACAAACAGCATGGGGTAAAGAAATACACCCAGCAAAGTGGCTATCGTCATGCCGCCAAGGAGGGCCATCCCCATTACTTTTCTTGCTTCAGCTCCTGAGCCGGTGGCCACTACCAAGGGGAAAACGCCAAGAATAAAGGAAAATGCAGTCATCAGGATCGGCCTGAATCTGGATTTGGCGGCTTTTATGGCCGCATCAAAAAGGCTCAAACCACCTTTGAATTCTTCGTTGGCAAACTCTACGATCAGAATGGCATTCTTGGCGGCCATACCGATCAACATCACGAATGATACCTGTGCAAAAATGTTGTTCTCGAAGCTCGGGCTGACAAGACGGGCGATCCATAAGAAGAACAATGCACCAAAAATGGCAAACGGTGTTCCTAGTAAAATAGCGAGCGGCAAGGACCAGCTTTCATATTGTGCAGACAGTATGAGAAATACAAAGACCAGGGAAAAAGCCATGATGATAGCCAGCGAGCCGGAAGCCTTCTTTTCCTGGAAAGACATGGCATTCCAGCTGTATCCCATGTCGGCAGGCAAAGTCTCTTCTGCTACGCGTTCCAGTGCTGCAATGGCCTGGGCGGAAGTATATCCAGGGGACGGGGCTCCGGTCACTTCTACCGAACGGTAGAGGTTGAACCGGTTAGTATAATCCGGTCCATATGCAGGCAGAATCTTCACAATGGTTGACAAAGGCACCATATCCCCTTTGTTGTTGGGCACAAAGAAATTGTTCAACTGTTTTTCGTTCACCCTGTATTCAGGTTCAGCCTGAATATATGTTTTGTACAAGCGGCCAAAACGGGTAAAATCATTGACATAACTGCCACCCATAAAAGCACCAATTGTGGTATATAAGTCATTTAATGATACGCCCAATTTGAGTGCCTTTTCCTTATTGATATCCATGAACCGCTGCGGCACAGTGGATTGGAAGGGTGTAAATGCATTGAAGATCTCCGGCTGCTGGCTTGCTGCCTGTATGAACTTCATAGCATTGGCCTGAAGATAGTCCGGTGTATTGCCACCCCTATCCTGGATCATCATACTGAACCCGGATCCATTGCCCAGCCCTGGAATGGCAGGCGGGCCAAAGGTAAATGCACGCGCGCCCTTAATTTCTTTTGCCAGGCGCATGTTCAGGCGTTGAATGACTTCTTTGGCCGTATATTCTCTTTCACTCCAGTCCTTCAGGGATAAGAACATGAATACATTATTCGGTGCCATAGAAGAAGACAAAAGACTGTAACCCGTGGCAGTTGTAGTGTATGCAATCTCCGGAGTGCTCATCATTATTTCCTCCAGTTGCCTGGCTATTACATCGGACCGTTGAATGGAGGATGCGTTGGGCAGCTGAATATTGGCATAGAAATACCCCATATCTTCTTCAGGTATAAAACCTCCAGGCACCAGTTTGAAGAAAATTCCTGCAGCCACTGTCATGATAATGATGAACGCAACACTCCTCTTAATTTTTCTGGTGACAACGTTGGTAAAACTCATATATGAATCCGTGGATTTTTCTACCCCATTGTTGAATTTCCCGAAAAACCACCCAAGAGGTCCCTTGTAGGGTTTTGGCCTTTTAAGTAAAATGGAACAGAGGGCAGGGCTCAAGGATAAGGCATTGACCGAAGATACCATGACAGAAACCACAATGGTTATGGCAAACTGCTGATATAGTATACCTGTTATTCCTACCATCCCGGCTACAGGAACGAAGACAGCAATCAGGACCAGAGTAGTGGCTATAACCGGCGCGGATACCTTGGCCATAGCGTCATTGGTGGCTTCCTTAGTAGTCATGCCTTTTTCGATGTTCACCTGCACCGCTTCCACCACCACGATCGCATCGTCGACTACGATCCCGATGGCCAGCACCAACCCCAATAGTGACAGGGTGTTTATCGTAAAACCCAACAATGGGAAAAACATGAATGCTCCAACCAGGGATACCGGAATGGCCAGAGTTGGGATAATGGTAGCCCTCCAGTCCTGGATAAATATGAACACCACGAGTATCACCAGGGCAAGCGCGATAAAAAGGGTTATGATAATTTCTCTGATCCCTGCTGTAATGGCTGTGGTAGTATCCAGGGACAGATCATATTTCATACTTTCCGGAAAATTCTTCTCAAGTTGTTCCATTTCCGCTGTGATCGTCTGCACCAGTTCCACCGCATTGGCACCTGGCGCCTGGTAGATCGCGATGATGGCACAGGTTTCCTGATTCAGTCTCGAGAACATATTGTAGGTCTCCACGCCAAGTTCAACCGTGGCAATGTCACCGATCTTAACCTGTGAGCCGTCCTCTTGCGTTCGAACTACGATCTCCTCAAAGGCCTCGGGGCTGTTAAAACGTTCCGGCAGCCTGACGGTGTAGGTAAATTCAGTCCCCGGTGGAGCGGGTTCAGCTCCAAATTTTCCGCCCGGCACGATTACATTCTGCTCATTGATGGCATGCATGATTTCCGGTACGGATATTCCAAGGGATGCCAGCCGGTCAGGTTTTACCCATATCCGCATAGAATAGTTGGCAGCCCCCAACACATCGACCCTGCCAACACCCTTTGTCCTGGCCAGCTGGTCTTTTATGTTGATCAATGCATAGTTATTCAGGAATTGCTGATCGTACCTGCCATCAGAAGTTAGTGCGTATAAGGCTACAAAGTTTGGAAATGATTTCATCGTTGTAATTCCATATTTTGTTACCTCTGCCGGCAGTTTTGCTGATGCCGCAGAAACCCTGTTCTGGGCCAGTACGGTATTCATATCGGGATCAGTACCTACATCAAATGAAATGTCAATGACCATGGTGCCGTCATTGGAATTGGTGGATTTCATATAGATCATGTTGTCCACCCCGTTGATCTCCTGTTCCAGGGGAGTAGCTACGGATTCTTCAACGTTTATGGCATTGGCGCCCGTATAGGTAGCGCGTACTTGCACTATGGGTGGGGTAAAATTCGGATACTGTTCTATTGGCAAGCCAATCATGGATACGGCCCCTACAATAATGATCACTATCGCAATGACCATTGCTACGATCGGTCGGCGGACAAAGAAATTACCTTTACTCTCGGACATAAGGCTGTGATTATTGATTGGTTTGACTTTCAAATTCAACTGTGGTGGGATTCACGGTAATCCCGGCAGCTACTAACTGAATACCGGTTACAATTACCCTGTCATCGGGTGTCAGGCCCTCTTCAACCAGCCATAGATCACCGATCTTTTCTGAAGCTTTAATTTGACGGGTCTGAACCGTGTTCTCAGCATCAACTGTAAACACTGAATACTGCCCCTGAAGCTCTGTAACACAACGTTGGGGTACCAGCAGGGCCCCTTTTAAATTGGTAAGTTCGAGCTTTACTTTGGTATACATACCGGGTCGTAATATCCTGTCAGGATTCGGAAAGCTGGCCTGAACAAGTAGTGAACCTGTGCCAATATCTACATTCCGATCGACAAAATCTATATTTCCTTTTTCGCCATATAAAGTTCCATCCGCTAGTATCAACTCCACGTTAGATCTTTCTTCACGGTCATCAGGAGGGGCTTCAACATTGTCCATATCCGTCATCCTGGCAAGTGTCAGATAGGCGGTTTCAGGTAAAAAGAATTGTACCCTGATTGTGCTGATCCTGGAGACGGTGTTGAGAATAACCGGATTGGGAGATCTTCCCACAAATTCACCAACCCGGGCATGGGTTTTTCCGATCAAACCATCTATTGGAGACATTATCCTGGTATAACTTAGATTGATCCTGGCCATTTCCAGGTTGGCTTCGGCAGCTTTCAGGGAGGCCTCGGCTGCTTCCTTACTGGCCAGGGCAGCATCATAATCGCTCTGGCTCACTGCATTGATCTTTACCAGGGGTTCATACCTCCTTAATTCATTTGTAGCATTCACCAGGTAGGTTTCTGCTTCAGCGACTCTACTCTGCTGGCCTGCTACCTCCTGCAGGAAAGGTTGGGCATCTATTCTGTACAACAATTGGCCTTTCCTGACCCTGGTTCCCTCGTCAAAGGCGATCTCTTCCAGGAAACCCTCTACACGGGCCCTGATCGGTATGTCCTCGAGTCCGTAGGCCTGGCCTACAAACTCCCTGAAAATGGGCACATCCTTTTGTATGACCTGAATAACTTCAACTTCCGGTGGAGGTGCCTGACCCGATTCTTTTTGGGTGCACATGCTAAGCAGGACGATGAATCCCAGCAATACAATCTTTACTGCAAAATTCATGTGATTATTTTTCATATACGTAGTAAGGTTTCGACGGTGAAATAAATCAGATCATAAATATAAGGTTCTTTTCCAAAACTCAAATGAAGAATCCTTTCAAAGTTGCTTTTACGTAGAACTTTATCCTGCATCCTTTTTATTATTGGATATTAATTTTTAATTTGATTACAGGCAGGGAGGGAGTTCTTTTAAGAACTATCTGTAAAGACAACCCGGATTTGGGATCTAGGAAATTAGATATTCATCCAATTGGATCATAAGAGAAACATCAAGTTCACCCTGATCAACCCCACTTCACCACTCTGGCGTGTAGAAGGCAACAAACAACCCATAAAGACAAAAACATTCCGGTTTTCCATGTTACCCAGCCTGTATGTAGCTGCTTCCATGCCTGAATACGTGGATACCACAATTGTCGATGAAGATGTTGAACCTGTAAATTTTAATACTGATGCTGATCTAATTGGTGTTTCCTTTATGACCTATAATGCCCCCCGGGCCTACGAAATTGCAGATCAATTCAGGGCGAGGGGTAAAACTGTTATTTTTGGTGGTTATCATCCCTCTTTCATGAAAGATGAGGCGATCCGGCATGCAGATTCAATATGCCTGGGAGAGGCCGAACTCAATATTCCCAGGATGATCGAAGATTACCAGGCGAACAGATTAGAGCAGTTCTATAAAAGCGAACTGGTAAACCTGAATTCTTTACCCGTACTCAACCGATCACTCATCAACAAGAATGCCTATTTCATTACCAATGTACTACAGGCAACCAGGGGCTGTCATCACCGATGTACGTTTTGTTCGGTGGCACCATTCAACAGGTATACATTACGGAACCGGCCTGTAGGAAAGGTACTGGAAGAGTTGAAGTCAATGGGACGATATATTCTCTTTATGGATGACAACCTGACCCTGAACAGAGAATATGCTAAAGAGCTATTTACCAATATGATCCCATTGAAAAAAAAATGGTTCAGTCAGTGCGGTGTTGGCCTTGCTGAAGATGATGAGTTGCTTGATCTTGCAGCAAAAAGTGGTTGTCGTGGATTGTTTATTGGATTTGAATCCCTTTCACAGCAAAGTTTAAGTAGCTGGAAAAAACACTGTAACAGGAGAAAGGATTATCTTGATGTTGTCCATAAACTTCATAAAAAAGGTATTGCCATTTGCGCCGCTTTTGTCTTTGGTTGTGATGAGGATAACAGAGATGTCTTTGCTACGACCCTGGATTTCTTACTCGAAGCCAACGTCGACACCATTCAGTCAACCAGGCTGACTCCATTCCCTGGAACCCCACTATATGACCAGATGCAAAATGAAGGTCGCATCATAGACAAAGACTGGAGTCATTATGATTTCTTTCATGTAGTATATGAACCTAAAAATATGGATAAGGAAACCCTGCATACGGGCACAGCCTGGCTTCAAAAGGAATTTTACAGTTATAAGAATATTGCCCGGAGGGTGAGCCGGGCGATTAAGTATCTTGACTCAGATATACTTCTTAAAGTAGTTATCCCTGTAAATCTTGGTTACCGGTTCAAATTATCAAGGTATGGGGCATTCGAGACCGGCAAATCCTTTCAACCTTGATTTTAGTCTTGCATCAAAAGTCTGATTCTGCCTTTACACAGTTGATTTATTAAATTCCTTGAATCTACCGATCTTGCAGAATTATATAATTAATTATATAATTAACTATATAATTATACTGCTATCTTTGATTTAAAGATTCAATGCGACAAAGTGTAAAAATAATATATGATTATTCTACCATTGATTCCTTCGGATCCTATGAGGATCATAGATATCTTTGGCAGGTTTTTGTTCAGCGGGATATCCAAATGCAACAATGGAAAAGGGAATCATGTCATCAGGCATTCCGAAAAGATCCTGCAATTTTTTCACCCTATCTTCCCTTGGGTATACGCCCAGCCAGACGCCTCCCAGGTCAAGATCTGCAATAGCCAATAAGATATTTTGAGTAGCCGCTGAGCAATCCTGCGGCCAGTATTCAGGATATTTGACATTTGTTACGTCTGCACAAACCACAATTGCCACGGGTGCTTCGTGTAACATTTTTGAATGGGGATGAAATTTAGGGATCTGATCCAGGATCTCCCGGTCATCGACGACAATGAAATGCCAGGGTTGTTCATTGCCGGCAGAAGGTGCATTCATGCCAGCTTTTAAAATCTTTTCAATAAAATCTTCAGGAACAGTTTTATTCTGGTACCTCCTGATGCTTCGCCTTTTATAAATTGCATCCATATATCCATTGGTTTTGTGAAACAAATGATCAACTACAAGGATAAACATTATCCCTTACCGAAGGGGATCATCACTATGGTAGTCCATATTGTTAAGAATAAATTCTGTTAATTCCCCTCTTCTCTGGTTTTCGCCAGGTCAAGGGCTGCTGTCGTTACGTAATATTTAGCCAGCATGTTCGGTACTTCCCAGGCTGGCATATTTCCATTTTCCAGGTACTCCAGGAATCGCTCAGTAACCTGGCTGAAATGCGCTTCATGCCCTACCTTATATTCATCCGGAATATTGACTTTCCATTCTGTATCGGATATTTTCTCCAAGGATATGCCGGGATATTTTTTCTGGAGATCAATTTCGATTGTCTTGCGGATTGCCTGATTGAAAACAGTGGTATCACCCTTGGAAGCGACATACAATATAGGCTTATACCCTTCTTCCTCACCCTGTCGAATGATCAGATCGCAACCACTACCCCTCATGATCGAGTAATGTGTATCCCCGGTTCCTTCAGGAGCCTGATACCTCCAGATCACAGATACCTTGGCGTAAATATCTTTTATCTTATATATGATGTCACCATTGGAATATACTTTCAGCAAGCCATCCTCTACATCCTTATCAAGATATTCCGGAAATTCACCCAAGCCGGTTACTTTTTCAAATTGTTGAGGCGAAAGATCAGTATTCCATCTTCGAGCGGTCACCAGCTCAATATCCTGCTGGTAATCGATGATCTGCTCCGGGAAACATTCCCACTGAACCAGATCAACGAGGTGTGTAGTAACATCCACGATTCCTTCACCCTGTTGCTCCACATCGAAGAACCATGCAGGACGTATCAATGCCTTACCCGATACATACTTAAAAAAATGATGAACACTTTCCTTGGTAATCGCGGGTTGTTCTGCCGAGCCTGCCAGAAGTTCTCCGAATACCACCGGGATCTGTGACAATTCTTTCTGCAGAATGGTGGTGATCTCATACCGCTCGGTCATGATATCATATAACAGAACATTGTTTTCTGCCGCAGACTGAAATGCATTCACCAGTGTTGGAAAATCATCATGGGATATGATCATCGGTTTATCAGCAAGCACATGGATGCCAAGATTTATAGTCCGAATGATGTAATCATCCTTTTTGGCATTATTCCCGGATAAAACCAGTACGTTCCCGGGTTGCTCTTTCAGCATCTTCTCGAAAAAGTCAGGTCCCATATATACTTCTTCAATCCAGTTGGTCGGATTTTCTTTGCGGGTATTGAATCCCCTGATCCGGTCGAGATGAAGCTCCAGGTCTTTCCCCTCCGGGGCATAGACATATACTACAGAATCGACGTTATCATAAACTTCTTTCTGCACAAGGGCAGCATGAAAATGGCCCGGGTCAAGGGTCATTAATTTTAATTTTGGTTCGGCCATATCTACTGTGGTTTGAGTCGGCCTCTGATCACATGATAAAAGCAGTGCCGAGAACAACAAGAATACAAAGGGCTTTAATAAGTGCATCGTTTAGTCTGTTAGATATTTATATAATTTGTTCCGTATGGATGTCTTTGCGGACGGGCAATCATGGCATTGGCCTCATCGTCATTTCTGAACCGTTCCCGAACCGGATCCCAATATAATTTACGGGGGATCTTCATGGCAATATGCCCTACCAGGCAGGCAGAACACGACCGGTGACCGATCTCTGAAGTGGCTACCGGCTGTTTCCTGGTCTTTATACAATCCAGCCAGTTGCCATGTTGTTCCTCACTCTCGTAAAGGTGTATTTCATCCGGGCCAATCACTGAGGTCAGAATTTTCGGATCACTGGCGTCGAGGGCTTTGCTGTTATCATCTCCCGAGGTGGGATCGCTGGCTGTTACAGAATAAGCCCCGCGGGTTACAAATACCCATCCTTCGGTTCCAATGAATTTCACACCATTTGGGAAATCCCCCCTTATCTTCATTTCCACTCCATTTTCGTATTTCGCCTTTACTTCAAAAGGGCCGTGTACATTCCATAAACCTGATTCAGGAAATTCCGCCGTCGCTTCCACTTCTACCGGGCCTGTATACTCTGTTCCCATACCCCAATGGGCAGTATCCACATGATGTGCCCCCCAACCGGTGATCATACCCGCACCAAATTGCTCACATCTGAGCCATCCAGGTCTTGAAAAATCATTTTGAGGATGGACCCTTTTTTCTGTATAATATACTTCAGGGGTTGATCCCAACCACATATCATAATCCAGATTTTCCGGGATAGGCATTTCAGGTTCTACGGGCCCTCCGGGATCGCCGGGTAAACCGATCTCAACATTCGTGATCTTACCGATCCGGCCATTTCTGACCAGTTCACAGGCCCTTTTGAATTGGGGCCAAGGATTTACAGATCGTTGCTGGCTTCCGATCTGCAGTATTCTGCCAGTCTGGTTGATCACATTACTCAATTGGCGTCCCTCTTTGATGGTCAGGGAGTTGGGTTTCTGAAGATAAATATCTTTCCCTGCCAGGGCGGCTTCCATAGCGATTTGTGCATGCCAGTGGTCTGGAGTCGATATAATGACCGCATCGATCTCCGGATTCATCAGGAGTTCCCTGTAATCAGTATACATCCTTACATCCGCAGGATTTTCCTTGTCGTGAAACCGCTTATACACTTTATCGATATGTTTTTTACCCTGCTCAACACGTAAGGAATCCACATCGCACACGGCTGTTACAAGGGCATGATCATATTTCATGGTTTCAGGAAGGTCATGGTCGCGTGCAATCCGGCCACAGCCGATCTGACCCACCAGGATCCGGTTGCTGGGACGGTTGTTCCCAAAAACTGAGGATGGAACGATGGTTGGGATGGCCATAGTGCCCGCAGTTCCTAAAATGGAGGATTTAATAAACTTTCTTCTTCTCATAATTACAGACTTTTGTCTTTATTCATTTCCAATACCCAGATGATACCCCCTTTAATGTGCCGGATCAGGTTTTCATCTTTATAATGCTTTTTGTCATGACCCAGGGCGGTAAAAAACTCACGACCCCCATCATATTCATGATACCAGGCCAATGGGAACAGGTCACCAAAGGTATCCCCGGGATATGTATCCATTTCCGGGTCGTCAATGGTCGTTAAATCAGCGGCTAGCAACACATTTATATCCGGGTTAATTTGATTCATAAAGTAGCATTCATCTTCCCAGGACCATGTATCGGGCAGAAAGCTGGTTGAAGGGTGTTTTTTATTCAATACCTTAATATCAAATGGCTGAAAATCCGGGTGACGAACAAACTTGGCGCCCACCATGGCCGAGAACCACGGCCAGTCCCTTTCTGAACCACATGCAGAGTGTATCCCAACAAATCCACCTCCATTCCGGATGAATTTCTGGAATATGTTTCTCTGTTCGTCATTGTCGAATGCTTCATTATTCGTATTGGAAAAAATTACAGCATCGAATTTTTTACTGAAATCCGGCGTGAAGACTGAAGGATCATCAGATACCGTGTAGCTGACGCCCAGATTATCGCATATTTTTCTCAGGGCTGCCACACTTTTTTCTATGTTGTCATGCACGAATCCTTCGCCATTCCTGGTATAAATCAATACCATTTTTTGTG
>CBDUBA010000139.1:0-10639 GCA_965365275.1 uncultured Cyclobacteriaceae bacterium | reverse complement strand
GCTTCCCTGTTCTGTCCTTCAAAACCTGCTGTAACCGTTGGATATTGAGCCTGTATTTCTGGCATGATCTCATCTCTTACCTCAGCCATAATATCCGTAGCACTACTATTCCGGGGATCTTTTAAGTCAGCATTAATATTTATTTCTCTTCTGCCATCCAGATGATTTATGGATATCTCTCCCCTGGCAATGTTATAATCCGCAATTTCACTGAGTGGAACTCTTTGACCAGAGGGACTGACAATACGCATATCATCCAGGTTTTTGATGGAAGATCTTTCATCCCGGTCATATCTTACCCAAACCCTGATCTCATCACGTCTTCTTTGGAAGCGCTGCGCCTGGAAGCCAAAGAATCCACTACGCACCTGGCCAATTACATCATTAAGAGTAAAACCAAGCGCATAGGCGCTTTCTTTTAAAGTTATTTCTATTTCCTTGATCCCTGCCGGATCATTATCGGAGATATCTTTGAGCAGCGGATTATTTCTGAATTTCTCTTTGAGCATCTCTTTGGCTCCTTTCAATTCCTCAATATTATTACTCATGAGAGAAACTGAAACAGGCTTGCCGCCAAATGAACTTCCGGATCCAAATTCAAGTACCTCGGCACTGTGTAGGGTTCCAACCTTATCATTGATCGCAGTAGAGATCGTATAAGACGGGAAGTCACGTTTTTCACCTGGAAGCAGATTTACGGTTATAGTTGCATTGGCTGTTCCAGGTCCAATACGTTTGATGACATTCTCTACAACATCCAAATTATCGGTTTGTAGTTCCTTGAAGTCCTCATTCACCTCCCAGGCTGCTTCTTCAATCCTTGTTGCCAGTGAATCAGTTAGCATCTCGTTGGTTCCCTGTGGCATTCTCAAAGTTATCGTTACCCTGTCACTTGCAATGGATGGAAAGAAAGTGACACGAATAATACCTCCTGAAATGGCTCCAAAAGTAATTATGAGTAACATAATCGGCATTGACAATCCAAGGAATTTATGTTTCAGGAAAAACTTCAGGTAGGGGGCATAGATCTTATCCCGCATCCAACTGATGAACTTATCCGCATATTTATTAAATACATATGTTTTCTGTTTTTTGGTTAGTGCTTTTGAATGTGCTATGTGAGAGGGTAAGATAATGAGTGCCTCAACAAGTGAAATGGTAAGTGTAAGAATAACAACAAGCGAAACCTCACCAAAGAATTCTCCAACCCGGCCTTCAAGGAAAAAGAATGTTGAAAAGGCCAGAATTGTAGTGGCGATGGCAGAGGTAATGGGTGTAACCACTTCCATCGTACCATCAATGGCCGCCTTAATTCTGTTTTTCCCATTTTCATAGTGGAAATATATGTTTTCTGCGATTACAATTCCGTCATCAACCAAAATTCCGATAACAATAATCATCCCGAACAGGGACAAAACATTAATGGTAATACCCAACATATCAGCAAACATAAACATGCCCAGAAATGAGATAGGCAGGCCGAAAGCTACCCAGAAAGCCAACCTGGGTTTGAGAAAAAGGGCTAAAAACAATAATACCAGGAACATGCCCTGAGCTCCATTCTTAAAAAGTAATTTGGTTCGTTCCTCAACCGTCTCCGAGGAATCTCGTGTGATGTTAAGCTGTACGTTATTATGTGTTCTGTTAAATTCTTCAATATATGCTTTTGTCTTTTTGGCTACTCCTATCAAGTCTTCAGAAATGGTGGTATTTACCCCGATTCTGATGGAGGGATTCCCATTATAGTAGGAACGATCTGGATTTTCATTCCATCGATCCCGGATTTCAGCCACATCACTTAACCGGACTTTGTTGCCACTTGGATCAGCTTTGACTACAATATAATCTAATTCATTGCCATAGTACGCTCGATTATTAACCCGGATCAGATATTCTTCAGATTCTGTTTTTATCGATCCCCCTGTAACCAGGATATTTGTGGCGGATACAGCGCTGGCCACATCCCTGAATGTCAGATCGTAAGCCCTCAATTTATCTTCATTAACCGCGATCTCAATTTCTTCAGCAGGGAAACCTGTCAGTTCTACTTGTGATATCCCATCCATCATTCTCAAATCAGATTCAATCTCACGGGCAATAGCTTTTAAGGCTCTTAGGGAAACATTTTGGCCACTAACAACAAAAGATATGGCCTCTGCGCGGAAAATGCTCTTTGAAATAACCGGTGGTTCCATCCCAACCGGATAAGAAGGTACCCGATCCACAGCATTTTTAACATCCTGTAATACGGCATCCACATCGTATCCCTTGATGACCTCTACGGTAATACTTGCTGAATTCTCTGAAGAAACTGATGTGAAACGGTCTATACCTACCAGCCCTCTCAGGTTATCTTCGATTTTAAGTACAATACCTTCTTCCATTTCCTGTGGTGAAGCCCCCGGATAGACAACACTGATGTTAATGATCCGGGATTCACTCAATGGGAAAAATGAGGACTTCAAACTCAGCATACCCAGGATACCAAGAAATATGATCCCTATGATGATAACATTAACAGCGACCGGATATTTAATGAAGTGTGTTATTAATTTTCTCATATCGTGGATCAGTTTGAATTGTATATTTTCACTTCCATACCCTCATACGCACCAGGAACCATCCTGGTAATGATCTGACTGCCATCGGCAAGTCCGCTAACAACAACGGTCTTTTGATTGTAATGTAGGGGTGTTACCGGAGTAAGTTGAAGAACCGTGTCCTGTACTATGTAGACTTTTGATTCATCCACCAGAAGACTCCGACTTATCTCATAGGCATTTTTCTTTTCCTCTCCGTCTATAACAGCTTCAAGATACATGCCCTCTTTTAAGCCTTCGCCACGTAGTTCTATAAATACTTGTATCGTTTGGGTGGTTTGATCAACACTGCCATTGATGCGGATTATTTTACCCGACCACTCCCTGTTGGTCGATTCTGTATCACGGACTACTACATTCTGACCAATAGAAAGAACCGGAATCATGGATTTGTTCACCGAAACCTCGAGTTCATAGACAGAAGGATCAATGAATTCTCCCAGTTTTTGCCCTTGCCTGACCAGGGTACCTGGGGTTACCAGTGTGCTGGTTAGAATACCATTATAAGGTGCTCTCAGCTTGTACTTGTTATATATGATTTCAAGGTTTTTAACATTATAGAATGTCGTATAAATATTTCTTCCGGTGATAAAAAACTTTTCTTTTTCTGAACTTGTTTCAGGCAGTGCAGGAATTGGTTTATTCAGTTCAAAATCACGCACATACGCGTCCCACTTTAGATATGCATCCGGATAATCCAACCTCAGATCGGGCAGGATGGAAGTGATGAGGTTTAGTAAATTGCTTTTTTGGGATTGGAGATTTGCAAAAAAGTCGTCACTGCGTATATTCACAATGACTTCCCCTTTTCTATAAGTTTCTCCAGGCTTAAATTCCTTAGAATTAGGTTCCATCACTCCCTGAACTTCAGCATATAATTCAATTCGGGATTTTGCGATAAGTCTGCCGCTTTCTCTTACTTTAATAGGAATATTCGAATTCTGCACAGTATCGACAAAGACTGTTTGAACTACAGTGTCATTACTGGGTGGACGACTTTTTTTGCTGCTGGATAGTCTACTTGCTATAAAAAACCCACCGGCGATTAAAGCAATGGCAATGATGATGGTGATAATTTTTCTCATGTTTTTATTTAGTTAACGGTGCAACTAATTCCTCTGAATTTATGTTCAAACCTATTTTTTTCATGGTTTCAATAACCTTTTCTATGTCTTTTTTTGAAATATCTTTCTGGATCTGATCTATAGCCTCAATCATTATTGGAGCAGCTTTCTTCAAGATATCCATGCCATGTTTGGTAATGTATATATGGTTGATTCGATGATCCGACTTGGAAGGGATCCTGGCGACGAGGTTTTTTTTCTCCATGGTGGTAATTAATCTGGCTAATGAAGCCTTATCCCTATTTGTGAGAAATGCCAGATTATTTTGAGGCTGACCATCCATATCCCAAAGTTTTTTGAGAAGTACAAGCTGTACCTTGGTCAATTCGATACCATTTTCCTTTAATTTGTCTGCCAGAAAATAGTCAATAGCTTTAGAGGCTTTGCCCAACCATGGCAGCATAGTTTTTTCGATATTTATAAAATTTCCATCTTCCATGCCTAATTTATCATGACCAAAGTAATTGCATATGCAACTAATTACGAAGGAATAACAAATTGGTTACAAAAATGTTTACGAGTATTAGTGTTTATTTGAGAGTTAATTTGATGACCTGTCTCTACTTAGATGATTATTTTAGAAGAATCTTGCGTTTTGAATATAAGAAATGTAAAATTTGAGAATAATTTAAATTCTGAAATACATTCAGTGATTGCCATTAAAGAAATGATTCTTATCTAAGTTCCTGATACGATTTTTTCATTCAATTGGAGGTATCCAGGATTATTAGGACAGGTTAACTATACCAGCTGAATATTATTATTGATGCAATCCTTGATCATTGATTTCGGCCAGATGCTGCTCTGGATCTCACCAATATGTGCTTTTCTAAGGTAATACATACATAACCTGGACTGACCGATTCCACCCCCGATGGTTAGCGGCAGTTCCCCGTTCAATAACCTGGCATGAAACTCCAATTCTTTTCTGTCAGTTGTACCTGTTACTTCCAATTGTTTAGAAAGTGACTCTTCATCAACCCGGATGCCCATAGAGGAAATCTCGAAGGCACTTTCCAGAATTGGATTCCAGAGTATAATATCACCATTCAATCCATTATACCCGGGTTTTGTTTCCGTAATCCAGTCATCATAATCAGGCGCCCTGCCATCATGTGGCTGTTTATTTGACAAAGTGTTTCCTATTCCAATAATGAATATGGCCCCATATTTTTTGGCGACTATATTCTCTCTTTCCTTTGGGGTCTTATCAGGGTATTGAGCCAGGAGGTCTTCTGAATGAATGAAGGTAATGTTATCAGGTAAAACAGGTAATATATCGGTATAATATTCCTGGATCACGAATTCGGTTCTTTTTATGGCTTCATAGATCTTCCTTACGACGAACTTTAAAAAATCGAGATTCCTGTCCTCCTTATGGATTACAAGTTCCCAATCCCACTGGTCCACGTAAAGGGAATGTATGTTATCCAGTTCTTCATCTGGTCTCACTGCATTCATATCGGTATAAATTCCATATCCATCTTCCATACCATAGTCAGCTAAAGCCAGCCTTTTCCATTTGGCTAAGCTGTTAACCACTTCGGCTTCCCTGTTATCATAATCCTTAATTCGAAAAGTTACTTTGTTTTCGATACCATTCAGATCGTCATTTATGCCCGTGCCTTTCAGTACAAATAATGGTGCCGTCACCCTTCTCAATTTCAATTCTGAAGAAAGATTCAGCTGAAATGTATCTTTGACTAATTTGATGGCCTGTTCAGTTTGGTTCAGGTCCAGCAGGCTTTTGTAACCTTTGGGCGTGATCAATTTGCTCATATTGAAAGAATTTTCTAAATATTTCAGTAAATCTGTTATATTTTCGATAAAAAACTGATAAATATTCTAATTTTTTTGCAAAACAATATTTTTTTAGCAAAAAAATAGCATAATTTTTATCAGAACTGCAAATACGGCTTTTGTTTGAACAGTTATTTTATATTCTTTCAAAAAATCCATTTTACGATGGTTTTCCCTGCGAAAGGAAATATATGTAAAAAGACAACATTAGCTTTTATATGACAGCTCGTATAAATAAAGATTTTAAAATTACCAGCTAGTAAAATTACTATCGGGTCACCGCTGTGCCCCAGTAATTAAAGGTGGTAATGCGCCAACCCGGAAGATACATTGTCTCAAGGTTCTTTATCCTGAATCCGCCTTTTGTGAGAATATCAGGTATGTCCCGATTCAGGTTACAGCCTCCGCTGATGGTACGCCAAATCGGATTTACAGCATGCTGCCATTTTTCGATTTTCTTGTCCGGGGCAATCCCATGTTCACAAAAGATCAAAGTTCCATTAGGCTTCAGTACCCGCCTGATCTCAAGAAGTGAAGGTAGTGGATCAGGAATAGAGCATAATGTATAGGTGATCAGGGCAGAATCAAATTGATCATTTTCTGCAGGGATCTGATCGGCCGATGCCTTTACAAACGACAGGTCCAGGCCCAGGCTTTCCGCGTTAATCTTGTTCATCTTCCAGTTCGCTTCAGATGGATCGAGGCCGGTCAGGTGTTCAATTTTTGTAGAATTATAATATCCAAGGTTCAGGCCAGTACCTATTCCAACTTCAAGGACATTTCCGTACGCCAGGGGTACTACTTTTTCCCGTTGGCGCATGGTAGGGTTTTGTCCACATGTCCAGTGAATGATTTTTGGTAAAAGGTATTTTTTATATAATCCCATCAATCATATTGCGATGCAAGGTCTACTGATCATCCCGGAATTTTGCAAATAGATCTGTGCTGAGATACCTCTCCCCGGTACTAGGTATAATAACCACGATAAGTTTTCCTTTATTTTCTTCTCTTTTCGCAACCTGTAGTGCAGCACATACAGCAGCTCCTGATGATATTCCGGCAAGGATACCTTCTTCCTGGATCAAGCGAGTAGCGTGAGCAAATGCCTCCTCACTGCTTACTGTTACAACTTCGTCAATGATATCCGTATTTAATATCGGGGGGATAAAACCACCGCCTATACCCTGGATCTTATGTGGTCCGGGTTCACCGCCTGAAAGGACCGGCGATTCCACAGGCTCAACCGCAATTGTTTTAAATTCCGGTTTTTTCTCCTTAATCACCTCGGAAACACCGGTTATAGTGCCTCCTGTGCCTATACCGGAGACCAGAATATCCGCCTTTCCATCGGTATCTTCCCAAATCTCAAGAGCTGTTGTTTTACGATGGATCTCAGGATTGGCAGGATTTTCGAATTGTTGCGGGACGAAATATTTTTCAGATGAGGCTTTCATTTCAGCGACCTTATTGAAAGTTCCACCCAATCCTTCGGATCCAGGTGTTAGTACCAGATTCGCACCCAGGCCACGAAGCAGTGCCCTTCTTTCCAGGCTCATGGTTTCAGGCATAACAAGTGTGAGGTCATAACCTCTGATTGCACACATAAATGCAAGTCCAATTCCTGTGTTTCCCGAAGTGGGCTCCAATATCACTGTATCTCCTTTCTTGATCTTACCTTCCTTTTCAGCTGCTACGATCATGCTGTATCCGATGCGGTCTTTAACAGATCCAAGTGGGTTGAAAAATTCCAATTTTAAAACAATTTCGGCATAACATCCTTCTGACATTTTGTTTAATCTCACCAGGGGTGTATTGCCTATTAATTCAGATATATCATTTGCTATTTTCATTCAAAAGCCACCTCCAGGGCTTATTTTTAAAGTGAATAATCTTACAATTTAAATAATTACAACAACATTGTTTAAAATTATGAGGGTTTTTTGGATGTAATTCCAGAAAATAGGGTATTCCGTGTGATCAGCAGGGTTTAATCAAAATATGGATAGTCATCTTTTTTACGGCTTCGAAAGATTATTGTAAATAAAAGACCATCGCTTTTTTAAGGAATTAAATGTATATTAACTTCTTCAAATATTTTTTCAATATGAAACCTATTATTCTTTTTATCTTTTTCCTTCTGAATGGAGTTTCTTTTTTAAATGCCCAGGATACCGGTTCTGAATTTAATTGGCCTGGTGAATACCAGGCAGCGGTCTGTCTAACATATGATGATGGTTTGGATTGCCATATCGATGTCGCCGTGCCTGCATTAGATTCCTATGATCTGAAAGGCACTTTTTATTGTACCGGCTTTTCCAATTCCCTGAGAAACAGAATGCAGGAATGGCGGGCTATTACCGAAAACGGGCATGAAATAGGGAATCATACACTTTTTCATCCCTGTGATGGGGAGCGATTCGATTGGGTCAAGCCTGAATACGACCTGAGGACCTATACCATGTCTCAGATCAGGAATGAACTAATGACTGCCAATACTTTCCTGACGGCGGTTGATGGAAGGAAGGAAAGGACCTTCGCCTATACATGTTCTGATTTCGAAGTTAACAATATAAGTTTCGTCGATTCTTTACGAAATATATTTGTGGCAGCAAGGTCTGAGGGGCCTATTCCTGAAGGTATGGACATGGTTGACCTTCATTTTGCCCCCAGTTGGGGAGTTGTTGATCCTACTGGTGCTGAACTGATCAACTATGTTAAAGAGGCCCGGGAAAAAGGGACTATAGCTATTTTTATGTTCCATAGTGTCGGAGGGGGGTATCTGAATGTTTCTGAAGAGGCGCATAGGGAATTACTAGCCTATCTGAAATCCAATAGTGATAAAATATGGACAGATACCTTCATGAATGTAATGAAGTATGTTAAAAGCACGAGGTAAATCATTAGTATTTTTTATAATCTTTTAATCATGAAAAACATTTTTTTTAATCTCCCTACCAGGATCACAATGCTGGCAGGAATCATTATTGTAACAATATTAATTGTAGATTTCTCTAATGCCAATGCACAACGGAGGAAGAAAAGAAAGAGGGAGGTGCCAGTTGAGCAGACCCAGATCATACTGACCCATGAAGATGAGACAAGCCGGTATCGTATTCTCATGCCATCATCACCCACTGAACATGAGTTGAAGGCAGCACATGTCCTGCAGGATTACCTTTTGCAGATCTCCGGTGCGGCACTTCCGATCATTAAGGCCGATAAGGCGAATAGTCCATACGAGATCGTTCTTGGTCAAAATGAAAGACTGGATGAGCTGGACATCGGCATTAATCTGAATGACCTGAAAAAGGATGGATTCCTGATCAAAACGGATAGCCTTCGTCTGGTCATTGCGGGGGGTAGTGAAAAAGGAACACTATATGGGGTGTACACCTTCCTGGAGGATTACCTGGGGTGCAGGATGTACAGTCCTGATGTGAAAGTTATTCCTGAGATTAAGAAGATTATGATCGATGATATCAATGATCTCCAGGTGCCTGCACTGGATATCAGGACCACCCATTACCGGATTACATGGGACACGGAATATATTGACTGGCATAAACTCAGTCACGATGAAAATGGAGGGCGGCCTGATTGGGGTATGTGGGTTCATACATTTCATGCGCTGGTACCTCCTGATATTTATTTTGAAGAACATCCGGAGTACTTTTCCATGGTTAATGGAAAACGTTTGCCTACACAGTTATGCCTGACGAATCCGGATGTATTGAAGATAACCGTTCAGAACTTAAGAAAAAAAATAGCGGAGAATCCTGAAGCCATGTACTGGTCTGTCAGTCAGAATGATAACCGCAACTATTGTACCTGTGATAACTGTAAAGCGATCGATGAGCGGGAAGGTTCACCATCGGGATCGATCATTCATTTCGTAAACCAGGTGGCCGATCAGTTTCCGGATCGTATGATCTCAACCCTTGCCTATGAATATGGTCGTAAAGCCCCCAAAACCCTGGTGCCCCGGGATAATGTAAACATCATGCTATGCAGTATAGAAGTGTATCGGGACAGATCCATTGAAGAAGATCCGACGAGTGCTGATTTTATGCGGGATGTCATTGAGTGGGGAGAGATCGCCAAGGATATCATTGTCTGGGATTATGTAATTCAGTTCCCCAACCTGATCAGTCCTTTCCCAAATCTTCAGGTTATTCAGCCCAATCTTCAGTTTTTTGTAAAGAATGGCGTTACCGCCATGTTTGAGCAGGGGAACCGCGAAGTTGGTGGAGAATTTGCTGCCTTGAGGGCCTATCTTATCTCTAAGTTGATGTGGAACCCGGATGCCAATGTAGATACAATGATGAATGATTTCCTGGATGGGTACTATGGACAAGGTGGAGGTTTTATCCGAACATATATCGATGAAATGCGGGAAGCCCTGCTGGAATCAGAAGCCCATCTCCGGATTTTTGGAAGTCCAAACGAAGCGGCGGACAGTTATCTTACCCCTGAATTAATTGATCGGTATGAAGAACTGTTTGATCAGGCGGAATTGGCTGTTGCGGATAGTGCCGAGTTGTTGGAACGTGTGAGAATAGCCAGGTTGCCCCTTGACTTCGCCATTATGGAACAGGCGAAGAAAATTTATACCGGTGAACGGGGATTGTTCCATAAAGTTGATGGACGATGGGAGGTCAGAACCGAGATACGGTCAAAGATAGATCCATTTACGGATTTATGTATACGTGAAGGTGTTACTCGCGTTAAGGAATGGAGTACTTCCCCCGATGAATATCGGAGCTCGATGTACCGGTTGTTTGCCCAGGGTATGAATGAACATCTTGCCTATAAGAAACCAGTAACCTTTATTAGTCCTGATTCGACAAGATTGAGACCTGATGCTGGTGAGATGCTGACAGATGGTATCAGGGGAGGGCATGATTATGCTTATAACTGGCTGGCCTTCTCGGGACAAAACCTGGAAGTCATCATTGACCTGGAAGAGGTCACTGAAGTGCATCGAATGGAGTCGGCCTATTTCCAATATGGGTACTGGCTGAGGTTATTCCCGGAAAAGGTTGAGTATTTTGTATCTGAAGATGGAAAGGACTTTGACCTGGTTGGATCTGTGAATAATACACTACCGATCGACCA
>CBDUBA010000138.1:0-10648 GCA_965365275.1 uncultured Cyclobacteriaceae bacterium | reverse complement strand
CCCCAGGATGCTAGTAATTTCTCAAAGATCTGACATAGCAATGCAAATTTTTCTTTACTGAATAGTGGCTTATTGGTTAACAGATATCCCATTTCTTTATAGAATTTTTGCTGTTCAGCACTTAAAACATTTCCGCCAGACATATCATTTCAGGTTATTTAACAATTAGGTTTTCTTACAGTATCTCAATATTGCTAATATAATAACTAATATACAATCCGAAATTTTGATTAGTGATATTGATAAATTAAATGAGAATTCATTCTTATTTTACAACTCCTTTTTAATAATCCACACAGTTGAAAGGAGATGCATAAATCAGCATACCATCATATTCTTTTGCAGTAGAAATCCGGTAAGATTTAAAAAGTGGATCAATAGGGGATAGTTGGTAGTTGTCTCAGCTTCAGCTTTGCTTCACTATACCAGTAGTCCATTTCAGACCGACGATCCAGGTTTTCATATAATACACCTAAATTGTAGGCTGCCCTGCCCTGGGTTTTCATATCCGGACTTTCCGTTAGTAATAATAATTTTTCCTCGACCTCATCCCAATTTCCCAATTTAAAAGCCTGGTAAACGCTTTTAAATTCTTTTGTAGAATAATATGGTCTCATTACAGTAATCCTGCTTGGTTCAAATTTGGCTATGAAACTTCTTCCCAATTCATCAGATAAGGCCAGTACATTTTCATCTGCCTGTCCCATGGATGGTCCAACAGCGAATAATCCACTGGCCACAGCTCTTGAATCGTGATGTGTTCTTAATTCCTCTTTCAGTTTATCCAACGCCATCCCATTTATACTGTAAATCGTAATAAAGGTATTAAGAACCAAATCATAATGGGCCGTTTTACTTTTTGATCCATCATCATATTCTTGTACCTCCACTTCCTGATCGAAAAACAGATCATAGTTATCAAGCGACAAAATATAATCCGGATCATATTCCTCACATAATTCCTGAATTATTCTGGTTGATAAGTTATATGCAGGTTCATGCGCGGAATGACTGGCAAGAATCGTGTCCGCAATAACCAGGTTGATCTTTTCATTTGTGTTAAATCCGGATATTAATCCATCAATATATTTATTAACACCCATTCTGTATACATCGACTTTGTTTTCATTTTTGTAATCAAGTTGATCGGGCACAAAACGATTAACTAGCAGGAAATCAGCACTATCTTTTGACAAATTTATTTCCGGAAGTGCTGTTGTAGATATTGATACATAGGAGGTGCAGGATATTAGAAGTAAAAACCCAGTTAGAATAAAACATCTTGATATAAATACTTTAGTACTGGATAATATCATAACATACCTATTGAAAAATACTTTCTTAATAATGTATGTGCATACTAAAATTTGCTGGAATCTTACTTTTCTGGTTAAATGAATTTTCATTATTTAAGAACAAGGTAGTCTCAATCAGACTGCCCGGCATAATATGTCTTACATAATCATCAGAATATTATATATGATATTACCTTAAAGTAGGTAATAATATTGAATCTCTCAAGATTTTAAATATCTTTCCATCAATATAGTCAACCCAACATGCGGCAATACATTCAAATACCATTAGTACTGGTTTTCATTAACATCACGTTTTTTATAAATGCTCAAACCATCAGCTTCATAGTTAAAGATGGAGAATATGCAGAAGCCGAAGAGATCAATCAAAAAGCAAATGGATTCAAAGGCATATGGTATATGAACCAACCGTCTAATGATGAATATGTGTATAAGTATAGTGGTGGTTTAGCAACCTATACAGCGAAACACAGGCCCTTTGCCATATATGCTGAAGAAGAAGATAAAACTTATTTCTGTTTCGGGGGGACGGATGCTACCAATTCAACCCTATTTCATAATATTTCTTACTACAATCATAAAAATGGAAAAGTAGCGAACCCAACTATTATCCTGGATAAAAATACAACGGATGCTCATGATAATCCGGTGATTTCCCTGGATAATAATGGCTATATATGGGTCTTTTCAACATCTCACGGGACAACCCGTCCATCCTATATCTACAAAAGCAAGCAACCTTTTGATATTTCCAAATTTGAACGAATTAATGCAACAGAATTAGTTAAAGGGTTAAAACAACCTTTTGATAATTTTTCCTATTTCCAGGTATATTATATTAAGGGAAAAGGGTTCTTTGCATTTTTTACAAGGTATCAGGCCGAATTTGCAAAAAGGGTTATAGGTTTTAATACCAGTAATGATGGCTATACATGGAATGAATGGGAAAAAATAGCCTATATTGAAGAAGGACATTACGGGATCAGCGGGGAGAATAATGGCCGTATATCAATTGCTTTCAATTATCATCCTGAGGGTCAAGGGTTGAACTACAGGACGAATCTTTACTACATGGAATCTGTTGATTTCGGGGAATCATGGTATGCTGCAAATGGTGAGCAAATAAAACTGCCGCTTACAAAGGTTAAAAACAAAGCATTGGTCCATGATTATAAATCCGAACAACTGAATTGTTATTTAAAGGATCTGAATTATGACGAAAAGGGTAATCCACTGATTCTGGTTGTATCAAGCAAAGGGTATCAATCGGGCCCTGAGAATAATCCGAGAACCTGGGAAGTTTTCAGGTATGATGATACCTGGAATAAAACCAGGATTACAACATCTGATAATAACTATGATATGGGTTCATTATATATAGAACCTGAAGGAAAATGGCGATTAATCGCCCCAACTCAAACAGGGCCCCAGGCATATAATCCGGGAGGTGAAGTGGAAATGTGGGTCAGCAATGACAGGGGAAAGTCATGGGAAAACGAAAAATCGATAACATCCAACAGTCCCCGGAACCATACATACATCAGAAGGCCTATAAATGCATATCCAGAGTTTTATGCTTTCTGGGCAGACGGGCATGGCAGGAAGCCATCTGTTTCCTGTCTCTATTTTTGTGACAGAACCGGAAATGTCTATTTATTGCCCCAAAATATGAAAAGGAAAGAGGTAAAAGTCAAACCGGGCTTTAAGAAACATCAAAAAAATAAATAAGAAATATTCACCCGGAAATACAGTCTATATTGATTCTTTATGACGGAGTAAGTCTGATGAAAATTAATCAAACCAGGAATTCCTGTATCATTGAATAGTATCCGGTAATTATATTTATTCTCTTGTTGTTCTCCGTTCATTTGTTAACTATCTTGAGAAACCAACTCAATTTTTTGTCTTATGAAAAGAATCCTGTACTTTTTATCAATTCTCGTTATTTGTTTTAATTTCTCAGGTCTTTCAGCTCAAGTTGAATCGCGGTCAGAATGGTGGTTGAAAGAACCCTTTCGACTGGTTCAGACCAACCTTAGAGAGATCGATGCCATAGATTTTAATATTGACATATATGTGAATTCCATAAAGGATATGGGGGCAAATACTGTCCTCATTAATGTGGGAGGTATTGTAGCCAATTACTATACCGATCTGGAATTTCATTACCAGAACCCAAATCTTAAATTCAATATGATCCAGGAAGTTGTGGATAGGCTTCACAGCGAAGGAATCAGGGTCATGGGAAGATTCGACTTCAGCAAGATCAATGAATTATATGCTTCAAAAAAGCCGGAATGGCTCTATAAAAGTGTGACAGGTGAACAGGTCAATTACAATGGACAAGTTCATACCTGTGTGAACGGGGGTTACCAGCAGGAATATTCATTGAAAATTCTTGATGAGGCTTTAACTAACTTTCCCCTGGATGGTGTGTTTTTTAATATGATCGGATATCAGACCAGGGATTACAGCAATACCTATCATGGGATCTGTCAATCGAATAATTGTAAAATCAGGTTTTCGGATTGGTCTGGTGGTCTTGAGTTGCCAGAAGTTGAGTCCATGGAAGATCCGGTATTCAGAAAATACCAGCAGTTTAAAGGTTTTACCTCGAATGAATTGTTTTTCCGAATTCATGATCTGATAAAATCCTACGGAGATCATATTGCCATTAGTACGTATACCCATGCCGGGACTGATTTTTACCGTAAAGAATCTAATTCACATGCTGCATTGTACGATAATTTTGTTCCCTGGGAATACCGTTCTGCGCACAACGTAAAAAGTACACTTGGATCCTGGAGGGATGAGCAGGTGAGCAATGCCATTGTTCACTTCTATGGATATCCGGCAAGGCATTCAGCTGATGCAAGGTGGTTATCCCAGCAACGCCTGTTTCAGAATATCATGTATGGAGCTGGACCTGATTTTTACTGTATTGGACGGCTGGATAATCTGGAAGACCGATATGTGCTGGAAAATATGAGAGAAATCTTTCAGTTTCATAAGCGAAATGAGAATTATCTGCACCATACCCAATCAGGAAATAAAGTGCTTTTACTCCATGACTATCATTCAGGGAGCGAATACAATGGGATATTTGAGATTCTAACAGAAAATCATATTCTTTTTGATGTGATGGAACACTGGTGTATGAACACTGAAGAAGTCCCCAGAAGGATAGATAGTTATGAGGTAGTAATATTGCCGGATATCAGCCGGCTTAGTGATGAACAATGTGAGCTATTGGATGAGTATGTTGAGCAAGGGGGAAAGCTGCTGGTAACCGGATTTACCTCCACCAAGGATGAAGCAGGTAATCCATTAAATAAACTCAGATTAAAATCTCTTGGTGCTGAACCGGATTATACTGCTTTTGAAAAAGTACAGGGTACTTATTTCAGGATTTTCAAAGAGGATAAAGAAAGGTTAGAAAATCCATCATTACAGTATCTTGATCTTGTGTACGCATGGGAGGAAGGAATGCTTTGCGGACTTAAGGAAGAGGCTGCCGGATACCTTGGTTATATACCACCGGCCATGATCGGACCCCCTGAAAAGTGTTATTATACAGAGGTAACGGAGATCCCGGGATTGATACATCAGGAATATGGCAAGGGTCAAACGGCATTTATCACATTCAAAATAGGCAGTGTTTATCACCATAAGCGCCATTATGGTCATGCAGCTTTAGTCATGTCAGCATTGAACTCATTACTTGATTATAAACCCGAAACACTACTCGATGCCCATCCTATGGTTGAAATATCAAGACAATTGGGAGGCATGCAAGATTTTGAATGGTATGGACTTTTAAACCATACTGGTCAATTGGGGAATGGTTTTTATGAACCTGTTCCCATAAGCAATGTCAAGTTGAATTTTAAACCACAAAGACAAATTAAATCTATAACCAGTTTGAAGAATGAGCAGCAGATTGATTTCTTAAATAGTGATGATCGGGTTGAAATAATCCTTCCAAAACTTGATGCTTACGATATTCTGCTGGTTGAATATCAGGATTAGATTAAAATAAACTGAACCAATCCCACTTTGTTTATAGCATTTCTCAGATATAATCCGATAAAAGTGGGTGTTCCAAACTAGATTCCTGCTGACCTGACTCGACATATATCCCCTAAGATGATCAACGTAAATCCAAAAGTTTTAACAAAAGAGGTCTACTTTCCAATTGATAAAATTCCATAACTTTGCACCGAGTTTTTTTTAGCCGATTGAAAGTGTGATAAAAATGAAAAAGTCTCTAAAAATCCTGCTATATATTTTAGCAGGTATTATATTACTTCTAGCTGTTACCTATCTTTTCTTTTTTTTCAAATGGAAGAAAGCATCATCTGAAAATATGGCATTATTAGGTCCGGAGGCCCCGGTTATTACTTTTGAAGGTCATACGTTCAGGGACCTGAATAAAAATGGCAAACTTGATATTTACGAAGATTCAAGACAGCCCGTTGATTCCAGGGTGGAGGATCTAATTGGCCGGATGAATATAGAAGAAAAGGCGGGATTGCTTTTTTTTCACATGATGGTTATGGATGAAGATGGCTCCCCCAGTGAGATCCCTACCTTTTCCAACCCCTTTTCCCTGGTGCTGGAAAGCCCATCATCTCAGATCGCCAGGAAACGGATGAATCATTTTAACATGCTTACAGCGCCCAGTGCCCAAGCTATGATCAAATGGAATAATGAACTGCAAAAAATGGCTGAAAGGACCAGATTGGGGATACCTATTACTATAGGATCGGATCCTCGACATGGAAAGGAAATGAATATTGGTACTGCCATCTCTACCCGTTTCTTTTCAAGATGGCCTTCCCCATTGGGATTAGCCGCAACCAGGGATTCTGCTTTGGTTCATGAATTTGCTGATATTGCACGGCAGGAATACCTGGCAGTTGGAATCAGGGTCGCACTTCATCCCATGGCTGATCTTGCTACAGAGCCCCGCTGGGCCCGGGTCAACGGTACCTTTGGAGAGGATGCCTACCTTAGTGCAAAACTTACGAGTGCCTATGTGCATGGATTTCAGGGAGACAGTCTTACCAAAAACAGCGTTGCCTGTATGACAAAGCATTTTTCAGGAGGAGGCCCTCAGGAAGATGGTTGGGATGCGCATTTTGCTTCTGGTCCTGGTCAGGTTTATCCTGGGAATAATTTTGATTATCATTTAATTCCTTTTACCGAAGGTGCTTTCCCTGCTGGAACGGCAATGATAATGCCATATTACGGTATTCCGAAGGGGCAGACCAGCGAAGATGTGGGGTTTGCATTTAATAAGGATATCATTACCGGATTACTTCGCGATTCCTTGCAATTTAATGGCGTCGTTTGTACTGATTGGGCTATTGTAACTGATATGTTTATTAAAGAAGCCGCAGCCTGGGGTGTTGAGCATTTATCAGAGAAAGAAAGAGTAAAGAAAATTTTTGATGCAGGTTGTGATATGATTGGAGGTGATTCACGAACTGATCTTGTTCTTGAATTGGTAAATGAAGGCAGACTGGCGGAATCCAGAATCGATGTGTCAGTAAGAAGAATTTTAAAGAGTAAATTTATTCTTGGAATATTTGATAATCCTTATCTTGACGAAAATCAAGTGTCAGTTTTTGACAACCAGACTTTCAAGGAAATGGGAAAGGAAGCACAGCGAAAGTCTATGGTCTTATTGAAAAATGAAAATAATTTTCTTCCATTAGACAAAGGGATAAAGATTTACTCAACAGGTATTGATAAAGAGATCCTCAGTGCATATGCTGAAGTAGTAAAAACTCCTGATGATGCTGATGTAATCATTCAAAAGCTGGCTACACCCACATCCCCACCCCCTGAAGGAGCCGGATTTCTGGAAAATATATTTCCCCAGGGAAGATTGGATTTTCCGGAAGAAGAGCTGACGGAAATACTTAATCTGATCAATAAGAAACCAACGGTAACTGTCCTTACCATTAACCGGCCACCTGTAGTTCCTGAAATCGACAAGGCAAGTAAAGCTATGGTTGGGGAATTTGAGATCGAAGATGATATTATCTGTGAGATGATTTTTGGCGAATTCAGCCCAACCGGGAAACTGCCCATTGAGATTCCATCATCCATGCGGGCAGTAGAAAATCAGTTTGAAGATGTGCCCTATGACTCGGAAAATCCCCTATATCATTATGGACATGGTTTAACCTATTAATCAGAGGATTGGTTGGAAAGGTATTATCAAGAATTCGAATTGTAATTTAATTGTGGTTTATTGTTGAAACACGATGAAGAAATTGTTTGATGTTTAAATAGTGACTACAGTGGCGTGATAGCTGGCCAATTTTCATCCAAAATAGGCTTCAATTAATCTGCAATACAATAGCCACCTTTATAATTCAGCGATAGTTTCTATTCTTATATCCTGTCTGTCAAATAATCCTTTTTTGAACTTTAATCCCAGGCCTGGTTCATCCGGGGGTTTTATGCTGCCATTTACAACTTGAGGTACGTTCTCAAAGAAATATGGATATCTTTCTGTCCAGTTTGGATATACACTTTCGACAAAGAAGAGATTCGTAACAGCAGCAGCCAGATGGGTTGAAGCATACCACAAGATAGGCCCGCCGGCAGTATGCATCATAGTAGGCAAATAATATGTATTTGCCATATCGGAGATTTTTTTACCCTCCGAAATGCCACCACACCAGGTCAGGTCATACATAGCGATGCCCCCTATTCCTGCTTCAAAAAATTCCCTGAATCCAAATCTTGTAGCCAGTCGTTCACTGATCACCATGGGAATAGAGGTTTCCTCAGCTAATGATATGTATGATTTTAAATTGTCCTGTAATAGCATATCTTCAAGAAACAGGATGTTAAAAGATTCCAAAGACTTCGCAATCCTAACCGCACTAGGCAGATTCCAATAACTGTGAAATTCACATCCTATTTCTAGATCATTTCCAACTGTATCGCGAATGGTTCGTATCATATCCAGGCAGGACTCAATCTCATTTTTAGATATATATTCGCCATTGTTCCTGGTAGCTACACGATCAAAAGGACAAAACTTTATTGTTTTTATTCCCTTATCGACCAGGAACCTGGAGATCTTATCCAGATCTTGTTCGATTGTCCATCCATTTATAGCACGACCATTTGTATAGGTATTATATACTCTGATATGTTTGTTGCCTGATCCTCCTAATAATTTGTATACTGGCATATTACTGATCTGGCCCAGGATATCCCACTGGGCAATATTCAACGCAGATAATGCCCTCATTTCAGCACCTCCCTGGATATTAAATGCATTTTGCTTATAAATCCGGTCCCATACCTGTTCGATCTCAAGCGGATTGGCTCCAAGAAGTTTCCCGGCCCAACTATGCCATTCCAGATCTTTAAATACTGATTCACTGGCTTCATTAAAAGGATAGGTCTCTCCGGTACCGATAATGCCTTCATTTGTATGCAGCCGGAGCCACATCCACTGTATCCCCATACCATTGATCCTGATTTCATTACTGAACCGCACTGTTTCGATTTTGGTGATTTTCAGATCAGATGACTTGGAGAATGCATTGTCAGGTAACATTGGCAAAAACCCCGCACCCAGTAATCCAATACCTCCTAATCCGGAATTATACAAGAAAGTCCTTCTGTTCATACAATTTAATTATATAATCATTCAAAAAAGGTGATTTCGACTCATTCACTCTGGAATAAAAAACTGAACATAAACTATTTGCAAAATATTTATTTTAATGGATTTTCAAACCATACGACACTGAAATATGATTGAGGTACTTCATTCTTTGGTGAATTCCAGTGGTAATGTTCCTCAACGTTTCCAACCACATCCAGGTCTCCATCCCCATCTACATCTCTGAGTAAAATATGATCCCATTTCTCACCGACCCATTCTTTATAGGAATTATATCCATCACTCCATTTTATGGGATGAAAGCTCCATTGATCCGCCGGACCATCCACCTCGTATTCGAGCCAGAATACAGAAGCCTTATTTGGTGGCAGGTTTCCGTCATTGTGGATCAGCCCACCAATAATATCCAGCTTTCCATCTTCATTGATGTCTCCAAATTTTATTGGTCTCCCAATCCATTGAACCATTTCAGGTTTTTTGACCTTAATGTGATCCCATTTTACAGGGTGACTATCCTTTTTAATGAAAATATGTATGAAATTCTGGGTCTGCGTTGCCAGATCATTCAATCCATCCTTATTAAGATCGCCTACCGCAACCTGAGGTTTTGCATAAAAGGCTGAATTCTTCCATATCAAATGTTGCTTCCAGGGGCTGTAAATTCTGATCTTATCCTTTCCAGGATTCTCATACCAGTATAATTTACGTTCAAAAGCCGGAGTATCCCAATCAGCATCAGCCAATACTATATCCTTATAACCATCCTGATTTATATCTGTATATACAAATCCATGACCGCTATATGCGTTTTTGTCAATGTAATATGATTTCCATTCTTTAAGGTTTCGCCGGTCTTTCAGGGATGATGGGGCTTTCAACCATCTTATTCCGGCATATTCATCGGTGATGGCGTTTCTTCTTCCTCCAGCCAGGATGTCCTTAGTCCCATCTCCATCTATATCGAGACATTCAAGATATAAATATTGTTGATTGAGTGTTGACGGGATATAGCCACCATTCTTCCAGGCTGTACTATCCATTACACTTGTTTTATCAGGCCCCCATATGATACTTATGCCGGTTTTAAATCCTTTTTCCAGGTCATCACCCGTAGCCACAACGAAATCCATATTGCCATCAGAATCGAGATCGCCAAGACAGGAATATTCCGGATTATTGGTTATCCCCAGGTTGATCCTTGGCCATGGATCTTTAGATTTCTCTCCTATTCCGGGATAAAATACAATGGTTTGCATGCCCAGCCATTCGTCAATTATGGAGTAGTCATCATAGCCATCCTTATCGACATCAGCGGCATTCATGGAGTTTGCAATTAGATAATCATCATTTATGCGATGCATATTCCATGTCTGACGAACTTTCCTTTCATCCTTATCCTGAGAATATACCAGGAAGTTGATCAGCAAAAGAAACACGGGTAGGATTATTGATCCAGGATGAAGAAAAAAATACCAATTTATAAAGGATCTCTTTTTCATTTGAATGGTGCAATAAAAACATAATATCAATAAATATAATCAAATATAAAGCAGGCTGTACCTGGATTTGTAAGAATTAGAATGGTTTATTCTAAAGAAATTGAAATTTGCTATAAACCGGATTTAGTCGCGAATCGTAAGTAACAGAACTGTTGATTCAAGAAACTGATACTCCC
>CBDUBA010000137.1:0-10700 GCA_965365275.1 uncultured Cyclobacteriaceae bacterium | reverse complement strand
ATAAAGAGGAAAGATATGTTGATTGGTGGTCAGCCAACTCAGAACTTAATAACACAGCTGAAAGCTATAGATTAGATTTCAATCAAAATCCTGTTTTTTTAGCTTATTTAAAAGCATGGGAGAAAAAGTTGCCCTTATTTAAATATACATTATCAGGTGATGTAAAAATTTCCTGGGAAGACTATATTTTCAACAATACCGGATTGGCAAAAATGCCCGTGGAAGTGCAAGATGGGATGAGGGGAGAAGGCACTATACACACAATGAGTGCTATTAGTTCCTATGGTTTAATGATGGCCGGAAGTCTTGAACCATTGTCTGATGAAAATACTGATATAATACAACGCTTTGGACGTGTATTCCAACAATCTTATACAAGGTATTTGGATGTTCAAAAAGCTGAAGCCCAGGTGCGTGAAGCTGAAATTCAACTGGCATTGGAACGGGTTCGGGCCAGGACTATGGCGATGCAGCATAGCGATGAACTCTCAGATACATCATTCTTGCTGGCACAACAAGTCCGTGAACTGGGAATCAAAGCGTGGGGATGTGCTTTTCATGTTTATGCAGAGGATAAAGATGGAGATTATGAATGGTTCAGTAATGAAGAGGGATATCTTCCTTTTTACAAGACACCAAGAGAGAAAATTTTTAAACAGTATTATGAAAAGCGTGAAAACGGGGAAACCCTTTATATGAAGGAATTTAAGGGAAAGGCTTGTGCCAAACATTATGAGTACCTTATGACACTTCCAATCGTTGGCGAAGCCTTGAAAGAGCTGAAAGATAAAGGAATATCATTTCCCACTTCACAGATCGATCATGTTGCTTATTTTAAATTTGGCTATCTATTGTTTATTACTTATGAACATGTACCGCAAGCCTATGAGATTTTTAAAAGATTTGCTAAAGAATTTGAACAAACATATACCCGATTTCTGGACTTGAAAAAAGCTGAAGCCCAGGCACGTGAAGCGGAGATTGAAGTGGCTCTTGAAAGAGTTCGTTCCCGGGGTATGGCTATGCATAAAAGTGATGAGCTCGCCGAGGTGGCCACCATCCTTTACGGAGAATTAGTCAAACTAGGAATCCGGGATTTTTTGAACTGTGGGTTTGTAGAGGTTGATGAAGAACAAAAAGCTCAGCATGGTTGGTCGACATTACCGGATGGAAGTAAGGCGGAAGGATATTATTTACCTATAACTGGTGATATTGTTTTGAAAAAGCGATATGAAGCCTGGAAGAAAAAGATACCGGCATTTCATCAAAGTGTGGGAGGAAAGGGTCTTAAGAAGCATATGGAATTTGTTTTTAAAACCATGGGCTCTGAGGAAGTGATAGAAATGACCCAACAGTCATTTCCCGATCCAACCATCTTTTATTGCTTTAATTTCAGTCATGGTTATTTACATATCATTACCGACAAGTTGCTCGAAGCGAAAGATGAATTGATCCTTATTCGGTTTTCCAAAGCATTTGAACAGACTTATACGCGTTTTCAAGACCTGAAAAAAGCAGAAGATCAGGCACGTGAAGCACAGATAGAAGCTGCCCTGGAAAGAGTCAGGGCAAGCTCCATGGCTATGTATAAATCGGATGATTTGAATAATGTATTATCCACCATGTTCAATGAGCTTACTTCGCTGGATTTTGAGTTGGCAAGATGCGTAATATGGATCTATAATACGGAAGATAAGTCTATTAGATGGTATGCGGCTAATCCGGAAGCCGAAATTGAAAGTTATCATATTCCATATTATGACTATAAGGTTTTAAACGATTATTGGGATGCATGGGAGAAAAGGATTCCCAGGATGTATTACGACCTGTCAGGGGATCTTAAAAAGGGTATGGATGAATATATATTTAAACATACTGAGATGAGCAATATGCCAAAGGAGGTAATACGTGGCATGGTGGATCCCGAACAAGTCCATATTTATAATACGTTCAATGATTTTGGTGCTCTTTTGGTCCCTACCCATGAACCGCAGGAAGAAGAAATCTACAGTATCCTTGAGCGATTCGGAAATGTTTTCAATCAATCCTATACACGTTTTAAAGATATTTTAAAAGCCGAGGCCCAGGCTCGTGAAGCACAGATTGAAGCATCCCTTGAAAGAGTCCGTGCCAAGGCAATGGCCATGCAGAAAAGTGAGGATCTTTCAGAAAGTGTAGCCATTACGCTCAATGAATTGGAAAATCTCGAACTTACATTCCAGCGTTGTGGGATTGGCATCATTGATGACAATACTAAAAAGGCGCAGCTTTATACAACAACCCGGGTAGATGATGGAAATAAGATGATTGTTGAAGGTGATTTGTTACTCACTGACCATCCTATGCTGTCCGGAACTTTGAAAGCATGGCATAAACAGGAAAGGTATTCCTACATATTAGAAGGAAAGGACCTGAGAAATTATTATAAACTGATCTCAAATAGTAGTTTTCCTCTGCCCGAAGATAGTTTGAAAGCTGCACTTTTGATGAAACGCCAATATGCCTATTATCTAATGTTTCCTGCGGGCGCTTTATACTTCTTCTCAGTAAAAGCCTTATCCGACACCGATATTCAAATTCTGCAACGGTTCACGGATGTCTTTCACCTGGCCTATACACGTTTTGAAGACCTCCAAAATGCAGAAGCAAGGGCAATAGAAGCCGAACGCCAGGCATCTCTTGACAGGGTCAGGGGTGTAATCGCCAGCATGCGTTCGAAAGAAGATCTTAACCGCATAACCCCCCTAATCTGGGAGGAATTAAAAGCACTGAATGTACCTTTTATCCGGTGCGGTGTTTTTATTATGGATGAAACAAAAGAAATCATCAGATCTTATTTATCGACACCTGATGGAAGAACATTAGGGATCTTCGACCTGCCCTTCACCTCCGAGCTGATAGGGGAGTTGATGGTAAATTCCTGGCAGCAGGGGAAGATCTATAAAGACCATTGGTCTAAAGCCCAATTCGTAGAATTTATGCAGCGTTTGAAGAAAACAGGTCAGATTACTGATCCGGGTTCATACCAGGGAGCTGCAGCTCCTCCAGAACAGCTAAACCTTCATTTCATACCATTCAGGCAGGGTATGTTATATGTTGGCAATTTAGATCCCTTAACAAAAGATGAATTGTTACTTGTAAAATCACTGGCAGAAGCTTTTTCAATAGCCTATTCACGGTATGAAGACTTTAAGGAATTGGAACTGGCAAAAAACAAAATTGAAGCGACCTTGAATGAATTGAAATCTGCCCAATCTCAATTAATTCATGCTGAGAAAATGGCTTCGCTGGGAGAACTTACTGCCGGCATTGCCCATGAAATCCAAAATCCCTTGAACTTTGTAAATAATTTCTCCGACGTAAGTATTGATCTTATTGAGGAATTAAAAGAAGAAAGAAATAAAAAAGGAGCTGAGAGGGATGAATTGATTGAAAAGGAATTACTTGACGATGTCATACAAAACCTGGAAAAAATTAATCATCACGGACTCCGAGCCAGCAGCATTGTAAAGGGTATGCTTGAACATTCAAGAACTGGTTCAAAAGAAAAACAATTAATAGATCTCAATGCCTTGTCAGATGAATATTTACGACTGGCTTATCATGGACTAAGAGCTAAGGATAAATCTTTCAATGCCGATTTTAGCTTAGAAAAGGATGATAGCTTACCCAAAGTAAAAATCATTCCTCAGGATATTGGCCGGGTTCTATTAAACTTAATAAACAATGCATTTTATGCTGTATCAAGTAAAGTTAAAGAGGGAATTAAAGATTTCAGGCCGCAGGTTATTGTCTCAATACAAGCAGTAAGGACAGGCGCAGAAGAAACCGCTGCTGTAATTAAAGTAAAAGATAATGGAAATGGCATTCCAAAAAAAATAGTGGACAAGATCTTCCAACCCTTTTTTACTACTAAGCCAACCGGTCAGGGAACTGGATTGGGGCTCTCCTTAAGTTATGATATTATTAAGGCCCATGGTGGAGAAATAACGGTGGAATCAACTGAAGGCGTAGGAACCGAATTTAAAATTGTATTGAGATTAAATACAAATTGACATAGAAAATTATGAACGCAAAATCTTTCCAAGGGAAATCAATAAAGGTAATGAGTGAAACGGATGCACTATTGGTTTTCTCTTGCATTGGAAGGTATTCAATATTCGGCCCGGTAATAGAAATTGAAAATAATGGTTTAGCGGCGACCTGGAACAAACCAATGGCAGGTTTTTTCAGCTTGGGAGAATTTGGTAAAGTCATAGGTGGAAAAACACCCGAAGACCACGGAGGCACTTGCAGTTGGGTAGCACTTAAGGAAAAATAAAAACTTCATCAATACATTTAATAATTAAGAAATCGAATTATGAAAATCTTTATCGAATTATGGAAAGCAAAGGATGCTTGGAAACAACTACCATTAGCAGAACGTCAGGCCTATGTCGCTCAAATAGGACCTGTAATGGAAGATCTTATGAAAAAAGGCGTGATAATAGAAGCCTGGGGCATCAATGAAGACGATACACCTATGGCTGCGGAGTACGACTTTTTTGCGGTGACAAAATTTCCAGATCCTGAATTATTGGTGGAATTTGAAGCAATAGTAGAAGGCGCTGGGTGGTATAATTATTTTGACCAGGTAAATGTTTCCGGTTCAGTAATGAGTCCTGAGGAGGTTATTGGTAAAATGCTGGCACTATAATTCAGTATATCACAATTAGATCAACAATGAAAGCAAAATCAATTAAAGGGAGATCCTTGCAAGAAATTCAAAAAGGTATAGAGGAAAGTATATCAGAAAAGTTCAATCCAATTCTAGCTGTAGTTTTCTCTTCGGTGATACAGGACAATGGATCAATAAGTAAAATACTTGATAAATTGGGCATCATAGTTTTTGGAGTTACAACAGCTGGGGAATTCATAGACGGTGATTTTGGGCATGAATCAACTGCAATTCTGCTTTTGGAATTAGATCCGTCCTTGTTCGAATTGTATTTTGAAGAATCCGCTGAAGAAAATACACGTGAAAAGGCAAAAAATCTTGCTCAAAGGGCTCTAAAACGATTTAATAATCCGGCATTTATTGTCGGAGGAAGCGGGCTTCGGATAGACGGTGAATTTATTATACGGGGTATTGAGGATGCTGCAGGAATGGATACTACAATTTATGGAGCTATGGCAGCTGATGACCTTAAAATGAGAGAAACCTTCGTGTTCAGTAATGGCAAGTCAAGTAACAAAGGAATTATAATGCTTGCTTTTGATGGGGACAGGATTGATTTTAAAGGACGAGCGACGTCGGGAGTAAAAGGAGTTGGCACTCTGAAAACCATTACAAAAGCAGAGGGTTGGTGGATTTACACCATCGATGATCAGCCTGCGCTGGATTTGATTTCCAGATATATGGGGGTTACACTCGAAAAGAAAGACAAAGTAACAGTCATCCCTCCTGAATACACGAGTACTTACCCGATGATCCTACACAGATCGTTTGGAGATCCCGTCATCAGACCTGTCTTAATGTTTAATTATGAAAATGGTTCTGTAATGTCAAATGGTTCAGTAGAACAAGGGGCTAAAGTACAGCTTTCAGTACCACCGGATTTTGAGATCATAAATGATGTGGTCGATGATTGTAAAAAGGTTCGAGCTAATGAACTACCGGATGCAGATGCAATCATTATGTTTTCCTGTGTGGGACGTTTATCTGCATTGGGACCCTTGATCAGTGACGAGATCGAAGGGGTTAAAAACACTTATGACGTACCCATGGCCGGTTTTTTCAGTTATGGCGAATTCGGTAGAGCGACCAATGGGAATCATGAATACCACAACCTGACTTGTTGTTGGGTAGCTATGAAAGAAAAATAGATTATGAACAGGGACCTTGAGAATATTAAATCAGCCATTGAACAATCTGAGGTATTAAGTAAGTCGGAAAAAGACACCCTGCTTAATTCAGTAAAAGCTGTTGATAAGGAACTTACAATAGTTGAATTTAAACTGGAACGCACTGAAAAGGTTAAACGTACAACTTCAGTCCTTTTAGAAGAAACCATAGATGAACTTGAAAGAAAACGGGCAGATGTCGAACAGGCAAATGCAGCATTAAAAGAATCATTGGAAGAACTTAAATCTGCGCAAGCTCAACTCATCCAATCTGAGAAGATGGCTTCCTTAGGAGAACTCACAGCTGGTATTGCCCATGAGATCCAGAATCCTTTAAATTTTGTAAACAACTTCGCTGAAGTTAACAGGGAGTTAATAGATGAACTTAAGGATGCAGTCACAACTAATGATCAGGAAGAAATTGAATTGATAATAAAGGACCTGAAGGAAAATGAGGAGAAGATCAATCACCATGGAAAACGTGCTGAAGGAATTGTAAAAGGCATGCTGCTACACTCTCGTACAAGTCAGGGAGAAAAAGAATCAACGGATATCAATGTCCTTGCAGAAGAATACCTTCGGCTGGCATATCATGGTTTGAGGGCCAAGGATAAGTCCTTTAACGCAGATTTTAATTTGGTGGTAGACGAAAATATACCTAAACTTAAAGTTGTTCCTCAGGATATCGGCAGGGTTTTACTGAATTTGATCAATAATGCCTTTTATGCAGTTGATAAAAAAGCGAAAGATGGCGTGGAAGGGTATAAACCTATTGTTTCTGTTATCATTAAAAACAAGGATAATAAAATTGAAATAGAAGTTAAGGATAATGGTAATGGCATCCCCGGTAATTTAACAGATAAAATCTTTCAACCCTTCTTCACTACAAAACCTACAGGGCAGGGAACTGGTCTTGGTTTGTCTTTAAGCTATGATATTATTAAAGCTCATGGAGGTGAAATAAAGGTCATAAGCAAGGAAGGAGAAGGAACAGAATTCACATTATTATTACCGTATTAAAAGATCTATATGAAATATGTAATACTCATCCTGTTTATTGTCGTAAACATTTCATTAAAAGCTCAGAGTGATAATGATTTAAAACGGCTTAATGACAGCTTAATACTTAAGCTTGAAACAAGCTCGGTGGACACCGTAAAAGCCTGGATTATGCTTCAACTTGCTGAGAACTTAATGTATAATGATCCGGATTCAGCAATTTATTATGGTGAAAAAGCATTGGAACTGGCCGAAAGAGAAGATATAATACAAGTTCAATTAGGTGCAATGGGATTTATCGGCAACACTTTAATGAATAAAGGGGATCTGCCAAAAGCTTTAGAACTTGGATTTCAGGCAATTGAACTGGCAAAGGAAGTCCCGATTCGTGTAGCTGGGATTGGGCCAACTATCGACAATATGGGAAAGATATATTACCAGATTGGAAACTACGAAAAGGCAATGTACTATTTCAAAGAAATGGTGAAAATGGGTGATTCTGATATAGTTGGTGTTGCCTTTGGATATATGAACATGGCAATGGTCTATGAGAAACTTAACCTCCTGGATTCAGCCATGATTTCGCTGACCAAATCGTATCAAAAGTTCAGCACATTAAACCATTCTTTTTTCCCAATGGTTTATCACGTCTCGCCCGATTGGTATAATCTAAGAGCCAGGGTATATTTAAAGCGAAACGAGCCGGAACTTGCATTAAAAGATCTGATGACTACTTTGAAAATGACTTTACAGAATGAGCAAGCTTATCATTCTTCAAATACGTATAACGATATTTCCAGCTATTATGAAAGATTTAACCAGAAAGATTCGATCATTTATTATGCTGAAAAAGGATTAACTGAAGCAGCAAAAGTTTCCTATAGTCGTGGAATTTTGAATGCCAGTGAAATCCTGGCAGAACAATATGAATCCATAGATGCCGCAAAAGCACTTCATTTTTTTAAACTTGCATCACACACCAGGAATGAAATATACGGATCAGGTAATATTCAGATCATACGTGATATGATTGCTCAGAATGAGGATAAGCAGCAGGAACTTGAAGCAGCGAGAATCGAAAACCAGAATCGAATACGATTGAACACCCTGTTAGGTAGTATTTTTACCTTATTGGTGGTAGCCATTTTACTGCTTCGCAATAACCGTATAAAACAAAAGTCGAAGCAAAGAATTGAGAATGCTTATGACCAACTAAAAGCTACCCAGAACCAACTTATTCAAGCTGAAAAAATGGCTTCACTGGGTGAACTAACAGCAGGAATTGCCCATGAAATTCAGAATCCATTGAATTTTGTAAATAATTTTTCTGAAGTAAATCAGGAATTACTGGAAGAACTTGAAAGTGAAAGCTTGAAAGGGAAAAGTGAAAGAGATGAACAATTAATGAAAGAATTATTAATTGATATTAAAGAAAATGAACTGAAAATAAATCATCACGGTAAAAGGGCTGATGAGATTGTTAAAGGAATGCTGCAGCACTCACGTTCCGGTACAGGCCAGAAAGAAATGACGGATATAGGTTTGTTGGCAGATGAATACCTGCGCCTGGCCTATCATGGATTCAGGGCAAAGGATAAATCATTTAATGCTGATTTTCACTTGGAGATTGATGAAAATTTACCTAAAATTAAGGTTGTTCCACAGGACATTGGCCGGGTACTACTGAACTTGATTAATAATGCATTCTATGAAGTTTCAAAAAGATCTAAAAAGGAAGAGAAAGGATATTCACCTAAGGTAACCGTTTTCTCAAAATCTATTAAAAACGGCAAAGGAAAGACTGAGGCAATTGAGATCCGTATCAAAGATAATGGCAATGGCATTCCAGCCGGAATGAAAGAAAAGATCTTTCAGCCTTTCTTTACCACCAAACCATCCGGTGAAGGCACAGGCCTGGGTTTAAGTATTAGTTATGAAATTATAACCAAAGGGCACGAAGGAGAAATACACGTGGAAAGTAATGCAAGGTCTGATGAAAACATGAAGGGTAGCATTGAATCCGGAACAGAATTTGTAATTAAATTACCGCTTTAAATTAATCTTAATACAGGAAATAAATAAGCTGTCAAATATATGGGATTTGCTATATTGGCAGTTTACATAAAGCATTTTAAAATTAATAATTAATACATGAAAATATTAGTAGTAGACGATGAGAAGGATATACAACCTCTTTTCCAGCAACGTTTCAGAAGGGAGATAAGAAATGGAGAAATGGAATTTGTTTTTGCATATTCCGGAGAAGAGGCGCTTGAATGTCTTAAACATTACCTGCATCAGGCTATTTTGATCCTTTCGGATATCAATATGCCGGGGATGAGCGGTCTTGATTTGCTGAAAAACATAAAGGAAAAGCATCATCAACCGCCTCCAGTCGTAATGATGATAACAGCATATGGTGATGCAGATAATTACAATAAAGCCATGGCATTGGGAGCCGATGATTTTATTACCAAGCCAGTCGACTTCAGTGCTTTAAAAGAAACAATTAAAACTCGAATCAATGGTTAAGATACTCGTTGTTGACGACGAAGCAGACCTGGAAGTTCTGATCAAACAAAAATTTCGCAAGAAGATCCGTGAGCAGGCCTATGAATTTGTTTTTGCCATCAACGGCATTCATGCCCTGGAACAACTGCAAGAACATAAAGATGTTGGCTTGGTATTATGTGATATCAATATGCCGGAAATGGATGGTTTAACCCTATTATCCGAATTAAAAGAGAAACACACCCTGCTGAAATCCATAATTGTTTCCGCCTATGGTGATATGGAGAACATCCGGACAGCCATGAATAGAGGTGCATTCGATTTTATTACCAAACCTGTAAACTTTGAAGACCTGGAGCTAACAATGGAAAAAACCATCCAGCATGTTAACCAGATGCAGGAAACGATAAAAGCAATAAACGAGAATAACATCCTTAAGATGTATGTGGATGAAACGGTACTTAATTTCATGAACAGCCGGGAGTTTGAATCATCCTTAATGCTTAACGAAACGGTAGAAGCAACAGTTGCATTTATTGACATCTGTGGCTTCAGTGCGATCAGCGAGAAGGAAGCACCGGATAATGTGGTGAAGTTGCTTAACAGTTATTTTGATGTAATGGTCAAAGAAATACTTGCGCATGATGGCCTCATAGATAAATTCATCGGAGATGCGATTATGGCTGTGTTTCGTGGGGACTATCATCTTGACAGGGCTATCGATGCATGTCTTGCCACAAGAAAACTTATTAATGATCTTCCCAAGGTCTCTGAGGACATTACTTTCTCTCCTTGTGTTACTATCGGTATCAATAGCGGCCAGATGATCTCCGGAAATATAGGTTCAGCAGCGCTGAAAAGACTTGATTACACAGTAATTGGGGATGAGGTCAACACAGCTCAAAGATTACAATCTGTGGCGAAAGATGGACAGATCATAATTTCTGAATCTAATTACGAAAAGATTAAGGAATCATTCTCCTGTAGAAAAGTGGGTGAGGTAAGCCTTAAAAATAAAGCAAATAAAACGGTGATATACGAAGTGCTGGATTAATACTTCATTTAGACTATATTTCAACAAATATCCTCCCTACATCCATGATCTTGGGCAAGAAACTTTTATGATGCATACATTCTAGTTCGTATAAGGCAATCGAACCCCGATAAATTTAAAAGGTAAAGACTCATTATAAACGTAAAATCCAGCCTATTAAAACTTTTTTTTACTCAAAAACATCTAATTACTGAATTGCTGTAACTTTTAACATCTCTTAACAGTCTTCCAAACAGTTTAAATACTCTTTTTC
>CBDUBA010000136.1:0-10706 GCA_965365275.1 uncultured Cyclobacteriaceae bacterium | reverse complement strand
TTTTTTATATGAAATATTGTTAATATGAAAACCTTTTCATATGTTTGTGCGTATATTCAAAAAAAGAAAAATTATGAAAGGCATTTTGAAAGTATTTATTCTGCTGGTGGTAATATCTGCAGTTGGATGCCAGCCGGCAGATGACAAAAAGGATGTAAAGAAATTAAAAGCTGAAATAAAAACAAAAAATGATAATACAATGGAACATTTAACAAAAGCGACTTTTCAGGAAAAAGTATTTAATTACGAGGTTAATAAAGAGTGGAAGTATGAAGGTGATCTTCCTTGTGTAATTGATTTTTACGCAGACTGGTGTGGACCATGTAAGATGGTAGCCCCAATTCTGGAAGAACTTTCTAAAGAGTATGAAGGTAAAATTCATATCTACAAAGTAGACACAGAAGCTGAGCAGGAGTTGGCTGCTGCCTTTGGTATTCGCAGCATTCCATCTATATTATTCTGTCCAAAGGACGGACAGCCTCAAATGGCCCAGGGTGCCTTACCTAAGGCAACTATGGAAAAAGCCATAAAAGAGATTCTTCTTTCAGAAAACCCAGTGGAATCCAACTAGGTTACTAAAGAGAACTTATAAAGTAGAAGCTAATTAAGCTTACTTGATATATATTCCAATGTGCTCAAATCCCGTCGTAAGGCGGGATTTTTTTATAATTCCTCAGCTGCCGATGTGGTATGAAAATAGATCATCATATCAAAATCAGCTCTATTAACCTCCGAATAGTAAGATCCGGGATTGCCATTATATACCGCTCCCAATGAAAGCATTTTCTGATTCACTTCAAACTGGTTATTCCAATCCGGATCATTTAACAGGTGATTCATTGAAATACCAAAACAATCATGGATAGAATTAGAAAAAATATAATTTAGCGATCCTGTAAGTGGATTTTCGGAGATTTCATGAATCCTTAATTGAGTAAAATTTTTACCATCCTGTCCAACTGCCCTGAAAGATCCCTTTGAGAAACTGAATCCAAGGACTTCATAATCATCTGATAGTGAATTTTTAAGATGATACCCCATAGAGCTAACCAATCCGCTGGAGCTTGGGGGATTGCCTGATACATGATAGTTGTGTGCCCAAATCACAACTTTGTTTTTCGGATCCTGATCCAATATCCATTCCACATTTTTCGCCATAAATTCATCCCGGTAATTTCGGCTGTAATCATTAATGTAGTTATAAAACCTAACCGTAAAAGATTGTTTCATCACTTCAAGCATATGTGCGTAGAACTGGAAAGTTTCATTACTGCTTTTACTTATTAAATCGGATTCATGATGTTTTACAGTGTCAATCAATGTATTTATTCTATTCAACAGGAGACTATATGAGTTATTATTATAATTTTCAAATTGGGAATCATGTACATTTTTTACAGAGTCGATAATATTATTTGCATAAACACTTAAGGCGGGATCTGTTTCAGAAAGGAATTCTTTTAAGAGAACAGTGTTGTATTTATTGAATTGACAATCAATACCCAAGTACTGTATCTTATCGGCTTCGCTTTTATCTTGATTATAGGAACACATCCATTCAATAAGTTGTTGGACTTCTTTTGTCTTCCAGGTCCAGAAAATCATTTTTTCGACCATCAAGTCAGGGATCGATTGACTTAGCCCCTTCTGAACGGCATCGTTTATATAGACACACTCCCCGAAATCTGCTTCAAAAGCATATATATTAAAGCCATGATTTTCTACAAGATATCTGAATATCCGGTGCTTCGCTTTGAAGAATTCACGAGTTCCATGAGTTGCTTCGCCAAGGCCGATTACCCTTGCATTGGCAAACTCATCGATAAAGCGGAGATCCTGATCAGACCAGGAATCCGGATTTTGATTCAATGCAATGAGTTTGTCCTCCAGCGTTTCGACCAGGGAACGTGTGGCTTCATCCATAATTTCTTCCTCCTGGCAGGAGGGGGATATTAGAATACAGCAAATAATACTGCATGAGATCTTTAACAGTGATTTCATGGACTGTACGGTTTGGTAATGTAATGGTTCGTTTCTTTCAGAACAATAGATTCCTGTATTCAGTTCCTATGTTACCAGTATTCTAAATAATTAATAATTCTGGCAAAGGTCCTTAAGGGATTTTTCTTTGATGTGATTAGACTTCTGCTCTTTGTAAAGGTTTCTGAAAAAACACCGTCCTGGCTGCTTCGATAATCAGGATTACGGAAAGACAGAGTAAAAAGAAAGCGATACTTCCGATCACATCGAACCCACTCTGATATACCAGTTGGATCAATGCCCAGATGGTCATCACCAGCATAAAGATCATTGGGATAACCACAAAAAAAGTTGGCTTGCCTTTTTTACTTAACCATACAAACACCACCAACAGGGCAAGACCTGCCAGAAGCTGGTTGGTGGCCCCGAAAACCGGCCAGACGGCCTGCCAGGCTGGAATAGGATTTCCCGAAGCATCGTGCAGCACCATGAAATTAAAGGCCAGAGGTAAGGAAAGCGTGGCTATTGTTGCGATTACACGGGCATATTTACCCTGAATATTGAAGAACTCTTCAAATATATACCTGCCCAACCTGGTGGAGGTATCCAGCGTTGTTAATAAAAAAGTAGATACAGCCAGGATACCGAATGACTTTCCGGTTTCAAAGGGTAGACCCAGAGATTGCATAAAATTACCCAGCCCGTTACCATAGATCTCAAGAGGATTGGACTTCAGGATCTCATTATTGGATGCCAGCATAACGACCGTAAACAGGGAGATGACTGCTACCAGACCTTCAAGCAACATAGCCCCGTATCCGATCGGTCGGGCATCGCATTCATTGTTAAGCTGTTTGGATGTGGTGCCCGAAGCCACAATAGAATGAAATCCGGAACATGCACCGCAGGCGATGGTGATGAACAGGATTGGGAAGAGGGTTCCCCTGTCGATGTTTGACCAGGAGGTGAACATGGGATACCGGATCTCAAATCCACCGATCAGGATGCCAATGAATGCCCCGAGTAGTGAAGCATATAATAGAAATGAAGACAGATAATCCCTGGGTTGTAAAAGTGCCCAGACCGGCGTGATGCTGGCTACAAGGCAATAGATAATGAGGATGATATTCCAGGTCCTGGAGGTTTCTCCCATAATTGTTGGAAGCATACCCTCAGTTACCGGGAGCAGGTGCCCCAGATAAATTCCTACAAAAACGAGGGGTATAAAAATAAACGATGCAAATTTCAGGCTTAGACCGAATTTCTTTATGGTTAATCCGAAAGCCAGTGCCAACAATATAAAAAATACGGAAGATGATCCTACTTCCGGGCTGGTAGTAAAACCTGCTGAGGTAAGATCCACAAATACAATAAGTACATAAACCAGCGCCAGCCATATGAAAATTAGGAACATGCGATAGGCCAATGGAGACATATGTATCCTGGCTATTTCCCCTATAGATTTTGCTTTGTGACGAATGGATGCCATCAGCGAAGTATAATCATGGATCCCTCCTATAAAAATGGTCCCCAGGACGATCCATAGTAAAGCAGGCAGCCATCCGAAAGCGATCCCTGCTATGATCGGTCCGACGACAGGTCCCGCGCCGGCAATAGAACTGAAATGATGACCTAAAAGCACTGGGGCTTTTGCCGGTACCCTGTCCACTCCGTCGTAATCCGTATGGCTTGGTGTGGGATTATCTTTCTTTACATCAAATGTCTTATCAAGATATCGCCCATAGATCCTGTAGGCGATTATAAATACCAGTAACGCGGTTAAAAAAATGTAAATCAGCATCTTTTGATTTCAGATTTTGACAAATATAATGGATTCACTAGCTAATTAATTACAAAGTTTTACAAATAAGCAGCTATTGGGCGGGATAGGCCAAATTTGGATTCACTATGACAAATAATCCATTATGGCATTAGGGTTCTGAATATTAAAAAGAAAACGATTGAAATATGGAATAAAGTGATCTAAGAGCTCTTGAGTTGATCTATAAAATGATTATCTGCAGTGGTGATATATTTTACACCTCCCGGTATGATTTCAGCTTCAATGGATTCGCACTCTCCTATAACTTCTCCATCCAGTTGTAACATACGGGGTTTATCGAATTTTATCCTGGCTGATCTGGCTGTGTAATTTTTGGTATAATCCTTAAACGTCTCAACGGCTCTCTTATCGAAAGCTGTAAGTCCAAGATTGATCACGCCAGTCCAATCCCTTTTTGTTAACAATACGATCTCAAATTTTCCATCATGGGGATTGCCCTTGGGATTTACAATAGCACCAGTTCCATACATTCGTGTATTGGCAATTAATACTGAATAGACTTTGTGATCATACTTTTTATCATCAATTTCGAGGGTAACATCAAACAGTTCAGCATTTTTTACTGCACTGACAAAGTGTTTCGCATAGGCTGCCCAGCCTCGTCCTTCTTCTTTTTCGAAATTTTCCACCATCTCCGCATTAATGCCCACGTCGCCCAGGTGCATGGTATAATCATCATTCACCTTTATGACATCTATAGGGATTATCATCTGAGAGGCAATGATATCTAGGAAGGCTTGCATTGTATCATTGGGGACGCTGAGTTCCTTTGCCATTCCATTGGCTGAACCCATCGGTATAATGCCAAAAGGGACATCTGAATTCTGCAAGGCAAGAGCCGTCATGAGGGTTGTACCGTCTCCCCCTATCGAAACTACCTTATCAGGTGATGTTGATTCAACGGCTGCGGCCAGTTTTTTAATATCATCCTCCCCGGTCGTATGAAAATATTCGTAGGGGATACCATATTTACTACAGTATTCTTCAGCTTTCTTAATAAAGATCTCTTTACTTTTTCCTCCGGAAATGGGATTAACAACCAGTAAAAGTTTCATTCTAGAAGTTTTATTTAAATTGATATTAATGAATTATTACTTTATTTCCTCAGAATTTTCTCCATTTTCTTTCCTTTTGCTAACTCATCTACCAACTTATCCAAGTATCTAACTTGTTTTGTTAATGGTGTTTCAATTTCCTCTATACGATATCCACAAATTACCCCCTTAATCAGGTTAGCATTTGGATTCAGTTTTGCATTCAAAAAAAATGTTTCAAACGTCACTTTTTTATCGATTAATTCTTTCAACGTTTTGTCATCAAAACCTGTCAACCATTCTATTACCTGATGTAATTCTTCTTTTGTCCTGCCTTTTTTCTCAACTTTTGTGATATAGTGTGGATATACCGATGCAAAAGTCATTTTTGCTATTCGTTCATCATGTTCCGGTGTTGTTTTCATACTACTTATACAGATTTGTTTTAAATGAATATCTATTGACTAACATTGATGTAATTATAGATTAAGAAACGCAGACCCGATATTTTCCGAAAAAATATGTCAGGTCTGAGGTTTGAGAAACTGATAAAAAAGACAACAGAAAATAGGGCTATTATTTTCTTCATTTAGTTATATGAATATGGATTAAGTAATCTCTTGCGAAAAGAAAATGTCTAATCAAATGATCTGTAGAATGAATTTTGTAAATTCGCTTAACTTTCAAAAGTGCATATTTTTTTTTAACCAAAACCAATAAGGATGAAAAAATTAGTAGTCTTATTTGCATTTTTTATCGGCATAAACCAGATATATGCCCAGAAAATGAAACCAGAGGATACGGAAATCTGGGAACCAGAACCTGTTGTCGTAACGCCCGGTGAGGGAACTGCCCCGCCTTCAGATGCGATTATTCTCTTTGACGGGACCAACCTTGATAACTGGGAAAGTACCAATGGTGGGGAAGCCAAATGGGAAGTCAGTGACGGAGCCATGACCATGGTGAAAGGATCAGGAGGCATCCAGTCCAAAGTGGTATATGGAGATTGCCAGTTGCATATTGAATGGAGAACACCGGCCGAGGTTAAGGGAAAAGGACAGGGCAGGGGAAACAGTGGCGTATTCCTTCAGGGAATCTATGAAGTACAAGTGCTGGATTCTTATGAGAACAGGACCTATTCCAATGGCCAGGCAGCCAGCATATACAAGCAAAGTATGCCTCTGGTCAATGCCTGCAAACCTCCTGGAGAATGGCAGACCTATGACATTATTTATAAGGCACCCATCTTCGATGAGGATGGAAAATTGGCCTCCCCGGCATATATTACTGTAATACAAAATGGGATTCTGGTACAGAATCATTATCAGATCAAAGGGGATACACCCTATATAGGCCTGCCGAAATATGAAGCCCATGGGGAAGGACCACTTATGCTCCAGGATCATGGTAACCCGGTAAGCTTCCGGAATATCTGGCTAAGAAAACTTTAGCAATACGATTTAAGGGAGCGAGGCTCCCTTTTTATTTTAAGATAAATTATGGATTGCTGTACAATTAATCCAGTCTGTTTCAATTTGAGCTCAGGAATTTTGGTGGTATTTTGTGACACTTGTTCTAATTTATTCTTAGAAATTTACTTGGTGCTTTGTAACGCCTCCAGAATCTGAATCGGGTCAATGAGGTCCAGGTGATCAGGTAATTGATCCATTTGTATCTCAGCAGGAAGTGCATCAATCCATAGCCACCAAATATGATCCACATCCCCACACCGAATTGAGCCCCGTAATAAATGTATCTATACCCGGTCTTGATAACATCTTCCGGAATAATTCCATAATGGGCCAAAACATTAATAACCAAAACAGGTACAATGGTGAAGGCCAGCCACCAGAGGAGAAAAATAAATGCATGACCCGTTTCAATGGCACGTTCCGGGCAATAATTCATACAATGCATGCAACTTTCACATTTATACGTCCAGAAGGGCCTTTTATCTATAAGTCTTATGGCACTGACCGGGCAATCCTTTATGCATTTATCACAGTGATTGCATTTATAACTGGCGAAATAGGTTTTGGATAAGGCAAAACGGCCAAACAGATAATACAATATTGAGATCGGGCTGATCAGAATATCCAAGGGGAGCCCCCAGAAAGCCTGATAAACCCGTTTCCCTTCCAGGAGCTTTTCTGTAAAACGGTCAGTTATTCTTTTACAACGGTTAAATATTGAATCTACCACTTTTTTCCTGAGACCTGGATGGACTGAGATCCAGTTCGAGGGAAGATCAAGGGGTTGAAAGCCGATGCATGTATAACCTTTCAAACCAAGCATTAATGCTGGCCACCAAAGGGCTGTTCCACTCATACCTGGAGTGAACAGCTTATACATCTTCATGCCTGCCCTTGTATTCAGCAGGAAGATTTTCGTACCCTTTGATTTCGGGAATCGACGGATGAAGTCAATAACAATGGGAGGGGTGTTGAAACCATGTGTGGGAAAACAGAAGCCAACCAGAGTATTTTCTTCAAATCCAATACTGGGAACCGGGGTGTTTTTGTCAATCCGGATGACCTCCGCTGGGATCCTCAGGCTTTTTGCCTTTTCCATAATCCAGTAAGAAGCAGTTTTGGCATTCCCGGTGCCTGAAAAATAATATATGATCAGGGAATTAAACATTAAAAAATCCTTGAAGACCAAAGGCCTTATTTCGCCACTACAAGATCGATAAAATGTTCGATCTTTACCAGAAATAAGTAGAAAGTCATATGATCAGTACGAAGTTATTATCTGCGGCCAAATCGGAATTATAAAATATGATCTACCAATCCAGTGTATGTTCAATGAATCGGATTAACTGGTTGGCCATTTTTATATTATCCTCTACCCTGGGATGTCCTGGTTTGTTGATATATGGAAAGAATAGTGTATGCAGTTTCTGATCATCGAGTATTTCCACTGCTTTTGTAACATAACCGGGCCAGGGAGAGCCTTCCCTCGTAGCATCCATGCTTCCCAGGGCACAGATAATGGGAGTTTCCGGGTAAACATTACGCAAATTTGAGATAAAATCGACATAGGAAGAGATTATCTCCTCCTCATCTGGAGCTTCCTTCCCAAATCTTTGTTTGAATGTGGGTTCTTCCGGCCTGTTCACCAACCACGAATCGTTTTGAAACAAGTTCAATACGACAAGATCAGGTTGCACTTTTGAAAAATCCCACTTACTATCCGGATCAGAAGGATCGAGACGGTCCCACATTTCCGGCATAATCAAGGGGAACCAACTGATCATGATCCCGATCCCCGACCTTACCGTACCGTAATAATCTGCATCGAAATGCCTCGCCGTAATGGCTCCATAAGTATTGTAATTATTGGTATAAATACTATCCGGTGAATCCCCGCCTGTCAGGTCTTCGATGGCATAGCCTGCGGTGATCGAATTGCCAAAAAACTCTATGATCCTTTTATCTGTTTGAGGCAGCTGCGATAACTCGCCATTGGTAATCTCAAAGCCCAGGAACCAGGTTTTACCCAGATCCCATTCTGTGCGTTTGATCAATTTAATGTTGTGGATGCCTTGTGGAAGTCCCTTTGCGAGGGTATAATACTTTTCTTCTTTATCAAGTTTGATATACCTCAAGCTATCTTCATCAATGACGATATTAAAATAATTCTCACCCTGCTCGTCTTTAAGTTTTGCTTTTAACTCTTCCCCTTCAAACCTAATTTCGATCTGTGTCCCAGGCCAGTATATCTCAGGAGCTTTAGAATCTTCGAAATTTATCCGTCCGGTATAGCTGATCAATGCACTGTCCGGGGAGACAAATATTAATTCAGTTTCGGGAACACATCCGATGATCTGTATAATCAGAAATGCTACAAAAACATACGATAAATTCTTCATACGATTCATCAGATTTTAAAACAAGTATCGGATTATTCCACGGTTTCGTCTAGAAATTTTATGTTTATAAAAGTGTATTCTCTGGCCAAGGAATTTCCTAAGTGAATTCCTCACCTGATTACTCTATACGGTGACAAGAACTGCTGCCCAAATAAATACCCGTATTAAAACGGGTATTCGTATTTATATTTTCCAGGCTGTGGAATAGGATATTTCCCTTCAGCATCTGCTTTTAGTGGAGCCGGAGAATTTTCTGTCAATGTATCAAGTCCAGGCGCAAACTCATGATCACAATTCAGCATTTGATCATACGTGATTACCTGTCCGGTATGTGCCGCCATTCTTCCCATGGAGGTGACGAGGCTTGCTTCCGCACCCCGCTTCACTTCATTGAAAGGTTTATCTTCCCGAATAGCATCGATCAGGTGATCCCATTCCAGCTGATATGGATTAGGTTCCTCTTTTGGGAATCTCCATACTATGTCAGCGGTGTTATTGAAATCCTGCCCTTTGTTAATTCGGCATAATGCAGGAGTATGTCCTCCCTGTGATATGACGGCCGATCCTTTGCTGCCATGGGCATAACTCGCGAACTCATCATGACAACCTTCCATGCATCTGCCATAGAGGAATAATTTCGTACCATCGGCAAAAGTGTATTCAACGGAATAGGTATCAAAATTCTGATCTACCGAATTGCCCCGGTAATGCCTTCCACCAAGTGCCTGTGCTTTTACCGGCCAGGCATCTTTCATCCAGCAGCATTCATCAATATGATGGATATAAAAGTCACTGTATGAACCGCCTCCGGCCCAGAGGAAACTATGGAAGCGTTGTGTCTGATACATAAACTCACTAATGCCATCAGGCTTTGGATCCGAATCAAAAAATCCGATTGGACCATGCATCCTGTAGGCGCGAAGGGCAATAATCTCACCAATCTGCCCGTCCTGTATTCGATCGTAAAGTGCCCAGCGTGCATCACAATGCCTGCACATCAGGCCGACACCCACTTTAAGATTCTTTTTCACGGATTCTTCTCCAAGTTCCAGCATTCTTACTGTAGTGGGGCCGTCAATTGTAACCGGCTTTTCCATAAAGACATTTAAGCCTTTGTCTATGGCATATCTGAAATGTACCCAGCGAAACGCAGGAGGTGTTGCCAGTATCACTACATCCCCTGGTTTCAGGCAGTCCATCGCATTCTTATATCCTTCGTAGCCCACGAATTTCTGTTCTTCCGGAACATCTACCTGATCAGGATGGATTTTTTTCAGACTTTTATAACTGAGTTTAAGACGCTCTTCAAAAACATCAGCCATCGCAACCATTTTGATCGGTCCGTTTTTAACTTTCATGGCATTTGATGCGGCTCCGGATCCACGGCCTCCACAACCGACCAAAGCTATGTTTATGGTATTATTTTCAGCTGCATGAACATTTGGAATGAGTTTTGGCGTAAGGGTTGTGGCCAGGGTGATTTTGCCAGTGTTCTTTATGAATTTCCGGCGTGAAACGTTTCTCTGTTGCGAAGTAGTCTGTCCCATTTCTTTTTAATTTAGATATATATTCGATTTAAAAAATATTCTGATTCATCCGATCATTATTCAATTGACCAGGATGAAATTCGGCAAAAGCAGATCAATCTACGAATTGTTCATAAAAATGCCTTATTAAAAATACTTTAAAAATGTGAAACAGCAAATTTAGTCGCTGATATGTATATCCATATTTAAAAATTAAAATGTTGTATTTAATAATAAGCACAGTGAATATATTACGTCAGGGTATCCAAAATTTCATTTCATAATAGCCCGGTAATAAGACTACACATATTATTTTCTACCTGAAATTAAAAATGCTAACCATAGTATTCCAAGCCACATTATTCATCAGCCTCCTGAAAACATGATATATATCATATCCTAACTTTTGAATTATTTATTTCATTCCATTAGGTTGTTGTTAATAATCTTGA
>CBDUBA010000135.1:0-10744 GCA_965365275.1 uncultured Cyclobacteriaceae bacterium | reverse complement strand
CTAAATGTTCAAAAAATTTGAAGACATTCAGGAATTCACATAAATTTTAATCATTCATATTTGCGAATTTAGAACGATTAAAATTCATGTTCATTTCATAGGATTTGATTTTTAAAATTTTCCAGAATATACGGAAGATTAGAAACAGATGCCAGTTAATAAATGAATTATGATATGTTTTTTTACTCTGAAAGTCGGGTGGTTGAGGAGCTGAGGAGCTTGATTCAACTGAATGAATATTACAGGGGGCATTTAATCTTCAGATCATACTCATTGAATCTGATTATTTTATTGCCTATATTGAAAAATCACTTTTTAATATGCTTATCATGAAAGAAACTACTGAAAATTCAAAAAGGTCAAATCAGATAACAAGAAGAAGGTTTATCGAGAATACCAGTCTTGGTCTGGCAGGTGCCGCTACCATTACTACATTTCCAAATGTGATTGCAAAACCAGTAAAAAATGATCTGGAGATCAAAGTGGGTGTCATCGGATGTGGTGGTCGTGGAACAGGAGCCGCTCTTGACGTAATTAAAGCCGCTACGAAAATTATATATCCCATGGAAGGCTATCATACTGAAGATGCTGCTGAGGGAGCAAAGGCGCAGGCCAGTGGCATAAAAATTGTAGGTCTGGCAGATGCCTTCCAGGACAGGCTTGAAGCATGCCGTTCCCAACTTGCTAAGGTAGGTGTGGACGTGGAGGAAAAGAACTGTTTCCTGGGATTTGATGCTTATAAAAAACTGCTGGAGATCGATGAGATCAATTATGTGCTGGTCACCTCACCACCTCATTTTCATCCGGCGCATTTAAGGGCTGCAATTGAGGCCGGCAAGAATGCTTTCGTGGAAAAACCTGCTGCTGTCGATGTAAAAGGAGCGAAATCCGTAATAGAGTCCGGTGAAATGGCAAAGAAAAAGGGATTGGCAATTGGTGCCGGGACCAACCGCCGCCGTGATATTGCCAATCGCGAAATCATCAAGAAGATCCATGGAGGGGAAATAGGAAAAATTAAGGCCCTGTATACTGAGTTCTTAATTGGAGAGTTGTGGTCTGTCGACCGGGAGCCAGGATGGTCTGATATGGAGTATCAATTACGGAACTGGTTGTACTATAATTATCTGGGTGGCGATATGATTGTGGAACAATACGTTCATACTTTGGATTCAATGAACTGGATAATTGGAAGTCACCCCGAGAAGGCCATCGCCCTGGGGGGAAGACAGGTACGTACCGATCCAAAGTTCGGTGATATATACGATCACATGTCCGTGAAATATGAATACACCGGAGGTGTCCTGGGATTCTGCATGGACCGCCAGATCAATGGCTGTACCAACCGGGTTCAGGATACTGTGATCGGTAGCGATGGCAAGGCAACCCTGGGTTATATGACATCTATTGTCAAGGACAATGGGGAACAGTGGCGCTTCCGTGGGGAAAAAGTTAATGCCTATCAACTGGAACATGAAGAAATCATAGCATCAATCCGGGATGGTAATCCGGTCAACGAAGCCAGGCAGGTAGCTGAATCTTCACTGACAGCCATCATGGGCAGGGAAGCAGCGTATAGCGGCCGTGAAATAACCTGGGAGGAACTTATGAAATCAAATCAGGATTTTTCTTTAGCCAAATACGAGTTTGGTGACATGCCCTTGCCACCCGTTCCAATGCCAGGGAAATATAAATTTGTATAGATAGCTGAAAGAGTTTTGAATGGGAAAGACTAAATTTTGCATTGATTAGGGATAACTATAAATGTTTACCCCCCGTACTACACGGGTAATGATTCCTGATTCTGAAGGAGTGTCCGGATCTAGGCCCAGTTTTCTGGATGAGTAATATGCCAATATCTGAGCAGGAAGGATATAACATAACGTGAGAAATTCCTCATCAATGCCATCTGTTTTGTATCCCATATTGATACCGGTATCCAAATAATCAATATCCGGATATTGATCATAAATACCCATCAAATATTTCCCGAGCTTTTGCTCATGGATCTCCTTTACCAGATCTTTTTCAAACTTTTGAACATATTTGTCATTAGAGAACAGATATACAATAAGTGTATTCTTGTCCAAGACCGCCTTTGGCCCATGACGAAAACCAAGAAATGAATCATGTTTGCATATGATCTTTCCTAATGTCAGTTCTTGTAATTTTAGATGTGATTCGGAAGCAATACCTTCGAATGGGCCTGAGCCGAGAAATACAGCTCTTGAAAAATCCATTTCTGACACATCTTTCAGTTTATCAGCATAATTCTTTAGAATGTATTCTCCACACTGGAACAAAGTATTTATATATGGTTTCAGGTTAGTCATATCATTAATTCGTGAAACCAGTAATCCCGATAATAACATGGAAGTGAAGCTTCCGGTCATGGCCAATCCTTTATCGTTGGTTATTTCAGGCAATAAGATTATTCTTTGGCTGGATGTGTCACCATACCTAGCAAGATCCCCATGTGGATTGCAGGTAATAATAAGATGAGATACATCCTTACATATGCTATTTGATAGGTTGATAACCCCTAGACTCTCAGGACTGTCTCCAGATCGGGCAAATGAAATAATCAAAACCGGATCTTCCCGTTTGATGTAGCGTTCAGGGTGGGTGATCAAACTGGTTGAACTTATGGACCTGCAGAGTAAACCCGTATATTTCTGAAAAGAACCATGCAGAGTATCTCCTATATAAGCTGAGGTTCCCGCACCGGTAAGTATAATGCTTATTCCCGGCTTTTGATATATTTCTTCCAGGAAATCTGATATCGGTTCCCGGTATGCATTCATACTGTCCCATACCTTTCTCCATAAGAAAGGTTGGATAGATATTTCATGTGAAGTGAAATCATGATAATTTGAACCCTTATCCAGATAATTGGGGAGGCTTGAAATATCCATAAGCCGTTTTTTCAGATTATTCCTTTCACATATTAAAATATAATGTTATTAAACCAAATCAAAGCAAAAAGTAAAATTTATAAACTATTATTAAAGAGAAAATAAGCTTAATTCTTTCATAAAGTTTAATTTATTATTACATTTTCCTATAAAACATTTATTATTCATGATATATGCAGATTTTTATATTTAGATATTAGATATTAGATATTAGATCACATATAACTTTATATTTTTGGTTTTAAATGAGGCTATTATGGTTAATAAAATGAAATCCACTGTTCAGCGAAGAACTCTTATTCTTGAAAAACTGGAATCTGATGGGCAGGTTTTTGTTCCCGAATTAAGTGAAAGATTTCATGTGAGCGAAGTCACTATCCGGAACGATTTATTGCAACTTGAGAAAAAAAATACGTTGATTCGGGCCAGGGGTGGTGCAATTAAGAAAAGAGTTGGTGTTGATATTGAATTATCCAAAAAACATATGATCAATCTTGATCTGAAGCAGAAAATTGGTAAAAGAGCAGCAAAACTCATTGATGATGGGGATACCATAATCGTTGATTCAGGGACAACAACAGAGGAATTGGTTAAATGCCTGGATGAGGAAATTGGTCTGACTGTAATTACCAATGCCCTGAACATCGCCAATAGTCTTGTTATTTATGATAAGATTCATGTTGTTATGCCAGGAGGGTTTCTCAGAAAAGATGCAATTACCCTCATCGGAAGTCCTGCAGAGCGTACTATCAGGGATTATTTGTGTGATAAGTTGTTTCTGGGGGTTGATGGTTTGGATTTTGAATTTGGGATCACTACTCCTAATATCGAAGAGGCACATCTCAATAAAATAATGATTGAAATTTCGAAAAAGGTAATCGTCCTAACCGATTCAAGCAAGATTGAAAAACGCAGTCTGGCGGTAATATGCCCCCTTTCAAAAGTAGATATCCTTGTTACGGATAGCGGACTTAATCCTGAACATAAACTAAAACTGGAGCAATTGGGGATTGATGTTATTATTGCCTGATTTTTTATTAAATAAGCTGCAAAGATGCAGGGTATAATCCGTTATATCAATTTTTGGTATTATTCTTCAAAGAAACCCTGAATACCGGCAAAATACTTCATAAGTCTGAATAATTCTATCACAATATCAATGATTTCTACTACAAATAGCATTTGCGATTTCTTAGATTTGATAAGCATTGATTGTTAAAAAGATAAATTGAATAAAGAAATCGGATTAATTAATTAAGGAAAGATGTTTGTTCTGTAATTGATATTTCAATAAAAATTAAAATATATAAACATCTTATCTTATAAAACCTTGAATTATTTTATATGATTCCGTAAATTTCTTTAATTATTAAGGATACGCGTTTTATTTATAAAAAAAATAATGAAACGAAAATATATTTTTCTACATATACTATTCTTTTTGTGTTTTGTATTCGATTCATAACAAATATATATAAATAGATATACCACGGACACACATCCAATTCAAGTATGCCGTGTCTTTATTTCTTTTTAGAGCTTAATCTTTATAAGCCTTTATAAAACTAAATTTTTCATTATGAAAGAAAAACTACTACAACTTGCCAAGGTTCCAAGGATATTCAAGGTCTTTGGCTTTTTGGTGCTATGTTCAATGGCACTTTCTGCAAATTTGTTTGCTCAAGGTACCCTGATTAAAGGGGTTATCAAGGCTGAGGATGGAGAAGCCATTCCGGGTGTTAACATATTGATCAGCGGTACTACAACAGGTACCGTAACTGATATGGATGGTGCTTTTCAGTTAAATGTTCCCGGGCCGGATGCTGTTTTACAGTTCAGTGCCATCGGGTATGCTTCTCAAACAATAACTGTTGGATCACAGACTCAATTTGACCTTATCCTTCGTGAGGAGGCAACAGCCCTTGGGGAGATTGTGGTTACTGGCTATGGGGTGCAAAAAAGGTCCGACTTAACTGGCGCTACTACCAGCATAGCACCTAAGGAGATTACTGAGTTGCCCCTTTCCAGGGCAGACCAGGCTCTGCAGGGTAGAACTACTGGTGTATATGTCCTGAATTCAGATGCTTCACCCGGAGGTGAGACAATCATTCGTATCAGGGGACTCAATTCTATAAATGGGGGTAATGAGCCTCTGATCGTTGTCGATGGTTTGCAGGGCGGCCAGGAATTGCTTCGCACATTAAATCCTAATGATATAGAATCCATGGAAGTATTGAAGGATGCCTCAGCTACTGCCATCTATGGATCGAGAGGGGCTAACGGTGTCATTCTGATCACCACCAAGCTTGGGAAAAAAGGAAAGCCGGTAATTGATTTCAGTGTGGGTATCAGTCCACAGAAACTGGCCAATAAGCTTGATGTAATGGATGCTGTTACCTATGCGGAGTACATGAACCTGGTCCGTTCAAAACAAACAGGTTCAGGCAATGTGCCCGTCCCGATTTTTTCGGCGGATGATATAGCACGGTTTGAAAGGGATGGCGGAACTGACTGGCAGGATGTTATATATGAAACGGGGCTTATCCAGAATTATCAGTTGAGTGTAAGTGGAGCCACGGATCGTTTAAAATATATGGTATCCACAAACTACCTCGATCACAAGGGTATATTAAAAGGTTCAGCCTATGACAGGATATCCTTACGAACGAATTTAAATGCGGATATTTCCAAGGCAGTGGATTTTGGATTGAACTGGGCTTTTACAAAGGAAACCTATAAATCACCTGATTTCAGGGGAGATGTTGCTTTTGTGGCTATGGCCATAAATGTTGCGCCCCGCTGGGCCCCGACTGAGCCGGTTTATGATGCACAGGGAAATTATCAGCGGCATGGTCTTCAGCCAGACGGAAGTATCAACACCGACTACGGACCCAGCGATACCTGGAATCCACTGGCAAGTGCCATAGAACCTGATATGGACCGTCCTACATACAGGAATAATATCAATTTGTTCCTGAATTTCGATATCGTTAAAGGATTAAGCCTGAAATTGACTGGTGGAGCGATTCTTGCTAACTCGGAGCGCAGGGATTATTATAACACCAATACCATGGGCGGTTTTTCAAACAATGGGGAGGCACAATTAAGCAATAGTACAACAGAAAGGTGGCAGAACAGTAATATCCTGACCTATGATAATAACTTTGGTGGAAGACACCAACTTACTGCCACCGCTGTACTGGAACAGATATATGATACCTGGCATGGAACAAACACCGAGGCGAGAGATTTTATAGTAGACCAACTTGGATATAATAACATCGCTGGTGCTCAATTCCTAACCAAGTCATCCTATGCGGGAGACAGGTCTCTGCTTTCTTATTTGGGACGGGTATTTTACGGATATGACGATCGTTACCTTGCTACCTTTTCTTACAGGGCGGATGGTTCTAGTGTCTTCGGAGAGGATAATAAATGGGGTTACTTCCCATCCGGTTCAGTTGCCTGGAGACTTTCGGAAGAAGCATTCCTTGAAGGATCTTCTACTATAACGGAACTGAAATTGCGTGCAAGTTATGGTAAGACCGGTAATCAGGGTATCAGTCCTTATCAAACCCTGGCAAGGCTGTTTTCTGCCCCAGGTGATTACGGTACGAATTATCCATATAATGGTGTACAACCGACCAATACCGGATTTGCAGTTGGAGGTCTGGCAAATCCTAACCTGAAATGGGAAACAACAACACAGACTGATATCGGTATGGACCTTTCTCTTTTTGGTGGCAGGTTAACATCCACCATTGATGTATACAAAAAAATTACGGATGATCTGCTGATGCCAAGGGAATTACCCGGATATGTAGGCGTAAGCAGCATACTGGATAATGTTGGATCCATTGAAAATAAAGGTCTGGAAATTTTAATCGGAGGTGATCCTGTTGTTGGGAAATTCCGATGGAACACATCTGTTAATTTTACGGCGAACCGTAATAAAGTCCTGGATTTGGGACCGGATGAAAGATTGTCCTATTCTGCAAGTTTTGGAGGTTACAGTATGGGAGAATTCATGATACTGGAAGAAGGACAGCCCTACGGTACTATGAGAGGATGGCAATTCCTCGGTCTCTGGACAACAGAAGAAGATGAAGAAGCCCGAAGTTATGGTCAGCTTCCAGGAGATTATCACCTCCTTGACAATGACGGAGATGGTGATGTGGATGATGATGATAAAGTTATCATTGGTAACGGATATCCTGATTTTACCTGGGGATGGTCGAACCGGTTAACATGGAATAATATCGAACTGAGTTTCCTCTTTATGGGCATGCAGGGCGTAGACCTGTTCAACCAGATGAGGATCCGAAGGGAATCTTATGAAGCCAATGACCCGAGGGTATTGAATTACTGGACACCAGAAAATCAGGATACGGACGTTCCTGCATTGTACGACGGGGCATATCGCGAAGATCAGGCTCTGGAACAAAAAGTATTTGTACCTGGAAATGGACGAGGTGGTGAAATGTCGAAATGGGTTGAAGATGCTTCATATGTTCGCTTGAAACTCATCACCCTTGCTTATGTCTTTGATCCGGATCTCTTGAGTAAGATCGGATTTAAGAACATCAGGATATACTTTACAGGTACCAATCTCTGGACACTGACCGATTATACAGGTTATGATCCTGAAGTTGCGAACTTTACTTCGTCGGATGCTACTATTGGTGTTGATTTGAGCGCTTATCCACCTGCAAGAACGTATACATTCGGGATTGATTTAACTTTCTGATATTAAAAATGAAAAATCATATATCGATGAAAAAGATAATAAAATATAAACTGAAAGAAATAATCGGCCTGGGGATGACCGTCTTACTCATCACTGTCGGATGCGTCAGTCTTGATGAGAATCCAAAAGATTTCCCTGCTCCGGATAATTTTTACAAGACGGAGGGACAGATAGTCTCCGGATTGGCAGGTGCAATGGATGTGCTTTACCAGCAATGGGGTAATTATTCCTATGGTTGGGGCTCATTCCATGATGACGCCAATGGCAACTCAAACCTCGCCTTTACGGCCTCACATGGCAATGGATTCTGGAGGATCCATTATGCGGCCATCGGAAACCTGAATAACGTGATTCAGGCCCTGATTGATGATAATCTGGGACCTACGGTTCCTCAGGAAACCAAAGACGAATTGATGGCCCAGGCCAAATTCTTAAGGGGATTTAACTATTTCCACCTGGTCAGGCTATACGGGGATCTCCCGATTATTACAGAAGAAACAGATCTTGTCAATGAGGTAATTTCCAGGCAACCTGTAGCGGATGTTTATGATCTGATCCTTTCAGATTTGCAAACTGCCTTGAATGATCTGCCTGAAGCTTGGGATCAGTACCCTGGGCGACCTACAAAGGACGCAGCAAGAGGATATATGGCCAAGGTCTATCTGACTATGGCAACGGCACCTTTGAAACAGACAGCCAATTATCAAAATGCCCGAGATATGGCACTCGCTATTATTACTAATACCGAGCATTCCCTGATACCTGATATCCGGGATGTATTTAAGATAGAGAATAAACTGGGACCGGAAAATATCTGGGCATTTAATGCTACTGAGGATGATAATTCCACACCTCCACAGATCTGGCTTCCAGGTTCCATGGCTTTTGGATGGAATGACTTCGGCCCGGAAAGAACATGGGCTGAACGATATCCAATGCAGCCACGAAAAGAGGCCTATTTTATTCTTGAAGACTGGAACGGTGACCCAGGGGAAGAAGTCAGTTGGAGAGGGTCTCCGCCTATAAGGAAATTTGTTTATAATGATCAGGCAACCATGGAGAGACTTATCTCAACAGCAAATATTCCTTTACTCAGGTATGCGGATGTATTGCTGATGTTCGCGGAAGCAGAAAACAGGGTGAACGGAGGACCTACTCAGGCCGCCGTAGATGCTGTAAACCAGATCATTAACAGAGCAAATGATGGCACACCCAATCCGGATAATCCTTTGGTGACTACCTCCATGTCAATGGAAGATTTTGAAGCTGCAGTGATCCAGGAGCGAAACCTGGAACTGTTTTTCGAATACGACCGTTGGTTCGACCTGACCAGGTTGGAGATCTTATGTGACGTTTGGCCTGAAAGGCCTGATATTGAGGCAAATTGTGATGAGAATGATTATCTCTGGCCAATTCCTCAGGCAGACTTAAGGTTGAATGAAAATATGACCCAGAATCCTGGTTATGCTACAGGAGAGTAATTGAGATTATTAGTTTTGCATGGAATATAATTTTTAAGCCGTGGATGATGTTACCACATCCACGGCTTTTATTTAAATGAATAATATTATTTGTGTTGAGTTAATTCTCGTGGTTCATAGGCTGGTAAAACTTAAAATGCGCCCTGGTGTTCAACGGAATTTGGATAAGCCTGTTGATAAAAATACCTGGTACTTTCATATGCATTAGAATAATAGTTTAAAACCAGCCTTTACCTTTATTAATACTTTTACCCCTAGATAACCATAAAGAACTTTCATATATTTAATTATCGATTTTTCTATGAATAGAAGATGAATATAAACAGAGCGAAAATTGTTCTTTATCAAATCCTTGCTGTGATCTGTGGCATTCTGTTAGTCACTTGTGATACTTCGGAACCAGAATCAATCTCTAGTAATACATCTCTTTTTCAACTTAAAACTTCCAGAGAAACAGGCGTTAACTTTAATAATGTATTGCATGAATCCGATACTTTTAATGCGCTTTTTTATGAGTATTTCTATAATGGATCCGGACTGGCGGTGGGAGATCTTAACAATGATGGGTTGAGCGATATCTTTTTTGGGGCAAATATGGAAAATTGTGGTCTGTATTTAAATAAGGGCAATCTCCGGTTTGAAGATATTACCTTGCAAGCAGGAATCGATACCAAAGACAGGTGGGTAACTGGTGTGAGTATGGTTGACCTCAACCAGGACGGCTGGCTCGATGTTTACCTATGTGTTGGAGGGAATATTGTTGATGACTACCGAAATCTTTTATTTATTAACGACGGGATCAGCGGGAAATTGACCTTTCGAGAGCGTGCCGCGGAAACAGGTCTTGATGATCAAGGGTATTCAACCCAAGCTGCCTTTTTTGATTATGACCGAGACGGTGATCTCGATATGTATCTGGTAACCTCTTCGATGAATATTCCCAATAAAAACTCAATCAGGATGAGGACATCTGACGGCTCAATGCGTAATACTGATAGATTGTACCGGAATGAGGGAATTGATCCTGACAGCAAGTTGCCCCGTTTCAAAAATGTGTCGAAAGAAGCCGGCATTACCTGGGACGGATTTGGTCTGGGCATTTGTATAAGTGATATCAACCTGGATGGTTGGCCGGATGTATATGTGGCCAATGACTATATCTCGAATGATTTGTTGCTCATTAACCAGGGAGATGGAACTTTCTCTGAAAAGCTAAGAGATTATATCAAACATACGAGTTACAGTGCCATGGGTATGGATATTTCCGATTTTAATAATGATGGTCTGGTTGATATATATACGCTGGATATGCTTCCGGAAGATTATTTCAGGAAACGGATTATGGCTGGCAATATGCGTGGGTTTCAGCGCTATCAGGAAGAACTCGATAAAGGATACGCACCGCAATATATTCGGAATATGCTCCAGTTAAATAACGGGGAGATCAACGGATCATACAGTTTCAGTGAGATAGGACTACTGGCAGGCGTTTTTGAGACGGATTGGAGCTGGGCACCATTATTTGCCGACTTTGATAATGATGGAAAAAAAGATTTGTTTGTTGGCAATGGGATCATCCATGACCTCACAAACATGGATTTCTC
>CBDUBA010000134.1:0-10791 GCA_965365275.1 uncultured Cyclobacteriaceae bacterium | reverse complement strand
AAGAGATCCCGAAAACCCTCAAATCCCAAATCTTTCATTTTAGTATATTGATGAAACAAAATCATGTTTCAGGGTGAAACATGTTGTGACAACACTTAAATCCATTGGATTCCACTATTTAGCTTCATAACTATACAGAATGTTCACTTCTGAAATATGGAAATTGAATACAAAAATATTTTCCGATAAAAAAGAGAAGAATTGGTGAAATAATATAAAACTGTCTTGTTGTAGCGCTCAACAGCATACTTCCACCAAGATATATTAATGCAAATGATAGGAGAAATAAATCAGCACTATCAATATTTTTATATTTTCTTAAAAGTTTTAGTGAGGATATGAAAACAAATAAAAGCAGAATTGAATTGCAAATGATCAATTTTAAATTCAATGGATTTTCCCTATATGAATAAGGGAAATTGAAAATCATCCTCAAACCGTTTGATAGTATATTTTTTATGTATTTTATCGGATGTCCTTTTATGTTCTGTATTGCCATTCTTTTGAATTTCTGATCTTGAGCAACTCCAAGTTTAGTAGGCAGTTCTTCATAGTTTAGTGTTTCAAATAGACTTATTTCACCAATGGCCTTTGTGATATTCTCTTCATGTCGCATTTTGAACAATTGATTTTTAGAATGATCATTGGAAGGTTCGTAAAAAAAATTGATAAAATCGCCATATTCTTCATCATAGGGGCTGGACATCCAATACAAAGTAAGCCCTCCTGACGTCCCCCAGTAAAAAAATTTTCCAGTTAATTGATAGGTAAAATATAAATAAGGAGAGATAGTAATTATAGAAAGGAATGTAATAAAGATCAGTTTTAAATACTTGTTTTTATGTTTTATTAAAAATGTGATAATAAAGAGAATCAACAATCCGGTAATGACATATCCAAAGATAATTTTTGTTAACATTAACCATGCCAGTACCAATATCAATATAATCTTATATGTTATTTTGGAGGATTCCTCAGACCATTTATTTACATATAATACTATCAGGCTGATCAATAATATCACAAATACTTCCGTCATTCTATACGGAAGCATTAAATAATATGGATAATAGAATCCACAAAAACTAGTCAGGATCAGAGCATAGCTTTTCTTGGCAAATGATCTCAAGCTATAGTAAATACATAATAAAGATGCATAGAGAAAGATCGCATTGAATAATTTTTGATATATATCTGGCATGTCAAATTTCTCAAACACGGCAAGTATGATAGGATAGCCGGGTCCTGCCCAGAGAAAAGTGGTACCTTTTGGCACATAAAAGCCATTAATAAGATTTCTGGCGTATAGTAAATATGTTGGCTCGTCAAGACTTAATCCAGTCTTTTCCTTTAGAAGTACATAAAGACAATATACCAGTAAAAGTGGTGATAATATTATTGTCTCATGTTGAAGTACTTTTTTCAATTAAAATGATTTAATGCCAAGGTTAATTACAAAAAATCAGGATAAAATCAAAAATTGAAAAAAAAGTAACTTTTTAGAACTAGAAATATATTCAGGCATGAACTGACCAGAGAGATTAATTTAAACCTTTGAACATTTCATGGTGAAACATTTGAAAGTTTGAAATTTGGATCGAAATTCATCGGATAATTAGCTATATATCAGCTCATTAGGAGATCTTCCGTATTTAATTACAAATTTGTTTAGCAACAATTGACTGACAATTTTTTTATAGATAGGGTTTGACTTTTATCCCGAGATCCGCCCATATCCCGTATCTACATCAAGCAAGGATCTTACATAAGGTTCTGAAAATCGCATTTTTTTTGATTTATCAAGTCGTGGGTACCAGATTATGTAGGTGTATAGGATCACAATAAGGCTACATAAGCATGAAAGATGGCGTAAAGTGGCTTCAATAATCCGGAAATTCAGTTATTTGTAAAAGAAAGTGCTATTTGCCAATGTTACTCAATCAGCCCGGGCCAATTGACTACAACCTTTAATAACAATTCTGATTGTTCCGATTCCGTTCCGGATTCAATTCCTTTCTGCATCAGGAATCGATCTCCGTCCGGATGAATATCAAACATGCCAGTATTACCGAATTGATATATATTAGCATTTTCGAATTGATAACGGGAAGTGTAATTGCCATAAAAAAGAATTTCAGGATTCGATGATGAAAATTGCGGATTAGTTTCAATCCTGGACCTGGATATATTTATCCCGCTATCTCCTTGACTTATAAAATATATGTAGCGCATTTCCGGATCCCACACAGGAGCATGTCCTTCATCTACAGATATGCGATGAGCCCGCCCTGGACCAGGAAAAGGAACTACATATACATGATCTCGATTTTTGTTATCATCAGAGGTATAGGCAAGCCATTTTCCATCTGGTGATAAAATAGGGAAAAAAACCTCGACGCCTTCACCTTCATTAATGAAATCAAGAAAATGCGTTGAGCCATCGTTTTTATCATAATAACCAGCACCTCTGGGAGATCTAAACACCAGATAACGCCCATTTTTTGACCAGTTACCCAAGTGAATGATCTCATTGGATTTAAAAAGGAGTTTCGGAGCATAGCTAAGGTCTACCGGTTTCATGTACACTCCTTGCGGCTCATCTAACTGGAAGTAGCTGATAAAGGTATAATCAGAGGACCAAACAGGTGTAATTGCAGACTCTTCAGATATAAAATCCGTTGCTGTTCCCAGTATAGGATCATACATGACAATTTCGTATGATTTACCTTCTGCCATTTGATCCACTGCGACCAATCGTCCATCCCCAGAAATTTTTGGGGACATGATCATTGATGGTTCGTTACTGATCGTTTCAATTTTACCAGAAAAATCGACCCATACCAGGTTTCTTTTTTCATTAACATTTTCAATTCCAGACCAAAAGACAAGTGTTCCATGGTTATTGAAAGCAAATTGTCCGACTGAATTTATATTGATCCTATCGGATACTAATACTTTAGGGAGCCCAATGATACTATTTGATCCAGGGTCAAATTCTATAATCTGGAGAGTTTCATCCTTTATGAAAGCAATATGACCACTGCTGAGAAATCGAGGATCCATACCGCCCTCAATTAAGGTCAATGGTTCATCACTGCTTCCAACTTTAGCCATGGCAATGCACGATCGATTAGACTCAGGATACAATTGATGCAATAATACTGTTTCATTGCCGGGAAGAATCTGTACATTTAGAATCATAAATTCATTGGTAGTTTGATAGATCTTTTCCGGAATTCCCCCATTAGCATCAACTCTGAAAATCCCATCGATAGTACCAAAATAAATTTCGTCTTCATTCCATACAATTCCTCTGGCACCATTTTCAATTGCACAAATTCGAGCTGTAATTCCGCCTGTCACAGGTATTTTTACGAGAGCATTATTAGAAACATCGTTGAACGCAATCCATTTACCATCCGGGGAAAATACTGGCTCTCTGGGATCCGAAACTCCTTTTATAATTATATCACTTCCAGGATCATCCATGGATTTTAACATAAGTTGGCTACCGGAAACATAACATAAATAAGTTCCATCCGGAGAGAAAGCCAATGAGCGTCTACCTGTTCGGGTAAGCGTGGATTCTATTTGAATGTTATATCGAATGACAGGATCAGTTCTGGGGGTAGCCTTTGAATTTACACCAATCCAATATCCTGCAAGTCCAATCACAATAAATAGGAAGATGGCCAGCACCATCAGAAGTGGATTGCCGATCTTCTTTTTTCCCTCCTTTATGCGGGGTGTAAGGAATTCATCATGTACCTTAACCTTATAGATTAAAAGAGTTTTGTTGACTCCTTTCAACTCCCGTTCACCAATCTGATTGGTTATTATACCTGTTTTATTCTGTATATTATTCTTCACCGTTTCTGAAACAAGTATCTGGTTTGGATCGGCGAGTGCCTCAATACGTGATGCTATATTTACACCATCACCAAAAACATCATTGTTTTCAAAAATCACCTCACCCATATGGATACCTATACGAATTGATATATCCTTTTCATTTGTAGTTTTCATAATGGAGGCAGCACAGATAACGGCATCCGAGGAATTTTCGAATGAGGCCAGAACCCCATCACCCATTTCCTTTAGGAATTGTCCGTGATATTCGGGGATCATTTTTTTATGTATATCACGATTTTTTCGAAGAACAGTCAGGGCTATATTTTCATCTTGACCCATCATTTTGGTGTATCCTACGATATCGGTGAACATGATGGCTGCTAACAGACGTTTTTGATTTGGCATAACTCAACAAGATAAGAAAAATCTTAGATAATCAAAATATTCGGATTTCAGACCTAGAAACCTTAACCACTAGCAAGAGATAATGTCTGATGCATTTTTATAGACTATTTCGCAATAAATAACTAACTTTAATATTACACCGATAAGAGAGCAGTTGGATTTTTAAACCGTTATTTTTCTACAATGCCCGAAGATCGCAAACTCGCTGCTATAATGTTCACCGATATTGCCGGGTATACAGCCATTATGGGAACGGATGAGGATAAGGCATTTGAAATGCTCAAACAAAATCATGCCATCCATGAAGAGTTGATCACCAAATTTAACGGTACATTGATCAAGGAAATCGGCGACGGTACACTGGCCAGCTTCCACCTTGCCTCGGATGCTGTTCGTTGTGCGTTGGAGATCCGGGCAGCCTGTAAAAAACAGGATATTCCTTTGAAGATCGGCATCCATGAAGGTGAAATGGTATTTGCCGATGATGATGTGCTCGGTGACGGCGTGAATATTGCCTCGCGTTTACAGGAAGTGTCCCCGGAAGGGCGTATAACCATATCCGAAAGGGTGTATTCCGACATAAAAAACAAATCAGGGATCTTAGCGAAGTATTTAGGTGAACAAAAACTGAAAAATGTAAAAGGGACTTTAAAAACATATGAAGTATCATCTGAACCGACTGATGAGAAACAGAAAAAGCAAAAAGAACCTCTCCCAAAAAATAGAATACCATACTATATCTCAGCCAGTTTACTGGTGGTTGTCATCGCTCTTGTAATCTGGAAATTTATCCCGGAATCAAGCACGGATCAGTCTTTGCCTGAAGTTCAGGAAAAAAAGTCCATTGCAGTGCTTCCATTCCGAAATGACAGTCCGGATGAGGGAAATGAGTACTTCTGTAATGGAATGCTGGAAGAGATCCTAACACATCTTCAGAAAATCAAAGATCTGAATGTTAAATCACGGACGACCAGCGAGCAATACCGTAATGTGGCAAAAGATCTGAAAAGTATTGCGGAAGAACTGGAGGTAGCCTATTTACTTGAGGGGAGCGTGCGTAAATCAGGTGATGATATTCGGATTACTGTGCAGTTGATTGAAGGAAACAGTGATGATCACCTGTGGGCGGAGACCTATGATGGAAAATATACCGAACAGATATTTGAATTTCAAAGCAATGTGGCTAAGAAGATCGCTGCTTCCCTGAATGCGATCATTACTCCAGCTGAAATGAAAAGGATTGAAGGTAAGAAAACCAATGAGATCATAGCCTATGACCTGGTATTGAAAGGATTTGATGAATTGAATAAATATAGTGATTCCAATGATTCAACGTATATTAAATCTGCTTTACTCTATTTTGATAATGCAATAAAGATTGATCCGGGCTATACAGATGCTATTATAAGTAAAGGACATTTATATATGAATTTAGGAATGTATGATTCCGCCTATTATTACGCTGAAAAAACAATCGAACTGGATCCTGAGAATGAATATATAAATACCTTATTGGGAAGATATTATTTTTCTATGGGTAAATGGGACCTTGCCTTAGAGTATTTTAAAAAATCGATTGAACTGGAACAGAATAAATACTGGCCATATTATATGACCGGTATTATCTATCTCTATATCAAAAATGATGTGATGCAGGGATTTAGATATATAGATATAGCGGTTGATAAGGCAAGCGGTGAATACGGAACGTTTGATTTTCTTGGATTAATCGGCCTCGCTTTTGCTCGTATCGGAGATTATGAGAAAGCAGAAGAGTATTTTTTGGCTTCAATCACCCTTCGGCCAAGTTGTGGATGGATTGATTTTTATGCTGCGTCGTTATTATATACAGGCAAATCCGATAAATGCATGCAGTTCCTGGATTCGATTTCTATCGTTTCAGATTGTGAAAGGAATTGTATACGTGGTAAATTTCTGGCACATTTTTACAATCGGGATTTTGTATCTGCGGAAGAGATTCTGGAACAATATGCTCAAGCCGGATATTCCTTAAGGACCGAAGATAGTCTTTACCTGGCATATATATACAGTAAAACCGGTCGTGAAGAAAAAACTACATCGATGCTGATGAATATTCAGAAATCGCTTGAAGGACAATCGTCTGACAGTGATGATTGGCTAATATATGCCCTTCTTTTCCAAACTCATGCCATGAAAGATGAAATGGCAGATGCGCTGATATATCTTAACCTTATGGTGGAAAAAGGTCGCGCACTAAGTATGTCGTCAGACTACCTTAAAGTCAATCCGATCTCTGAAAAATATATAGACAATCCTGAATTTCAATTGATCCTGTCACGCATTGAGGCCAAACGAGCAGCTGCAAAGGCCCAGGTCGATGCCATGCGTGCCAGCGGAGAGATAGATCTGTGATTTGATTCCTACAACCTCCGACTTAAAAACCTTAACAACCTACAAAAGAAAGCATCTGATGCATTCTTTTCTACTTAGCAAGAATATCTGTTTTTTAGCATTCTAAAGATCTCAGGCTTAAATGGTCTCAAGCAAATACCAAAGAGTCAACATACAAAAATTTGGCCTAACTAATTACAGTAATGGAATCTTAGAAGATAGCTGTAAAGTATTATAACTACTATTTATTAATAACAATCCAATGTAAAAAAAACATTTGAGCTATTGGTTGTATCTATATATACACCATCGGGAGGGAAAGGCATTTCCCATACACAAACTTGAGACAATGTGGTCATATCCTCTAAATGTATATTCGAAAGAGCAGAATTATTAGAAACGTCAAGGCTCAATAGTTGATTGCCATGGCAAATTAAAGTTTCAAGCAACCAATTATTAGTTAGATTCAAGTTACTAACCATGTTATTCTCACAGCTTAGAAATTTCAAGTTGATATTATCTGAAAAATCGAGGGTAGTTAGTTTGTTTCTACTGCAATCAATTGATTCTATGGCATCTATATTCGAAGTATAAAGTGCAGTTAGTTGATTTCCTCTACATCTTAGAAATTTCAAGGCAGTATTGTTAGAGATATCAAGGCTGGTTAATTGGTTAGCATAACAATCCAAGGAATCCAGCATTGGATTATTTGAAACATCAAGATTAACTAATCTGTTCCCAAAGCAATTCAACAATCTTAAATTGGTATTTTTAGATAAATCTATGGAAGTTAATAGATTTTCATTGCAGAATATGTACTCTAATAGAACATTGGATGTAAGATCCAGACTCCTTAATTGGTTATGAGAACATCCTAATATCCTTAAATTAATAAATTCTTTAATACCTGTAAGATATGATATACCTTTATCGCCAACAAACAAATCGGTAACTAACTCTGCTTCGGCAGGACTAATTCTGCCATCTCCGTCCGTATCAATTCCTAACTCTATCAATGCATTTAGAAAGTTATCATCAGGAATATTTACATATAGATCAGTATTTTCATTATCGCATTGGATTATTAAAATCCAAGCTGCCATAAGAAATATTGATCTGATAAAGGTTGTCATAGTGATTCGAACTGTGTGCCTCAATTGCAATTTAAGATTATAAACCAGAAAAGTCAAAAATCCCCTGTTTCATGCTTAAAAACCTTGACAACCCACGAGAGAAAGCGTCTGAGGCATTCTTTTTTCAAATTCGGATAAACATTCGATTCTAAAATAATGGTATTTTAGACGATTAAACTCAATATTGTGTATAATCACAATATCTTTATTCGCCACTTGGTAAGCAAAAAATGCAGAACCATGAAAAAATATCTATTAATAATCTTATTCTTCTTATCCGTACCTGTTTTATCTCAAGAAGTATCCAAAGACTATACGGAGGCTTTGAAACTTATCTCTGTATGGCTTGACGCTCAAAAGGATTACGAGAAACTTCCTGGTATAACAGCAAGCATTATCTCTGATCAGGAATTGCTATGGACCGGGGCTTACGGAATGGCAAACATTGAAGATAACGTTAAAGCTGAGCCTGAAATGATTTGCAGCATCTGTTCTATATCAAAACTATTTACATCAGTTGCAATTATGAAGTTGTATGATGAAGAAAAGTTAAGATTGGATGATAATATTGCTGATATCTTACCCTGGTACGATCTTGAACAACAATATATAGCAAGTGGGCCCATAACCATAAGGACATTATTGAGTCATTCCGCAGGACTACCCAGGGAAAATTCTTTTTCACATTGGAATGGCCCCGATTTTTCTTTTCCTACTAAAGAGGAAATCATTTCCACATTATCGACTCAAAAAACTTTATATCCCGCATCAACTTATTATCAATACAGCAACCTTGCACTTACCTTGCTGGGCTATGTGGTCGAAGAGATTTCCGGCGTGTCCTTTGAAGCATATATTGAGGAAAATATCCTTACACAGCTTGGATTATCCGATACCCGACCATCAATGCCAGAATCTTTATATGGTACCGAACTTGCCATAGGTTATGGCCTGCTTTCGAGAAAAGGAGAACGAAAAAGGATAAATTTCTTCAAGGCAAATGGGGTAAATGCTGCAGCTGGTTTTTCTTCAAACGTATTAGATTTAGCAAAATTTGCATCATGGCAATTTCGATTAAGAGATACTACAATTACGGAAATATTAAAGCCATCAACTCTTAAAGACATGCAAAATGTTCATTGGATGGATCCGGATTGGAAGGTCACCCGTGGTTTGGGCTTTGGAGTATATAAAGGACCTGGCGACGACAAGTGGGTAGGTCATGGAGGATACTGTCCTGGTTATCAATCGACATTGCGTTTACACCTGAAGAGCAAATTCGCTTATTCAGTAATGATTAATGCAAATGGGGTAAATCCAAACAAATACGTGAATGGCATGCATGCCATTCTTCAAAAAGTGAAGCCAATAAGTAATGACTCGAAGCATGTCACTAAGAAGGATTTAACAGAATATTCAGGATATTATGAAATGGAGATCCTGGATGAGATCTATATTTCGACCTGGGAAGGCAAACTGCTAATGATAGAATTACCAACAGACTCGCCGGCAGAATCGATGACACTGTACAAACATATTAAAGATGATCAATTTCAAAGAATAAGAGATGATGGAGAGCTGGGTGAAATGCTATTTTTTGAACGGAACGAGAATGGAATAATCGACCGGATGATAGTATTTGAAAATTATATTTACTCCAAGATCGATCGTTAAGAACACCGGCTAACAAATACTGAACTCAATGTAAAGACTGAACATGATAAAGTAAGAATTTGGTCATTTGATATTTCTTATTTTCATTGATCTTACCTTGCCTGTATCAGCATCTATTTTGAATACCTTAAAAGTCCTTTGTTGCCCAATTTGAAGATAACTTAATGGAGTTGTCTCCACGTTTTCAAAGCTTAAAACAACATTCCAATACTTATCATCATCCGTAATTTCAACTTCCTCCAGTTGAACTTTTTCAACATTGGGATAAAATTTTTTAAAATATTCAATTGCTTTTTCAGTAGCTTCCTTTACATCCATTTCAAATTAATAATTGGTTTTGGAGAATTTAAATGGATAAGTAATTTAATAGAATAAATTCTGACCTGGAAATCATTTTAGCATTTAATGCCTGTTCATTCCTTACAATCCCTCCACCATACGATAAGAATCCTGCCAATTAATAAGAGAAAGGGTCTGATGTATGCCTAATCTATGATTATATCAATGATTTTATATAAATCAATTAATAACCGTAAAAACCAAATAGAATATGTCTACAATCAGATTAGGAGATATTGCTCCGAATTTTACAGCAAGAACGACGGAAGGAACCATTGATTTTCACGAATGGCTTGGCGATGGATGGGGCGTGCTGTTTTCCCATCCGGCTGATTTTACACCGGTATGTACCACGGAGTTGGGCACTGCGGCAAAATACAAAGCGGAGTTTGATAAAAGAAATGTAAAGGTTCTTGCTTTAAGTGTGGATAACCTGGAGGACCATAAACGCTGGATTAAGGATATCGACGAGACACAGAAGACTACGATGAATTTTCCAATTATAGCAGACGAAGATCGAAAAGTGGCAAAATTGTATGATATGATCCATCCGAATGCAGATGATAATGCAACCGTGCGTTCTGTATTCGTGATCGGGCCTGATAAAAAAGTCAAATTAACGTTAACCTATCCGGCTTCCACAGGAAGGAATTTTGATGAATTATTGCGGGTGATTGACTCCTTGCAATTGACAGCCTATCACAAGGTAGCAACGCCGGCCAACTGGAACAAAGGTGAGGATTGTGTTATCGTCCCGGCCGTAACAAACGACGAGATCCCGGCCTTATTCCCAAAAGGACATGTTGAAGTGAAACCCTATTTAAGGCTGACACCGCAACCCGATCTATAGATTGGATTTGCATGCACACAAAAAAACCCTGAGGCAATTATGCTCAGGGTTTTTTTTACAATTACCTATTCCAGTGGAAGATTCATTTTCGTTAAAAGTTCGTTAAACCGGGGATCATCGACCTTGAAAGGTTCCCTTAAAAATATCGACCACCCGATAAACGGC
>CBDUBA010000133.1:0-11058 GCA_965365275.1 uncultured Cyclobacteriaceae bacterium | reverse complement strand
GAATGGGTATGTGGGGCTTGCACAATACATCTTGGTGAAGAAGCCGTCCCGGCATGCAAAGTGCTTGTATCAGAAGTAGGGAACCACTCCATCACTACCATCGAAGGATTGTCAGAAAATTGGGATCATCCGGTACAGCAAGCCTGGCTGGAACACGATGTTTCACAGTGTGGTTATTGCCAACCTGGTCAGATCATGAGGGCAGCAGCTTTGTTAAAAAAGAAACCAAATCCGACAGAAGAAGAAATCAGAAAAGAAATGAATGGGAATCTATGTCGTTGCGGCACATACATGCGTATAAATGCTGCAATAAAAACTGCAGCCAAAATTCTTCAGAATCAATAACCCTTACTATTCTCACACAAAATGAACTTGATATGAATATTTCAAAATCAACCTTAGGAAGACGCGCTTTTTTAAAAAGTACTGCCCTAGCAGGTGGGGGTATGATACTCGGGTTTAATCTGATGGCCTCCGGCACGAAAAACCTTATTCAATCGAAAAATTTATCGGATAATTCTTTTAACATTAATGCCTTCCTGAAAATTGGAGAGAATGGTAAGGTGACCATTATGTCTAAAAATCCCGAAGCCGGGCAAGGAGTTAAAACATCAATGCCAATGATTGTGGCGGAGGAACTCGATGTGAGTTGGAAGAATGTCACGGTAGAACAGGCTCCATTAAATACTGAGTTGTTTAGAGGACAGACCATCGGAGGAAGCAATGCTATCCGATCAGCCTGGGAGACCCTCAGAACGGCAGGTGCTGCTGCGCGGCAAATGCTTCGGGAGGCTGCGGCAAAGACCTGGAATGTGCCTGTGAGCGAGATTACAACCTCTGAAGGTGTACTCTACCACAAGAAAAGTGGGAAATCCAGTGGTTATGGGGAAATGGCATCAATAGCAGCCACTATCCCGGTTCCTGAAAAGGTGGAACTCAAAAATCTGAATAATTTTAAGATCATAGGCAAGTCATTAAAAAATGTAGATGGTCCAAAAATGGTGAGCGGGAAACCCTTATTTGGAAGTGATATTCAGGTGGATGGAATGCTTATTGCGATGATTGTACACCCTCCGGCATTCGGATTAAAACTGAAATCATTTGACGACACAAAAGCAAGGTCGATGCCAGGAATTAAAGATATCTTTACCATCAAAGTCTTCGAGGATGACTATGTCAGGGGGCATTTTGATACCTGCACTTTTCCCGATCTAATCGTTGTGGTGGGTAACACGACATGGGAGGTCAAGATGGCAAAAGAGGCACTTGAAGTCGAATGGGAACCTATCACTGAGCACACTATCGAACGAACTGACTATTATGCCGGAAGACAAACAGTAACCATTCCAGCAGGGCTTGAGAATACGAAAGACCACATTGCTAAAATGGCCGAAATGGCTAAAAAACCTGCCAATGTACTTCGAAGGGATGGCGAACCGGAGAAAGCCTTTGAAAATGCAGCTAAAGTAGTCGAACGTACATATACCGCGCCTTTTCTTGCACATAATTGTATGGAACCAATGAACTTTTTTGCAAATGTAGTTGATGATAGGGTTGAGTTGGCTGGCCCATTGCAAAAACCTGCGTTCACAGAAAGTGCATTAGCTGCAAGGCTGGGAATACCGGTGGAGAAAATTGACATTCAAATCAAGCGCTTGGGAGGAGGATTCGGACGACGATCTTATGCACACTGGTTGGTTGAAGCAGCTCTCATTTCCCAGAGAATGAAGGCTCCGATCAAACTACAATATACCCGTGAAGATGACATGACTGGAGGAATCTATCGACCTGCTTATCATGTTACGCTCAGGGCAGCATTAGATGCGGACAATCAATTGACTGCTTTCCATATAAAAGCCGGAGGTATTCCGGAAAGTCCGTTAATCAGTGCAACCAATTTTCCAGCAGGTGCCGTAGATAACTATCTCGCTGAATCATGGTCAGTCAATTCCAATATTACAACAGGATCATTCCGTTCCCCCAGGCACAACTTTTTGGCAGCTGCGCATCAATCTTTTTTTGATGAGGTCGCTGAAATTGCCGGGAAGGATCCAATAGACTTCCAGCTGGAATTACTTAAACGAGCCCAGACCAATCCTGTTGGTGAGAATAATCGGTATGATGCCGGGCGTCTTGCAGGTGTATTGGAGCTTGTTCGTGAAAAATCCGGATGGGGCAGTAAGAAATCCAATGTCCATCTGGGGGTAGCTGCCTATTATTGTCATGGTTCGTATTCAGCACATGTGGTGGAATTAAAAATGGAAAATGGTAAACCAGACATTCTCAGGGTTTGTTGTGCCAATGACTGTGGTATCGTCGTGAATCCGGATGGGGCGAACAACCAGACTGAAGGCTGTGTAGTGGATGGGATTGGTGTGGCGATGTATGGAAGGCTATCTTTCAGAAATGGGGCAACGAATCAGGATAATCTGGATAATTATCAGATGATACGAAACGAAGATGCGCCTAAATCCATTGATGTGCATTATGTGAAAAGCGAAATTAATCCGACAGGTTTAGGTGAACCACCTTACCCAGCAGTGATGGGAGCCCTTGCTAACGCCCTTTACAAAGCAACGGGTAAGAGATTCTATGACCAGCCGTTTTTTGGCGATTAAATAAATCGAAGCGAAATAGCATATTATATTAAAACGACAATTTAGTAGATTACCAAACCAGTTAATAACCTTAATTAAAGTTGTTGAGTATGCGATTGTGTTGGCAGAGATAAAAATAAGCAGCACATTTAAATCGAATATAGGTGCAAGAAAGGTGCAAATACCAGATTTAGGCATAAAAAAAACACTCACATTTTGCAACGTAAGTGCTTGATTTTAAGCGAGTGGGCCCAGAAGGACTCGAACCTTCGGCCACCTGATTATGAGTCAGGTGCTCTAACCAACTGAGCTATGGGCCCTCGAAATCTGTTTTTTTACCAGATTTCAAATTTCCTGCTATCCCAGATCCAGCACATACAGAGAAATGGAATAGTCGGGATGGATTTTCCTCCCGCCATCGGCAGGAGGAGGCTATCCCGAAATGCGTAATGCTGTATTTGTTTGATTGAGGCACCAAATACAGTCACTATCACCAACATATTTAAAGAACTTCTTAATTAAAATTCTATGCTTCTTGAATTTGGGAGTGCAATGTTACATATTTGCCACTTAATTGACAAATTTACACCTTAGATTTGGCTTCAGGAACTATTAAAAATATAATTTTTGATCTTGGTGGCGTATTAATGGATATCGATCCCCAGAAGACGGCAGATCTGTTTGCTGAACTGAGCAATACCAGCCCGGTGAACATCATAGAAATCCATAATTCCAATAATTTCTTTAAAGAATATGAAAAAGGCCTGATAGGTGATCAATCCTTCCGTGACCATATCAGGGATTTTCTTAAAGTTGACGTAACCGATGATAAGATAGATGAAATCTGGGGAGAGATGCTGGTTCGGTTCCCCGGGAATAAAATAGAATTGCTTAAGAATGCCAGAGATAAATATCGTATCTTCCTGCTCAGCAATACCAACAACATTCACAGAATAAAATTTGAGAAGATATTCAGAGAATTAACCCGGACGGATATCCGGGATTTTTTCGAAAATGTTCATTACTCTTTTGAAATGCACTCCCGTAAGCCGGAACCTGAAATTTTTGATCGGGTGATCAAAGAGAACGATATTAGCCCTCAAGAAACAATACTTATTGATGACAGTTTACCCAATATTGAAACTGCTGAAAAGCTGGGACTCAAAACCAGGCATGTCAGCATCAACCAGGCCGATATTAAAATTGATTTTTAATGGAAGATAATTTAAGTAATAAGGGTATTGAAGAAACTGATCTGGGCAAGGATAAAAAGGAAAAAACCTTTAAACCGATCTTCCCGATTCTTTTCATAATAACGCTAGTCACAACCACGATTTCCGGAGCTGAGTGGATGTATGGCAAACCCCTCCTTTATTTTGAACCCGGACTAACGCTCAGTGAAACCCTTTCCGGAGTGTATTTTTCCATCCCTTTTCTTGGGATACTTACCATTCATGAATTCGGACATTACTTCACCGCGAGGTATTATAATATAAAGGTCACATTGCCTTACTATATTCCATTGTGGCTTGGTTTTGTATTTATGCCCTTTACCATAGGCACAATGGGTGCCTTTATCCGGATTAAAGAACCTATTAAGTCCCGTAAGGAATACTTTGACGTAGGCATAGCCGGACCACTGGCGGGATTTGTAGCTGCCCTGGTGGTTCTATACATTGGGTTCACCCATCTTCCCCCCGCCGACTATATCTATCAGATCCATCCAGAATATGTGCAGTATGGTTCAGAATATGCCGATCATGTTTATGATGAACCAGGGTCCTTTTATCTCGGAAAAAATTTGACATACATATTATTTGAAAAATATGTAGCCACGGATGCTTCACGTGTTCCCAATCCATTCGAGATTATCCACTATCCCTGGTTATTTGCCGGCTTCCTAGCTTTGTTCTTTACGGCTATAAACCTTTTACCAATCGGCCAGATGGATGGGGGACATGTTTTGTTCGGATTATTCGGCTGGAAGAAACACCATATCATTTCTTTATCTATCTTTATTGCCTTCCTGTATTATTCAGGGCTTGGTCTTGTTACTCCATTTGATTCAATAGATACACTTCTTTATTCGGTGCCCATGTACATCGCTTTCCTGTTTTTTACCTTATTGCGATTAAAGATGAGTCTTCGAACCAAGTTTACTATTGCCGTTTCGATCTTTGCCGCACAATTCATTACAGCATTCTTTTTTCCAGGCATTAAAGGTTGGCTGGGCTGGCTTTTATGGGGATTTATTATCGGACGTTTTCTGGGGATATACCATCCACCGGCTTTAATCAATGAACCACTATCAACTGAAAGGAGAATACTGGGATGGATTGCTCTGATCGTGTTTATTATCTCATTTTCACCAATGCCATTTGTGTTAACCTGATCGCTCAACTGAATAGAGTTCTACTTTGCTTTCTTTTCCTTTGAGATCAGCAATTCCCTGGCTCTCAAAGATATATTCAGAGTTCCCATTTAAGTTTCTATGTAATACTCCTGATATCAAGAAATCTTTTCCATACTGGTGGCACATTCCCCGGATTCTAGCAGCTGTGTTAATGGTATCACCATGATAAGCAATTTCTTTTTTAAGATATCCTACTTCAGCTACCATTACCCTGCCAAAATTGGCCCCCGCTTTAAATGTCGGAATCTCTCCATAACGGTGGATATAGTAATCCTTCTTTTCATGTATTATGTCCTGAAAAGTAAAAAAAATAGATATACAATTCTGGTTTTCAATACCCTCTTCCTTATCCCATGAAATCACTGCTTCATCCCCTACATATTGATATATGGCTCCTTTACACTTATTGGCTGCAATATTCAGATCGAATAAGAAATCCTGTATAAAATGGCTGTATTTAATATGGCCAAGACGTTCAGCGAATTTAGTAGAACCTGTCAGGTCAATAAACATCAAAATCTTGTCCTCTTCCAATGGCTGATGGTATTTACCCATAAACATGGGGAAGAGAATACCTGGTCCGAACTTGTCATTCACCTGACCAATGAAGCCAATCAAAATACTGATCAGAATAGCATAAAGCATATAAGAAAAAATAGACCTGAAAAGATATTGATTGGCCACTTCCCGAATAGGGACATCCAGGATTTCGATGGCAATTCCAAATAATATTAATATTACTATTAATATCGAGACAATATATATCAGGCTCTTTCTAAAAAGGTAATATCCAAAGGAATGTTTCGATTTTATTGTTTTGATAAAAAATATATCTGCGAAACTCATGAGAATACCCATCAAAATACCACCAAAGATATTAAGGGCAATTAAAACTATGGGGCGATAACCAGTCTGAAAAAAGGGTAATTCTTTAAAGTCTAAAGCAATTATAACCCTGAAAAATGTATATGCTGTAAAAGCAATTACCCAGCTGGTGATCTCAAACTTAAATATGCTTTTGTAATTGGGCCTCAAAGTATATCATTATGTTGAAAATTAAATATAACAAAATAATGTTAATATTTAACTTGTGTGAATGTCTGCAAGGAACGGATCAGGGGAAATGAATGCTGTGCAAAGGTATAATCTTTAGTTTAGACTATTCTGACTTGTTTTTTTTCTGGTTCTTATTATAGCGGTAATTATTACAATGCTCGATGCCAGGAAGATCACGGCGGTTACGGGATTTCTGCCATAATTCAATAGCTCAATCAAAACAACAAAATCAATGATAATAATTAGAACTACAACGATCATTAAAATTAAATTTCGCATGGGAGTATAGGTTTACAGATCAACAAACTTCAACATCATTTCATATTAGTAACAATTTTTTGATGGTTCCCGTTCCGTATATTTTCAATTAATTTTTTTATCTTATGGGTCCTGCTTTATATGCTTACCGGATCACATAGAAAATCCGAAAAAGCAAATTTTAAATTCAAATGCAGTATTTTTGCAAAACCAATAAATACATGAATTAATGAGAGATGAAACTCTATTAGATAAGATCGAAGAAGGAATTGAGGCGATAAAAAAAGGAGAGGTTGTCATTGTGGTGGACGATGAGGACCGGGAGAATGAAGGCGATTTTATCTGTGCCGCAGAAGCCATAACCCCCGAAATAGTGAATTTTATGGCCAGGCATGGTCGTGGGTTGATCTGTACACCACTGGTTGAAGAGCGCTGTGATGAACTTGAACTGGAATTGATGGTTGGTAAAAACACTGCCATACATGGCACACCATTTACTGTTTCTGTCGATTTAATAGATGAGAAGGTTGCAACGGGAATTTCCGCCGAGGACCGGTACTGGACCATAAAATCCCTTGTCGATCCGAGTACAAAACCCTCAGACCTGGGACGTCCGGGACATATATTCCCACTGAAGGCAAAAAAAGGCGGAGTTTTGCGCCGTACCGGACATACAGAGGCAGCCATCGACCTGGCCAGACTCGCTGGGTTTCAGCCTGCGGGAGTGCTGGTTGAAATTATGAACGAAGATGGCTCCATGGCAAGACTACCTCAATTAAGAAAGATTGCGGATCAGTTTAACCTGAAACTGATATCTATTGATGAACTGATTGAATACCGGCTTAAGAAAGAGTCTTTAATTGAGCGGATTACGGATGTCAATATGCCAACTGAATACGGTAGTTTTCAGCTTAAGGCCTACAGGCAAACAAATACTGGTGAGGTTCATCTTGCCCTGGTGAAAGGCGAGTGGGGGAACGATGATCCGGTCCTAGTAAGAGTACATTCATCATGTGTTACGGGTGATATCTTCGGGTCCTGCAGATGTGACTGCGGACCTCAGCTGCATGGAGCTATGGAAATGATAGAGAAAGAAGGCAAAGGGGTTGTGATATATATGAACCAGGAGGGGAGGGGAATAGGACTTTTAAATAAATTAAAGGCGTATGAACTTCAGGAAAAAGGTTTTGATACTGTGGAGGCGAATGAAAAACTCGGTTTTAAAGCTGATGAAAGGGATTACGGTGTGGGTGCCCAGATAATTCGTGACCTGAATATTTCAAAAATACAATTGTTATCAAATAATCCTAAAAAAAGAGTCGGTTTGATGGGTTATGGCCTGGAAATTGTAGAGGTTAAGGGGATTGAGATTGTCCCTAACCAATATAACCTTCATTATTTAAAAACGAAGCGTGATAAAATGGGCCATGACATATTGAATGACAAGGAATAGATCTATGAGGTATATTTTTCCCATATTATTTTTATCAACAATTATCTCAGCTTCTGTAGCTCAGGATTTTCCCTCGGAACTACTTCATGAAGGGAAAGTTACGCTGGCCAATGGAGATACTTTGTCTGGTAATATCAAATATGATATGGAGAATGATCTTATCCAGATAGTATATAAAGGAACAATACAAACCTATAGTGCCCGTAAGTTGATGTACTTCACCATTTATGATAATACCGTGGATATGTACAGGACTTTCTATTCTATCCCTTATGAAATTCAGCCGAATTACGAAAGGCCATTATTGTTCGAAGTCTTGTATGAAGGAAAATTATCGCTTTTGGCCAGGGAGAAGATAGTTACTGAAACTGTACCACAATATTCTTATGCCTACAGATCCTCAGTAAATATGACTAGGACAAAACTGGATTATGAGTTTTTCTTCCTTGATCAGAAAGGCAATTTTTTAAAGTATGATCTTAAAAAGCCTATGCTTTTTGACATTATGAGCAGGAAAGAACCGCAGATAAAGAATTATATCAAAAAAAATAAATTAAAGACAGACTCCAGAAGGGACCTGGTCAGAATTACGGCCTATTACAATGCCCTGATCGAGGAATGATTTTTTAAAATATGAGCAAACCGTTAATTCTCGTCACAAATGATGATGGCATTGTTTCCAAGGGCATCAGAGTACTGGTTGATATTATGGAAAAATTTGGGGAGGTACTGGTAGTCGCCCCTGATAGTCCTCAATCCGGTATGGGGCATGCCATCACCGTTGGAAATACCCTAAGATTGTATAAAACTAAGGTTTTCAATGGTATAGAATCCTACCAGTGTTCCGGGACTCCTGTTGATTGTGTAAAACTGGCTAAACATCATATATTAACTGACAGAAAACCTGATCTGCTGGTCAGTGGAATAAATCATGGAACAAATACTTCAATAAGTATCGTTTACTCCGGGACCATGGCTGCTGCCCTCGAAGGGGCAATTGATGATATCCCGGCCATTGGGTTTTCTTTATGTGATTATGCTGCTGATGCTGATTTCTCACATACTCTTAAGTACGTTGAATCGATTACACGACAAGTGCTGGAGAAAGGATTGCCAACCGGGATTGCTTTAAATGTAAATATGCCGGCAATTGATAAAGGAACAATAAAGGGAATAAAGGTATGCCGTCAGGCGCGTGCCAGGTGGAAAGAGGCTTTTGATGAAAGGGTTGATCCTTATGGTGGCAAATACTTCTGGATGGCAGGAGATTTTCACTATCTGGATGATGGGGAAGATAATGATGTTTGGGCAATCAAGAATAATTATATTGCTGTGGTGCCCACGCAAGCCGATATGACTGCCCACACTGTGATCCGGGAATTGAAGGATAAAATAGTATAAGGTCGAAGTTTATTACACTCCTCTGACCGTTTCTTTATCTTTGATATCGATATCAAAATAGATGTTCCATGATTCAAATTAGAACTTGATAGTAATACCAGTAAGTTGTTCAGATACTTCCCACAATTTCCTGGCGTCATCGCGGTTATGAGATGCGGCATTCGATTTTACAAGTACAGGATCCCCTTTCATTTCACCGAATCCTCTTGGTCCGTAGTATTCTCCTCCTTTCACGCTGGGATCCACTGAGGCTCTGATCTGGGGTAATGCCCCATGGGCCTGGTCCTGGGTAAAAGGAGCCATTAGGGCAAAAAGAGGTTTGAACCACCATTTTTCTTCAAGAAACCTTCCCAGATTGGTCCTGGAGGCACCAGGATGTGCCGCAACGGATATACTTTCTATATCATTAGCCTTAAACGCATGGTGCAGTTCATAAGTAAACAACAAATTTGCCAGTTTCGATCTGGCATATGATTTCATAGGTGTATAATCCTCACCATTTTCGAACAGCAGGTTATCGAAATCCATTTTCCCATATTTATGTGCATTACTGCTTACATTAACCACTCTTGAACCTTTTGTATTTTTAATCAGATCCATAAGCTGACCAGTCAATGCAAAATGCCCGAAATGATTGGTCCCATTCTGGGCTTCCAACCCATCCTTAGTCAGAAAGTACGGTGTTGTCATGATTCCTGCATTATTCAACAAAACATCCACCTTATTATACTTTTCTTTGAACCTATCTGCAAATTTTTTGATGGATGAAAAATCCATCAAATCGAGTTCCATAACTTTGATATTTCCCTCTGGATTGTTTTTCAGGATCTCAGCCCTGGCAGTTTCTCCTTTTTCAATTGAACGGCTGGTAAGGATCACTTCTGCCCCTTTCCCGGCAAAAGCCTTAACCGATTCATATCCCAGGCCACTGTTACCTCCAGTAACTATAATTACCTTTCCCCTTAGATCAGGCATATTTTCAAGGCTCCATTTTTCTTTATTCATCCTAATGTGTTTTTTGAAATTCTATTAGATAAATTTTACTATCCTCATATAATGGCTGCATTATAACAACATTAAACCAGGGATTAGGTTTTCTATTATTACCTCCCTGCTCAATATAAACTAATTTATGCGCTAACCTCCAGTGCTTTCCTGGTCTTCCTTACTTTAATAATGAATAAAACTATAAACAATACCTTTAAAATTACACCCGGAACAATCAACAGAGCCGGACTAAACGGGGGTTCATGTGTTCTGATGTAAAGACCTGACATAAACATAGTCAATCCCAGGAATAGAAATATCAGTTCATACCCTGGTTTATATTCACCACTTCGGACCTTGCTCACAATGTAATACGTTTTGAAGACCACTCCTGTAATGATAAGTATCAACCCTTCAGTGCCAAGTCCAGTTGCCTTTCTGAGTATTATCCCAAGGGTTAATAATAGAATACCGGCAAACAGTGTCCATTTTGATTTCATATTTATTTATTTAAACAGAAAATATATTCATAATTTATGGCTTTAGTATCTATAGTGAGATTTTTCATCACACATTTAACAATAGTTTAACATTAATGGTTTCAGTTTTTCCAAACGGTTCCTTTGTTGCTCGCTTCGCTAGGCTTGGTTGTTCGCTTCACTAGGCTTGGCTGCTCGCTTCGCTAGCTGGCTCCTCGCTAAAATTGTCCACCGGACAATTTCTTAACGCTTGACTCCCCGGCTCGCTTCGCTAGGCTTGGCTGCTCGCTTCGCTAGCTGGCTCCTCGCTAAAATGATCCACCGGATCATTTTTTTTAAGCTCGGCCCCACTAAAATGATCCACCGGACAATTTCTTAACGCTTGACTCCCCGGCTCGCTTCGCTAGCTGGCTC
>CBDUBA010000132.1:0-11097 GCA_965365275.1 uncultured Cyclobacteriaceae bacterium | reverse complement strand
ACTGATCTGCTTGATTCAGCAGCCACGAGTACTGATCTGCTTGATTCGGCAGCAATGGGTCGTGATCTACCTGATTCTTTGGCCCTGAGCAATGATCTGTTAGATTCCGCAGCATTAGCGGCTGATACTATCCCTCCTGTCGGCGATATAGAGACAACCATCAGGTACTCGGCCAGGGATTCTATGAACCTGAGCCTGACGAATCAGAATGTAGACCTGTATGGAGATGGGAAAATAGTGTATGGAGATATAGAATTGTCGGCAGACCGGGTGAACGTGGATTATGAGATTCATGAAATACAGGCGGAGGGTTCAGTGGACTCCCTGGGCAATCCTGTGGGTGAACCCATTTTTAAAGATGGCCCCGATGTCTATGAGACTGAGAAAATGAGATACAATTTTAAATCTGAAAAGGCCATAATAAAAGGTGTGGTAACGCAGCAGGGCGAAGGGATCATGCATGGGAATACGGTAAAAAGAGACCAGCGAGGTGACCTTTACATAGATAGGGCAAAATATACGACCTGCAACAGGCCTGATCCCCATTTCCATATAGAAGCAAGAAAACTAAAATTGGTGCCTGACGATAAAATCATGGTCGGGCCATTCCATATGCGGGTAAATGATATTCCCCTACCCGTTGGATGGGGCTTTGGGATGTTCCCGATGCCCCGGACCCAGTCCTCCGGAGTTATCGTTCCTACTTTCGGAGAGGAAAAAAGAAGAGGATTTTTTCTTAAGGACGGGGGCTATTACTTCGCTATGAGTGATTATGTCGATCTGGCTGTGACGGGTGAAATCTATAGTAAAGGGAGTTATGGATTGGGTGTGGCATCAACTTACCGGAAAAGATACGCCTTCAATGGACAATTCTCTTTTAAATATAACCGTCAGAAAGGCATCGATGAAGGCGATTCTTCCGTAATTAAAGATTTCTGGGTAACCTGGAATCATTCCCCTCAATCAAAAGGTTCATCCAGGTTCTCAGCCCAGTTGAGGGCTGGTACCTCTTCCTATAATCAAAATAATCCCTCCTATTATGATGTGATCAATAACATTAACCAGGAATTCAGTTCCTCGGTTTCTTATTCCAAAACTCTTACAGGCACGCCTTTTAATTTTGGTTTAAGTGGACGATTACAACAAAATACTGGAACTGGAAAGGTCAATCTTCAACTTCCGGATTATTCACTTACCATGAACAGGATATATCCCTTTAAGGGGAAATCCCCGACAGCAAAAAACATAATACAGAAGATCAATTTCAGCTGGAATATGGTAGGTACCAATAATATGTCCAATCAAAGGGTGAGCCTGCCGTTTAATTTTGATATCGAGAATAAAAATCCAAACTACGACAGCACTATTGAATTCAATTCTTCAAACTTAGGGCAAATATGGGAAAGATCACAAAATGGTATCCAACACAGAATACCTATCTCAACTTCTGCCAAGGTTCTTAAGCACTTTACGATTAATCCGGCAGCTAATTATAATGAAATCTGGTACTTCAAAGAACTAAATTATACCTGGAACGATTCTTTAAATGCGGTTCGGATAGATACCACAAAGAAATTCTCGAGATTGTATTCCTATAATTTCAGCGCTGGCCTGAATACACGAATGTATGGTACCATGTATTTTAAAGGAGATAAAATCCAGGCGATCCGGCATGTGATAACACCAAACATATCTTTCAGTTATGCTCCTGATTTTTCATCCGATAAGTTTGGTTATTACCAGACTGTACAGGTTGATTCCCTGGGGAACACACAGGAAATATCGAAATATGCCGGTTTTGTTTATGGGACGCCTTCAAGAGGAGAAAATGCCAGTATGGGAATTTCGATAAGCAATACCCTGGAGATGAAGGTCAGGGATAAAAAGGATTCCACAAATGAGTTTAAAAAAGTACCTATTTTCGAAAATTTCTCACTATCCACAAGTTATAATTTCCTTGCTGATTCATTTAACCTGGCGCCTGTCAGGATTGCTGCAAGGACCAAACTGTTCAACAAGAAACTGGATATCAATGTAAATGGGACGCTGGACCCCTACGTATGGATACTGGATTCAATATACTATGATGGCTCCGGAAATGAACGTGTCGCACAGCGAAAAACAGGCCGTTACGCATGGGATGAGGGGATGGGCCTTGGACAGTTCACTCAGGCTAACCTGTCTATAGGGACAAGCTTTAACCCGGAATCGTGGGAAAATAAGGCCAGTGATGTCGATAAAGAACAGCTTACTGAGACCGAAAGGAATGAAATGGAATATATAGAGCAGAATCCTGACTTATATGTCGATTTTAATATCCCCTGGAATTTCAGAGTAAATTATAATGTCAATTATACAAAAAGAGGGTATGAAAAAGCCAGAATCACACAAACCCTGCGGTTCAATGGTGATTTCAGCTTGACACCAAAATGGAAAATTGGTTTTTCATCAGGATATGACTTTGAGAACAAAGGATTTACGCAGACCAACGTCAATATTAGCAGGGACCTCCATTGCTGGCAACTTGCCATGACCTGGATACCTTTCGGAAGATATCAATCCTATAATGTAACGATAAGAGCTAAATCATCCTTATTACAGGACCTCAAATTGAACCGCCAGAGAAGTTGGTGGGATAATTAATTTCAGCCCTCAACCCAGGCCTTTACTTCATCCAGGGTGGGATTTTTCACTTCCTTAAGCTTCATCTTTTTTCGCATGCCACAGACGTCATTGAACAACTTGTTGGGATTTAATTCCTTTAGTTGGGCGATGGTCTGTATCCCCAGCTCTTCCAGAATTGGCACAAGCTCCTCTCTGATTCCATGATCAACATAATCCTTTGCTGACGACACCTCCGCCTTCTTTTCTGGTTTCATCTGAGGAAAGAATATTACGTCCTGAATAGAATTCTGGTTGGTCATAATCATCACCAGCCTGTCTATTCCTACACCTAAACCTGCGGTTGGGGGCAATCCGTATTCAAGGGCCCTGAGGTAATCCTCATCCAGGACCATGGCTTCCTCATCCCCACGTTTTCCCAATTCAAGCTGCTCTTCAAAGCGCTTTCTCTGATCCTGCGGATCGTTTAATTCAGAAAAGGCATTACAAACTTCTTTTCCATTGCAGATGGCTTCAAATCGCTCAACCAATCCTTCTTTTGAACGGTGCTTTTTAGCAAGCGGTGACATTTCAATGGGATAGTCAGTAATGAAAGTTGGTTGTATCAGATGCGGTTCACACCTTTCACCGAATATCTCATCAATAATCTTTCCCTTACCCATAGAGTCATCAATTTCCAGATCCATTTCAACAGCTGTTTTTCTAAGCTGACCCTCATCCATCCCGGAAATATCAACGCCGGTATAATGTTCAATGGCTTCGAACATGGTATATCTCTTCCAGGGCCTTTGAAAATTGATTACATTTTCGCCAACCTGTACTTCTGTTATCCCATGCAGGTCCAGAGCTACTTTTTCAACCATTTCTTCAACCAGATCCATCATCCAGTTATAGTCTTTATAAGCTACATAAAGTTCAACCTGTGTAAATTCAGGATTGTGGAATCGGGACATCCCTTCATTCCTGAAATCCTTTGCAAATTCATAAACACCATCAAATCCGCCGACTATCAACCGCTTAAGGTACAATTCATTAGCAATCCTGAGGTATAAACTCATATCCAGGGTATTGTGATGGGTTTTAAAAGGTTTTGCCGCTGCTCCACCATAAATTGGCTGTAACACTGGTGTTTCCACTTCCAGATAACCCCTGTCGTTTAAATAATTCCGGATCGAGTTGACAACTTTGGTTCGCTGAACGAAAGTATTTCTAACCTCCGGATTTACGATCAGGTCAACATACCGCTGTCTGTATCTTTGTTCGTGATCGGTAAAAGCATCCCAGGTCTTTAGATTTCCAGCCTCATCAACTTTTTCCTTAACAATGGGCAAAGGCTTCAACGATTTGGATAGAAGGTGCAGTTGTTTAACATGAATGGAGATCTCTCCTGTTTGTGTAGTGAAGACAAAACCCTTGATCCCAATGATATCCCCTATCCCCAGCAATTTTTTGAAAACTGTGTTATAAAGTGTCTTATCCTCACCCGGACATATATCATCCCGGCGAACATATATCTGAATCCTTCCCCTGGAATCCTGTATCTCAGCAAAAGAAGCAGAACCCATAATCCTTCGACTCATTATCCTGCCCGCGATGGAGATATCTTTATAATCCATTTTCCTCTTTTCATAGTTCTCATGGATATCACGGGTAGAGACGTTTACCTGAAACGTTTCGGCGGGGTAAGGATCTATCCCTAATTTTTCGAGTTCCTCCCTGTCGCTTCTTCTCTGGATTTCCTGTTCGCTTAAATGCATATTTTGTGATTTTAAGCTGCAAAAATAGGGATAAATAGCTTTTAAATGAAAAATAGTAGCCGTCTATTCCCTGAATTTTAATAAAATCTATGAGGCCTAATATACAGGATTACAAAGTGTATGTTAGAATATGATCTTTCTGTACTTATTATACAGGAAAGAAATTATTAAAAGCAATATGCCCAGGGATATGAAAACAATAGTTTTAGAGAGGGAATCCATACCCCTTATGTCATATATTGATAACTTGAGCAACGTTATACCGAATAGAATAATGGCACCAATGCGAAGGTATTTTAATTTTTTCCATATCCCGATAATGATCAGAATCAGGGAGAAAACGCCCCATAATATACTTAATCCAAGTTTATCTGCTGATTTATACCCGGCAAAATCCAGCCAGTGGAATAGTTCACTGCTCAAAACCCATAGTGCGGCTAGCGCTATAAAAAGATTCATGAACAATTTCATATCCTCTTTCATGAACTTCTGGCGGATAAGCCAGTAATTGACAGCGACCATATAGGCAAAAACTACGATGGCAAGATACCTGATCAAAATATTTTCCATGCCCGGGGCAAAGCGCTCAGGATACACGGGATCAATAAAATTCTCCCTCAGGTCACTGAGCACCAGTAGACCTTGAATCAGAAATGCAAATAGGGTCACGCCATTTATAATCAGATTGAACTGCCCTAATTTTTCATTTTTAAACTTTAATATATTGGTAATGGTGATCAGTGAAAAGAAAACCATAGAGTAAATATGTATCCAGACGATCTTAAAATCCCGAATGTCCTGATTTCCGGCATCAGCCAGTGATCCATCCGCCCCGCTTACATATGGAGCGCCTGATTCGGCAAACATCTGATTGAAACCTATCGCCATTTCGAAACGAAACGTATAATACAAAGTGAATACCAATGCCCCGCCAAGGTAAATGCCAATCAAGTTTTTAAAGGTCGGATCCAAATTCTTCATTGCTGGGAACCTGGGACTGAAACAAATATAATTGGCCAGGGCAAGTAAGATTATGATGATCAATCCTTCCAGGAAATTGATGTTGAAAAACAAATTATACACAACTTCCTGATCAATTCTGCCAAATTCGGCATAGGTATTTTTCCAATCCTCCATCAGGCTATACAATCCCAGAATAAAGATAGGGTAAGCAGCAAATTCATAGAAATAAGCTTTCAGTATACGGCCGGCTGTCAATAAGATCAGAGCCTCCGTGAACCATAAAAGGGTAACCCAATGGCCATCATACTCTAATGGAATGGCTATGGTTATGAACGCAATCGCTAATCCGGCTATCAGCCTCAGTAACTTTTTATCAGTCCCCTTCCAGTAATAAATGATCAGCCAGACCAGAATATGTATTGAAGCATTGATCAGGGTAAACAAGCCTAGATTGTCCCTCCAGATATCAATTTCGAAATTTACATAGGATAACACATAGAAGATCAAAGCATTTGAGATGATCAGTATAACATCTTCAAATGAAAAATCGATCTTATTGATGACTTTGTTAAGGAGAAAAGAAGCATAAAAAAGTAGGAAGAAAATACCGCTGAATATTATTGAATATCGGAAGGTGGTAATATTATTGAAATCCGTATTTGCCCACCAGGAAAGATAGATCATCCATGTGGCAATAAATGCAATATAGAAAAGAAGCTGCCAATATTTTCTAATTGAAATAATTAAAATTCCGGAATTTATGATGGCCATGTAATAAAACAGAAAGATATACCCCTCAGGATCCCCGCCAATTAAAAAGGGGATGGCATAAGCGCCCACCAATCCTATGACTGCAATAACCTGACGATCATATCTCAAGGCCTGGTAAACAGTAAAGACTGTAACTATTACCATTATGGTAAAGGCTGTATTTAATCCTAATATCTCGAGGTATATGATCCCGGCAAAGGTCATAAAATAAATAATAGCCATCGAGCCGCTGATCAGTACAGCACTGAAATTAAGATATTTCTGCTTGAGACGATAAGCAAAAAACAGTAATGCGCCACCCAATACATATCCCAGGACCAACCGTACCATTGGACTTATCAGATCCCGGTCAATCGCAAATTTCGTCCCAATACTTATCCCAATGATCAATATCAGGATCCCAATCTTATTAAAAAGGTTGGTTCCTATGAAGTCTTCCAAATTGGATCGAATAGATTCCGGGATAGAGAATACCGATTTCCCGACTTTACCTGCATTGAGGGCATCCTCATCTTTTATGAGGATCTGTTTTTCAGGTATAACAGACTTATCAGCTGTTTCCTCCTTCACAGGGATATGTGACTCGGTTAATACTTGCTTTTCTGTCGATCCGGCAATTTCATCATCAGCAGTATCCACCTCCCTGTATTTATCCAGGGCGGATTTGATTTCATCAATCTCCCTGGAAAGCACATCCTGTTTACCGATAAGAATGTTCAGTTTCCTTGACAGGTTTTCAATATCATTGGATCTATCATCCAAAATAAAAGGAAAGAAAAACGATCTTTCTTTAAATTAAAAAAACGTGTACTCACAATTTATGAATATAAAGTATTATAAAAAACAAGTATCCAAAAAATTCCTGTCAAAGAAAGTTTAAGAGATCCATCGATATTATTTTGCCGGCGGCCATTGAATATTTCCATGATCCCGTCTTAGCCAGGGGATATAATCCGTGCCATATGATTTCGACTTTTCTACCAGTTTTTTATATTCTTCAGTTCGCATAAAACTGGTATCCGTCAGGGGATACGTATGATCAAAGGTAGACACATGATCTGAAAGCACATTTTGTAACCTCGATAATTCTTTCTTGTAAGATGGATCATAGGCCAGATTATTGAGTTCAAATGGATCTTGCTTCAGGTTATATAATTGATCGGCATCAAAGTACCCCGGGAATTTTTCCATGGCAATAGAGGAATGTGCCTGTTTTTCCATATTTAAATAATTCGGAGCATAGTCAATTTCTCCTGCCATCATTCTGGCTAGGTCTTTTTCAGGATACCGGAAGGCTATATATTTCCATTTACCATCATTTACTGACCTGGCCAAACCCGATTCAGCAAAAACATAGGGACGTGTGTGTATATTCTCAGATCGTATACCTGGGAGTATACTGATCCCATCCAACAACAATCCATCCGGTATCGGGATATTGGCCGATTCCAGAAGTGTAGGGAAAATATCCACATTGCTGACGAGCTTGTCATTTGTGATCCCCCTTGAAAGGCCTTCAGGAAATTTTATTATCAAAGGCACTTTTAATCCTTTCTCATAACAGGTAGCCTTGCCCGGTTCAACATTATGATCCGCCATAAAAATAACAATCGTATTTTCATCAAGACCTAATTCAATCAGTTTATCGGTAACCAGGTTAATATGATGATCCAAACATGCCATTCCAGCAAACTTATGCCGCAATCCAGGTTCCTGGGTATTAATCGCCTCCCTCATCGAATCAGTTGGCAATTGATATTTCAGCAGATCATCAATTTTTCCTTCTAATGTGTACCTGAGATCATTGTTAAATGCTTCAGCATGCCCGGGACCGTGTACTGCAGTAGAAGCAACATACAGGAAGAAAGGTTGATCCCTCCTACTGGCTTCCTCGAGGAAAGAAATGGCACCTTTAGTAATCCATGGAAAATTATGCGTTCGAAGACTTAATATGGGGAAATTATCAAAGTTTCCCCATAGGACACTGGAGGCGAAATCGAAACCAGCATCTTTTCTTACTTGCTCTCTAACTATCCTCTGATATTCAGCAAGCTTAGCATCCACGACCGGATCATCCAGGTTGGCATCTTTTTCAAGAAAAGGGATATCTACACTTTCCGGTAATTTACCTATATGCCACTTACCTGCCATTCCTGTAAAATAGCCATTCTCCGAAAGTACGCTGGCAATAGTTGGCAAATTGCCATCTATATAGGTATTCCATGCAATAACATATGGTTCTTCCTTTGGATATGCCTTAAGAAAATCCTTATGAACGCAACGCCCCGGATATTTGCCGGTCAATAGCGAAAAGCGGCTTGGGGTACACATGGGGGCAGCCACATAAGCGTTTGTAAATTTAATTCCCTCATGGCCCAGCCGATCAATATTTGGTGTTTGAAAAGAATCACCATATAAAGAAAGGTATCCCGGATCCAGTTCATCAGAATAAAAAATCACAAAATTTGGCCGGGTTTCCTTTTCAGAGCAGGACATGAAAAGGAATATAACCATGAATGCTAAAACTGTATATTTCATAGCAAAATAAGGTGGTTAATTAGAGATCTCCCTGATGTAAATGTCTTTGAACCTGATTTTGAGTTCATCCCCTGAATGGATTTGCAGTGCAATATGTCCTTTTTCACCGACATTCAGTTTTTTATGCAATGCATTGTCAAGAATTCCTGCACCTTCATAATCTGTGATCTTGCTTCCGTTCAACCAGGCCTCTATTCTTGTACCCGTGGCTTTCACGCGCATTTCATTCCACTTGTTGTCCTCTTCAAAATAAAATTTATGATTGGATAAGGCCATGGTCGTGTCCACCCATTCTCCATCCGGAATGTCAGGGAATATCCATCTTTGATTACCCCTTGTCTCATCCCACATCATACCGGAACGCCAGAATCCGGGAGGGTGTATATCTATCTGCGGCCCGTTGAGCCAGTACGTTTCTTCATCATACCTGCTCCTGATCTGTATCCCACTGTTACCAGGGCTGTCTCTGAAAGCCTGGAACTTATATTTGATCTCAAAGTCATCGTATTCATTTTCAGTATAGAGCCAAATGTAATCATGATCAGCCCGGCCGAGACTATTCGCTTCAATATAACCATCATGAACAAACCAGAAATTCTTGCCCTGGTCTTCAGGTTTGGCTTTAACTACCCAGCCGGAAAGGTCCTGGCCATTAAATAAAGTAACCCATTCCTTTTGTCTGTTGCATGATAGAAGTAAGACTAAGGCTAACAAAAAAGTGATGTAACGAAACATGATTTTATAGATTAATTCTGTTTGGATATGGATTTTCGTCTTCTTAATTCTTTTTTGATCAATAAAAATTCCCTGCTGCTTTGCCCGGCGATGGAAGTATTTTCTTCTGCCCGACGCATCAAATACGGTACAACAGATTCTACCGGACCATAGGGGACATATTTCACCACGTTATAACCTGCCTTTGCCAGGTTAAATGATATGTGATCGCTCATGCCGTATAACTGGGCGAAATACACCCTTTCATCATTGTTTTTCATGCCAGCTGCTGCCATAAGTTCCGTTAAAAGATAGTTACTGTTTTCATTGTGAGATCCTGAGCAGACTGATACTTGGTCTTTATTATCAATACAAAACCTGAGGGCATCATCATAAGATTGATCTGTACTGGGTTTATCCGGTTGAATTGGGTCAGGATATCCCTTTTCCTCCGCTCTTTCCCGCTCCTTTTCCATATAAGCACCCCTCACCAGTTTCGCCCCAAAATAATAGTTTCTCTCTTTTGCTCGCTTTAAGGCTTTTTCAAGATTATCGAGCATGCCCACCCGGTATAGCTGATAAGTATTCCAGACAATCGTTTTTTTCTTGTTATACTTCTCCATCAGTTCATAGGTAAGCTCGTCTATCGGATCCTGAATGTAGCTGTCTTCACTGTCAATGAATATTTTAACACCGTTCCTGTAAGATTCACCGCATACCCTGTCCCATCGCTTCCTGATGTTTTCAAATTCGGTTTGTTCAGAAGTATTCAATGGCTGTCCTAATTGTACTTTTTCAAGCAGATCAATAGAAGCCATACCAGTAGGTTTGAAAACACAGAAAGGAATATTCGGATCATCTTTTGCCCGGTGAATTGTACGGATAATCTCTTCGGCCGTATGGTCAAAAGCCGATTCCGTGTTTTCCCCCTCCACAGCATAATCCAGTATGGTACCTATGTTGTATTCTGCCAGTTCCATGACCGTTTTTTCACTATCCTGGATAGATTCACCCCCGCAGAAATGATTAAATAAGTTGTTTTTAATCAGGTTTTTTACTGGTAATTTAAATTTGAGCGCTGCATTTACGAAAAATGTACCTAATTTTACAATTAGATTCTTGTCCATTACGGCAAAAAGAGCGTAACTTCTTTTGAGATCTTTATCGGATTTAGAAGAAAATGCTATTAAAGTATCCTCAAAAGAAATTTCGTTATTGTTGATCATTTTAAAAAATATAACAGGTTAAATAAATAAAGATCACAAACACGACAAAGAAACAAGATTTTAGGAATATTTAAATAAAAATAGATGGAAATTAAAGGATTGAAAAGTTGGGGAGGACAATGGAAGAGACCACTTATCATGGCAGGGCCCTGCAGTGCGGAAACGAGGGAGCAATTAAGGGAAACATCATTGGCCATTCACGATCTTGGGATCAATATTATCCGGGCAGGTGTATGGAAGCCAAGAACACGTCCGAATAACTTCGAAGGAATTGGGGTGAATGCTTTAAAATGGATACGCGACATTAAAGACGAAATTGATGTTCAATTTGCCGTGGAGGTTGCGAATCCACACCATGTCGAAGAATCCTTGTATCATGGTGTTGATATTCTCTGGATCGGTGCAAGGTCAACAGTAAATCCTTTTACCGTGCAGGAGATAGCAAATGCTCTTAAGGGAGTTGACGTTCCCGTATTTATAAAAAATCCGATCAATCCTGAACTTTC
>CBDUBA010000131.1:0-11518 GCA_965365275.1 uncultured Cyclobacteriaceae bacterium | reverse complement strand
AAATCAAATTATTTTATTTATAGTGAAAGAAGGTACAGTAAAATTCTTTAATGAATCAAAAGGATATGGATTCATTAAAGACAATGAATCCGAAAATGAGTATTTTGTTCATGTATCTGAACTCGTTGACCGAATTAAAGATAATGACAAAGTAACCTTTGAATTAAAAGAAGGTCGCAAAGGTTTAAATGCTGTGAATGTTAAACTTGCTGAGTAAGGTATAGATAGTCACCATTTAATCTATCAGCCAGTGTTTACTGGCTTTTTTTATGCCCGAAAAATCCTTTAGAAGATTATAAATCAACCACCTGATTTTTTTGCCTTATACCCCTTGCTTAATAATAATTGAAGTACTTTATCCCTGAAATCGCCCTGGATCATTATTTCATTATTTTTAGAAGATCCCCCAACACCACATTTAGATTTCAGGAATTTGGCCAGAGATTTAAGATCCTCATCAGAACCAACAAAACCGGTTATTAATGTAACCTGTTTACCAGCCCTTGACTTTCTATCCAACATCACCCTGAGGTCCTGCTCTTCCGGTGACAAGGTTTCTGCTTCTTCACTGTCATTGTAATTATACTCATAATCCGGGTCGGTGGAATAAACAATGCCGCTTCTGTTTTTTCTACTTTTTTTACTCATAGTGTCTATGAATCTAATTTTATCTACTGATGACTAAATCCAAGGATACGAATAGTTTCCTTAAATTCATTATGTAAAATGGCTTTTATTTCTACTTCTATATTACTGATAGGGTGTATAAACTGTAATTCTTTGGCATGAAGCATCATTGATGTTATGTTCCATTTGTGCTTAAAAATTCTGTTTTGAATATGGCAGCCATGTGGACGATCACCAATTATGGGATGATGTATATGAGCAAAATGTTTTCTAATCTGATGCATACGGCCTGTTTCCGGAACTATTTCAACAAAGGAATACCTGGATGTTATATGAGGACCACTTGGGACATCAATTTCAACTCTTTCAACCGTTTTATACCTTGTGGTCGCATCTGCCATTTTGCCATTTTCTTTTACAAGCGGATAATCAATGATCCCTTCATCGTCACAATAACCACGCACAATTGCCAGGTATTTCTTCTTAACCTCCCCCAAAGAGAATTTTAATTGCATTTGACTATGTATCTCATGATCTAAAGCAAAGAGTAAAACACCTGAAGTTTTACGATCAAGTCTGTGTACGGGAAAAACACGCTGGCCTATTTGATCCCTGAGAATCTGCAAGGCAAAAAATTTTTTCTCATCTGAGATCCTTGTCCTGTGAACCAGTAATCCGGGTGGTTTATTCACAGCTACCAGGTACTCATCCCGGTAAATTATTTTAAGTTCTTCACTTCTCAAAATCAATTCTTGTGTGTCATATTATTTGCAAAGATACGATTTGGTTTATACATGAATCCCATAAAATTGAGTTGAACCAATTTCTTGTAGGCGAGGTAAATACGGAACTTTCAAATTTTATCATGTTTGATTTTTATATCTAAACTCTTTTTCATTAATTAGGGCACTTTTTGAAATATTTAAACTCAAACGTTCAGCTAATTTGAATTCCAGAAATACGGAAAATAATCACCAATCTTCCAGGGGTCTGTCGATGCTTGAGGGAGTCTTCACGCCTTCAATTCTCACCATCCTTGGGGTGATTATGTATCTTAGATTTGGGTATGTTGTAGGTAATGTTGGATTGCTGGGAACCCTGGTTATAGTAACAATTTCGACAAGTATCACATTTCTCACTGCCTTATCTATTGCATCCATTGCAACGGATAAAAAGGTAAAGGCCGGAGGCGCATATTATATGATCAGTCGGTCATTGGGCATTGAGACCGGGGGGGCTGTAGGAATTCCATTGTACATGGCTCAGGCTTTATCGGTAGCATTATATACTATTGGATTTGCTGAGAGCCTTACAAATGTGTTTCCTGTGCTGAATCAAACGGCTGTAGGCATTATTGTCACGGCCCTTGTCGGTGTACTGGCTTTAACTTCAGCAAAAATTGCTGTACGTTCTCAATACTTTGTCATGCTGGCTATTATTATTTCACTGGTTTCACTATACTTTGGAAAACCAATGGAAGGCGTCGAGGTAGATAAATGGAGTAACCAGGTATTATCGCCGGATAGCTTCTGGGTTGTGTTCGCTGTGTTCTTTCCAGCTGTGACTGGTATTATGACAGGGGTTAATATGTCTGGTGATCTGAAAAATCCATCAGTAGCTATTCCCGTCGGCACTTTTCTGGCGGTTGGAGTAGGATATATTATCTATATGGCTATCCCTGTAGTAATTGCTGGAAGAGTTGATGCCCAATCCCTTGTTGATGATCCCCTCATAATGCGGAAAATTTCGTTCTGGGGCGATTCCATTTTGCTTGGCGTATGGGGCGCAACATTGTCTAGTGCTATAGGAAGTATGCTCGGGGCACCAAGAGTTCTTCAGGCCCTGGCCAGGGACAGGGTTTTACCAAAATACTTCAGGTGGTTAGGCAGAGGTTCCGATATTGACGATTCTCCAAAGATCGGAACATATTTCACGATGACTATTGCATTAATAGCGGTCTATTTCGGAGACTTGAATGTAATTGCCCCTGTATTAACCATGTTTTTCCTTGCAACCTATGGAATGTTAAATATATCATCCGCATTGGAAAATGCGATAGGCAGTCCTTCATTCAGACCAACTTTTAAAGTGCATTGGGGATTCTCATTAACTGGTTCCATGGGTTGTGCGGCCGTAATGTTTCTTATCAATCCTGTGGCTACTGTTATAGCCATAAGTTTTCTGACGGTCGTATTCCTGTGGCTTGAACGCAGGGAAATGAAAACTACGTGGGGAGATGTAAGACAAGGTGTTTGGATGTCCCTCATACGTATTGGATTAATCAAACTGAGCGGTAAAATGGATCCCAAGAATTGGCGACCTCATATCCTTGTTTTATCCGGGGCACCAACCAAACGATGGAACCTGATTACGCTTACCAATGATATTATTCAGAATCGTGGTCTAATGACTGTTAGTACCATACTATCTGGCTCCGAGTCAACGGCTGAAAGACGTTTATCAATGGAAAGTAAGACTGTTGAATATCTCAAGAACCGGGGCATTAATAGCCTTGTAAAGATTATAACATCACCAAACATCTATGATGGCGCAAGACAATTGGTGAATTATTACGGGATTGGCCATCTTGTACCCAATATCATTCTTTTAGGTGATTCAACAGTTCAGGACCACTATCCTGACTACTGTAATATGGTTAAAGGATTTTATGAAGAAAAAAGAAATGTCTTGATCGTTAAGGAGAATGAGGAATTTGGATTTGGCAAGAAAAAGCAGATCGACGTATGGTGGCGTGGATTAAAACGCAATGGAGCCCTCATGATAATTATAGCACACTTATTAAGAAGAGGTATAGAGTGGCGAGATGCTACAATTCGACTTAACATGGTCCTGGAATCAGAAAATGCAGCTGAAGAAGCACAAAAAAATATCTCTGAGTTGCTAAAGAAAGTAAGAATAGATATTCAGGAAAATTTAGTTGTTTCTTATGGACAATCTTTTGATGAATTGCGTCGCAAGATCTCAGGAAAGGCAGACCTGGTTCTGCTTGGTATGCAGGAACCTGGAGATAATTTCCTTGCATATTATACTGAAATGATCAAGAGGATCGAAGGAGCTCCATCTACCATGTTTGTTCTGGCGTCTCAGGAAATTAACTTCGAGGAAGTCCTTCTATAACCATCATTAATTAAGGTAATTAGTTTATAAAATCTTGAAATAGAATGGTTTGCAATCATAGTTTGAAGCAATACTTAATACACAGAATTTGCTGAGAGTTCCAAAAGCTCTTAAATATGCCTAGAATTCCGATAGCTTTTAACTATATGATCCGATAGCCTAATCTATATGATCCGATAGAGCCCACTTTTAGATAGTTATCCAATACCTTAATATCACAATTAAATTCCGGATATTTTCATGAAGTGCATGGAAATCAAATGATTATAAATACACCTTTAAAATTCGTAATCATTACGGGTTACCATAGCATAATTTGTTCATTAATGGGTACTATGATAGATCAAAATAAAATTACCATGCCTTGCAAAGTTGGAATAACTACATCTCCTGTCAATAAAACATTGGAATGGAAAATTAAATACCCGGAATTCACAAACTGGAAGATTCTGGGAAATGAACTTTCCTATTTTGACGCTAAAAGCCTTGTTGAATATTACGCAACTCAATTTGGATGTGAAGCTTCCGGGGTTAATGAAACTAAGGATAATCCTGTTGTTCCCTGGTATGTATATTATTTTGAATTCTGAGGAACACGCTCATTCCGGCTCGATATAATTGTTTTAAATCAGTAATATCACTTCTGATATTTATTCTTCAACAATAATTACCTTATTCATAACATCACCCTGCCTGATTTGATCGATTACTTCTAACCCTTCATAAACTTTGCCAAATGCTGTATGGTTGCGGTCAAGATGTTGTGTATTATGTCTATTGTGACAAATAAAAAACTGGGAGCCACCTGTATTTCTTCCTGCATGAGCCATTGATAAAACACCCCGGTCGTGGTATTGGTTATCTCCATCCAATTCGCAATCAATGGTATATCCGGGGCCACCCCCTCCAGTGCCATCAGGACATCCTCCCTGAATTACAAAGTCAGGAATTACCCTGTGAAAGGTGAGGCCATCATAAAAACCTTTCTTGGCAAGGTCGGTAAAATTTTTAACAGTATTTGGAGCATCATTTTCATAAAACTCTATTTTCATGACGCCTTTGTCCGTATGTATTTCAGCTTGCTTCATTTTTTGGTATGTATTAATCAAATAGAATAGTTTTTGCTTTTGGATAAAACTCTTTAAACAGGTTGTTCCAGGGCTAAATTAGAGATCTCTTCTTCCATACTGTGTAATGCTTCGACATCAGTTTTTTTAATGCCTCCCTTGCGGCCAACATGCTTTAAGAAGAGTTTCTTATAATAGGCAACACCTTCCATCAGATTTTTTTGAAAAGACTGGATTTTCTTTATTTCAGATTCAGGTGTTGAAATGTTAAGGTCATTAATTAAATTCTTTAAGTAATCAATATAAAGGGATAGTTCTTTGATAAAGAAATTGGGCCGATCATTTCTTTTGATCACATTAATTCGCCCATAAATGTGATCAATCATATTTTTTAATGTAAATTTTCCTGAAAAATAGGCAATATTTGGCCCGGGACATACTGAGACTGTATGCCCTTCCTCTTCCTTTACGATCTTATTCTTAAGTAAAGCAGAGGATGCGAGACCGAGGCATAAGCAGGCTTTTTCAGTTATTTTATTTATTGTATTTTCAAATTGAGTTTTTGTTTCTTCATTCTGATCAATACTGGACATTTTAAATTTCTGGTATTGTTTCGAGGCAGTACAAATTGGCCTTTCAGTAAATTCTGTATTTGACACCAATAATTGTTTTGGACAGATACTTCCCGGTCTGCCTTCAGCTACCAGTCGTTGCTTTTCAAGATCCTTTGAATTTCCACGAACGTTGTTAAAAGGAACACCCAATGGAGAAATCTTGCTTAGGTATAGATCCTCTTCGGTAGCATTGGCCAGCAATTCATGGGTTTCATTATCCACATTTACCACCTCAGGAACTAACAGGAATGGCGAGCCCCAACCTACGGAATCAATATCATAATTATTTAAAAGGAAATTATGTTCCTCGGAGGTTCCAACACCCCCCTGTGCGGTTATTTTTATGGGCAAGGGCTCCTGTGGAACCGGATATCCTTTTTCAGCCAGAGCCTTAATATACATCTCGTGTACATTTTCAACCAGATCCTTTTTAGACCTTTTAAACTCTTCAAGTATAGGGCCGAGCAGAAATCCATTTGTAGCAAATGCATGGCCACCACAATTCAATCCGGATTCTACTCGATACTCTGAAACCCAGATGCCTTTTTTGGCCAGAAATTTTCCCTGGATCAAAGAGGATCTATAATCACTTACCTTAATGGTTATCTTCTTCTTAAGATGTCCGTTCTTATCCGGATAAAAGTCCTTGAATTCTTCAATATAACTGTATAACCTGGGATTCATTCCAGCAGATAGTACCAGAGAAGATTCCAACGAACTATTTGCAAAGCCTCTAAGTGCCGCATGTGCATCGTTATATTTACTAGGAAGTTTAACTTCCTTGCTTTCATAATTTTCCTTGTCAACCTTTGTCATTATATTGACATCAATGTCACCTGGCATAAGGTTGGTTTCAATCCAATTGATTACGTCTTCACGGACGGTATTGTTCTTAATAAAGCTGTGAAACCTTTTTTTAATTCCTGAAAAATCAGGAAGCAATTCAAAATACTTTTCGAGTTCTTCTTCTTTTTCATGCAGTGAAGCCTTAAATTCCTCAAACCGGGTCTTCACAATTTCATCCATCAGATTGAGGTAGGCAGTAATCCGTTTTGCACGGAAATCTTCTATTTTAGTACTTATCTCCTTGAATGGAATATCAAATTTTCTACAGTAGAATTCGCGCATTTTCTCTATTAAAATATCATCTACAATTGAAATAACAGATGAAATTCCTAAATGTGCCACTTTTGCCGGCGTGTCAACCGTATATCCCGTGCCCATGACAGGGATATGAAACGTATGTGCCTCGTTCGTGTGTATCATGTGTAATTATCCCTATAAAAAATTTGCCCTAATTTGAACTACCAATATACTTCCTTTTTTTGGATTTATAATCTTTAAATCAGATAGTGGCACAATTTCTTGATTCGTCCCCTTCAAATACAATTAATTATTAGAAAAATTTTGTATATGGTTTAGATTATGATTTTCAGGTAGTTAATGAAGAAAAAGATGTATATTTTTACGACTTTATTGTGCCTCTGTGATGTATATTTTTTAATCATTTTTTTATGGAGAAGGAAATAACAAAATCGTCAGGATATGATGTGGTTATAGTTGGCTCAGGTTGTTCCGGTTCTTTTGTGGCATGGCACCTTAATAAAGCCGGATTAAACTGTCTCTTGCTGGAAGCTGGAAGCTACTTTCATGCTGAATCATATCCAAGGAAAGAGCTTGATTCAAACTCTAAATTGTATTGGGGTGGTGGCATCGAATTAAATACAGAAGCAAATATCGGAATACTGAGACCAAAAGTACTTGGTGGAGGATCTATAGTAAACCAGGCCTTGCTGGACAGGTTTGATGATCTTGCCCTTGATTCATGGAGAGATGAATCCGGCATAGATTATTTTAATGAGAAAGGTCTTGCCAGGTACTACGATGAGGTAGATGAAGTGATAGCATCCCAGGAAATACCTGCTAAATACAGGAACAGGAATGCAAGTATTTTCGAGCAGGGATTCAAAAACAATGGATTTCAATGTGCCCCCCTCGTACGGGCACAAAAAGACTGTAAATATGAAGATGGCAATGATTGTGTAGAATGCCTCGGTGGTTGCAGGATAGATTCAAAACAAAGCATGCCGGTAACTGTATTGAAAGAAGCAGTTGATAATGGATTAAAGATAGTAGCAGATTTTGAGGCACTGAATTTATCTATGGAGAACGGTAGGGGAATAGTCAGGGGTCGGTTTACCAATGGAGAATCAGGAGAATTCTCTGGCAAAAAAATAGTACTCGCTGCCAGCTCAATAGGTAATTCCAGGTTGCTGCTTAACTCAGGATTTAAGCATCCTATGATCGGTCAAAAATTTTATACCCATCCGCAGCATATGGTACTGGCTATGTATGAAGATGTAGTTAATTCCCATAAAGGTGCTTTTCAAGGATTTAAATCTAATGATCTGAATTTTCGAAAATCGGGATTTAAGCTCGAAAATGTCTATGCCCCACCTGTAGCAATTGCCATGCTGTTACCTGGTTTTGGCAAGACACATCAGGAGATCATGCGTTATATGTCCCATTTAGCATGCGTGGAAGTAGCTGTAAGAGACACAAATCCTGGTAGAATTACAGTAAATAAAGCAGGCAGAGCCATTATAAGCAAATCTCTAAATAAAGAAGATCGCAGAAGATGGAATAAAGGCCTGCATGCAATTAATAATATTTTTAATTCGACAGGTGCAAAGAGAATAATCCCAGGGTCAATTCCAATTGGATTGCATTTAATGGGAGGTTGTTCAATTGGAATAGATAGCAATAATGCTGTTGTTGACGAGGATTTTAAGATGTATGAGAATCAGGATATATATGTTACAGATTCAAGTCTATTTCCGAACGCGCCTGGAATTAATCCTTCATTTACTATAATGGCATTATCTATTAAAGCATCTGAAAGCATACAAAAGAAATTTTAAAAATGGGAAATAATACAAAATACATAAAACTACCGCTTCCGGAATATCAGGAACCCCCCAAAACAGTTTTTACGCAAGCGCATTTAAGAGGTGTGGAAAAGTTAGGCAAGGTGGTTATGCCAGAGGACAGCGACTTTCCTGCTTTCAGTGATATAAATGCCGAGAAATATTTAAATAGAATGATTGATTATATGTACGAAGATGACAAGTCGGCTATTCTGATTATACTTAAACTCTTTTCCATAATGCCTCTGTTCATGATCAGATGGACTATGTGGCTTATCGAAACTGGGGCTAAATGGCATGGAATGCTTGGAGCTCCTTTCAGAATGCTGAGAATAGCCCTAAAAGGTCTTATCTTCACTGTTTATTATTCTGATGTGACAGATGATCAGACCATCCATTCCAAAATCGGGTATGATGCAAAAATAGTAATGTAGAGTTTCCAAAAAGTTTTAGTTATTGTTTAATTATTCAAATCTATATTATTGAATTCCAACAAGATATGAAAGAAATAGACATCGCCAGAGAGGCGGCAGCCGGGTTGAAACAAACCAGTGTTAAAGAAAGAATCTTAAAAATCCAATTTTTGAAAAATGTTATTCTTAATAAAAGGGAAGCAATAATTGACAAAATACAACAGGAAACCGGAAAATCAAGATCGGATGCCTTAATTTCAGAGATATTCGGAATACTTGATCATTTGACATATCTCGAAAAGAACGGAGAGAAAATCCTAAAGGATAAATCGGTATCGACCCCCATCGCCTTAATGGGGAAGAAATCCAGAATATATTTTGAGCCCATGGGGGTCATTTTAATCATTTCACCATGGAATTATCCATTTTACCAGGCCATTGTTCCAATTACAGCAGCTTTCCTCGCTGGAAATGCTGTTATCTATAAGCCATCCGAGTATACTCCCCTGGAAGGTCTGGTTGAAGAAGTACTTTTAGAAGCTACCTTTCAGAGCGATTGGGTACAGATAGTATACGGTGACGGAAAAGCAGGGGCATCTTTAATAGATCAGAAGCCTGACAAGATCTTTTTCACGGGCAGCGAAAGAACGGGTCAGAAAATAATGGAACATGCTTCAAAATATCTTATTCCGGTTGAACTGGAATTAGGCGGTAAGGACCCAATGATCGTTTTTGAAGATGTAAACATAAAAAGGGCTGTGGCTGGTGCTGTATGGGGTGGATTGACGAACCTGGGTCAATCATGTACTTCTGTTGAAAGAATATACGTCCAGAAATCGATTTATACGGATTTTAAAAAGGAATTGATAAAACAAGTTAAGGCTATAAAACAGGAGACTGATAAAGATGGTGATGCAGATGTAGGTGCCATGACAACCGATTTTCAATTAGAAATTGTTAAAAAGCAGTTAGAAGACGCTAAGAATAAAAATGCCGAGATCATTACAGTTCCCTGGAATGTCGAGTCAAAATTGATGTCGCCAGCTGTTATTGATAATGTATCTGAGGGGATGGAATTTATGCGGGATGAAACTTTCGGCCCTTTATTACCTATTATCCCTTTTACAACAGAGGAGGAGGCCATCTCTTTAGCCAATAACTCGCCCTATGGATTATCGGCAAGTGTCTGGTCTAAGGATTTGAAGAGGGCTGATCGTGTGGCTAGGGCCATTGTTACCGGGAATGTATCCATCAACAATGTGATGCTCACGGAAGGGAATCCTGCACTTCCATTCGGAGGAATCAAGAACAGTGGCTTTGGGCGTTATAAAGGAGAAATCGGTTTGCATAGCTTCTGTAATATAAAATCTGTTTTGATAGATAAAGACAGTTCAAACATCGAATCAAACTGGTTCCCATATACCAGAAAAAAATATGAATTGTTCTCAGATATGACGGTTAACCTGTTTTCAAAAGGGATTGGTTCATTTGTCAAATTCCTCGTGAATGGGCTGAAGCTTGAATCATATTCCAATAAAGTAGGTAAAAAGGGTAGAGAATAAGCTAAATTAATTAGGATTGACTATGCCTTGCCATTGGGATTATCAGAATTTAAAAACATTGCTTGAAAGAGAATCCTTTCCATCAATGATCGTGGATCTTGATTGTTTGGATGAAAATATCAATAATGTTTCTGAAAATATTGGCAAGGCTGATAAGAAAATAAGAATAGCCACTAAAAGTATCAGGGTCCCGGACATAATTAAATATATCCAAAAAAAAGGTGGAAGTAATTTCCAGGGACTTATGTGTTACTCAATGGAAGAGGCGAAATTTCTGTCTTCTCTTGGATTTGATGATTTGTTAATTGCCTACCCGACATTCAGTTTCAATGACATTGAGGTCTATTTCAGTTTAACACAGGCCGGGAATAATATAATCTTAATGGTGGATTGTATTGATCATGTAAAAGCAATAGAAAAATTCTGGGCCCGGTTCAGTTCAGATAATAACTATAAAGCAAGGGTTTGTATCGATGTAGATATGTCCTACAAGCCGACAGGACTTCATCTTGGTGTTTACCGGTCACCGATACGTTCTTTTGAACAATTCAAGGAATTGTTTGAAATGATAAAAGGAATAGAAAATATAGAGATTTCCGGTATAATGGGATATGAAGCACAGATAGCTGGAATGGGTGAAAAAAATCCTTTTTATCCTATGCTGAATCCTGCAAAACGGTTTATCAAATACCTGTCTGTTCGGGATGTATATAAAAAACGACAGGCCATTCATAATTATCTCATAGAAGAAAACATTAAAATTGACTTTTACAATGGAGGTGGATCAGGAAGTCAGTTATCAACCGCTGAGGAGCCATGGATCACTGAAGTAACTGTAGGATCCGGTTTTCTTCAATCCCACTTATTTGATTATTACAAGCACAACAAGAGTGTACCAGCCTTCTGCTTTGCATTGCAGGTAACCAGAAATCCTGAACCCGGATATTATACCTGTAAAAGTGGTGGTTTTATTGCCAGTGGGGAAACTTCTAAAGACAAATCTCCCATACCCTTTTTACCGGAAGGGATGAAGATGGTGAGTAATGAAGGATTTGGAGAGGTACAGACCCCAGTTAACTACAATGGTTCAGAGGAAATTCATCTGGGAGATCCTTTATTTTTCAGGTCCGCAAAAGCTGGGGAAATAGCCGAACACTTCAGGGAATACAT
>CBDUBA010000130.1:0-11633 GCA_965365275.1 uncultured Cyclobacteriaceae bacterium | reverse complement strand
CTGCTTATTGATTCCCCGTTAAAAAGATCATTGTAGGCATCCAGCACTGTATCCGGCAAGCGGGCTTTCTCTTTCCATTCAGTGCTGCCATAAACTCCAAAAAGGCTGTAATCGATGGGATTAAATTTGATCTTTCGGAAAGATCGGGTATTGCTGAATTCAAAATCCCCGTTCTCAGGATCCATGAATCCCGGATCGATAATATAAGAGTGTTTGTCATAACCGTTTTTCTGCCAGTTTTTTAGGTCTCCGCCTATTAGACCGACCGGTCTGTCTAAATTCCAGTAGATGTTCTGATCGATATTGACATTCATTTTAGTCCAGGGTCCCTGAAAGAGCACACCTTCATCATAAACCACTATATTGTTACTGAAAGTAAAGGATAAATGATCTTCAACCCGGGTGGCCTGGAGCTGGAACATTTTGCTGAAGGCAAATATATTATTACGGATAATATTTTCTTTTCCATAGTGCTGGTGAAAACCGCCGGTCTTGGTATGGTGGACAAGGTTGTTCTCCATTTTGATATGGCTGGATCCTTCATCGGTATATAAACCCCAGCCACCATAGTCGTATGCAAAGATATGATGGATATGATTATACGAAACTTCAGTACCTTCAGAAGGGCCAAGCGTATATACCCCTGACATATCTGATAATACGCCCCATCCAATATGATGAATATGATTATACAGGATCTTGTTGCCCTTAGCAGGGCTGTAATCATAACCCCACCGCCAGCCCACAGAGACTCCGGTGTACCTGAAATCTGAAATATCATTATGTGTGATGGTATTATTGGCACTTTGCCCGATCCATACACCTACAGCAGGGGGGAATTCATGTCCTCCTGAAGTTATGATATTATTATCGACTTTGTTTGAATAGGTATGCAGGTTCTCTTCCTCCCGGATCAATGTTTCCCCGATCCGGATCCCTCCCGCACCCATATCCCTGATGTAGGAATGCACTACTTCACAATGGCTTACACCCTGGTTCATCCAGAGGGCATAACCACCAAGATGTGAAAGTTCAATATTTTCAAACCTGATGTGTTTTGCTCCGTTCAGTTCCACTGCCGCAGGAATAACAATAGCTGCCTGGTTGGGCTCGAATCCTTCGTGGCCCAGGTAATTTGCTGAATATGTAAAACGAATATTTCTTATGATCAGGTTTTTAACAAAATCACCCCTGGCCGGATCACCATCAATACGGATCAGTTGTTCCAGGACCGGTGCGATGACTTCAGATGTCTCAATTTCTTGATCGGGCAGGGGGAAGTAGTGCAGCCAGCCAGTATCTTCCAGGAACCATTCCCCCGGCTGGTCAAGGGCAGATCTGAAATTCTCGAGGATAAATCTTTTCCCCTTTTTCCATGGATTCCAGGGTTTCATTCCCTGCCCGGAGGTGAAAATGTGGTTTTTTTCCGGATCAAATGAGTCAATATGCCTTTTGGTTATATCCCAGTTGTGGAAAGCAGTGAGTATGGCTCCGGATAGGTCTTTTTCATTCATTTCTTTTAATACCATGGAGGATTCATGGTCAGCCTTTATGATCTGCCGGGCACGTTCAGGTGCTCTGCCACTACCCATTACCCATACCTCTTCTTTCACATCTTCCATATAATAGTATCCCTGGTTCGGGCTTCTTGCGCGCACTGCTCTTCTGCCATTCACATACAACTGGTCAAAATACCAGTTCCAGTATGTCACTTCCGGGATATATACAGACCAAATACCATCCGAATTTTCTGTAAAGCCCTCGATTTGTATACCCCCTCGAAATATTGGTTGATCCGATTCCAGGCCCTGGTACACTACTGGTGCATCAGGCGTTCCTCCATCTTCCGGATGGAGTTCGAAAGTGGATGTCATTGAGTATATCCCGGGAGATATATTTACTTTTATGGTATCTGTATAGATCTGTGTACCCTTTAAATGCCTGATCTTATCCCTTGCCCCGTTCAGGCTTTTCAGAGGCCGGTCGGTTGTGCCCTCCCAGGCATCATTGCCATCTGTTGATACATAGATATCAAATCCCTGGCCGGATCCGGGACATGAAGAAAAAACTATATAAATAGTCAGTATAGAATAGAAAAAATGTCTCAGCATAGGATTAAAAATTATGTACTGTTCTTACGAGTTCTTGGATATTTTCAGAAGGTGTTTCGGCTGGGATGGCACATCCTGCGTTGACCACGAGTCGCGGGGAGTTTTTATATATTTCAAGTAATTCCTTTGTTTTAAACCTGACTTCTTTTTTAGAACCCAGGGCCAAAACGCCTGATGGATCGATGTTGCCTATAAACAGTTTGCTGTCCCCGAGATGTTTCAATATCAACTTGATGTCTGTTTTATAATCCAGTTCCAGGCCATCGGTTCCGGTTTTAAGCATATCTTCAATGATCAGATCGGTGTTACCGCATATGTGATTAACATAAGGCAACCCTTTATTATGAGCTGTCTCCACCAATTTTTTTTCATAGGGCAGGGCAAATTCCCGGAACATTTCCGGGGATATCATTTCCGGTCCGGCTGGGCTGTCCCCGTTAGAGACCATATCTACTCCCGTTTCGACCATTAGTTCGATAAACTGACAGGATATTTTCGTGCAATATTCCAGAAGATTCACTACTTCTTCACCTGGCATCATCAGATCCAGCATCCAATTTTGTGCTCCCCTTACCATGCTGGCAATGGAAAATGGAGCCTGGTCACAGTTACCCCGAACGTATATCTCATCCCCGAAATACTTTTTAATGAGAGAACAGGTCTCCAGCCAGATCTGGATACGTTTATTATCCGATAGATCTATATCTGCCAGATCATCCAGCTGATCCCAGGAATCGATCAGGCCGGCGGGTATCCTGGCTGGTTCATTATCCGGATAATCAACCGGAACACCAATAGCACCAGCCAGTAAAGTCGTATCAAAATCGATCATAATACCATCAAGTTCGTATTTTTCAACCGAGTGGATAAAGGCATTGGCCGCATTGTCCGGGTTTTCCCTGAATTCCTTCATGGTATAGCCGGCTTCCCTGGCTGCCATCATGAAATTATGCAGCATAACGGGACGTCGGTCCGGCCATTCACCTTTCAGTGCCTTATGTATTCTTTCAAATCCATTCATTTCAGGAAATTAAATTAATCGTGCATACTTTTTCATAGTTCATCGCTTTCTGAATTCTATCAGGTCCAATCATATCAGGAAATTTTATTGATCTGCTTTCCTGACTTGGATTCAGCCCTTTTTGTGAATACTCTCCAATCCGTTGACATCAGGTTCCTAAATTGGTTTCAAGCACCTTACCTCCCTTCAAACGGCTTTCCTCAGCCTTGAATCCCATCAAATGACTTTCCATCGAAGCTTCAATGGTAGAGGTCAGTAAACCTCGATCCTGCTGGCTGACTGCCTGGATAAAATCATGGACCAGGCCATGGTCACCACCACCGTGTCCGGATCCATCCTTAGCCTTGCCTGGTTTCCAGTTTTCTTGCTTTCCTGTAAGAAAATCTGTAATCACCATATGACTTTCGTCCCCGATCAGATCCCCTTTAGTACCGAAAATCCGGGTCCTTCGTCCGCCGTAGTGTGAAAAAGCTTCCATTGAGAATGCCACAGTTATATCATCCTCAAATTCCATATTCACGATCTGATGATCTACGACATCATTATCAGTCCGGTAAACACATTTTCCATATGGTCCTTCCTCGAGCGCTCTAAGAATAGAGGCATCATCATGATTTTCCAGGGCAAGATGGTGCAGCCAGGCCTTCTTCTCCTTATACAATTTAATGGCGGAGAAAATACAATCCCTTTCAAAGGCGCAACCATCGGTACACCTTACCGTACTCCCCGGAGGAGCATCCTCCTCCCTGAAATGTTTCAGAGCCCCAAAAGAAGATACTTTCTTACATGATTTGCCGATCACCCATCGTAAGATATCCGTATCATGACAGGATTTTGACAGGATCATGGGGGTAGATTCTTCAGAATTTCTCCAGTTGCCCCGCACAAAAGAATGTGACATGTGGATGTGCTCAACAGGTTCGAGGTGCTGGACACTAACCACATCTCCAAGCCGCCCGGATCCAACCACTTCCTTCATCTTCCTGAAATATGGTGTATACCTTAGAACATGACATATCGCTACGATTTTGTTGTATTTATTGGTCAGATCCAAAATGTCTCTACATTCCTGCCATGATTGAGCGATGGCCTTTTCCAAAAGAAGGTCATAGCCCAGGGGAAGTGCTTCCATGGCAGAGGGATAGTGAAGATTATCCGGCATGGTAATGATGACAGCATCGGCAAATTTGGGGACCTGTAGTGCATGTTCCCAGGTAACCCACTGATGTTCTGCTGGTATGTTGTACTTTTCTGAAAAGCGTTCACGTCTGAATGGTATGGGTTCTGCCACGCCCACTATCTTCATTTCATCAGGATATTTAGCGGCATAGGATGCATATACATTCCCTCTCCCACCAGCCCCTAAAACTATGCAGGTGACGGGCCTATCGGGTTTTCTGAATTTGGGATTATCAAAAAGTTCTTGATTTGAGGTGGATTCGCCAATGACCGGGTGGACAACACCAATTCCAACTGCTGCGGATCCAAGGGTTTTCAGCAAGTCCCTCCGGTTCCAGTTTTTGTTCGACATAAGGATGTGGTTAAATGAAAAAAATATGTATTAAAAATACGAGTTAAGCATTAGAATTGCTTAATATCCCGTATAAATTTATCCTATCTGGTTCCTGGTAAAATTTTACCCTCTTTCTGGTCCCCCGGGCCAGCAAATGAGGCCCATCCGAGATGAAACTTCTGGCTGATATTGTCTGCTTTATATGGCCAGGGTAAATGCCTTTTCAACTGTCTTGAAGCGTAAGGTCGCAAATACTGTGGAGACCTTTGCATTTCCTTTCGGTTTGGCCATAGTTTTGAGCTTCTGCCACATGAAATAAAAATGACAATAATGTTCGAAAAAACCTATTTATAGTCTAATCAGGTATTAAAATCATTATGGCAGCATAGTCGATTTTTCCCATAATAATATGTATTCTGCGTATGATATATATCATATGATAGTGTTTCTCATCCAACGTAAATGGGGCTACTTTCACACCGATTTTTTAACAGCAGAATTTTTTAAATCATTAAACGACTAGGTTATGAAAAACATCTATAAAATATTTTTAAGTATTGCCCTATTGGTGATGATCAATACTTCGGTTAAGGCCACCGATGGGTATTTCTCTCATGGAATAGGAACACATTATAAAGCTATGGGAGGTGCGGGGATGTCCGTTGCCCGAAGTTCTTTTATTGTAGCCATGAACCCGGCAGGTATTTCTTTTCTGGATACAAGGTATGATCTGGCTTTGGCGATTTTCAGCCCAAACAGGCAATACACCGTAACCGGGAATCCTTCACCTATGGGTTTCGGATTATATCCGGGAACAAATAAAAGTGACAAGAACGTATTTTTCGTTCCCTCATTAGGTGCTAACTGGAAATTAAGTGAGAAAAGTGCCCTGGGCGTCGCCATTTATGGAAATGGGGGTATGAATACTGAATATCCTGAAGTAGGAGGGGCCGGCGTTTACGGTGGATCTGTACCTACAGGAGTCAGTCTGAATCAAATGTTTATCAACGCCACCTATGCTTTTCGTCTGGGAGATAACCATTCCATTGGAGCGAGCGCCGTTCTCGGATATCAATGGTTCAAAGCGTATGGAATGGAGACTTTCACAATGATCTCGAGTGATCCGACAAACCTGACCAACAAGGACAATGACAACAGTCTTGGAATTGGCTTCAGGGCAGGATATATGGGCCAGATAAGCATTCTTCATCTGGGTGCCTTTTATCAGAGCAAGATCTCTATGGGCAAATTCGGAAAATATGCCGGTCTCTTTGAGGGACAGGGCAGTTTCGATATACCCTCAAGCTTTGGCGTAGGTGTGGGTGTTGATATTGGAGAGAAACTCACCTTGCTCCTTGATTATAAGCGTATAATGTACACCGACGTACCATCGGTTTCCAATCCATATGTTTCTCCATTTGGTCCTGATATGATGCCAAATCCAAATTTTATTCCTTTAGGAATGGATGGTGCCATGGGATTTGGATGGGAAGATATGAATGTGATCAAGTTTGGCGCGGAGATAGGCCTTTCTGAATCATTTATACTTAGGGCAGGATATTCCTATGGGAAACAACCCATACCGGAATCGGAGATGCTTTTCAATATTGTTGCTCCGGCAGTAACAGAGAATCATATTACTGCAGGATTTACGAAAATGTTCGGAAACGATAATGAACTGAACTTCTCTTTCATGTATGCACCTACAGGCAGTGTGGAAGGAATGAATGCTTTTGATCCGGCACAGACAATAAAACTCGAAATGAGTCAGCTTGAATTCGAAATTGGATTTTCCTTTTAAAAGGAATGCTATAGAATAATTCTTTACTATTTATAGGTTTATCCCGTCTGTTGGCTGCTTCGGGCAGTACAGGCGGGATTTTTTTGATCCTTAAAGCCTAGGGTTTCCAGTATGTTTTTTTTATTTTTAGTATACCCTGAACTTTTTGTAGAGACACATTTTTTACTTTTTAATTTTTTGGCCATGAACCGAAGAAAATTTATCAAAAACAGCATTGGCGTGACCGTCACCGGATCGACAATTATAAACAGCTTATACATGCCGAATGCGTCTGCGAAGTCTATTTATGACTTTCCAGCAGGTGATATTCCCAGTCCACACTTGAACAAACTGAAAGTGAAACCTATAATGACGAATATGTACCATACGGATGAATGGGAGGGACCATGCCGGTTTAACGTTGTTTCAACGGAAGAGGAGAAAAAGCGCGCCTATGATGCGTTTAATATATTCCAGAGTGAAATAAGAAGTAATAAAGTAGAGTTTGACCTGAACAATGTGGATGCTCTTGATCCAGAGCTTGTACTGTTTGTCGAGGATTTCAAGATCAGTGATGAAGAATATCAGAAAATTGATAAAGATGCCAGGGAGGCGGACGTGCTTTTCATCAATCCATCCGGATCCTCCATAGCCACCTACGATATTGCCAGAAAATACAACAAGCCTGTCATCATCTCATCAGATCTGAATTGCCGGACTGTGGATGTAGCCGCTTATGGCCGTTCTAAAGGTATGGAAATATTTGCCGTAAATTCGAATACTGAGAGAAACGATATCATGACCTTGTTAAGGGCGAGGAAAGTTTTTTCACAAACACGAATATTATACCCTACGGATTGGGGATTACCGTCTGTGGCCTCTTTGGCAGGTATCAATGAACCGGAAAAGCTGAAAGAAAAGTTTGGGATTGAACTTGTCATGATCCCCTATTCCGAACTTTCAGAAGAAATGGAAAAAACCCGTGCCAGTAAATCGGAACAGGAAGATGCGGCTGAAATGGCCAGTATACTTTATGGAAAGGCCGAACATGCCTATCTTGAAGAGCAATATGTCGTCAGAAGCATGGAGTTTTATAACACCGTTATTCGACTGATGCGGAAGCATGAGTGTAATGCCTTTACGATCGAGTGCTTTGAATTCTGTACGAGCCGGCTACCTCAAAAATGGAATATAACGCCATGTCTAATCCATACTATGTTAAAAGATATTGGTATCCCATCAGCATGTGAGGGTGATCTTGGAGGCCTGCTTTCAATGCACATGCTCATGTCGCTATCTAAAAAATCATCTCATTTGGGGAATATGTTTTATAAGGAAGGTGGCCAGATGCAGATAAATCATAGTGTGCCCGGGCTGAAGATGAATGGCATGGAAGAGCCTGCATTACCTTACCAGCTTGGTCGTTTTGTAGAATCAGGATGGGGGACAAAGGCTGTGGTGGATTTTATGAACAACGAAGAGAAGGAAGTTACTGTGGCCCGAATGAATCCCACAGCTACCGGTTTATTGGTTCTTAAAGGGAGGTTGGTTGGATCTGAGGGATGGGATCAGGATCTGAGGGGATGTTCAGTATCTGCCTATATTGTAGGTGCTGAAAGTGGAACAGCTGATGAATTTTTGCGAAAACAGGTTGATTATGGTAATCACCTGGTATGGGTTTATGGAGATTATTCCGATCAACTGAAAAATCTTGGAGAGTTGATCAATGTAGATGTAGATGTGATCAGCTAGTTGTCTTTTTATAGTCTTTTGTCTATGCTACAAACAAAACAGGGGTTGTTTTCTCAAACAAACCCCTGTCAAAAGATAATAACCCAACTTTTACTATTCCATAGGAGGAATAATTACCCGATCAATCACATGAACTACACCATTTGAAGCCATGATATCCGCTGCGGATACATTAGCATCGTTGATTTTTACTCCAGCATCGTTAATGTGCACTGTTATATCACTTCCTTCTACTGTTTTCGCTTTCATTCCATCAGAAAGATCAGTTGATAGCACCTTGCCAGCTACTACATGATAGGTAAGAATTTCTACCAATGCATCTCTGTTTTTAGGCATTAATAATGTTTCAAGCGTTCCTTCAGGAAGCGCTGCAAATGCCTCGTTAGTAGGAGCAAAGACTGTAAATGGTCCATCTCCTTTCAGAGTTCCTACGAGGTCACCTGCTTTTACCGCTTCGACAAGTGTGCTCAGGAACTTTGTGCTCACTGCCACATCAACAATATCCCCGTCTTTTTCTTCTAATCCGTCAGCGGCATAAGAACTGTTGGCCATCAAAAGAATTCCAAATAGCATCGTAATAATTAAAGATTTCATGTTTTTCATTTTCTTGGATTTTAAGTTAGTAGTACAATGAAAACATGATGCTTCTATTTTTGTTTAATAAAATTAAAAAAAAATTAAACAAAAATATCAATCTTAAAAAATTTATGGCTTAAAAGACTCTTTTAAGGCTTTTTTAAGTTTTGGTAAATCACAATTTGTCAACAAAGTGACATTTACACCACTCCAAACTTTATCATGGATTTAGCCATACTGTTGATCGCTTCCTTATTTGATCTGGGCGTCCAGTCAAACATTTTCCTGGATTTAGAATTATCGTATGACCTTTTTCGTCCAAGTTCCACCGTAATGGCTTTGGTATCCTTTTCAAAGAGGCTATAAATTCGGATAAAGAAATCAGGGAATTCGAAGGTTTTTATTTTTTTCCCATATTCAGGAAAAGCTTCCTTCAGGGTTTTGGCAATATATTGATATGAGCTTGATTCATTTACGCAAATAAACCTGTTGCCGGCAGCTCCCTTCATTTCAAGTGCCTGAAGGTGCATTTCAGCCACATCCCTGACATCCACTACAGGAAAGTGGATTTTAGGTAAACCCGGGATCTCACCAGCTAATAGTTTTCTTATAATTTCACCTGAGTCGCTATAGTCTTTTTCCAATAAGGGTCCAAATACGTAACCCGGATTGATAACGGCCAGTTCAACCTGCACATCTGTCTGGTTGACGAATTTCCATGCCTCTGATTCAGCAATGGTTTTACTACGTACATAAGGCGGTGTATCATTCCTGCTGTTCAAATTGGTCCAATCTTCTTCTGTATATGTTCTGACTTTATTGTTGTGTCCATGCCCGATGGCTGCTATGGAAGAAGTCAGTACAACGCGTTTTATATTGTGTTTCTGTGCGGCTTTCAGAACATTCAGGGTGCCCTCGCGTGCCGGAATGATAAGATCGTCAGCATTTTTTTTTAGATCAAAGGGGAGTGGAGAAGCAACATGCATTACATAATCCATCCCTTCCACAGCCTTATCCCAGTCTTCAGGATTGGTCAATTCACCTTTTACAAATTCAAGACGATCAGAATTTTCAGTATGCGCACTAAGTGTTTTAAGTATGGAATCTTTACGCTGCAAATTCCTCATGGTTCCCCTTACCGAATATCCTGAATTCAATAGTTGGACAGCGATGTGGGAACCAATGAAACCTGTAATGCCGGTTACAAGCACATTTTTATTATTCAAGGACATGATTCATCAGGTTTTTATTGAAGGGAATTGTTTGAATTCAACAATTTAATAAATTAGCCTGAGTAATCCCAGTGCCGCAATTGTTCAGAATCAATCCATTGAATCACAGGATTTAATTATAAGATCTCCAAAGTACGGAAAATGTTTTAAAAACATAATTAATAAATGCTCCCGGGGGAAGAAGATGTATGCTTTTATCCCGGTTTTTGAGTTGATATATGTTCCGTTGATTTTTAAATTCTAAGTGTCGATTCCAACTTTACAGGGGAAAAAAGGATCATTTAGAATAACAGTATAAGAAGGTATTGTATGAAAAAGAATCTGTTAATTATATTTTTATTGCCCGTGATATCTCTTACCGGATTCTATGCCTGCGAATCTGATCTTAAAGATTCCTCATTCATGCCCGGGGATAATGAACCAGATGTTCAAGTCAAATGTGAAAGTATTACGATCAGTGAATCCGGATTCAACACAGCAGAAAGTGATGATTATGAAGTAACGGATTCAAGGATCCAGAATGACTCTTTATTGATTGAAGTACAGTATGGCGGGGGATGCGGGCCGGTTGATTTTGAGCTGATCACCGATGGTCTGTTTATGGAATCAAACCCGGTTAAGCTAAATGTAATACTCGCTTTTGATGATGAGGATCCTTGTGAAATGGCGGTTAAAAGGAATCTTTGTTTCGACCTGTCCAATCTGGCAACCTATTATAACGACAGCTATCAAACTACGGAAGGTAAGATCGTATTATACATCCTCGACTATAATACAATTACGTATAACTTCTGACACCACAGAAATGTCCTCCGGTAAGATGAATAACAAATAAGAAACTCTTTAAATAAGAATAGGATCATCCAATCCGGTGTATTGTCAAAGATTGTATTTTGAAATTGAATAAAATACCTGATAATCGCTGTTCATATGCTTATCCTTTATTAAATTGTCAGCTCAAAAAATTTTTTATCTAATGAAGAAAATTATCCTTTATAGCCTGGCCTCATTTTTATTTTTTAGTTGTGATCCCTCTGGTTTTAATACAAATACCAATGATTCTGAAGATGACATATTATGGTTCGATGAACCTGCCGGCATCTGGGAAGAGGCGCTTCCCCTTGGAAATGGAAGAATAGGTGTCATGGTTTTTGGAGGAACATCAACAGAGCACTTACAACTTAATGATGATTCCTTATGGCCCGGGGATGATGGTTGGGATGAACCGGATGGGGGTCCGGAGGATTTGGAAAAGATAAGGGAATTGCTTTTTGACGGAGAACAAGTCCTTGCTGATTCATTATTTGTAGAAAAATTTTCCAATAAGACCATAGTAAGATCACATCAGACCCTTGGAGATCTTCACTTAGACCTGGGGCACAAGAAAATCACGGAATACAGAAGGGAATTAAATATCAGCAAGGGGATCAGTACAGTTTCCTATAAAACAGGAGGTTCACAGGTTAAGGAACGGTTTTTTGTATCTCATCCTGAAGAGGCGATCTTTATTGAGATCATCTCTGAATCAGAGCAGGGACTTAATGGGAAGGTACGCTTATCCAGACCGGAAGACAATGGTCATCCTACCGTTTCCGTGAAAAGCACCGAAGATAATCTCTTAATCATGAGTGGGGAGGTTACTCAGCAT
>CBDUBA010000129.1:0-11733 GCA_965365275.1 uncultured Cyclobacteriaceae bacterium | reverse complement strand
AATCTTATTCTGGCCCGTATTTTAGGTTCGGAATTCGTGTTTTACCCGGATAAGGATATGGATGTTTCCGGGAGTCCATTGCATAATATAACTTCAGCGGAAGTTCTTCCTTCCATGAAACAGATCCTGGCGCACCCATTTATCAAGAAATTAGAGGCTTTGATTGTACATCTTCAGGAAACGCGTCCGGAGCTGGAAGTAATACCTCCTTTTTTCTGGGATAATTCCGGGAGGGCAACCATACACGGGATAATAACAACATCTTTTAAACTGATAGGAGATAAGGCCATGATGATGATCATAATGGATCCCGATCTTCTCCATTCCGTGCATCAGTGGATTGTGAATGCATATATGACATTAATTTTTCATTTTGCTGGTTTGGCTGGAATTCAAATTACATCCGTTCATGTCGGTGAATGTTCAGGAACTATGATCTCCAATGATCAATATCTGGAATTTATAACACCCTATGTTTCACAAATAGGAAATGATTTTGGAAAGGTCCGTTTACATTCGTGTGGGCCATCAGGTCATATTCTTCAGGCCATATCAGAGATAAAGAACCTGAGTGTAATTGACACTGGATCAAATACCCCAATTGCTATTATACGGAAAATGTTCGGTCCTGAATTTGAGATCAATATAGAGCCACCGGTGGAATTGATGCTGAAAAATAAATCCGCGGCAGAACTTGTCTCCTGGCTGCATAAAGCTTTGGAAGAAAATAAAAGAGGCCCCCTGAAGTTCGCTCTTCATCTTGAACCAGGTTATTCATTTAAAAATTGCCTTATGATATATGATGAATTGAAAAAAAGGAAATTGGTTGGCTAATTTTATCTAATGTTTTTCAAAAGAACAATGTAACTCAATCTAAAGACACATTAAAACAGGAAAACGCATTTCTACAATAATCATTTAATATTCAATACATGAAAAAGATAAAATACGCTGGCGACAGAAGGAAATTTATAAAAACAACTGCGGCTCTGGGCGGATTGTCCCTATTCCCTGAGTCATTTAAAGAAACAGGAATTATGAGTAAGATTGAAAAATCAAACATTTCAGAGTCAGATAAAAGCATCATTGGCGTGTATGGGCCATGGGCTGATGGACTTGTTGGAAGCACACCACAGTTATCTTTTAGAGATGAACAATGGAATAATATTGAATCATGGCGTGGTAAAGCTCTGCAAAAGGCAAAAGAAATAGTTTCCTCCCCGGATATCAATTGGACCCCGGATGTAATCTCTAAACGTAAATATGAGTATGATGGATTGGAAATAGAAGAATTAAACTGGCAATTACCCTATGGGAATAAAACAGAAGCGCTATTATTGAAACCAACGGGAGCAAAAGGTAAACTACCTGCAATTCTTGGGCTTCATGACCATGCCGGGAATAAATATTTTGGGAAACGTAAAATTACCAGGGTTGGTGATGATTTGCATCCCCTGATGAGGGAACATCAGGAGGATTATTATGGAGGTCAGGCCTGGGCAAATGAAATTGCCAAAAAAGGATATGTTGTCCTGGTTAATGATGCATTTTCCTTTGGGAGCCGAAGGGTACTTTTTAAAAATATGACAGAGATCCCCTGGGGACATTGTGCTACTGAAGGAATGACCGATAAGGATCCTGAAAGAATTGAAAATATTAAAGCATATAATGCCTGGTCGAGTGAGCACGAACACATAATGGCAAAATCTTTGTTTTGTGCCGGTACCACGTGGCCGGGAGTATTTCTATTTGAAGATCAATGTGCCCTGGAGGTTTTGAGCGCCAGAGAAGATGTTGATATTGGGCGAATAGGTTGTGCAGGATTATCTGGAGGTGGTTTACGCACAGTATATCTGGGAGGATTGGATCATAGAATAAAATGTGCTGTAAGTGTTGGATTTATGTCCACCTGGTCGGACTTTCTAATGAACAAATCCTACACCCATACCTGGATGACTTATGCACCTTTGTTACCTAAATATCTGGACTTCCCTGAGATCCTGGGATTAAGGGTGCCACTGCCAACCATGACATTGAGCAATAATCAGGACGGTCTATATACCCTCCCTGAAATGAAAAAAGCAGATAAAATATTACAGGATATATTTATCAAAGCTGATGCGCAGGAAAAATATAAAGGGATTTTTTATGACGGGGACCATAAATTTGATGCTCAGATGCAGGAAGATGCTTTTAACTGGTTTGATAAATGGCTTAAATAAATTAATTTGAAAACCTGTATATAAATCGAAATAGTATGAGAATGAAAACAGCCCTTGCATTAATAATTCTCCTGATGGGTTCTGGCATTTGTGTTGAGGCACAGAAAGCGACAATATCGGAACAAAAAGTGAATATGAAAACTTTTATGTATTCCGATCCGAATCCAGTCCCGGATATGTCTAAGAATTATCCATACTACAGATTCGATGGTTTCACGAATAAGGCCATAGATAAGGAGTGGAATATGGTAATTATGGAAAATCCTTATGTAAAGGTGTACATAGCTACTGAAATTGGGGGTAAAATATGGGGCGCAATTGAAAAATCAACCGGAGGTGAATTCCTGTATTTTAATGATGTGGTAAAATTCAGAGATGTAGCCCATAGAGGTCCCTGGACATCAGGTGGTTTGGAATATAACTTTGGAATCATGAGCCATGTTTCAACATGCGCGACACCACAGGATTATATCATATCCGAAAATCCTGACGGAAGTGTATCATGTACAATAGGAGCCATGGATCTGCATACCCAAACAAAATGGAATGTCGAAGTTATTCTACCTAAAGATAAAGCCTTTGTTAAGACCAGGGCTTCCTGGTTTAATACCAACAATATTCCAGTTTCTTTCTACCACTACATGAACGCAGCAGCCAAAACAAAAGGCAATCTTGAGTTTATCTATCCGGGAAGTCATCATATAGGACATTCTGGTAATGTGGGGGAGTGGCCTGTTGATAATGGAAGGGATATATCATTTTATGAAAATAATAATTTTGGATCTTATAAGTCATACCACGTTTTAAATGCTTATTCGGATTATATGGGTGGGTATTGGCATGACGATAATTTCGGCTTTGGGCACCTTGTGGATTATGCGGATTTGCCGGGAAAGAAACTATGGATCTGGGGGCTCTCCCAACAGGGTATGATCTGGGAAGACCTTTTAACAGAAACTAAAGGACAGTATATTGAATTCCAGTCCGGAAAATCTTTTAATCAGGCGATGACTTTGAGCAGTTTAACTCCTTTTAAGCATAGTGAATTTATACCATATGATTCAGATATTACCACAGAATTGTGGTATCCATTGAAAGAAACTGGTGGCATGGTGGCTGCTTCGGAATATGGCGTGTTAAATGTAATTAGGAATAAAGATCAAATAGAAATTGTTTTAAGTGCTCTTCAAAATTTAACTACACAAATAGCGATTAACTCCGACGGTGGCCTCGTGAAACAGGAGGAAGTATTGTTAAAACCATTGGAGCTTTATAATACCACAATACCATTGGATGAAAAGGTGGATTTCACTATTGAACTTGGGGAAGAATTGTTGTTTTATTCATCAAAAAGAGAAGATCTGATTATCGACAGACCACTTTATCCGAATGAAGATTTTGACTGGGATTCAGCGGTGGGTTTGTTTACCCTTGGCCTGGAGATGGAAAAGCAACAATCTTATACATCCGGCAGACATGCGAACAACTTAGCTCATGAATACTACCTGAAAAGTCTTGAAAAAGATCCTGCATATGCTCCGGCTCTGAATAGATTGGCTCTAAGTTATTATAGAAGAGTGGATTACCAGAAAGCACTGAATTATGTTTTGAAATCCCTTGCTATTGATACCTATGATCCGGAAGCTAATTACCTGTTTGGTTTGATTAATAGAAAACTTGGTAAAAACACAAATGCAAAAAGTGGATTTTCAATAGCGACTCAATCTCCCCTTTATAGATCAGCTGCTTATACTGAAATGGCCAGTCTGCACCTGGTGGAAGGGAAATATAAGAAGGCTGAAGATAATGCCGAAAAAGCCCTGGTCTTCAACAGCAATAATATTACAGCCCTTGAGATTCTTGCACTGGTTTACAGACATGAGGGAAATCAGGATAAGGTATCCGAAACACTTGACAATATTTATGGACTGGATAAAACCAGTACTTTTCATAAATACATGACAATTATAAAGGCAAATGGTGATCTTAGTGAACTAAACCAACTCATTACAAATGAACTTCCCTATGAATCATATATTGAGCTTGCGGTAAAACTGTATAATTATGGATACCCCGATGAAAGCATTCATGTCCTGGAATCAGCACCTGAGAATACACTGATCACCTTATGGTTGGCCTATCTTGATACTTCGGATCAGAAAGAATTGCTGCAATCTGGTTTAAATGCTTCAGCTGATTTTGTTTTCCCCTACAGGGATGAGACTCTGGTCATGCTGGAGCAACTACGCACAATCAATGACCACTGGAAGCTCAGATACTATACCTCATTGATCTATTGGAAGAAAGGATGTGTCGAAAAAGCAGAGGAACTATTTCTGGAGAACGGGGATGAACCTGACTATGCACCATATTACCTTGCTAAAGCGGATATTTTCAAGGATAATGATGAACTCAGAAAGGATGCCCTGGAGAAGGCCAGAATCCATGACAGCAAAAGCTGGCGGGTAAATAATGCCTGGGTCGAAGAGTATCTGAATTATGGGGATTATGCGCTCGCAGCTGATCTGGCAAAAAAAGTCTTCAGGGAAAATCCGGAAAGATCAGTTCTGGGATTAAACTATGCTATTGCCCTGTTAAACCTTGGGGAATACAAAAAGTGTATTTCATTCCTCGAATCGTTTGAATTGATCCCTTTTGAAGGGGCAACTATGGGTAGGAACGTGTATAATGAAGTTTGTGTGAGGGCTGCTTTGGAGGAGATGAAAAAGAAGAAATATAAAACAGCTATAACATATGCACAGAAAGCATTGCTATGGCCGGTAAATCTGGGAAGCGGTAAACCTTATAATCCCGACGAAAGAATAGAGAACTTTATCCTGGCATATTGTAGTGAGAGATCAGGCAGAAATAGTGATGCTGATGAATTTTATTCCAGGGTTATTGACTATGGGCCATCTAAGAATTCAATGGATAACCCATTGTTGTATCTTCAGGTTTTAGCACTAGAAAATACTGGTAATGAAAATCATGCTCAGGAATTATTAGAAAAAGCGAAACATGATTATCCGGATAGTAAATACATTGAATGGATAACCAATATTGAGCAACATGGAATAACAGAATCCAATACAGGTGATATGATCGAATTGGAAAAAGAGGAATCACTGATCGATAATAATTTATTACTGATTTATGATTTATTGAAGGTAATTAATGGAAAGAATTGATTTTTATGGAAATTCTAAAATAATATGTTTAAAATGAATATCAGGTTTTATTATTTTAATATTATAATTTGCGCTTGCATGCTGATTGGATCAGGATGTGGTACAAAAAGGTCAAATATTGAGGAAATGGATAAGGATCACTATTCAATGGAAGATTTTAAGCAGGTGCCAAAGATCGATACACATGCACATATCAATACTGAGGGAAAAGCGATGATAGAGGAGGCTAGGGCCAATAATTTTAAATTAATGGTAATGGCTGTTGATGTGGTACCGGAATATCCACCTATGGAAGAACAACTACGGGTTAGAAAAAAGCATTTTCGGGAAGATCCTGATGTTTTTGCATATGCAACAGCTTTCACCCTGGAGGACTGGGATAATCCGGATTGGTCAGAAAATGTTATTAAACAGCTGAATCTTGACTTTCAGGATGGGGCATTAGGGGTAAAGGTATGGAAGAATATCGGAATGGATGCAAGAGATAAGAATGGAAAACTAATTATGCTGGATGATCCTAAATTCAATCCGATCTTCCAATTCATAAAGGAACAGAATAAGGTGCTTTTAAGCCATGCGGGAGAACCAAAGAACTGTTGGTTGCCACTGGATGAGATGACTGTAAAAAATGACTATAATTATTTTAGTCAGCATCCAGAATATCATATGTACCTCCATCCGGAATTGCCTTCATATGAAGATCAGATCAAGGCCAGAGACAACATGTTAGAAAAAAACATGGATATCACATTCATTGGAGCCCATCTTGCCAGCCTGGAATGGAGTGTAAAGGAAATTTCTGAGTTTCTGGATAAATTCCCGAATGCTTCGGTTGATCTTGCAGAACGTTTGAGCCATTTACAACATCAATCACTGAGCAATTATGAAAAAGTTCGTGATTTCTTTATAAAATACCAGGATAGAATATTGTATGGTACGGATTTTCAACAATTGGAAGATTCGGATCCTGAGGGATTGAAGAAAATTATGAACGAGAGATGGTTGTTGGATTGGAAATACCTGAATACCGGAGAAGAAATGTCCGTACCGGAATTGGATTCGCCAATTAAAGCCCTCCACCTGGAAAAGGGTGTGATTGACAAAATCTACAGGTTAAATGCGGAGAGGATATTTCAGAATGCATGGAATCCAACAGATCCGGGTGTTTAGAGAATTCCAGGTTTTATTGATTTTTTGTTTTATTATATTTTCATCAGCACTTTTTAGTGAATAATCCAATTTTCCGGGAATTCATGTATTTGGTGTTTTAACAAAAGTTCTGAAACAAAACGTCTTTTTTCTTTATTCCTTTAAATCAATGAATTGGATATCAAACCCCTGGTAGGCTCCCATTTTGGGGATAATGATATCGATGTTGTCGCCATCAACCTTTTGCTCTATCCGAGTTTCAGGAAAAGCATCTAATGAGGCCAACTTTTTTCCATCAGGCACATTTATATTCAGGTGAATATTTTCCAGAGGTGCCAGATAATAAGTGTATCTGTCATTCTTCTCAAATTTCTCCCCGGTCCAGTTACAAAGATGCATCACATAGTGATTATCATCTTTTTGAGACATGTTGGCAATAAGGGTGGAGGGAGCATCCAATTGATAAGGTGTAGGCGTTTTCGAAACTATATTTACAAATTTTTCAATCAGGTCGCCTGTTACATCAATATTAGTTTCATAAAACAAACTTTCAATAGAGGAGGAAGAATATAAAACCTGGCCTTTGCCATATGAAGTCAGGGTTACACCGGGCAGGAATGGTCTTTGTCCATCTCCGGTAACAATATCCATAATAATCTCTCCCCCTTCAATTAAGTCGACAGGGATATAAAACCATAAGGGGATGAGCTTGTCCGCCCACTTATCAGAGAACTGCTTACTCCCCCGGCTGGGTAAAAGGTATAAATCATTGGGGCCACCTATCATGCATTGATAATTATCAATTTGTTTCGTTAATTCAGATGTTTTTTCAGCAAGCTTTACTTGAATTAGGTCTTCGAGGCTGAAATGATCTAGTAATATACCACTGGAATCATAGAGTGAGGTAGCATAACTTACAATGAGTCCACCACCGTTTCTAACGAAATTTTTAATATTTTCAACCCTTTGAGCAGATATATAAGGAATATCAGCCAGATATAAAACTTTGTATTTTTTTAATTGGTTGAGATCATCAAGCAGGGTTTCCATAGCTGACGTCACCTGGACATGCCGGTATAGGCATCCTGCAAATGCTCCAAGAGTGGCTGTGCGTGTATCTGCTTTCCACCACCATGAAGATCTTGCGTGTCCCGGTGGATTTTCATTTGCATAAATAACTGCCACATAAGGATAATTCTCAACATCTGAGAATCTCATTTCATTTTCTTTGATAACTGAGAAGGGATGTCTTACATAATCCCGGTATTCATTATCCCTGATATATGGATAAGGTTGAGCGATTATGGGAGCACCTCCAAACATTACTGTTGTGAAAATTTGTTGCTGAAATTCATAACCATTATATATTACCCGGGGCCAGTTGTTATATGATCCAATGTAAGGGAACACACCGATACCCATAGCACGTGCCAGGCTTATACCTTCAGCTCGCTCCAACATCGAATTTCCACGTTCAAAAAGAAAGGCGTCCATCGCCTGGATAACCCTGGGGTCTTCATTAGCAATTTTGTCAGGGTTATTAATATTGTAAATCATGGGTACGTCTTTGTGGGATTTGATGATTCTACGGACTTCATATAGGATTTTTACCAGTTCCTCATAGTACCAGTCATGATATTTATCAATTGTTTTAAGTTCAGTGTTTGAGTAATCCAGGTCATCTTCATGGTAGGGGAGTTCCAATCCGGAAAAATCCCTGAATCCATCCCGGCATCCATTGCAATAACAGATTTTCTTCCCCGGGTAAAAATAGAAAGGGAACCAGGTGTCGAAATACATTCCACAAACATCATAATCCCTGACAACATGTTCAATATAGTCATAATACGCTTTCCGATACGGAGTATTCCAACAGACTGTTCCATGGTCTTCACCCACATACATATGATCCCTTGTGGGGCCTCCTCCAGGTTTGGAGATCTGGGCATATTCGGGATATTCTTTCGTTACCATTGACCATGCCAGTTTATGCCCCGTTGAAATATATGGTAGTACACGAATACCCCTGGGTTTGCAGGCTTCTATTGTTTCAGCAAGCAAATCGCGTCCATCCTGGTCAGGATGCGTACTAAATCGGATACCCTGTATGGTAGCATAGGCCCCCATGGTTGAAATACGAGCTATATTTGCGTGCATGTCTTCCATGGTTTGAGCTATTTTTTCAGCATCGAATTCCAGCTCAGGTTTAAAAGGTGGTTGATATGCATCCAGCAGGAAGATCCGGGCAGTTTGAATCCAATCAGGGGCCTGTGAATATCCATTGATAGTGATTAAAATCAGGATTGATATTCTGATAAAAATTTGTTGAAATCTCATTTTTAAAAGTTTTAAGCAAGATAAAATCCGAACTTTTTTATTTTCTCCTTCTTAGGAAGGGAGATCAATAAGGTATAGTTCTAAAAATATCTTAATTTAAAGAAATGTTTTTACATTGCCGCGTTTAAAACTATTTCATTCATTTATATGAAAGGTAAAGAATTTAGGGAAAGCAACAACAGGAGATCATGGCTGAAGATTTTAGGACCAGGCATCATCACGGCTGCCCTGGTTTTTGGGCCTGGAAGCCTGACGATCGCCTCGAAACTGGGTGCCGGTTTTGAATTTAAGTTGTTGTGGATTGTAATTCTGGCTACTTTTTTTATGGCAGTATTTACCATTATGGGCGCCAGAATTGGAATATCTTTAGAAAAATCCTTAATAAGTACAGTAAGGCAGAACTATGGGAAGACTTTTTCAATTATTATCGGAGCCGGGGTTTTTCTAGTTACGATATCTTTTCAATCAGGCAACTCCATAGGAGCCGGTCTTGCTTTCGCAGAACTCTTTCATACATCCACTATTCCATGGATAATTATTATGTCTTTACTGGCTATCGCTCTCCTGTTTTTAAGATCCTTCTACAAAATTCTCGAGAAGATTATGGTAGTAATGATCGGTATTATGGTTTTTTCTTTTTTGATCACTCTGATCCTTTCAGGGCCCCAAATCATAGCCATCTTAAAAGGTTTGAAACCAAGCCTTCCAAATGGATCTGAATTATTGGTTATTGCATTAACAGCCTCCAGCTTTTCTTTGGTCGGTGCATTTTACCAGTCATATCTTGTCCAGGAAAGAGGATGGAAGAAGCATCAACTTAAAATGTGTCAATACGAGAGTCTTACAGGGATAGTTATCCTGGGAATGATTACATTTATGATCATGGCCGCAGCGGGTTCTGTTTTATTTCCTAAAGGTATACCGGTAAATTCAGCAGCAGAAATGGGAAAGGCTCTTGAGCCTCTTTTTGGTAATTTGGCTTCTTCGGTATTTATGGTCGGGTTATTTGCCGCGTCGTTTTCTTCCTTGCTGGGTAATGCCACCCTGGGTGGTGCCGTGTTGGGGGATGCTTTATCCTTGGGAAACAAATTGAGTGCTTTACCCCTTCGACTACTTATCATGCTTGTTATTGTGGTAGGGGCGATCATTTCAATAGCTTTTAGCCATCTTCAATTGCAGCTCATTGTAATTGCGCAAGCCCTTACGATGATCGTGGCCCCCATCGTTGGTGTATTTATTCTTCTTATTTCAAGTAACCATCGTTACATGGGTGATCTCAAAAATAATAATTCCTTGCTCATTGCCGGGATATTAGGGCTTCTGGTAGTACTACTACTCGGTTTAGGCTTTGTTCGTGTACTGGTCATTCAATAACCTTGATCTAACATGTTTATGCCTCTATTTGCTATATTCCCCACCCTCTTTTAAAAAATATTCAAAAAACATATACATCCTTTCATTGGATTCGGTATTGGGAGTATGCGCTGCCCGGTTGGTCATGGCCACTCGGTTTTTATAACCTAATAGATTATTCACGGCTACCGTATGATTAAGTGCGGTCCATCGTCCGGGAGTATCTTCAGAACCACCTGAAACAAGAAATGGCCTTGGCGCCATTAGTGCATGTAATTCATGAAGATCATTCCCTCCGGCAACAAGTTCGGGGTACAACCCCCTGGCGGGATTATCCTCTGTAATAATGCCTCTCGGTCGCCAGGGTGGCGGATGATAACCCAGATACCAGGGTTCCCAGTAATTGATATCGGGCCTGGATTCATCAAATACGATCCCGGGATCCGACCAGGCAGCACAGGCATACCTGTCAAACAGGCAGGAAGCGAACATGGCCCATTTGCCCCCAAAAGAATGTCCAGTGATGCCGATGCGGGCAGAATCCACTTCAGGTTGGTCAGCCAATACATGCCATGCGTTTGCAGCTGCACAAGCCAGCATTGATAGGGGCTGTACCTGTGCATTTTCTAAATCCGGATAGTATAGTGCATAGGTTTTGTCTTTGGTAGCCTGTGAAGTGCCTATTGATAAGGTCACAAAACCCAGTTTGGTTAATTGATAGGCGAAATCACGATGCGGCTTACCCAATCCGATAGCAGTTTCAGGTTCGTAGTAGACCACTACAATAGCAGGTCTCTTCCCTTCACCTTCCGGGATAAGCATATAGCCTTCGGTCTGTTCGAGGGGTGTCCACATAAATTGTATCCGTTTCTGAATAAAATCTTCTCTTTGCAAGGTTTCAAGGACCTTCACCTCCTGGTTTTTGATCAATGCTGGCCATTCTCCCATCAGACCATGCCATCGATCCAATATTTCATTCCGCCTTTTCTTCCAATCATCATCATTCTCAACAGGTGTTCCATCATAAAAATGTAGAGGCGAGCGATAATGACCAAAACTGTTTTCGAACTCCGATGGAGGGGAGAAAAAAGGTGCGATCTTTTTCCAGGTCTCATCTGAAGACGAAATGATATTGCCTGGTTTTGTTTCACAGCTATATAGTGTAATCAAAAAGGCGAGATTCAGGAAAGTGACTCTTAAGTATACATGCATACCATCCGTAAAGTAATTAATCTTTTTTGTATCTGAAAATAGTATTTGGGAAAGAATATGTTTTGTTTATATTCTTGAAAATTGATAAGCTCCGTTATTAAGTCTGGAGTTATGCATGTAGCGAGAGAATATTCTTTGAAAACGAACATAAACTATATTTCAGTGGCATATGACTCTTCCAAGAAAGAAGAATTTATTTGCCGAAATTTGTTGTTTTAAATAATGAATTTCCAGGTTTGAATGCAGTACCAACTAAGTCGCCAACTCCTTTT
>CBDUBA010000128.1:0-11800 GCA_965365275.1 uncultured Cyclobacteriaceae bacterium | reverse complement strand
TTGTTGAAAGCATAACAATCAAACATCGTTTTTTTGGTGACGAATGGTTTACAGCCCTTAGGTCAACAAAGAAATAAATTCAATATAAACTGTTGCTAAAAATGTATAAACCAGATTAAACACAACTTACTCTAACCTTTACATACTCTAAGTAAATTCCATAGCCCAATTAAAACGGCCCTGAACCACAGACTTATAAAGCCTGACAACCTACGAGAGAAAGTGTCTGATGCATTCTTCTCTACTTCGCAATAGCCTGCCATTTTAAAATATCTCTTCAATCTCGATCTTGAAAAGCATGTAATAGCCGCAATCATGACAATTAACAAATAGTACATCCCTTCCTCGGTCTGGTTCAACGATCTTCACCGCGGCTCTTGCATCTACTCTAAGCATAACTAAACCATCAGTTCCAAACTCAAACTTCCAGCCTCAACACATTGTATAGATACCCCCTTTCCCCTGCAGGGTTATATTTATAGTTATACGCATAACCCTGGCCTAAGGTGTGCGCATAAATTAATTATTGTACGTATAAGTCAGGTAAGATTTGTGCGCATAAATTTGGTGGGAAATATGCGTATAAATTAGCAATTATACGCATAAACGAGATGCAAATTGTGCGTATAATTTATTCAACATCTGCACAAAACGGGGAAAAAGTATGCGCATAATCTATTCAATTTACCTATAGAACTGGCTCAAAATTTGCGCAAAATTTAATCACTGCAGGCATTAATCTGGCTAAAATTGTTCGAATAAAACTAAGGAATATCGGTTCCCCCTTACCGTATCCTGTCAACTGACCGCACCAGCTTTTCATCCTTGCGGATATACCGGTTAGCAATGGAATTGAATATTAAAGCTATGGCCGGCATGAACAGTCCCAGTTTGTATTCCCCAAGTACATCAGGCAATATATCATTCTGCATGTTGTAAGTGAGGTAAACTAAAAATACAAGAGATCCTGTCATTAACAGGGAATTTAGAGTACCTAACTTGATCTGGGTAAGCCTGTTTTTGTACCTGAAAATTTCAATCCATGCGATGATCACGGTCAAAACAGCAATACCCCCACTATATGCATAGGGAAGGTATATATATTGTAATGCGGATTCGGCATTTTCCTGGTATACCAAGAAGGTGGAAAATACTTTGTACATTTCTCCACTGCCCGGATCAAATTTCAACCAAACAGGTAAAAAGAGGAATAAGATCATGCAAATGGATGAGATTAAAAGAAAGATACTCTGTACTCTTTGGATCATCTGTTTATCATTTTTTTGACAAAACTAATCATGCAATTAAATAAATCTTAACATTCTTCATCTTTTTACAAGTTTTGAATTAAAGCTATCTTTGTTTTTCTAATCAGATTGAATGGCTAGGTTTTTTATCGAATTATCTTATAAGGGCACAAATTATCATGGATGGCAGATCCAGAAAAATGCAACCGGGGTTCAGCAATTGCTGAACAAGGCATTGAGTCTGAAAATAGGTAGTGATACTGAAACTGTGGGAAGTGGGAGAACAGATAAAGGCGTGCATGCATTACAGCAATTTGCCCATTTCGATGCTGAAAAAAACATTAATGAAGAACAGCTGGCCTTTCAGCTCAATCGCGTTTTACCTAATGACATAGTTATTAAGAACATTTATGAAGTGAATTCCGATGCCCATGCAAGGTATGACGCCATAGCAAGAAGCTATCAATATAAAATTAATCTGATAAAAGATCCTTTTTTAATAAATACTTCTTATTATCGGAGGGGAGACCTGGATCTGAAACGGATGAACCAGGCCGCAGGATTACTAATGGGTACCCAGGATTTTGAGAGTTTCAGTAAAGTAAAAACAGATGTGAACCACTTCGTCTGTACGATTTCAAAATCAGAATGGACCCAAAAAGGGGATCGGATATATTATAACGTAACCGCGGATAGGTTCTTACGCGGGATGGTTCGTACACTTGTAGGAACCATGCTGGATATTGGCACTGGAAAATTAAGTCTGGAAGAATTGAAGATGATCACAGCCAGTCTTGACAGAAAAAAGGCGGGTAGGGCAGTTCCGGCTCATGGACTTTTCCTGACTGAAGTAAAATATCCCTCTGATATATTTATAAATCATCGACCTTGACAAAAGATAATATTAAAGGAAATATCATCGATCTAAGAATATTGAAGAGACTTCTTCAATACGTGAAGCCCTACAAATGGATTTTCCTGCTTTTGATATTTTTGACCATTTTACTGGCCACCCTGGGACCCCTGAGGCCTTATCTTGTCGGGCTTACTATTGATAATAATATTGCAGCTGGCGATTATCCGGGATTATTAATGATGGTTGGAATCATATTCGCTCTTTTGTTGCTGCAATCACTGATCCAATATGCGCATACGTTCATGTCTGACTGGCTCGGCCAGCATGTAATCAGGGATATCAGGATAAAACTATACGAGCATTTGTTGACCCTGAAACTCCAGTTTTTTGATAAAACACCTATAGGCAGGCTGGTGACAAGGAATGTATCTGACATTGAAACATTGGCAGATGTATTCAGCCAGGGGCTGGCCGCAATGATGGGTGACCTTCTGCAATTGGTCGTGATCCTGACTATCATGTTCTATACAGACTGGCGACTGACTTTGATCAGTCTTTCAACATTGCCCTTATTGATAATCAGTACCTATGTATTTAAAGAAAAGATAAAGTCAGCCTTTAATGAAGTTCGCAATGCAGTCGCTAATCTTAATTCTTTCGTTCAGGAACATATAACGGGGATGAGTATCGTTCAGATCTTTAACAGTGAGGAAAGGGAATTCGAAAAATTCAAGAGCATCAACAATGAACACCGAAAGGCAAATCTCAGGTCTGTTCTATATTATTCAGTGTATTATCCGGTAGCGGAAGTAATTCAGGCCATTGGTATAGGATTGCTGGTCTGGTATGGGGCAAAAGGAGTCATACAGGAGTTTACTTCGATAGGGGTGCTGATTGCCTTCATAATGTACATTCAGATGTTTTTCAGACCCATCAGGATGATTGCTGACCGCTTCAACACATTACAGCTTGGTATCGTAAGTACTTCAAGAATCATTAAATTATTGGACAGCACAGATCATATTGCTGACAATGGGAATTTGGTACCGGAGCATTTTAAAGGAGAGGTTGAATTTAAAAATGTATGGTTTGCTTATGAGGAAGAAAACTATGTACTAAAAGATATTTCCTTCAAAGCCCGGCATGGAGAATCGATCGCCCTGGTCGGTGCCACAGGAGCTGGGAAGAGTTCTGTTATAAATCTTTTATCCAGGTTTTATGAAATCAATGATGGATCTATTTATATGGATGGTATTGATATTAGGGAATATGATTTACATGCACTTAGAAGGCATATCGGGGTGGTATTACAAGATGTTTTCCTGTTTTCAGGCTCAATCAGGGAAAACATAACGCTTGGGAATAAGGATATCACGGAAGAACAGGTCCTCCATGCCGCTGAACTTGTGGGAGCCCTCGGATTCATTCAGAAACTTCCGGGTGGTCTCGATTATGATGTTATGGAAAGAGGGGCTACATTATCTGTTGGACAAAGGCAACTTATTTCTTTCATCAGGGCCATGGTTTATGATCCGCAGATCATCATACTTGATGAGGCCACTTCTTCCGTGGATTCAGAGACTGAAATGATGATCCAGGCGGCCATTGAAAAAGTATTGAAAGGCAGAACTTCTATTGTTATTGCACATCGCCTATCCACCATTAAGCGAGCAGATAAAATTCTCGTGTTTGATAAAGGGGAGATAAAGGAGGCTGGAAGTCACCAGGAATTACTTTCTAAAAATGGGTATTATACCTATTTGTACAATGTACAATATAAAGAATTGGTTTAATATGAGAAAGCCCTATATATTTATCGCCCTCGCCCTGATCATCACCACGTTGTTGATATTGTATGATAAGCTGGGTGGATTCATTGACCCTGAGCTATCATTTGAACCAATCAGGGAATATGTACTGGCAGGAAGTTTCTTCAATGGCAATACCTCAGATCCAAAGTTGGAAGCCTTGTTCAATGAAATGAGGTCTGTCAGAGATCGTGAAAAGGTGAGCGGGCCATTGGTAATTGTATGGTATGAAGTGCCGGAAAGTTCGAAAGATTCCATACAGATATTTGTCGGCCTGGAGATAAGACCAGATGATCATTTCCCTGATGATCTTGATTCGGTTCATCTTGAAATGAATGGATTGGTCAGGGCGACCCTCCGGAAGCATGCCAGTGTTATGCCAAGCCCATTAATGATCATAGATGAAATTAAGGAGTACGCTGAAAACCAGCAGTATAAGCTACAGAACCTGGTGATAGACAAATACTTATCTGATACGGTTGTTTATACGGAAATTCCCTTGAAATTTTAATTTTTTTTCTTTTTTCAATCCTGTAAATATTGGTATCATTTTTATTCAAGTGAATTTGTTCGAAAAGATTAATACGTATACTTTTGCACTTTAGGAAAAAGCAGATGAGCGATAAAATAAAACACGAATGCGGGATTGCTCTCATTCGCTTGCGAAAGCCACTTAAGTACTACATCGAAAAATATAGCACACCTACCTATGCAATGAGTAAATTGTATCTGCTTATGGAGAAGCAGCATAACAGGGGACAGGATGGTGCAGGTGTCGCGAACATTAAAATTGATCTGAAACCAGGTCACAGGTATATCAGCAGGATACGATCCATTGAGCCGCAACCTATCGCAGATATATTCAGAAAGATATCAAAGAAATATAAGAAGGCCAGCAAAAATGGTTCTCAGAAGTACTACAATGCGCAATGGATGAAAAACAATGTAGCCTTTACCGGGGAGGTCTGGCTCGGTCATCTACGCTATGGGACGCATGGGGAAAACTCGATCGAGAATGTTCACCCCATGTTACGGCAGAATAACTGGAGGAGCCGAAGCCTTGTTATGGCGGGTAACTTCAATATGACCAATGTCGATGAGTTGTTTGAGAAGCTTGTATCCATTGGTCAGCATCCGAAAGAAAAAGTGGATACAGTTACGGTAATGGAAAAGATCGGCCATTTTCTGGATCTTGAGAATCAGCAGATATTCGATAAATACAAAGATAATTTTTCCAACCAGGAAATTACCGAATTGATAGAAACTGAGCTGGACCTGCAGCGTGTACTGGAAAGATCCTGTAAAGATTTTGATGGCGGATATGCCATGGCAGGTATGACTGGATATGGTGCTGCCTTTGTCGCCAGGGATCCGAATGGAATTCGTCCGGCTTATTATTATGCTGACGATGAAGTTGTTGTTGTTACCTCTGAAAAACCTCCGATTAAAACAGCTTTTGATGTTGAATACTCTGAAATAAAGGAAATTCAGCCCGGTCATGCTTTGATCATAGATAAGGATGGAAAATATCATGAGCATAAATTCATTGAACCTGAGAAGAAATTATCCTGCAGTTTTGAAAGGATCTATTTTTCAAGGGGTACTGATCCGGATATTTACGCTGAAAGAAAATCTTTGGGCCGTCTTCTACTACCCCAGGTACTGGATGCGATTAATTATGACCTGAAGAACACCGTATTCTCTTATATTCCAAATACTGCAGAAACCGCATTTCTGGGACTTACCTCTGCATTGGAACAATACCTGATGGGAAAACGAAAAGATGTTTTCATTGATAATAAACCTTTTCTTGATTCAAAAGAAGAATTACTCGCGTTTAAGCCGAGAATAGAAAAGCTGGTTCTCAAGGATGTGAAGATGAGGACTTTTATTACCGATGACGAGCACAGGGATGAGCTGGTAGGTCATGTTTATGATACAACCTATGAGGTGATTCGAAAAAACAATGATTCAATTGTCGTGCTTGATGATTCCATAGTCAGGGGCACTACCCTGGAGAAAAGCATACTGAGTATACTGGACAAGGTATCGCCAAAGAAAATCGTTATCGTTTCGTCGGCGCCTCAGATCCGTTACCCGGATTGTTATGGAATTGATATGTCGAAATTAAAGGATTTCATAGCTTTCAGAGCCCTTATGGGCTTGATAAAAGACCGTGATCTTGAAGATAAACTGGACGAAGTCTATGAACGTGCCAAAGCATCAATTGATGAGAAAGATCAGCCAAATTATCTGAAGGAATTATACGATCTGTTCACGGATGATGAGATCACTGAAAAGATTGCAGAGATCGTTACCCCAAAAGATATGAAATCTGAAGTTCAGATCGTCTATCAAACAGTGGATAACCTGCACAAATCCTGTCCGGGACACCTCGGGGATTGGTATTTTACAGGAAATTATCCCACACCGGGTGGCAATAGCGTAGTAAATAAAGCTTTCATGAATTATATGGAAGGACTGACTGTCCGGGCTTATTGATCGGGGATAATCAAAAGCTGTTTTACACTGCGAAGCTTTCACCGCAACCACATGTGCGGGAAGCGTTAGGATTCACAAACTGAAATCCTTTACCATTTAGGCCATCGGAAAAATCAAGGGTAGTTCCTATAAGATAAAGCAGACTTTTCTTATCGACAAGGATCTTAATCCCCTTGTCTTCAAATACTTTGTCTTTTTCATCTATGGTAGCATCAAAACTAAGATCATACATCAATCCGGAACATCCACCTCCCTGTACTGAGACCCGTATGTTAGCATTTTCTTCCTGACCCTCATCTTTTCTCAGGTCCAGGATCTTGTTTTTTGCTTTTTCAGTTATCTGTATCATGCCTTTATTTTGATCCAAATTTTTATGAAATAACTACAAAAGTAAACATAAAGTTTAAATGAAAACCCCATAGCAGATAAATTTATTAGATATGAAAGGTTCAGTAAATCACAATCCCCCTGACTTTTTATCCAGTCACAAAGCATAATTCAGTTTTGAAACTCCCAATAAATGTGTAAATTTCAGTTTGTTCAAAAACTATTTTAAAAAACCATACATTGACTAAAATTTCAATCGCTGCAGCGCAAACCATTCCCGTAAAGGGAAATATTTTAGAGAATATCAAACGACATGAGAAACTCATAAAATATGCAGCTGAAAAAGAAGTGGATATTCTTCTTTTTCCTGAACTTTCACTTACCGGGTATGAGCTGGAATTGGCAGCAGACCAGGCTATGAGTTTTTTCGATGAGAGGCTCCATCCTCTTATGGATTTATCACGGAATCATAAGATGGTAATTATAACAGGAGCTCCCGTGCGTATAGATATGAGATTGTATATCGGGGCATTTATTTTAAGCCCCGATGGTTCTTTATCTCTTTACCTGAAACACCATCTTCATTCTGGTGAGGAAAAAGTGTTCCAGCCTGGACATTTGAATCCAATGATCTATTCCGGTTCTGATAAAGCTTCCATAGCAATATGTGCAGACTTGGCCAATCCCGAACATGCTGCAGAGGCAGCCCGAAATGAAAGCACCATTTATCTCACAGGGGCTTTTATCACACCTGAAGGATATTCAAAGGATTCGCATCTATTAAAGAAATATGCCCGGAAATATAATATGGGGGTTGTGCTTGCTAATTTTGGCGGAGAGTCAGGAGGATTCATGTCAGCCGGCATGAGTGCAATATGGTCAGATGCCGGACAGAAGGTGGCCGGACTGGATGGTTTAGGGGAAGGCCTGGTAATCGCAAAAAAGATAAATGGTAAATGGTCCGGAAAATCCATGATCATCCAGTAACCGACAAAGCAGCATTTTTATGGCGCCACTGATTATTCTGATATTTTCTTTTTTGATTTTTTTGAGTGTAAACAAGCTATTCTATAAGAACAAACTGAGCCTATCCTTCCAGGGTCGATCAGCCATGGCCATTATGCTGATCTTTACTGCCTTAGCTCATTTCAATCAAACGGATTATATGGTCGAAATGCTACCGGATTTTATACCCTATAAAAAAGCGACAGTATATATAACGGGAATTATTGAATTTCTAGCGGCGATCGGACTTTTTATTAAGAGAACTGTGAAAATCACTGCATACCTCCTGATACTGTTTTATTTCCTGGTCCTACCTGCCAATATCATTGGTAGTATCAAGCAGGTGAATTTAGGGGGAATGGATGCTGGTGCTCCATATCTTTATTTTCGTATTCCTCTACAATTTCTATTTATGATATGGATCTATTATTTTGGAATAAAGAAGATGAATGATCACGATAGTATGAATAAATAAAATAATCACATGGCTGATAAAAGAACGGAAATTAGTGAATTGGGAGAATTCGGATTGATTGCCCGTATCAAATCAAATTTTTCCTTAAAGAATACCTCTACCGTGCTTGGCATTGACGATGATGCTGCGGTAATCGAGGCAGGTGATAAATATCTGCTGGTTTCAACTGACATGCTGCTGGAAGGTGTCCATTTTGACCTGGCATTCACACCATTGAAGCACCTGGGCTATAAAGCTGTGGCCGTGAATGTCTCAGACATTGCTGCCATGAATGGTTTCCCAAAACAGTTGACAGTAAGTATTGGAGTTTCTAACAGGTTCTCTGTTGAGGCTGTTGATGCATTATATGATGGCATAAAAATGGCATGTGAGGCTTATGAGGTTGACCTAGTTGGTGGAGATACTACTGCATCCGCATCCGGGCTAGTAATTTCTGTTACCATCCTGGGTGAGGTAAATAAGGATAAACTGGTTAAAAGAAATTCAGCAAAGGAAAAGGAGATTATATGTGTAACCGGGGATCTTGGTGCTGCTTTTATGGGCTTACAGGTCCTGGAAAGAGAAAAGCAGGTATTCCTGGAAAATCCGGATATGCAACCCCAACTGGAGCAATACAGCATTATTGTAGGCAGGCAGCTTAAGCCGGAAGCCAGGATGGATATTGTTTATGAACTGAAGGACAAGGATATCGTGCCAACATCGATGATTGATATTTCTGATGGACTGGCATCCGACCTGTTTCACGTATGTAATCAATCCGGAGTTGGCGCAGCACTGTATGAAGATAAGTTGCCAATTGATGAGCAGACGTATCAGACCGCCGGAAGTTTCAAGATCGATCCGGTAACCTGTGTTATGAACGGCGGGGAAGACTATGAATTACTTTTCACCATAAAACAGGATGATTTTGAAAAACTTAAAAACCACCCGGATATTCATTTTATTGGATATATACAGGCCCGGGACAAGGGGATCAACCTGGTTACCAAGGCTGAAAATGTTGTGCCACTAAAAGCACAGGGCTGGGACCATTTTAATGAAAGCTAGGTTGTACAGTAATTGAGTGCCTCCATCTTATTTTCTGAAAATACGTTGTCCAAAATGCTATGCTTAGGCTTCCTCATTTATTAAAATAAACAGACCCTTCATTGAGTATCTCCAATTTACTTTCTGGCGATCATACGGATAACTGCTGCTTCTCCCTGATGATAGGGACCTTCGTTATATACCTCTATTAATTCATACAATTCCAATATATTCAGATCGCCAAAATCTTTACGTAAAATATCTTCATCATAAAGCATGTCAAGGACAGGTGGCCCCCCGGTATTCCTTCCAAGCTGGGCTTTGCTGAAAGCTTCCATCAACAACAGTCCCTCGGGCTTAAGCAGCCCGGATAACTTTTGATGAATGTGTTCTCTGATCTGGGGAGGCAAATGCAGGAAGACGAGGGCGATCGCATCATAAGCAACCATATCCGGTTCAAAGGATGACAAGTCCTCTACCTGGTAATCAATTTTCACCTTATTTATTTCAGCCAGTTTTTTGGCTTTATCCATGCCTGCTTTGCTTTGATCCAAAGCATATACTTCCCATCCTTTCAAAGCTGCATAAACTGCATTACGTCCCTCACCTTCTCCCGGAAGAAGGATCTTCCCGGGAGGATTGCTGTCTATGAATGACTTAAAATATTCATTTGGTTCAGTACCATAGGCATATTCAGGATTACCGTATCGAATATCCCAGAATTCTGTACTCATAGATAAACAGGTTTTATAGTAGTAAAAGTTTAATAAGGATAAATGTTTCGCCCAAAGTTGAATTTATGTAAATTTATAAAAGGTTTAAACAATTTCGTCTCCTAAACAATTTTTTAATATGGCTAATACACCACCAAAAAGATATCAGGAAGTTAAAGATCAGTTTCCCGAGATCATCCAAGCGTATGAAAAACTGGGTAAGGCCACCCACGAAGGCCCGCTCTCTCCAAAATATGTGCATTTAATAAAACTGTCGGCAGCTGCTACGATGAGGTCGGAAGGGGCTGTACATAGTCATGCACGAAGGGCGATGGAACATGGTGCAACAAAAGAAGAAGTCCGCCATGCAATTATCCTGCTAACGAATACCATTGGATTCCCGAATATGATGGCAGCGCTTTCCTGGGTAGATGATATTTTAACGTGATGATCGGCTTATTCATGAGGTCTTTATTGTTGATTTCCTTCGCTTCCGTGATTCTCTGGCAGTGTTCGATCGATTCCCGGAGTGTGATTACATATCCGGAAATCCGGGAACTACAAACCAGCGATTTGTACCAGGTCCAGGTGAATAACCGCACAGTATGGGTTGAAAAGTTCAGGACTGCAATGGACATAGAGAACCTCGCCGACTGGTTTACCACTGAATCCTATACCAGGGAACAACAAGAGGTGCATATTGCAAATTTCTCCTGTGAATCACAGATACTGATCACCCTTAGGGTAAATGAACGTGTAAAATCTGTAAGCATTAAACCAAACAGCAGAGAAATAAAGTACATCATTGAGGGAAATCTTATCCGTTTTTCTCTGCCGGGTCCCGATCAAATATATATTGAGATCAACGACCTGCCACCCTTATGTCTGTTTGCCAATCCGCTTGAAGCTGATGTGCCAGATCAGATCGATGAAAATGTCAGATACTTTGGGCCGGGTGTGCATCGGCCGGGCATGATGCAGCTTAATGACAATGAAATCATATATATAGCAGGAGGCGCTATAGTCTATGGCGGTATCCGGGCAAATGGATCATCAGGGATAAAGGTAATGGGGAGGGGAATATTGGACGGAGGTTTTGAACATAAAAGGATGGTAGTCCTGGAAGATGCCAAAAATATTGAGTTTAACGGGATCATGATACGGAATGGTGTTTCATGGACCAACACCGTAATTAACTGTCGGGATGTTAAATACACTGGTATAAAAGTGATCAGTTTCGGTCCAGGGGGTGATGGCATCAACCCGCTCGGATCTCAGAATATGGAGATCTCTAATTGCTTCCTAAGATGTACTGATGATTGCATAGCCATTAAATCCCCCGATTCCAGCCATGTAGTAAAGAATATCAGGGTGTTCAATAATACCATGATTGGATTTGCATTCAGCGATGGAATAACCATCGGCTTTGAAACAAATGGCCCTTATGTTGAGGATGTTAAGGTTTATAATTGTGATATTATACAGGCACGAGGTGGAAGTCGTGTGGATGGTCACTCTGCTTTCAGCATAATATGTGACGGACCGGCTGTGATACGGGATATTTATTATGAGGATATCAGGGTGGATGAAGATGTATTCAAATTATTTGAACTGCATATTACTGATGGCACAAAGTATGGTGTTAATCCTCCCGGCCATATCCGTAATGTTCATTTAAAAGACATCAAATGGAATAGCAGACGGCCAATAATCATTAGAGGTTTTGATGAAACACACCGGGTTCAGAACGTCACTTTCGAGAATTGTGCAATTCTAGGCGAGGTTCTTGAAACAGCTGATAATGACCTGTTTGAGATCAATGAATTTACAGATAATGTTCA
>CBDUBA010000127.1:0-11916 GCA_965365275.1 uncultured Cyclobacteriaceae bacterium | reverse complement strand
GAATTGATCTACCTTTCCCGGAATTAATCTATCGTTTCGGGAATTGATCTACCCCCTTTTCGGGATTAATCTCACTGCCCGAGGAACTCGCCAGGTAAATTGCTGTTTCCCTGATCAGGTCATTATGGCCAGAATTCAATACAATAATTTTTGAGTCAATCCTGCTATCCTTCAAAAGGTTGAAGTGTTTTTCGAGAATTATCTTGTCTTCTTTACCGAGGAACACAGACACAGGTACATTATATGAGGTTAATAGATCTATGATCCGGTTTTTTGTTGATTTGAGTTTTCGAAAAAACATCCAGGTATAATACACCCTTTCCCGTTTTTCTGTAGTATTCATCTGGGATTTTGCAAACCTGAGCACCCCGGGATGGACTAAACCTAGAGAGGATATCAGGTCTGAAAACCTGAAAAAGAACTCCGGATGGTTTACAAAGTTCTTAAAAAGTGAACGGGTAACCATCGATCCGGTACCGAGCTGATACCATATGTTAGTCCTGAAACCATCCGGTGCGATAAGGATCAATTCTTCGGTTTTATCAGGGAATAATTCGAGAAGCGTCAGAGAGATTTTGGCTCCAATACTGAATCCAATATTTGTAAAACCGGAAATACCTTTGTTGGCAAAAAACTTTTCAAAAAAGCCTTTTATGTTATCTTTCGTAGCAGGATTCCCGGATTTGGGCGTATTATCATCCCCATGAAAAGGCAGATTGAAACAGTAGATTGTGTATTTATCCCCGAATACTGATTCAAATGGTTTATAATAACTATTATCCTGGCCAAAACCATGAAAAGCCAAGGCTGTTTTATCCCCCTTGCCGATCTTGATGTGTTTAAGATCAAGCTCATTATCCGTTATGCTATTTTCAATAAAATCCAAAATATTGAAATGATCAATTTGCGCTCTCCGGATGTAAACTTAGTGTAATTAGTTCTAAAATCAATGATTAGAGGCTTTATGAAATGAAATGAGTATTGAAACTTTTATAACTATAATGCACCAATCGTATTCTGATCTAATGATCAATACACAGGATTTTTGGTAATAACTCAAATATATGGTCGACTGTATATTTTTGTTGTTTACCGGTTAAAAAAGATCACTCGCCGAAAAATGCTATCCCAGCACCTAAGGGGTGCGTAATTTTACAATAGACAATAATTTATAAACTAAATGAGCAGTCCCATGTACACCCTGAATATTTCACCTGCCGACTTCTTCCCGCAATTATTAAATCTTTTGATTATTCTGGCTTTTTTGAGATTCTATATCATCGCCGGCGTATTAACAGTATTATTTCTCTTTAAGGGAGTATTGTTTAAATCTCCGGGTGTTGCATCCGGTACAGGTGACCGGATATCCCCACTCAACACCACTGAAATAAATTTTAACAAACTTTTAACAGGTTTTTCCAAACCTTTTTCACTCAATGAAGTATACTAGTAAAAAACTTAGAAAAATTTTAAAGTTTCCGGCGTTCCGATGGAGAATATATCAGAAAAAATATTAGAAACTGCAGGGAGTCTTTTTCTCAAATATGGAGTGAAAAGCATAAGTATGGATGATATAGCGCGTGAATTATCCATATCGAAGAAGACCATCTACCAATTCTTTAAGGATAAAAATGAGATAGTTTATCTTATTTCAGAACGGTTCCTGCAGGAACAGAAGGATAAATTTGACAGAATCCAGGAGGAGTCAAAAGATCCCATTGAATTGCTATATGGCGGGACCCTCCATGCGAGGGAGATCTTTGAAAAAATAAATCCCTATGTGCTATTTGACATCAGAAAATATTATAAAGATGCCTGGCGTCTATATTTAGATTTTGAGAAGAATGTCATGTTTGGTTCCTTGGTCGTTACACTGCAGGAAGGGATTAAGAACGGATTTTTCAGAGCTGAAATTGACGTTCAGATACTTGCTACGTTAAGAATGGAAGAAATCAAGCTTGCTTTTGACAAGGATGTGTTTCCTGCCGAATCCTTTAATTTCAAAGAAGTCCAGTACCAGATATTGGATCACTTTTTTTACGGAATCATGACCGAAAAGGGTTATGCCTTATTAAATAAATACAAAGAAAACTATGTTACCGATGATCAGATATAGATTCATAATTATAGTAGTTGCACTTACAATTTTGCCTTTCCTGGCATCGGGAGGTAATTCTGACTTGCCTCAGGAGGAAGTTAAATACTTCACCTTGCAGAATTGTATTGATTATGCCATTTCTAATAATCAGTCTGTTAAGATTGCCGAATTGGAGAAACAGGTATCAAAGGCAAGGGTCGGGGAGTATCTGTCCCAGGGATTGCCACAGGTGGATGCCAGTGTCAACTTCAACAAGAACTTTACAGTTATGAAGACTTTCGTGCCTTCTTTTATTTTCGATCCGACTGCACCGGAAGATGAGTTTACGGAAGTGGCCTTCGGTACGCCCTATGATGGGATGATTGGTTTGAATGTATCACAGATGATCTTTAAAGGATCTTTTTTCGTGGGGATGAATGCTTCAAAAACTTATGTTGAATTATCGACAAGAGAACACATACAAACCCAGATTGATGTGGTTGAGGCCGTTTCCAAAGCATATTATACAGTCCTGGTAAACGAGATTGGAATTAACCTTCTTGAAGCCAATCAAAGCAGGCTTGACTCCCTGCTAAATGACACAAGAGTGATGTTCGAGAATGGTTTCGCTGAAAAGATCGATGTCAATAGAACACAAGTGGAATTCAATAATGTAAATACCCAGTTGACCAATGCGCGGAAGATGTTGACGATCAGCAAACAACTTCTAAAATATCAGATGGGCATGCCGGTTTCAGAAGGGCTTGAAATTACCGAAAAACTGGAAGATATGGAATTCCGCATTGAAGAACTCTTTGACCTGGATGCCAGCTATCAGAGGAGGATAGAATATTCTGTACTTCAAGCCCGGGAAGAACTGGCCTATTTAAATATGAAAAACAACAAGGTACAATATATCCCAAATATTGACCTGGTCATGGGTTGGGGTATGAATGCAGGGGTAAGGGATTTCAATAGCCTTTGGAAATTTGGCGATCCAAAGACATGGCCGAATTTTCAGGTAGCGGGAATCGCCATGTATATACCCATATTCGATGGTTTGTATAAATCGAAGCTGATCCAGCAGAACAAACTTCAGATCCAGCAGTTGGGCTACCAGAAAAAGATGCTGGAAAATTCAATCAACCTGGAGGTTGAAGATAAAAGGACCAGCGTTCAGTCTAACCTGGACCAGCTCGAAAACCAGATGGAAAATATGAAACTGGCAGAGGAGGTATATAATACATCAAGAATAAAATACCAGGAAGGTGTAGGTTCCAACCTTGAGGTTATCGAAGCGGACAATGCTTATGTCGCTGCACAAACCAATTATTACAATGCCTTATATGATGCCTTATTGTCAAAGATAGAACTAGAAAAAGCACTAGGAGTATTAGATATTAATTACAATGAACAATAATATGAAATTCAGCAAGATACTATCAATAATTATTGCAGGCCTTTTGGTGGCCTCATGCCAGAATTCCAGCACCCTGGATGAAAAAATGGCTGAATTAAAATCCAAAAAAGCCGAACTGGCGGACTTGAAGAAATCGATCGATGATCTTGAGCAGGAGATTGCAGACCTTGATCCTGAATTTGCAAAAGCAAACCGCAAAGCCACCCTGGTAACCACAATCCCCGTGACGAACGGGCATTTTGAGAGTTTCATCGAGGTAAGTGGTTCGGTTGAATCCAGGAAGAATGTTTTGATATCAGCGGAAACGCCAGGTTTAATCGAACGGATCTATGTGGTCGAAGGGGAAGCGGTGAGAGCAGGCCAGACCCTGATACGGCTCGACAATGAAATATTAACGAGCAATTATGAAGAGTTAAAGACAAGTTACGAGCTTGCCAAAACCATGTATGAAAGGCAATCCAACCTCTGGGAACAAAAGATTGGGACTGAAGTTCAATACCTGGAAGCAAAGAACCGTAAGGAATCACTCGAAAATCAGTTGAAAACCCTGAGGTCTCAAATTGAGAAAACCTATATTAAAGCACCTTTTTCAGGGACCATTGACCGGCTTGACGCGAAACTTGGTCAGTATGCGCAACCAACAGTACCCTTGATCAGACTCGTAAGTCTGGAAAATCTGTATATCAAAGCGGATGTATCCGAAGCCTATGTGGGTTCTATTAAAAAAGGAGATCCTACTACAGTCACTTTTGCTTCCTTGAATCAGGAATTTGAAACAAGGATCTCCGCTATCGGACAGGTTATAAATCCTGATAACAGGACCTTTACCGTTGAAGTAAAAGTACCACAACTTCCGGTTTCCCTCAAGCCAAACCTGGTGGCTGTTGTTAAAATTAAAGATTTTGAATCTGATAATGCGACAGTGGTGCCTAATAACCTGATACAGAAGGACAGCCGGGGTGATTATGTTTATATTCTTGCCAGGAATTCTGAAAATCCTATAGCTAAAAAAGTACCGGTTGAAAGAGGGAAGACCTATAAGGACCGGACCATGATCATAAAAGGACTGAATGGGAGTGAAGAATTGATCAATGAAGGATTCCGGGATGTGAATGACGGTGTTAATGTAAAAGTAGTTGAAGGATCAATAATCTGATATTAAAGACAGCAAAATGGTTGATAAAAAGGATTCTAAAAAATCGATTGTAAGGGAATTTGGCCTGAGTACGCTTGCGATCAATAACAGGACCAGTGTGATCATACTGACAATAATCATCGTGTTCCTTGGAGTGAATGCTTACCTGACCATTCCCAAGGAAATGGCACCCGAAGTTAAAATACCCTATGTCCATGTTAGTACGCCTTATCCGGGTAATTCGCCTGTTGATATTGAGAATTTGATCACCAGGCCCATAGAAAAGGAAATAAAGCCAATAACCGGGATTAAGAATATTACATCCACTTCCATTCAGGATTTTTCGATCATACTGGTAGAATTCAATCCTGAAGAAGATATTACAAAGGCACTCCAGGATGTTAAAGATGCGGTTGACAAGGCGAAAAGCGAGTTGCCCAGCGACCTGGATACGGATCCGAATGTAATTGATATTGATATCAATGAGATGCCCATCCTGTATGTCAATCTGTATGGCAATTATACTTTGAATGAACTAAAGAAATATGCGGAGATCCTGGAGGATGAAATTGAAAAATTACCTGAGATCTCGAAATGCGAAATAAAGGGTGCCCTGGAAAGAGAGATCAGGATCGATGCCGACATTCATAAAATGGATGCTACCATGGTGAATTTCGGAGACATCATGAATGCAATTGCTGCCGAAAACATAACCATGTCAGGTGGTAATATCAGGGGTACAGATTTTCAGCGATCCTTAAGAGTAGTCGGGGAATTCAGTACCGTATCAGAAATAGAAGATATTGTTGTAAGTGATGAAAATGGTAAGATCGTTTATTTGAGGGATGTTGCTGAAGTGAGGGATTCCTATCAGGAGAGGGTAAGTTACTCCAGGTCAAAAAGCCTCCCGGTAGTTACGGTTGATGTGGTGAAAAGAGCCGGGGAAAACCTGATCATCGCTTCGGATAAGATCAAGGATATAGTTGCCGAGGTTACCAAAGAAAGATTCCCCGATGACCTGAATGTTTCCATAACCAATGACATGTCGAAATACACCCGCAGTATGGTGGATAATCTTCAAAACTCCATCATCACTGGGGTGATATTGGTTACCCTGACATTGATGTTTTTCATGGGTCTAAGGAATGCCACGTTCGTGGGGATAGCCATTCCATTGTCCATGTTCATGTCGTTCATGATCTTGAATGCCATTGGATATACCGCCAATATGATGGTGTTGTTTGGTTTGATCCTGGCGCTGGGAATGCTTGTTGATAATGGTATTGTTGTGGTTGAGAACATATACCGTATGATGCAGGAAGGTTATTCACCATTAAGGGCTGCCAAAGAAGGCGTCGGTGAGGTGGCTATGCCTATCATTACTTCGACAGTGACAACCCTTGCGGCTTTCTTCCCCCTTGTATTCTGGACAGGTATCATGGGTGAGTTCATGAAATATCTGCCCATGACCCTGATCATAGTGCTCTCTTCCTCGTTGTTTGTTGCCCTCGTCATTAATCCCGTTCTGACCTCGATGTATATGAAACTTCAGGAAAGAAAACCCAGGAAATTGCGATTATTCATCATTTCCATGATCCTGATTGCAATAGGTGTTATGTTTGATCTGGCAGGGATCTATGTGATAGGCAACCTGTTCATAGTTGCAGCACTCTTTATTCCATTCAATATGCACATCCTCATACCGGGTGTGAATCTATTTCAGAACAGGTTTATCCCCTACCTAGAGTCCATGTATTCCAGGACCATTCATTATGCACTGCATGGAAGACGACCCTATGTATTCTTTGGAGCCACTTTTGTGCTGCTGTTTATATCATTCGTATTGGTTGGTGTAAGGCAGCCGAAGGTCAGTCTGTTCCCTTCCAGTGAGCCTGATTACGTATATATCTATATTCAGAAACCAATTGGTGTCGATATAGAAAATACGAACAGGTTTACACTTCAACTGGAGAAAGAATTGACAGAGTTGCTTAAACCCAACGAGCACGCAGTGGAATCCATCATTGCACAGGTGGGAGAGGGAGCATCCGATCCCAATGATTTTACAGGCGGACAAGCTACACCAAACAAAGGATTGATCGCTATTTCCTTCGTGGAATATGAATACCGGGATGGGGTAAGTACTTCTGCCATTATGGAGGAGATAAGGACTACATTTAATAAATACCCGGGTGTTCAGATTACAGTGGATAAGGAAGAGATGGGGCCTCCGGTAGGGAAACCTATTAATATTGAAATTTCAGGAGAAAACCTTGAACGACTCATAGCCCTGACAGATAGGGTACGGAACAGGATAAATGAAGGGAATTTTCCAGGTATCGAAGAATTGAAATCTGACCTTGAGGTCGGGAAACCTGAATTGCTGGTTAAGATCGACAGGGATAAGGCCGGGAGGTTTGGAATTTCTACAAATCAAATCGCTTCTGAATTAAGGACTGCATTGTTTGGGATGGAAGTATCCAAGTATAAAGACGGAGAAGACGAATATCCCATTCAGCTCAGACTGAAAGATGAATACCGGTACGATGTGGATGCGCTGATCAATAAACGCATCACCTTTATGGATAATAAAGGGAACTGGAGGCAAATCCCTATCTCATCTGTCGCGGAAATCGAATATTCATCAACCTATGGATCCATTAAGCGGAAAGATCTTGACCGGGTCATAACCTTGTATTCGAATGTGAATGAGGGGTACAATGCCAATGAGATTATAGACGAACTTAAAATCCTTCTTGCTGATATGGAACTCCCTGACGGCTATGATATCCGGTTCACCGGGGAACAGGAGGAACAGGCAGAATCCAGTGAGTTCCTTATGCGGGCCCTGATCATTGCTGTTTTCTCAATATTCTTGATTATTGTGGCACAGTTCAACTCAGTAATATCTCCATTCATCATCATTTTATCGGTGTTATTCAGCACCATTGGGGTGTTCCTGGGATTGGTTGCTTTTAATATGGACTTTGTTATCATCATGACCGGCATTGGTATAATCTCCCTTGCCGGGGTGGTAGTTAACAATGCTATTGTGTTGATTGACTATACCAACCTGGTGAGAAAGCGAAGAAGGGCAGAGCTGAATATTCCTGAAAATCAGCTCCTTCCCTATGAGGAATTATTATCCAGTATCCAGGTGGCCGGAAAAACTAGATTACGACCTGTGCTTCTTACAGCCATCACTACGATTCTTGGATTATTGCCAATGGCTATTGGTTTGAATATCGATTTTATTGGCTTGTTCTCTGAGCTGGATCCTAATTTCTACATTGGAGGAAGCAGTGCCGATTTCTGGGGGCCAATGGCATGGACCGTTATCTTCGGGTTGACCTTCGCCACCTTTCTTACGCTGATCATTGTTCCCGTTATGTATCTGCTTTCTGATAAGATGATCCATAAATTTACCAATGGGAATTCCTGATGCAGGAACATATTCAGGAAAAAGGAGTTAAAGAAATATGCATTGACAGTCGATGGCCTTAAATAGAACCAGGATGACAAAAAGGTCTTAGGGCAAACAGTGGTGCAAAAAATGATGATATGAACAAATTATTAGTCATACCTATTTTCGGATTGATTTTACTTATGATCGACCTCTATGTCTTTCAGGCATTCCGGGTTATGGCGAAAGGTAAACCTTTATCAAGGAAAAAAGCAACTTATATTATATACTGGGGCTTAACTGCAATAGTATTCCTGGCCTTTTTATCCTATAACCTTTTACCACCGAATACTTTTCCACAAAAGTTCAGGTTTTTTATGATTGTTGGTGCAACAATTATCTATTTTGCCAAACTATTTTCTGTGGTAATCCTTTTTCTGGATGATATTATACGTCTAATAAGAAGTATTTTCAGAGTATTTGCCAAAAAGAAAACAATTGACAGCAAATCGTCCAAGATTTCGCGGTCCCAGTTCCTGGCAAGATCTGCAGTTATCGCGGGATCTATCCCACTTGTTGCCATGACTTTTGGAATAGTATCTGGAGCACATGATTACCGGATCAGACGGCAAAAGCTGCGATTTCCAAATCTTCCTTCCTCTTTTGACGGACTGAAGATCATACAGATATCAGATATTCACTCCGGTAGTTTTTACAGCAAGACAGCTGTAAAGGGAGGAATTGACCTGTTGCTTAATGAGAAACCGGATGTAATATTTTTTACCGGTGATCTTGTAAATGATGAGACCCGGGAAGTGGAAGATTACATCAGTGTATTTGATAAGGTGAAAGCCCCACTGGGCGTCTATTCAACCACAGGCAATCATGATTACGGAAATTACAGGGTATGGCCTTCCGATGAAGCGAAGGAACAAAACTTCAAGGACCTGATTGAAGCCCATAAGGTACTCGGTTGGGACCTGCTTATGAATGAGCATCGTTTTCTGGAAGTAAACGGAGAACGAATTGCCATAATAGGCATTGAAAACTGGGGAATGGGTCGATTCCCCAAATATGGTAAGATGGATGAGGCCTATCCGGGTACAGAGGAGGCGCCGGTCAAGATCCTTTTATCCCATGATCCCAGCCATTGGGATGAAGAAGTACGGCCTGAATACCCGGATATTGATTTGATGCTTGCCGGACATACCCATGGATTTCAGTTTGGTATAGAGGCTGGAGATTTTAAATGGAGCCCCTCCCAGTGGATCTATAAGCAATGGGCAGGATTGTATCAGGAAGGCAATCAATATCTGTATGTGAACAGGGGTTATGGATACATCGGTTATCCAGGCAGGATAGGTATTCTACCTGAAATAACCGTTATTGAATTGCAAAAGTCATAATCCAAGGGAATATTATTTTTAGCGATGACTCAGGGAATAACTTTGCCCGGTTCAACACATCCTGGATAAACTATAAATTTGCCTATTGTCCCGTATTATCATGCCGAGATGCTGTTTATACCTTGAAAATCTATGTATTTTTCGAGATCCGGTATTCAGGATCAACCCACATGGGCTTATCCCTGAATATCGTATAATCTATACCACCACGAAGGATTCTTTCCTTATTCAGTTTATCCCAGTTTTCCTCCCATAAGGCTACGTCCAAAGCTTCCTTTTCAACATGCTCTATTTCTTCTTCTGGAGGTAGGACAAGATTGGGATTCATCTTAATTATGCGTTCATACATTTCTCTATAGAAATAACTTTCATATCTGGATTCTTTTAATTCCAGCCAATAGTCCTGTACTTGTTCTTTTGACATTTTATCCACCAGGCTTATATCTCCAATTCGTGTTGAGGGCTTCATAATATTTATAGCTAATATAATTAGTAAATATACTAAAAAAATTGTCATTAGTAAAAACACTGGCATTTTTTTTATTTTAATATGTAACTTAGGTCTCGAATTAAAAGCAGAACAAGCATGGTTGAAATTTTAATTTCCGGGGAGATTCAAAGGGCAATTCCTGAGATGCGATTGGGATGTGTCAGGGCGACCGTTGAGGTATTGCCTTCCTCTGCGGATTTACTAGATTATATTGATGATACCTGCAGTAAATTAAAAGACCAGCTGCAGGTCGAAGATGTCAGTAAAATTCAAATTATTTCAGATACGAAACAGGCCTACCGGCAATTAGGGAAAGATCCATCCCGATATCGCCCTTCGGCTGAAGCCCTGGTCAGGCGGATTGTGCAGGGGAAAGGACTCTACCGGGTCAATAATATCGTGGATACTTTGAATATTATTTCAATAAAACATGGATTTTCAATTGGAGGATATGATCTGAGCCGGATTGCAGGAAAAATCCAACTGGGTGTCGGACGCCATAAAGAACCTTACGAGGCCATAGGCCGGGGACATCTGAATATTGAAGGGTTACCTGTTTTAAGGGATCAAAAAGGCGCATTTGGATCACCCACAAGTGATTCCCTGCGCACCATGATAACGAATGCCACCAGAAATTTTTTAATGGTGTTCTTTGACTTTTCGGGCTCTGAAAAGCTTCAGGTTGCGCTCAATGATACAAAAGGGCTATACGGGGGTTATTGTGATGTAAAAGAAATTGAGACCTTAATTTTTTGAAGCCGTGCCAGATTGTAACCGGAAAATATTAATAATCACCAGACTATATTATTGATCGTTGCCATGCGATGAAATACTGAGCAAGGCCTAATATTGAAATTCTAGGCATTGCAATTCCGATTATTACAATTATACCGCTGTATTTATTTTCTCCCTTGACCGATTGTATACTGACCGCTGATAATCCTTTAGCCGAAGCATGCTTGCGTTTTAAATGTTCATGCCTTCTCTTGAGCTGTAAAGTTATGCTTAAGGTCTTGATTCAAATAGCTGGGCGTATAAAAAGGATCTTTATTAATGGTTACGTATGCTATTCTTCAGCATTCACCATTACCTTGTTCTTTAGAATATATTTCTGCAGATCTTTCTTTTTTTCATGTGTCCAATCCCTGATATCTGTAGCCTCATCATAGCTGAAAAGAATCTTTTCTTTGGCGTGTCTCAGGTTAATCGCCTCAATAGTATGTACTTGCACCTTTCCACTTAATTTGAAAGATAAAAGAAAGCTATGTAACTTGTTGATTTCCAAAATATTTAAATAATTATATTAAATAAGGAAAAAGTTATACGGTAAATAAATGGTTTTAAATCAATTTTCATAATAATATTAAAAAAAATTTAGGTAGACCTGAAAAATGAACATTAGACTGGCGCCGGTTAAATTTTGCCTTATGATCATAATATATTACTTTATGATCATATTGCCGGCCTATACGCAATCTGTTCAACTACATTATGATGATGGTAAGATAAAATCGGAAGGCCTGATTAAGAATGGTCATAAACAGGGGAAATGGATTTATTATTATCCTAATGGGAAAAAAAGTGCAGAAGAGCATTATTCAGATGATTTGCTCGACGGTCTGACCATATATTACGATACCCTGGGAAACCTGATTGGAGAAGAGAACTGGGATAGTGGCTTGCTGACAGATTCTGCCAGATACTATTATTCAAATGGGAATATTGAAAAGTCAGGAAAGTATCAGGAGGGAATGTATGAAGGGGAATGGTTGTTTTATTACGAAAACGGTGTTTTAAAACGTGAAGGTTTTTACCAGTCAGGACTTCCCGCCGGCGAATGGAAATTCTATAATGAACTTGGTATTAAAATCCAGGAAGGTAGCTTTAAGAATGGCACAGAACATGGCGAATGGCTGTTTTATGACGACCGGGGCAATTTAGAGTATTACGGGCATTTTGATTCCGGTGAGCGAACAGGTGACTGG
>CBDUBA010000126.1:0-12052 GCA_965365275.1 uncultured Cyclobacteriaceae bacterium | reverse complement strand
TATTAGATTATACCCTTCCGGTATTAGATTATACCTTTCCGATAATGGATTATACCGTTTCGGTTAAGACCTGGCATACACCATTTCGAATCGTTTTATTTTTCTGATCTCTTTCCAGGCAATCATATAAATGGCGTAGAATTTTTACTAAATATTACGGACTTTCAGAATAGTTCACATTAAAACTATCTGACGATTTACAATATTTCTGAATAACAGTTTGTAATGCATCATAAATCTATGTATCTTTAAACTATGTATTCGAAAGAACTGTTGAAGGGCACCTTATCGGCTATTATTCTTAAACTTCTGGCCGAGAACGAGCAAATGTATGGTTATCAGATAGCCCAGAAGGTAAAAGAGTTATCTGGTGGGAAAATACTTATTAAAGAGGGTTCCTTATATCCCGCCTTGCATAAGCTCAGGGAGGATGGCCTCGTTACCATTGAGACGGTTAATATCGGTAAAAGGGTGAGGCGATATTACAAGTTAACCACAGAGGGGGTAGTGGTAAAGTCAGATAGGGTAGCTGAGGTCGAGGATTTTATAACTACTATTAGAAACATATTATCTTTCAAACTAATTGGTCGTCCAGTATGAAAAGATTGACAGAGGAACAAATTGATTTTATTGTAAAACAGGTAGATCAGAGTAATATTGAATCAATAGATTTAAAAGAAGACCTTGTAGATCATTTTTGCTGTTTTATAGAGGATAGCATGCGTGCTGGTAATACGTTTGAGGAATCCTATACTATGGCCTATCAATCAATCAGCCCCAACGGACTTAACGAAATTTACCAGGAGTCGATATTCTTACTTTCATCAAAACGAATCAGGATCATGAAAAAGCTATTATTTGCATCAGGTTTTATTGTATTATTTTTATTGTTAACCGGAATTGTGTTTAAGATTCAGTACTGGCCGGCAAGTGGCTTAATTTTGTTTATAACAGCAGCAGTCTTGATCTTTGTTTTCCTGCCCCTTGTCTTTCTTTATTTATATAAATCTGAGTATTCAAAGTTTCTTTCGTACAAAATGAAATATATTTTGGGTTATCTTGGATTAGCATTACTTTTAACCGGTACCGTATTAAAATTATCTCATCTTCCGGGCAGCGGATTGGTCTTACTGATATCCCTGGCCGTATTAAACTTCGGATTTTTACCCATCCTTTTCTACCGCTCCTACAAAGGGCAAGATATTAAAGCATCTTCAAAAAACAGTTTTACGGGGAAATTATACCTCCTGGGGTTATCAGGCCTGGCGCTTTTTCTGACCGGAACCGTATTTAAGGTCCTGCATTTACCGGGGGCTGCCGTTCTCCTGGGAGTAGCTCTTATTGTATTGAATTTCGGCTTTTTACCGGTTTTGTTTTATAGTTTGTACCGAAAGACAACAAACTAGGGTGTCCCGAAACCAGATTCAATTTTATTGGCCAAACGGTTTAAGCATTATGCAAATGTATATCTCCCCAAATGACTTGTGTTTTGAGGGATCTATTTTTAGGTTCATGTAAAAGGATAATAACCCCTAAACTTAAAGACTATTTTGTTATTAGAATGCTTGCGTTTCGGTTGTAGACTTTCCTCAGTACCTCATCAGGAAGATCAAGGCCATATAAAGGCCAGTGGTAGCTGAATCGTTCGTAATCATAAAAATGCTCATCAGCTGTTTCCAGGATACGGAATGTAGTCCGGTACATATTTAAATCAATTCCCATATCGGTACCATAAACTATCCTGTCCTGGTATTTTATGAAAAATGCATTGGCAGCTTTAGGAATGGGGGAAAACTCTCCGAACCTGGCACCTATGTCAATATGAAAATTAGGGTATTTATCCAGGAAAACACCTACAATTGACAAATCATAACAACAGTTCGCCAGATGGCAGGCTATAAAGGTTGTATTTGGGTTTTTCTTTAGTGTATTATCCAAAATGACCATGAGCCCTTCATGATCTATGATTCCTTCTTTATTATCCAGTCTCCATTTATAGGCATTCATTAACCCGTCATTCGTTTCATCCATTTTTTCATACATCCACTTTGGTTCTGCAATATGGATATTTACAGGAAGATTGAGTTCGGCACATTTAGAGAAAAGAGGAACCATGCGATCATCATCGGAATGCATACCCCATGCAGAAGGCTTACAGTAAAACAATCCTTTTCCTTTATCTCCCAGTTCCCCAACCCCTTTAGCACCTGCCTTATAGCATCTTTCCAGTTCTTTAACTGCATTTTCCGGAAAGCCGGGATCATTGTATCCTGTATAATCGAATCCACACCACAAGTCAAACCGATCTTTATACTTGGAATAGGCCTGGATGAGGGAATCAAATTCATCCCCATAGGCCATGGTCATTACTATACTTTTCTGTATACCCGCAGCGTCCATATTTTCTACCCAGCGATCCAGATCCTCAGCAGTCTCTGCATAAGGATGGCTGTGCATGTCGATTACAGGATAGGCTGCCTTATCCACATGGGTAACCGGAACATTATAAATGCTAACCGGCCTGTAATCATTCAGAAGTATTTTATCGGGATTTTCCTGTGCAATAGTAAGTAAGGAACCAAGTAATAGCGAAATAGTCAATGCTGTTTTCATAGCGATAAAAATTTCAGATAAGATAAAATGATATTTACTAATAATAAATGATTCCATTCAATTTTATGTATTTTAGTATTATCCCAACAGTTTCATGCGGGATTTTTTTTGTGCAATGTGGGAAGTATTCAAGCTCAGTATTCTGGATAATTCGTTCTTCATTGGACGTACAAGTATAGAATTGAATTTCAATTTGTTCAATGTGGATTTCTATATTGGAATTATTTTGATTGGATACTAAAGCTTTAAATCGGTTGATCTATCTTGATAAATATTTAAATAATTTAGTAATCTAAAACCTATGGTAAATACTGTAATATTTGATATGGATGGTGTACTTATTAACAGTGAACCGGTACACCAGAGGCATGAGCGGGAAATGTATGAAGAACTGGGGCTCGAATTGACCTTTGAAGAACAACAATCCTTCGTAGGCATGTCTGCAATGGATTCCTGGAGATTTGTTATTGAAAAGTATAATCTGAAAGAAACACCCCAGGAACTTTTATTACGTGGCAGGGGTAAGTACCTGAGAGTACTCGAAGAAACGGATGAGGTACAAATGATCGTAGGTGCCAGAGAATTGATCGAGCGGCTTGAAAATGATGGGTTTCATCTTTTACTGGCCTCATCGGCCACATCTCCAACAATTAGCGCCGTATTGAAGAAGTTCGATCTTGTTAAAACCTTTCCGCTGTTTATCGGTGGCGACATGGTTCACAATTCGAAACCAAATCCTGAAATTTTCCTTAACATTGCTGAACTAGCCCAGGTTGAACCATCCAAATGCGTGGTTATTGAAGATGCTGAACATGGAGTAACAGCTGCTAATAAGGCGGGCATGAAGTCTATTGGATTTCAAAATCATCATTCTGGTAAGCAGAATTTATCTCACGCCGGAGCGGTTGTAGATGATCTTGGCCAGATCACTAATGAACTTTTAAAAAGCCTGTGACTTTAAAATTAAAAACTCAAATAACGATTTTTATTATGGCTAATTTTTTGAAGGTTTTTCTTATTCTTTTGGCAAGCGTAGTATATAATGACACGCAAGCCCAGGAACAAGACATACGGATTATATTCAGGGCCGATGACATCGGATCATCGCATACTGCAAATCTGGCCTGCATCGATGCCTATAAGAATGGTGTTGCCCGATCTGTGGAGATTATGGTACCCTGTCCCTGGTTTCTTGAAGCAGTAAAAATGTTAAAAGAGGTTCCGGATTATGACGTGGGGGTACATCTGACCATGACGAGTGAATGGGAAAATATCAAATGGGGACCAGTAACCGACGCACCCAGTCTGACAGATGAAGATGGATACTTTTTCCCAACTTACTGGCCAAATGAAAATTTCCCAAAAGAAAGAACATTTACAGGCAATGAATGGAATCTTCCAGAAGTTGAACAGGAGCTCAGGGCACAGATAGAAATGGCTATGAAACATTTACCCGGTCGAATATCCCATATGGGAATTCATATGGGCGGTACAAGTGCTGATCTAAGAATCGCAGAATTACATGAAAGATTGGGTAAGGAATATGGACTTGTGACCAGTCTGGAACCATATAATATTAAGTATTTTAATGGTTTTAAAGGGGCGAGACTAGGTGAAGAAATGATAACCAATCTTATTCAGGCACTTGAAGAAGTTGGCCCCGGGAATTATCTTTTTATTGAGCACCCAGGTTACGATACCGGAGAAATGCAGGCAATTGGACATAAGGGTTATTATGATGTGGCTAAAAACCGCGATGGAGTAACCCGAGCATGGACTGATCCGAGAGTTATGGAAGTTATAAAACGAAGAGGGATTCAATTAATAAGTTACGCGGACCTTATTAAATAAAATATGATAGTATATACCATCAGAATTTCTTTCTTTCTGGCTTTAGTATTGCTGTGGTCATGTCATCCGGTGACTGTGGATCTCGTACTTCGCAATGGCACTATAATTGACGGAACCGGAGGGAATTCTTATCCCGGTGATGTTGCAATCCATGCTGATACACTGTTTGGTATTGGTAAATTGAAAGGAATAAGAGGGGCTCAGGAAATAGATATCAGAGGTTTGGTAGTTGCCCCGGGGTTTATTAATATGCTTAGCTGGGCGAATGAATCTTTAATCGAAGACGGTCGTTCACAGAGTGATATACGCCAGGGAGTTACCCTGGAAGTGCTCGGGGAAGGTTTTTCAATGGGACCTCTGAATGATGAGCTTAAAAGGATAATGAAAGAGGAACAGGATGATATAGTTTTTGATGTATCCTGGACCACCCTTGGGGAGTATCTGGAATTTCTCACTGAGAAGGGAGTATCTCCCAATGTGGCCTCCTTTGTCGGAAATGCCACCTTGAGACAGTATACCATGGGATATGAGAATCGGGAACCTTCTGTGGACGAGATGTCCATAATGAAATCCTTACTGAGGGAAGCCATGGAAGATGGTGCCATAGGGTTATCGTCTGCTTTGATCTATGTGCCTAGCGGGCATGCTCAAACTGATGAACTCATAGAATTAGCTTCAGTGGTATCAGAATATGACGGTTTATATATTTCTCATATCAGAGGTGAGGAGCATGATTTGTTGAACGCAGTAGAAGAACTTATTCATACTGCCCGTGAAGCCAATGTCAGGTCCGAAATATATCATTTTAAGGCCTCTGGGACTGAGAATTGGCATCTGTTGGATTCCGCCATATTGATGATAGAGCAGGCCAGGGCAGAAGGACTGCAAATAACCACTGACATGTATACTTATAACGCCAGCAGTACAGGATTGAATATTGGCTTGCCTGGATGGGCAAGGGAGGGAGGACATGACGCAACAATGAATTTTATCAGAAATCCGGTTACACGTAATCGTATGATATTGGAAAACAAATTTCATGTTACCCCGGATAAGATTCTTTTGGTGGGATTCCGGAATCCGGAATTGCGCAAGTATCTCGGTTGGACATTGGAAGAGGTAATGGAGGAAAGAGGGACCTCATCCTCTGAAACTGCCATTGATCTTATATATGAAGATGACTCCCGCATACAAGTTGTATATTTTTCAATGTCCGAGGAAAATATCAAGAAAAAGATCGCGCTTCCCTGGATGAGCATATGCTCGGATGCGGGATCATATGCCACTGAGGGTGTGTTTCTTAAACAAAGTACCCATCCGAGAGCTTATGGCTCTTTTGCACGGGTTCTGGGAAAATTTGTAAGGGATGAAGCCGTGATTAGCCTGGAGGAAGGGATATACAAAATGACTGGATTACCGGCAGCTAACCTGAAAATACATAAAAGAGGTTTATTGAAAAAAGGATATTATGCAGACGTTGTCGTGTTTGATCCTTCTACAGTCCGGGATAATGCAACCTTTGAGGATCCGCATCAATATTCTACCGGGATACAGCATGTATGGGTCAATGGTGAACAGGTGTTAAAAGATGGTGATCATACTGGTGCCCTGCCCGGGCGGATAGTTCATGGACCGGGATATGTTAATTGATTCGGAAAATTATGTAATAAAAAATCCAGGATATTATCTAAGGAATTGATCCGGATACGATAGATGGGATTTAAATTGATACTTTTTCTGTTCCAGAGCATCCTGACTTCAATTTGGCATTGATACAATAACTTGGGAATTTTACATATGTGCCGGAAGTTTGGAATACTCTAATTAGCGAGTCTAAGATTTTTTTAAACTATGATAAACTTTAGCAAAACTATCCTAACCTTTTTAGTTTTTATTCTATCATTATTTTTAATGAATTGCAGGAATGTTTCTGAAAATAAAGCATCTGATAAAAATCTTGTTGTATATTATGTGGCCAATGAAGGATTCCTGCTTGAAAGCAATGGGAAGAAGGTATTGATAGATGCCCTCTTTAACAGGGGCCTGAATCGATATGCTGAACCAGATTCAACTCTATTGACTGAAATGATCCTGGGTAAGCCTCCATTTAATAATATAGATTACCTTTTATTTACGCATAATCACCCAGATCATTTTAATGATTCTCTGACCTGTGCGTTTATGAATAATAATACCAGAACAGTATTGCTATGTCCCGAACAGGTATATGAACAATTGCGCAATGCTAATCCCCTGAATCCTGAAACTGACGGAAGAATTCATGCCATTACCCCGGATTCAGGACAGGTTATAAAACAGGATATGGACAAAGTGACATTTACAGCATGCAGGACAAGGCATAGTGATACGTATGAAATTGAGAATAATGCCTACATAATTGACTTCGGTGGAGTAAAAGTTTTTCATAGTGGAGATTCCTGGAAAGAGTCTTTAAATGAATGGCAGAATCTGGATGTTAAATCTGAGCATATTGACCTTGCACTGGTTAACGGCTTTTATGCTGGTGACAAATACAAACTTCTCAATGAGAAAATGTTACCAAAGCAGATCATTCTTATCCATATGAAAAACGAACACCTTGATATGTTCTCTGATATTATGGCAAAAGATACAGCTGTTTTCCATAACTCCACTTTGTTTAAGAGATCTATGGAATCAAAGACATATCAATTCTAGATTCTATAAAAGCATTTTACGTCATGGATTTGTGCAAGCTCCCAGAATATATATCATGGAGGCTGGTTGTGAAACATAAAAGTCAATCCTTGTTGTACAGTTTTCGCCCCTGAAAGTAAAATAAGATAAATATCGGCATGCAATTTCTTTTAAATACAAACAATAGACCGATAGTACTATAGGATTATCGGTACTTTTTTAATTGAAATATGTTACTTTTACGCAGCTTTTGGAATATCAATCATTTTTTAGCTTGAGAAGCATTCAGAGATCTTTAATTTTAATTGTACCATCATGAGAAAATTATATGCAATTGTGCTTTTAGGAGCATTTCTTTTTACATCCTGTGAAAACAATGAAACTATGTTGACAAATCCGTTCTTTAGTGAATACGAGACACCTTTTAAGGTCCCTCCCTTTCACCTGATAGATACCACTCATTATGTGCCAGCCTTTACAAAGGGAATTGAAGAACATGAGGCTGAAATAGATGCTATTGTAAATAATTCAGAGGCAGCTACATTTGAAAACACCATATTAGCCCTCGATAAATCGGGTGAATTGCTGGGAAAGGTCAGTGCGGTTTTTTTCAGCCTGAACTCGGCTGAGACCAATCCGGCCATGCAAAAAATTTCCAGGGAGATTACCCCGATGATGACGAAACACCGGGATAATATCAGCTTGAATGAGGTGCTATTCGAAAAGATCAAAACGGTTTATGAATCGAGGGAAGATCTTAATCTTGATGACCAGCAAATACGCGTTGTTGAGAAATACTATGATGATTTTGTAAGAAATGGTGCGAATCTGAGCGATTCTGAAAAGACAAGATTACGAGAGCTGAACCAGGAAATTTCTATCAATCAGATTGAATTCAGAGAAAATCTTCTGGCAGAGACAAACAAAAATTTCAAACTTGTAATTGATAATGAAGCAGATCTGGCCGGACTACCTGAAGGCATTAAGGCAGCCGCTGCTGAAACAGCCACAAAAGCCGGGTTGGATGGTAAATGGGTATTTACCCTGCAAAAGCCCAGTATGCTGCCTTTCCTCCAGTATGCGGATAATCGGGAATTAAGAAAGGAATTATATACCGGCTACTTTATGCGAGGTAACAATGATGATGAGTTTGACAACAAGGAAGCTATAATGAGTATCCTTAAACTCAGAGCTAAGCGGGCAGAGCTGCTTGGATACAAAGACCATGCTGATTATGTAATCAGCAATAATATGGCCCAGACTTCTGATAAGGTATATGAATTTCTTAATGGAATTATGGAACCCGCGTTAAAGGTTGCCGCACAGGACCGGGATGATATGCAGAAGATTATTGATCGTGATGGCGGTGATTTCAAACTTGACCTGTGGGATTGGTGGTACTATGCTGAAAAACTTAAAAAAGAGAAATATGACATTGACGAGTCGGAACTAAAGCCATACTTCGTTCTTGAAAATGTCCGCGATGGCATGTTTTACGTGGCCAATAGACTCTATGGCATTACAATCACACAATTAGAGGATATGCCTGTATATAACGAGGAAGTACAGGTATTTGAAGTAGCAGATAAAGACGGGAATCATTTGGCGGTTTTATATATGGACTTTCATCCAAGACCCGGCAAGAGAGTGGGAGCGTGGTGTGGTCGGTTCCGCCAGCAAACCTACAAGGATGGAGAAAAGATCTATCCTGTTGTCACTATGGTTATGAATTTTACCCGACCTGTAGGAGATGCCCCTGCTTTACTAACCTGGGATGAAGTCAATACCATGTTCCATGAATTTGGACATGCTCTGCATGGTTTTTTCACTGATGGCAAATACGATCGTACTGCCGGACGAATACCGAGGGATATGGTTGAACTACCTTCTCAGGTAATGGAAAACTGGACCGGACAGCCTGAAGTCCTTGAAGTTTACGCCAGACATTTTGAGACCGATGAGGTGATTCCACAGGACCTTGTAACCCGATTACAGAATAGCATGAAATTTAATGAAGCTTTTAATACAGTTGAATATATTGCTGCTTCGATACTGGACCTCGACTGGCATACGGTGGGAGGTAAAACTGATCTGGATGTACTCACTTTTGAGAAGCAGTCGATGGAAAATATAAACCTGATGAAAGAGATAATTCCTCGTTACAGAACAACCTATTTTAACCACATTGTCGGAGGTTATGCAGCTGGGTATTATGTCTACTTATGGGCTGCTGTACTGGACTCAGATACATTTCAGGCATTTGTTGACTCTGGTGATATATTTAACCAGGAGATTGCTGAAAGTTTCCGGAAAAATATACTCGAACAAGGAGGCTCGGATGAGGGGATGGTTCAATACATAAAATTCCGAGGTCAGGAACCTTCAATTGATCCTTTACTTAACAAACGGGGACTAAAATAAGTATTTTCGATTAGTCCGAAATAGAAACCTGCTTTTTTCTATTGTTAGATAAAATATAGAATTTAGTATAAAAGACCTGGTATTTACTTTGAATAAAGTAATGCTTTGCACTTTTTTGCGTTTTAAGGATCGTAAAAGTTTAACATATGCGGATCTTAAAATGGCTTTCAATATCATTCCTTCTGTTATTTATAATTGCCTACTTGATTGGTGGTTATATCGCCCGTTCTACGGTAAAATATGGGTTAGAGTACATTGAACCGGAACTTGCCAGAAATGGAATTATACTGAAACATTTTAATTATGGAGATGTGAGATTACGTTCTCCAAATAGTTTTTCCATCCAAAGTGTTGATATTAAGATTGATCTTGAGAAGGAGTTTTATGGGAAGAAATCATTCAGTGCTGAGTTCAATTCGGGTAATGTAATTATTAGATTTTCGAAACTCAGAGATCCAGCACTTGAATTCTCATTACGGGATTTTAATCTGTATATTCAACCTAATGAGGAAAACCCGAACAGGCCCTTTGGAAAGTTTGAAAATGCTTCCTGGAGTGGGGAAATCCCATTGCGAATTTATAATGCCAGGGAATCAGGGGAATTAATCCTTTCGAAATTAAAAACATTGTTCAATGAGAACAGCATACCGGATAAAGTTGATTTTAAGGGAGATGCTATCTTAAACCTTGATGGCCAGGATATCAGGATCAGAATCTATACTGAAAGAAAAGATGGCAGGACTTTCCTTTTCTTTAATAAAGATGATCTCCTCGCGGCAGCTGATAATTTTGAGAATTTCAATCTTTCGGAGGAAGAGGCTATGCTCCTATCTCAATATCCTGCCAGAACTTTACATATATTAAAGATCACACGCGATGCGCAACGGATTAGTGAAAAGCTTAAATCCAGTCAGAGTAATTTCCCGGATGATGCCTTCAAGCATATATATTGGAGTTATCAACTGACAAGAACATTTGGGCCCGAATTCAGTAAGGAGATAACTGATGCACATGAAACAATGCCAAATAATACACCCGCACAAAGAAAAATGGACTTTCACAATAATGAAATAGGGAGGATCCTTGCTTCAGAGTCATTAAATGTGGAGGATTTACGGAAGTATGTATTGAACAGTGAGGATGTGATAAGGTTTCCGGATGAAATCCTATAGAATTCATTAAGTCAAATTACGATAGGATTAATTGTGATGTAGGTAAATAAGATCAAAATAATCTCGGGATTTGAAGACACATAAGATATTAAAACTTTCCTGTATATGAATGATAAAAATTTAAGAAAAAACCTGGTTGAATTATTGCGTGGAGGTTCAGCTCATGTAAGTCTTGAAAAGGCATTGGATGATATTAATCCGGAAATAAGAAATTTCAGAGGAACACCAAATATACATTCAATTTATGAGGAACTTGAGCATATGCGAATAGCTCAGGAAGATATATTGAAGTATACCCTCGAGTCTGGTTGGAAGTCCCCTGAATGGCCGGATGGATATTGGCCGGATAATAATGATTCGGTGAATGATGAGAAATGGGAGAAATCCATGAGTGGATTTTTTAATGATCTGGAATCTATAATAGATATTGTAAATAACGATAAGATCGATCTTACAGATGAAATTCCGCATGGAGAGGGCAGGACCTACCTGAGAGAGATCTTGCTGGTGGCTGATCATAATGCATACCATATAGGCAAGATAATAGATATTCGTAAAATACTTGGCGACTGGTAATTACAATCCTGATTATTATTATATATTGCAGGACTCTAAATACTGTGATTTATGGAGATCTTGTATTTCTGTCCGTTGTGGGGTAGTGAACATATGGACCTGCCTGGATTCTTCAAAAGGGTGATCAATACCGGTTATGATGGTGTTGAAATCGCCATCCCGTTTGATAAGAAGTTTGAGATCGAGCTCAGAACCCTGCTAGACAAAACAGGGCTGAAGCTTATCGGGCACCAGCATCTGCCTCCAAAAAATGAAACAGTTGATGAATATATTGAACGTCTTGAAGGATTTCTGGACTACTTAATTTCTTTTAAACCAATATTCATAAACTCCCACACTGGCAGGGATTTTTTTAGTTTTGAAGACAATTGTCGGATCATAGATCGGATAAATACGATAAGTGAGGGGGAGAATATTAAGATCATTCATGAAACACACAGGGGCCGGTTCAATTTTTCAACCTACACAACACAATTATATTTCCAGAAATACCCCGATTTGAAAATTGCAGCAGATCTGTCTCACTGGTGCTGTGTCTCAGAAAGTCTGCTTGAAGACCAGGAGGAATTCCTGCATGAGGCATTCAGACGGTCTGAGCATATCCATGCCAGAGTCGGATATTCCCAATCAGCCCAAATAAATCATCCCGGGGCACCGGAAAATAAAAAGATACTTGAGCGGCATTTGTCCTGGTGGAAGAATATCATAGCCTTGAGAAAAGAGGAAAATCGTGATTATTTTCC
>CBDUBA010000125.1:0-12177 GCA_965365275.1 uncultured Cyclobacteriaceae bacterium | reverse complement strand
CTGTTAGTAACCTGCCAGAAATCCAGGGGTATGAGGACAGGATTAAAAACATTGAAAACATGGATTAGTTAATCTGGATTTAATTAATGCGAAATCCTTCCCTTACTGATTAAACACTTAAAATAAAGAGAATAATTTAACAGGAATGTTAGGGATTCCTGGGCCGGCAATTTGGCTTCAACTGGTTGGAATATTTATATTTAAAGCCATTTGTCCATTTCATAAATACTCATGAAACTACTATTTACAAACTGTTCTCCATTTAAATCATTCCAGTTCCTGGTGCTTATGTGCCTTATGTGCACCCTACATGAACATACGATGGCTCAGAAGATAGAAGTTCCCAAAGTCCTGTCGAATATCTCAATAGACAATCAGGGGATCCATATAGAAAACAATGGCAATAAAATATACGCGATCCCGCCCAGACCAAGTTATACCCACGATAATTTCACGGATAGAATATCAGGTTCCATCAATGGAATACAGTTTAATTTCAAACAAAAAAACCTCAATGGTTTAATGTATTATGGCTTTATTCCTATTGATGATTCAAAATACCCGCAGCCGGTTTTTTTCTCCAATGTGGAAAGAATCAAAGAAGGATTTGCAGAGATAAGGGTCAAAGATATGAAGGGGAGATTTGATATGATCAATTGGACCGAAAAGGAAAGTGGCATAATGGGTTACAGGGTCATGGACGGGAATAACAATATTCTGTATGATGGAAAGATCAATTTTATAGCAACGGAATTCCTTGAAACGGATGGTGCAACCCGTACGGTTGCCTATGGTCAAACTGTTCCAGTAAAACCATCCCCTTTCAGGGTAGATCAATCGCTTATTGAAGGTCCATTTATTGCGAACCTAACACATGAGGGGGCTATTGTCCAACTAAAAACCAATTATAAAGGTAAAATTACTATTGTGGTCAATGGTAAAAAGTTCTCCAGCAAGGGCAGAACGCTTCATGAAATTGCCATTACTGACCTTGAACCGGATACAGAATATGAATATGATGTATTATACGGATCTTTTGCTGAAGAATATTCATTCCGGACTGCCCCCGCCCCGGGGAGTCGGACCGCTTTTTCCTTTGGGTATGCGAGTGACTCCCGGTCAGGCAACGGAGGTGGTGAACGGAACCTGTATGGGGTGAATGCCTATATCATGAAAAAAATCATGGCTTTGAACATGCAGGAGGAAGTCCGGTTTATGCAGTTTTCCGGCGATATGATCACCGGTTACCGGGAGAATCCGGATGCCATGCAATTGGAATACATAAATTGGAAAAGGGCCATCGAACCATTTGCCAGGTATATACCGGTCATAACCACTATGGGTAACCATGAAGCAGCCGTCAAAACTTTCTTCGATCCGGCAAGCAAATTCAGGTACCAGGTTGATAATTTTCCTTATGACATTGTTTCATCCGAAGCGATCTATCAGAAAGAATTTGTAAATCCGCTCAACGGCCCGGATAGTGAGGATGGTTCTGTTTATGATCCAGACGAAAACACCATAGATTTTCCATCCTATAAAGAAAGTGTTTTTTATTATATCTATGACAATATTGCCATGGTGGTTTTGAATTCTGACTACTGGTATACCCCTTCAGTAAAAAGTATCCATGTCACCGGAGGCAATATTCATGGGTATGTGATGGACAACCAATTGGAGTGGTTCAGGAAAACTATGGAAACTCTTGAAAACGACTCCAATATCGATCATATCTTCGTCACGATCCATACCCCTTTCTTTCCGAACGGTGGGCATGTGCACGATGATATGTGGTACAATGGTGACAATTCGTTCCGGCCTGTTATCGCAGGAAAAAGCGTGGAAAAAGGGATTATAGAACGTCGGGACGAATTGCTTGAGATCATAGTGAATGACAGCAAAAAGACAAAGGCAATTCTTACAGGGGACGAGCATAATTATGCAAGAACCCTTATTGGACCAAATACGAACATCTACCCAAAAAAATATACGCCTCAGAAAATAACACTTAATCGTGAGATATGGCAAGTTAACAATGGTGCCGCCGGCGCACCCTACTATGCGCAGGAGGAGACACCATGGAGTGATCATGTTCAGGGTTTTACCACCCAAAATGCCTTGGTTATCTTCGATATTGATGGTGATTCTGTTAAGATGCGCGTGCTGAATCCGGATACACTGGAAAAGGTTGATGAACTTGATTTTAACCAGGGGATTTGATTTCTTCCAATGGGAAAGAATATTCTTCCTGTATGATCACAAAATTAAACCCCATTCTAAGTTCGTAAATTAGAAATGTTCATTAAATTAGAAAGTCCAATTTTTCAATAATTATTCTACCCGGAAAACATGAGAATTTTTACACCTTTCGTTTATACTCTTTTAATACTGTTGGTGATCCAAACAGTAAATGCCCAAAGCCTGCGAGTAAGTGAGAATGGTCGACATCTTGTACAAGAGGATGGAAGCCCTTTCTTTTACATGGGGGATACTGCCTGGGAATTATTTCATCGTTTAAACAGAGAGGAAGCAGATCTGTATCTGGAAGACCGTGCTGAAAAGGGATTTACAGTAATACAGGCTGTGGTTCTTTCCCAGGTTGGAGGCCTTGATGTGCCCAACGCAGAGGGGCATATTCCCCTGAGGAATAATGATCCCGCTAAGCCAAACGAAGAATACTTCAAACTTGTAGATTATATAGTGGAAAAAGCCGAATCGCTTGGACTTGTCATCGGAATGCTGCCCACATGGGGAAGTTACTGGAGTTCCCTGGATCCAGAAAATGTAATATTTACGCCTGATAATGCATATACGTTTGGCAGATTTCTTGGCGAAAGATACAGGGAAGCATCGTTGATCTGGATTCTTGGCGGGGATCATAACATTCATACTGAAGAAGAAAGAGAAATAATTGATTCCATGGCGAAAGGGCTACGTGAAGGTGATACAGGAAATCATCTGATCACTTTTCACCCCCGGGGGCCAGGCTTGAGTTCTGATTATTTTCATACTACGGAATGGCTTGACTTCAATATGTATCAATCAAGCCATGCAGCTCACGACCATGATAACGGACTGTATGCTGAAAATGACTATGCGCTTGATCCTCCAAAACCTACCCTGGATGGTGAACCCAGGTATGAGAATATTCAGGTTGGATTTTATTTTCAAGGATTTAACAGGCAGGACCGCTTTGATGATTATGATGTCCGACAGGCAGCTTACTGGTCTATTCTGGCGGGTGCTTGTGGTCACACCTATGGTCATAGCAGTGTCTGGCAGATGTTTGATGAGGGAAGGGAGCCAATAATTGCAGCTTTGATGCCATGGCATGTAGCTCTTGATCACCCCGGTGCATTTCAAATGAAACATGTACGTACTTTGTTTGAAGCCAGGTCATTTTCAAAGTTGATTCCCAATCAATCCATGATCAAAAACGGTCCTATGACGGGTGGAGGTAAGATAAGGGCAGCTGTCGATGATGATGGTGGTTTTGCCATAGTATATTCTCCCCGGGGTGAATCTTTTACTATAGATAAAAGTGTAGTTGAGGCCAGGTATATAAAAGAGATCTGGTTTGATCCAAGATATGGGGTATCGTATCATATCCATACCGGAGATACTGATGGAATCCAAACTTACACCCCGCCTACATCAGGTCGGGGACAGGATTGGATCCTGATCATTGAAGACGCAGGATTGAACATGCCCTTGCCGGGTTTTCATTGATCTTGAAGCGTCTCCGGCACTTAAGTTAATCCTGCATGGATAAATAGTATCGGAGATTATACAACAATTTCGATTGTCTGATATTTAAAAAAAATCTATGGCAGAACCTGGAATAACTGAGCTCAAATCATTAAAAATGATTGGCATGAAGATAATAACCACCCTTGAAGAAAATAGAACCAGGGAGTTATGGAGAAATTTCAAGCCCAGAGTAAATGAAATAGTGAGTAGAGCTGATAAAAATTTTTATTCTATCCAGAAGTACCCGAAAGATATCAGTATGGAAAAATTTACACCACAAACTCAGTTTTTCAAGTGGGCAGCTGTCCAGGTCCTGGATTTTGAGAATATCCCATTTGGAATGGATCGTCTGATAATCCCTTCTGGATTATATGCCAAATTTATCCATAAAGGCCCTAACCATACTTTTTCTAAGACAATCCAATACATATTTTGGCAATGGTTCCCTGGCTCTGGATATGTTTTTGACCAAAGGCCTCAGTTTGAGATAATGACAGAAAAATATTTAGGCCCGAATCATCCGGATTCAGAAGAAGAAGTATGGATCCCGATCAAACCAAAATTATAAACCGGCATAGAACGGAAAGACTTTAGCGTCCATTCCATCTAGGGCTTTTGATAATTCTTCATTGGGACTGCCGTATAACTCAATGGACATTTCTCCAAGATCCATTAGTTTCTGCAAAAGATCGCCTACATGGGCTACATGTTCAAGTGCGGCATTAGAATCAGCATAATCTTCAAGAACGGCACATTCCAGTGTCTTCTCATTCAAATACCAGTCATACATTAACGTTCCCTTATCTTTTTCCTTAACAGTTGAAATAAATTGGGAGGTAATTGCCTTAAAAGCATCGAGCTGTCCTTTATCAATTTTAAATAGCGCTCTAACCTGTATTTTATCCATAATTGTAATAGTTTAGTTTATTCCAATATATAAATATTTGATAAACTAAATGGTATTATACAAAAAAAACTGAAACACATCATTAGATATATGAGACCTGAAAAACTTGAGATTAAAACAGCCCTTCAGATACTGAAACCAGTGGAGGAAGTTTTTGAAGCTATAGTAGATCCGGAAAAAATGATGAATTATTTTATCTCCAAGAGTGATGGTAGAATGGAACAAGGAAAGATCCTTAGCTGGGAATTTCCCGAATTCGAAGGATCCTGGCCAGTATCAATACAAAGAGTGGAACCGAATAAATTTATTTCTTTTTCCTGGGAAGGTGCTTCCGGTTATCAAACCCAGGCTGAGATAAGTCTGGAACCAAGAGAAAACAACGCCACGCTGGTGAGGATCCTGGAAAAAAGTATGGAAAATAATGAGGATGGAATTAAATGGTTATTAAGTAATACCGAAGGATGGTCATTCTTTTTGGCGTGTTTAAAGGCCTACCTGGAATATGGTATTAACCTCCGCCGGGGTGGATATGATTTTATGACTGAGCCGGAATAATCTTATTGGCTCACCTTGAGCATTTAGAATTGAGTTGCTCCAGCCTGTATAGATATATTTGCTGGCAACAGCTTCCTATTTTCTACATTTGAATTATGATATAAAATCACGATATTTCCCTGATATAACTCATATATTTCTTGTAGAACTCCTTTTTAAATGATTAGAATTAAAATATTGGTATCATCAAGCATCCTCACAATTGTCGTTCTTCTTTTTCCATCATGCAATTCAAAAAGGGAAAAAGAAAATTCTGCCAATCCTGAAAAACCAAATATTATATGGATTGTGGCAGAGAATATTAAACTCGACCTGGGTTGCTATGGTGCTGAAAATGTTCATACACCAAATATCGACCGGCTTGCAGATCAAGGCATGAGATATACACATGTGTTTTCAACCTCCCCGGTATGTGCACCGAGCCGGTCAGCTTTCATGACTGGAATGTACCAGACTACAACCGATACACATAATATGAGATCACACAGGGAAGATGATTATCACTTGCCTGATGGTGTAAGACCGATTACGCACCGGCTTAAAGATGCAGGATACTATACTGCCAATATTAGCATTGTTGGAGACTCCATTGTGGGTACTGGTAAACTAGATCTGAATTTCGTTAATGAGGGACCAATATATGACACACAGGATTGGCAGGAACTTTCAAGCCACCAGCCATTTTTTGCCATGATCAATACCCCGGAAGTGGAATATGATATCTATGACCGGAAGACAGCTGAAAAAGAACGGGTTAAATGGGTTGGTGAGGATACACATCCTCAAGTCGCTACTCCGGAAAACGTTAATCCCCCACCCTACTATCCGGACCATAAAATAGTCCGTGAAGAATGGGCAAGGTATTTGAATTCTATATCGGGGATGGATCAACGTATTGGATTGATTCTAAGGAAACTGAAAGAAGAAGGGCTATTTGAAAATACCGTGATCATGTTCTTTGGTGACAATGGCCGTTTGGAAGCCCGTGGCATCCATTGGCTTTGGGATACGGGAATCCATGTTCCATTGATCATTTCCTGGCCTTCAGCATATGATCCACCAGAAGGGTACAGACCAGGTATTGAAAATCATGAGGTAATCAGTTTACTGGATATCACAGCCACGACACTTTCCATTGCAGGAGTTGAGAAACCTGCAGGAATGCAAAGCCGGGTATTTTTGGGTAATAACAGAGACCTACCCAGGGAATATGCATTCAGTGCGAGAGACCGTATCGATGAAACGGTGGACTGGGTCAGGTCTGTACGGGGAAAAAAGTATCATTATATTCGCAATTTCTTGCCGAATAGGGGCTTCCCTACCTTAAACAGGTACAAGGAAAAATGCTTCATGGTTAAACCGCTGATGCGGGAATTATATTCCCAGGGAAAATTATCCGGTCCACCGGCAGAACTTATGAAATCCCCTCCTTCCGAAATGCTGTTTAACACAGAAAAAGATCCCCATGAGATCGAAAATCTGATCAACTCAGAATTGCCTGAACATAAAATAGTCCTGAAAGAAATGCGAATGGCCCTGGATAAATGGATAGTGGATACAGGGGATCTCGGTGGTCAATTTGAGCCAGACTCGCTGGTCGCAACCTTCGAGATAGAGATGGATGAGTGGTTCGGAACACCGGAATGGTATACCTTAAAATGAAGCGCTTACTCCTTTATTTGTGGTTTATTTATTTGATGGGATGTCTGGAAAAAGATCCCACTGAGATTTTAATATCTGACATTCAGTTAAAGATCATTGAAGAGTATACTGCACCATTCCCTGACAACACACAACTTTCAATCGCTATGATTGAAAACGCCCATGCTGATTTCTTTGGTATCATAGTGAATGATGATAGCCTCAGTTGTGTGGAGAACAAAGATTCAGTCTTTGAAATAGGATCACTTACTAAATTATTCACATCCGCTATGCTGGCAAACCTTCTGAAAGATGGGAAGATCGAACTGGATGAAGAGATAAATTCTTACTTACCATTCCATTTACGGAATATTGATAATATTAACAATCCCATAACCTTCAGAACACTGGCTAACCATACCTCCGGTCTTCCCAGGATGCCGGATAATTATGCATATTATCCCGAATCCAGTCATGATGCGAAAGCTTACAGCCTGGAAACTTTACAGGAATACCTGGAATCAGATCTTGAATTGATCAGCAATCCCGGGGAAGATTATATCTATTCAAACCTCGGGTATGGTATTCTCGGCTACCTGGTCACGAACCTGTTCAATAGAGACTACGAAAGGCTCCTTCAAAAGCTTATTTCCAAGCCCTATAAATTGAAGAACACAAGCTCCAATATAAATAAGATCAGGAATTTACTGGTATCCGGAAAAGATCCAAAGGGTAAGGTCATAAACAATTATGATTATGGAATACTTAACCCATCAGGAGGAGCTTTTTCAAACATTTCGGATTTAACAAAATTTATTCAGGCAAATTTTGATGATGATGATATTATGTCACTTCAGCGGGAAGAAACCTATGGGTGGGGAAATTTTGGCGTCGCATTGGGTTGGCACATTCTAAAGATAGGAGGAAGTAACTGTGAATGGTATTTCCATAGCGGTGGTATGGAAGGCTACCGATCATCTGTTTATATGGATGCAAGGTCCGGAAGAGCTGTTATAGTATTATCTAATCTATCAACTTTTCATCCGAATAGTAATAATATAGATCGATTAGCATTTGATCTCCTCAAAAATGAGTACCTCAAAGATGAAAACAGGGATTACTGTATTGCTCCTTTCGTAGAAATGGCCATTGAAAAAGGTTGGGGAGCACATAAACGAGATAGTCTTGGATCAATAGGATTCCCTAATAATTCTATATATGGTGTTTGGACTCATGCAAACAGAAAAGGTCGTGTAACAAGAACTTTTTTCCCTGGCAACAAAGTCCAGACCAATTTTCAGGATGATCCTGAGATCGATGTGTGGGGATATTATAATGTGGAAGATGATAAGATCATTTTTACTGATTTAGGTGGAGCAGCCTGTGTTCCGGAAGGCAGCTATAGGTTTGAAATCCGAAATGATACACTGAGATTCCAGGAAATTCTGGATAATTGTGATGGGCGTAAAGTTTCCTTATTGAATGATTGGGTAAGGCAAACAAAGTATATAAATGATAAGGCAAGCGTAGCAGGTTTAACATCCAATTAAATCCTGTTTTTAAAAAAATTGATGCCTTTATGTAGTTTTTTCAATGTACTAACGACTAATGTAAATGAAAGTTATCATAAAAGATGAAATGTGATAAGAAAACATTCGCTGAGATACTGGATAAACATAAAGGGATCATACGTAAGGTATCAATGCTTTATACAAATAACAAAGAAGACCAGGAAGATCTTTTCCAGGAAATATGTTTTCAGATTTGCAAATCGTATAACACATTCAGAGATGAAGCTCAATTCTCGACCTGGCTGTATAGGGTAGCTCTGAATACCGCCATAAGCCAGGTAAGAAAAAACAAGCAAAAGACACCTTCTGAAACCTTTTATGAAAACATCCATTACTCTTCCATGAAAAATGAGGACGGGGAGGGTCAGGTTCAACAATTATTCAAAGCAATATCATTGCTAAATAAGATTGATAAAGCCCTTATATTACTTTGGTTGGAAGAAAAAAACTATGAGGAGATTGCTGATATTTTAGGTATCAGCAAATCCAATGTAAGTGTAAAGCTGGTTAGAATTAAACGTAGCCTGTCAGAAACAATAAATGGATTAAAGCAATGAAAGACGACGAACTTAAAAATATCTGGAACATGATCAACGACGATACCTTGGGCCTCGATGCCCTCCATATGACTAAGGACCAGATCATCAGCAGCCGATCCGGATCCGTTCAGAATAAGTTGAGAGCTATACTTCAAAATGACTTGATACTTAAATCAGTAAGTGGTATAGCCTTCCTGCTGAATCTCATATTTTATTGGGGTACTTCCGATGTAATAATAATTTGCCTTGGAGGTATTTTATTCCTTGGGATTATAACAAGTATTCAGTGGAAGACGCTACAGGCTTTCGACAAGATATCAAATCCCGGACTTTCCACCAGGGAAGCCCTTTCCAACGTTCTGATTTTTATCAAAAGGAAAGCCAATATTTATGAAATTTGTATTGCAGCCTCGCAGGTGTTGATATTCGTCCCGGGTCTGTTGATTTATTTTTATCTGGTATATGGTCAGGTAAAACCAATGACCGGGATAAGTTTTATGGTGTATACTGGTTTGGTACTTATTGGAACATTCAGCGCCTATTCAAGGATCAGGGCTCAGATCAAATTTCATATTCAATATTTACATGTCTCGCTATCCGACTTAAATGAAAATTCCCTACAATATGCGTTTAATGCCATTGATAATAAGAGGAAACAAGATAATTTACATAAAATATTAGTCTATATTCTTACCGGCATTGGATTTATCGCATTAATGGTAATATTAAAATCAGCTGTGGGTTAAGCTGAGTCCTGGTTTATTTGAAGCCGGTGATGTATATCAGTTAATATAATTGAATTGATTTTGGAAAAAGAAAATTCAGGAGAGGATATTAAACTTAAACACATTACCGGGTGGTTAAATGGGATTTCCAAAATTCAATGCGCCATTCTGACAGGATCCAGGGTATCTAATGAACCAAGAATTGATTTTTTATCAGACTTTGATATTCACCTGTTTGTTTCAGACCTGGAAATGTTCAAGAAAAATGATGACTGGATTGAGGAATTCAATAAAATCATGATCCGCTGGCCTCTGAAACCGGGTTCGACCTTCGACAATAAGTGGATAACAAGATTGGTGCTCTTCCATAATGAACTTAGGATAGATTTCCAGATCACCCTGCCTGAATATTTTGATCCGGGCAATTACGATTCCGGCTTTGAAGTACTTATCGATAACAAATAATATCATATAAAACATGTCCGAAAATATATTCAGGATTAAGGATAAACCCCCTTTAGAAGTTCAAATCAAGGAAATAATAAAGGATAAATACAAGATTCTTGATGCTATCCGGCAATATATTCGGGAAAACATTGGGAAAACCAATGAAGAATGGAAGTATTATGGCGTAAAAAATGGCTGGCTATTAAAGACCTTGCTAAAAAAAAGAAATTTGTTCTTTGTCGTCATGTATGATGGGTACTTCGGGATCTCTTTTGTTTTCGGTGATAAGGCAGTGGATTCAGTTATGGAATCTGATATATCTGCTCGAATTAAGAAATCCTTGATGGAGGCAAAGAAATATGCAGAAGGCCGGGGCGTATCTTTTGATGTAGTTGACAATAAACAACTTAACGATATCAAGAAATTAATCGATATAAAGGTGAGGTAATATTGATATATTTGCCTGAATTATTGGTGTTTTCTAATTGATTGCTGAGCATGGCAAAGAACAAAATATTAGCTGTTTTGGCTAATTACGGATCTGAGCAACTGAATTATCTGGAAACAGTTGTCAAAAGCCTGAAATCTTTTCAAAAATACGATGTTACGGTAGTTGTACATTCAAATGTTCCTCTTAATGGGATAAAAGGTATCGATAAGGTAACCTTATTCGAAAAAACTACAGGAATCAGGTCTTTGAATGATCTTTTGGTAAGAAAGAAATGGGGCAAGAATTGGAGTGGGCGTTTGTTTAGTTTCGAGTTGCTTCCCATGACCTGCAGGAAAGTGATTGATCAGGAAGCATCTAATTTCGATTATTTCCTGTTTACAGAGAACGATCACCTCTGGCTGGAACATCATATAGATAGATTTATTTATTATGAATCTATTCTTCCGGAGAATCGAATCGCAGGATTAATACAATATGAAATTAGCGATCAGGAAAGATTCTACCCTGCCTATCATAGTGAGTATGATTGGGATTTCAGCTCAGTAGAGAAATATGGCGACTTGCTATTTGCACATTTTTCAAATGTGCATCAGGCCAGTTTTCTGATATCCCAAAAACAACTCTTAAAAATTAAAGAAAAATATGATTTCAGCAATTTTCTATCGTCAGACCATTATCGGCTTATGCCCAAAACCAATACGGATATTTATCAATATGCGGGGATGAAGAAGTTAATCTGTATTTCCGAATTTGAACAAAATCTCATTCACCACCTGCCCAATTTATATATCCATGGGGATAAAGGAAGGGGAAAACTACGTTCCGATGAAGATCGAATGCAAAATGCACTTAAACGTTTGCTTAATTATAAAACATAATCTTATAATTTAAGCAAAATATTGTTCTCAGAGGCTTTCAGATAAGTATTAAGGTCATTCATCTTGGTGATATCAGAATCTGCAATTTCCTCATGAGGAGTTCTCATTTGAGAAAATATAACCTTTAAATCATGGGAAGAAATAATATTAAAGAAAATCTCTTTTGATGTTTCCAGTATAAAAGTATAATTATAACTTTCGGTTGTACATTCCGATTCATGACCACATCCCCAATTAACAAATTCATTAATTATTCGTGATCCATTCTCTCCATTATCGATCCCGGTTTCAAAAACATGAAGCCCGGATGATGATTTAATGAATATCTTTTGGGAATTAGCCAGGCTGCGCTTAGTAATTATTTCCACCCGGAATCTGTAGGAGTTTGTGGAATCGACAGATACGAATTGAGCAATCATTTGTATATCTGGCCTTTCTAAACCACGATCAGGTTTAGTGTATACTACTTTGGCACCTGTTCTGCTTTCAACACATACCTCAATACTCTCTTTCACATCATTTAGTAGTTTATCAAGTGATTTAGGCTGACTGATCACTTCATTACTGGGCCCGGGTAATGCATAAAAAACTATAAATGTAAAGAGGGCTATCTTGTTCATGATTATGAGCCTAATTGAATAATGACCCTGCCAACTATGTCAGTTCTACTATTAATGTATATGAATAACAATGGTCACCCAATATTAGTTCCG
>CBDUBA010000124.1:0-12236 GCA_965365275.1 uncultured Cyclobacteriaceae bacterium | reverse complement strand
AAATTACGAATTTTCCCATTGGTAGATTTTGGTTTTAAATGTTTTACACTAAACTATATTTATAATCAAATAAAGTTGATTTTGTTTTAGAGATCATACAGATCAATCATTTGCCCAATCACATATTCAGCACCCATACCTTCTCAAGTCACATTGATCTGTTCAAAATAGTCGCAATAATTTCCTATTTTTTGAATAATCCTCCAAGGATACTGCCTAAGCCTCCCTTTTTCTTTCCTCCTCCAGTTAACATATCCGTGACATCATCAATCACATTTCCGTCTCCATCGGCATCTAATATGGACTCGATAAAGCTCTGTTCCTGCCCTACAGATCTACTTCCCTGCAATCCGTTCAATAAACTTCCTATATCGTTCTGCCTGCTTATTTTATTTTGGTTCGTTTGTTTACCCAGATAACCCAATAAAAGACTACCAAATGGAGATATTTACACAAAACACGAGAATATAGGAGAGTATAAATCTAATGACAGTAAAATGGCCTTCGATTCATTGTTTTACGATTTACAAGAAATTACCGAGAAGGAATACAACAATTTTCCTAGAAACATATCAAAGTTATTTTGATGTTTTAATTACAAAGTATTTGTAGAATATCTAAGATGTTGAGTGTAAGATTGCCAACGGATTACACCTAATATTTTTGTTTACTAGGAATTACTCCTCTTACTCCACCTCTCGGATTCTTAGCATCTCCATCTCTTCTGGGAATTAGGTGAATGTGAAGGTGGTGAATGGTTTGTCCCGCAGATTCTCCTACATTAATCCCGACGTTAAAACCCGATACCTTTATATCATTTTCCTTAATTTCCTTTTGACGAATTTGTAATAATTCCTGGAATGCATCATGCTCGAATCCACTTGCCTCAAAATAATTAGCAATATGCCTTTTAGGCACAATTAACGTGTGCCCTTTAGTCACAGGGAAATTATCCAGCAAAGCCACGGCTAATTCATTTTCGATAATGTGACTTCCAGATTTAATCGAATTACAAAAAATACAGTTACCATCTACTGTGTCAATACCATAATCCTTGAATGAGGTTTTATCCTTATTTCCTTTACTTCGATTACATTTAGCACAAAGAACTTGTAAGTTTTCATAAACAGTTTTACCTCCCTTTGAAACAGGAATTATATGGTCAATATCTAATACCGTATCTCTGTTTGAAGCCCCGCATAATGTACATTTACCTTTTGATTCTTTCAATAGCCTGTATCTAAGAGAATCTCTAATGGGACTCTGATCCAGTAATCTGTAATCCCAAATTGATAGACCTCTTTTAATGATATAATCTTGTATCTTTTCGTCACATATTTTCTTGATTTCAGCTTTCTCTAACATTGATAGCTTTTTAACATTTAATGAAACTAATAAACCATCGGTTTCGATAATATCATGTTTTTTTAAGACTTTTATTGGCATATTTTTGAGAGTGCGCTCATATTGTTGCAAAAGCGCCTCGTCATATCCTACAAATACCATAGCCAATTGCCTGACCGTTGCATACCCTCCGACATCAATTAATGACTTGATTAACAACGGTTGATAAATGTGACTCAATCGCATACGATAGAGCAAAAAGTCTTTTATTTCAGCGAAATTCATATCAGATAGTTTAAAAAATAGTCTAATTATAGCTTATAGATTAGCAATTTAAATTTACCTATAATTTAACTTATTATTTCAGAACAATATTGAATTACTATTGATATATGTCAAGAAAAATTTCAGCAAAAAGAAACCCCCTCCTGCAAGAGGTAGGAAGGATCCTCAGTGGTTGTGTAAGAATTGCCTCACTTTGTTCGGCGAGTCCGGATGGATATTGCTTACAAATAACAAAGCCTGTTTCACTTTGTTAATCCGGCTATTTTTGTTCCTAAAAGCCCATACAAGTCTGACTTTCATCCACAAAAAAAGCCCGACACTCTCAAAAATCGGGGTTTCTTTATTAAGAAGGCAGGAATTGCCTCACTACCGTTCGGCGAGTCCAAATTAGGTTTGCTTTACCAAAGAAAGCCTTGGTTCTCTTCGTTCACCAGGGCCTTTTTCCTCCATAACCCTTCAAGCAAGCTTGAGGCTATGAATGAAAAAAGCCCTGAGCATGTTGCTCAAGGCTTTCTTAGTAGCGGGGGTAGGACTTGAACCTACGACCTTCGGGTTATGAGCCCGACGAGCTACCAACTGCTCCACCCCGCGATGTTATTGAGATGCAAAAGTATAGCATATTTTGTTAAAATAAAAGATACATTTCTTTAAAGTAAAATTTATCTGGTATTCTTAGCCATACCCGGCTAACCTCCTGCCATCGATAAAAAACTACCACCGCTGGCAGAATTCAAACACCTTTTAATGATTTTACACTCCAGGTTTCGGATTTTCTTACCTATCTTTATCTTCGATTTTTAAAGGCCATTAATTTGTCGGATACCCCTGAACATAAATCCGGATTTGTAAATATCATCGGTAAACCGAATGTGGGTAAATCTACCCTGATGAATAAACTGGTGGGGGAAAATGTGTCGATCATTACCTCGAAAGCACAAACGACCCGCCATCGGATCCTGGGTATGCTCAACGGGGAGGATTTTCAGATCGTATACTCCGATACCCCCGGGATCCTTAAACCCCAATATGAACTTCATAAATCTATGATGCAGTTCGTAAGACTGTCGGTCGAAGATGCGGATGTGCTGCTCCTGATGGTGGAAGTGGGTGAAAAGGTCGACCGGGATCTCCTGGACCCGATCCTTAGGAAAACGGAAGGGAAGATCATCCTCCTCGTCAATAAGATCGACCTGGCTAAAAATGACCAGCAACTTAAAGACAAGATCTCGATGTGGAAGGAGTACCACGATTTCGATGCAATCATTCCGATCTCGGCCCTGGGTGGCAAAAACATCGATGAGGTCTTCAATAAGATCCTGGAACACCTTCCGGTCCACCCGCCCTATTACCCGAAGGACCAGTTCACGGATAAACCGGAACGGTTCTTTGCATCGGAAATTATCAGGGAGAAAATATTTCAATCCTATAAACAGGAGGTCCCTTACTCAACTGAAGTAGTCGTAAGTGAATTCAAGGAGGATGAAACGATCATCCGCATGCGGGCGGAAATATATGTGGAAAGGAATAGCCAGAAAGGAATACTGATAGGTAAGAAAGGGGCAGGACTGAAAAAGATCGGGACGGAAGCAAGAAAAGATATGGAGGCCTTTTTTGGCAAACAGGTGTTCCTGGAACAATACGTCAAGGTGGAGAAGGACTGGAGAAGGAAGAAAAATAAACTCAGCCAATTCGGATATTAAAATCTATCAATAATAAATTCAAAACTTAAGTAATCCAAATCATATTAATTTCGAAACCTATGAAATCGTCAACATCAAACCTCTTTAAACGAACAAACCTCATCCTGTTCGTCGCGCTAATTTTCCTAATGACCAGCTGTGCGGAAACGATCGACCTGAACACTTGCCTGCCTGAAAAAACTTTGGGTTTCTGGTGGGGCCTGCTGCACGGATTCATATCCTTCTTCACTTTCATCATATCCCTCTTCAAGGATGAAGTGGCCGTATATGCTGTAAATAACAATGGCGGATGGTATGATGCCGGCTTCATCCTGGGCATCATGTCTTTCTATGGCGGGGGTACCAAAGCGTCGAAGAAAAAGAAAAAGTGGTAATTCATGGAGTGGGAAAAACTGGTAAGTCCTTCAAGGCTCGGGGAGGAGGAGGCAAAATCGCTACAGGAACTGAAAAGCCGGAGTATATTCGAACAGGACTACGACCGGATCATCTTCTCCTACCCTTTCCGCTGCCTGCAGGATAAAACGCAGGTTTTTCCGCTTCCCAAAACGGATTTTGTCCATACTCGTCTGACGCACAGCCTGGAGGTATCCAGTGTGGGCAGATCGCTTGGAAAGAAAGTAGGCAAAATAATTATTGACCAAAATCCCAGCCTGGCCAATAAGGGGATCAACCAGTTTGAAATGGGGGCCATTGTGGCTTCGGCAGCCCTGGCCCATGACATCGGTAATCCGCCTTTCGGTCATTCCGGGGAGGATGCCATATCCGAATATTTCCTTGAAGATGACTTCGGGCATTCGCTCAAATCCCACATGAATGATAAGGAATGGGCCGACCTGACCAATTTTGAAGGGAATGCCCAGGGTTTCCGTTTGCTTATCAATAATAAATTCCAGGGTTTGAAGGTTACCTTCGCAACGCTGGCAGCTTTCAGCAAATACCCCCGGGAATCTCTGATTCAAACCTCAGATCCCGAAAGGAAAAGCCAGAAAAAGTATGGGTTCTTTCAATCGGAAAAGGAATTTTTTAAGGAAACGGCCCGGCAAACAGGATTGCAGCCCCTGTCTGAAAAGGACCTGGTATGGTGCCGGCATCCGCTGGCTTTCCTGGTTGAAGCAGCTGACGATATCTGTTATAGTATTATTGACCTGGAAGACGGTTGTAACCTGAACCTGGTGTCTGTTGATACGGTTACGGAACTTCTATCCCCGATCCTGGGCGATAAATTTGACTACAAGAAATTCAAGAGAATAGAGCTGAAAAGAGAAAAGGTAAGCCTCCTGCGTGCACTGGCCATAGCTGAACTCATAGAGCAGACGGCTGAAACGTTTATCGAACATGAGCCAGGCATCCTCAATGGAAAATTTGATAAAGCACTCACCTCGGTGATCCCTTCAACCCATCATCTGAAAGATATCATAACTATATCCATTGATAAAATATACAGATCAGTCCCGGTCCTGGAAAAGGAAACCGCAGGGTTTGAGGTGCTTTCGGGCTTAATCGATGCGTATCTCCGGGCCGCTTTCGACTTTTACATGCATGATGGAAAAGCGGGCAAGAAGAATACCACGATCCTGAATCTTTTCCCGGATGACCTCAAAACGGAATTAAACCAGGATCATGATACTTTTTATCCGTTGATCCTGGCTTGCCTGGATCATATCACTTTAATGACGGATTCCTATGCCCTGGAAATGTATAGAAAGATCAAAGGAATATCGATCCCGGGGTACTAGCAAAGTGAGATCAAAGTTTATATAATGCTTCTGAACCTAAAAAACTGCGCCAAAAATCATTACATTTGCACTTCGTTTTTGCATGTGGACTAAACTCGCCCATATCGTACTGAAATTCAGACTATTCCTGATCATTGCAATAGGGATCATTACTGTCTTTATGGCCTTTAAAGCGAAGGACCTGCAGATGAGCTATGAATTCGCTCAGACAGTCCCGAATAACGATCCGGATATGGTACAATTCAAGGAATTCAAATCCCAGTTCGGAGAGGACGGGAATATCCTGGCAATCGGGATCCTTGACTCCAGCCTTTTTACACCTGAAAACTTCTTCAGGCTATCCATGCTTTGCGATGAACTGGCCAAGATATCCGGTGTAGTGGAGGTACTAGGACTGCCAAACCTGAAAAGAATCGAGAAGGATGCGGTAAACAAACAGTTCAAAATACAGGATATGTTTGAAACCATTCCGGATAACCAGGCTGATCTGGACAGTGTTCTCCTTTTAGTCAGGGATCAGAAGTTTTATGCCGGACAACTGTTTAATGAGGAAAATGGATCAAACCTGATCTTAATTACATTAAACAAGGAGGTCTTAAATTCTGCAAAAAGGATACAGGTTACCGAGGATATAATATTCCTGGGCAATGAATTTACCAAAAAGACGGGCATCGAACTGAAATACGCCGGTTTGCCTTTTGTCAGATCGGTGGTGGCCGGAAGGATACGCAATGAAATGATCTTCTTCCTGATACTATCCGTTCTCATAACAGGTGTCATTTTAGCGTTCTTTTTCAAATCATGGGATGCCGTGGTCATCCCGATGATCATCATCGCCGTGGTCGTGATCTGGGCTATGGGGATACTCGCCCTGCTGGGCTATAAGATTACGATACTTACCGGACTGATGCCGCCTATAATCGTGGTTATAGGCATTCCCAACAGCATATACCTGCTCAATAAATACCACCAGGAAATTGAGAAATACGGGAGCAAGATCAGGGCCCTCAGTGTTATGACCCGTAAGATCGGGATTGTTACCCTGATCACGAACCTGACCACAGCCATTGGTTTCGGTGTGCTATTATTTACGAAAATTGTTATCCTGAGGGAATTTGGCCTGGTGGCCAGCATCAGTATTATGGCCACCTTTGTGGTCAGCATGATCCTTATACCGGCGGTATTTTCTTACCTTCCGACACCTAAGGGAAAAAGGCTCAAGCATCTGAATTTCAAATTCACGGATGTCTTCCTCAATGGCGTGGATTTGCTGGTGCACCGGTACAAATACAGAATCTTCGTCGTTATCGTTGCCATCGTGGTGGTTTCGGTATTCGGGCTTTACAAGATCTATGCGGTATCCTATATGGTCGATGACCTGCCGGAAGACAGCCAGATCAAACAGGACCTGGCCTTCTTCGAAAAGAATTTCAGCGGGATCATGCCCCTGGAAGTCGTGGTGGATACCGGGAAAAAACGCGGGGTTATCCGAAACAGTAACCTGCAGAAGATCGATGAGCTGGAACAGTTCCTTGAGGAACAGGAAGACATCTCCAAACCGGTTTCTATTGTCAGTTTTGTAAAGGCAGCCAGGCAGGCATTTTACAACAACAATCCCAAATATTTTGGCCTGCCAAGTCGCCAGGACCAGAACTTTATTTTAAGATATTTCAGGGGGCAGGAAACCAACGAAGGCTTCCTGACTTCCTTTGTCGATTCCACGGGTCAGGTGATGCGGATGAGCCTGAAGATCGCGGATATCGGAAGCAATAAAATGGATGATCTGATACAGAATACGATTAAACCCAAGATCAGGGAAATATTTGACGGAACTGAAATAAGTGCCTATGCAACTGGTACCACCTTATTGTTTGTAAAAGGCAATAACTTTCTGATCCAAAACCTAAGATTGAGCCTGTTTATTGCCTTTCTGCTGATCTCAGCGATAATGGCCCTTCTTTTCAGGAACCTGAAGATGATCATCATTTCTCTGATCCCAAACATCATACCCATCCTGGTGACAGCTGGATTGATGGGTTTTGCGGGAATACCGTTTAAACCCAGTACGGCCATCACCTTTAGTATTGCATTCGGGATCTCGGTGGATTTCTCGATACATTTCCTGGCCAAATACCGGCAGGAATTATTTGCCAATAATTTCTTTGTGCCGGTAGCTGTCAGTAACAGCATCAAGGAGATCGGAGCCAGCATGGTCTATACTTCCATAGTGCTCTTTGCAGGATTTATAATCTTTGCAGGTTCAAATTTTGGAGGAACCATTGCATTGGGTAAACTGACATCCATCACCCTGCTGATCGCCATGTTTACAAACCTGATCTTTTTACCGGCCTTGTTGCTGGCATTTGACGATGGGAAGCGTAAGATGGATGCCCATCCTTTGATCGAATCCTTCGAGGATGATTTCTACACCGAAGATGAAGATGAAGAGATCAATTTAAGTTTGTTGAAAGTATATAGTAAAGCAGAAGATAAAGAGGAGAAGTTATAATTTTCTGGAAAAATGAGTCAAAAAGCAAAATACCAGGAATATAAGAATTTAAATTTCCCTGAATTCAGTGATGAGATCCTGAAATTCTGGGAGGAGAATAAAATTTTTGAAGAATCCGTCAATTTCAGGGAAGGCCGGAAGCCTTATATCTTTTATGAAGGCCCGCCGTCTGCAAATGGCACACCCGGCATTCACCATGTCATGGCCAGGGCGGTCAAGGATATTTTTTGCCGGTATAAAACCATGTCGGGGTACCAGGTCAAAAGAAAAGGCGGATGGGATACCCATGGCCTGCCTGTGGAGTTGCAGGTCGAAAAGGAACTGGGCATCACGAAGGATGATATTGGAGTGAAGATCTCCATTGCAGACTACAATGAGAAATGCCGCGAGACGGTGATGAAATACAAGGACCAGTGGGATGATCTCACCAAGATAATGGGTTACTGGATAGACCTGGATGATCCCTACATTACATTCGACAGGGATTATATGGAGACGGTATGGTGGTTGCTGAAGAAACTGTATGAGAAAGGCTTTTTATATAAAGGTTATACCATACAGCCTTATTCGCCGGCTGCAGGAACGGGCCTAAGCTCGCACGAGCTCAATATGCCCGGCACCTATCGCGATATCAAGGATACTTCCATCACTGCGCAGTTTAAGATCAAGGACACGGAAAACGATTATTTCCTGGCCTGGACGACTACCCCATGGACCCTCCCGGGGAATTCTGCCCTGGCCGTTAATGAATATATTAACTACGTTAAGATAAAAACCTTTAACCAGTATACATTCGAACCCATCAATGTTATTCTGGCTAAAGACAGGATGTCCGAATACTTTAATGAAAAGGATAAGGACCTCGATATTAATGCTTATAAGCCGGGGGACAAACAGATCCCTTACCAGGTAATTCAGGAAATGAAAGGTAAGGAACTGGTTGGCCTGAGTTATGAACAACTGATGCCTTATATCCCACTGCCCCATCCGGCCTTTACGGTTATCGGAGCAGACTTTGTTACCATCGAAGATGGAACGGGGATCGTACATATGGCCCAGGCTTTTGGGGCGGATGACTTCAAGGCAACACGCGAAAAAGGCATACCCGGCATTTATGTTAAAGACAAGCTTGGGGATGATGTTCCTATCGTGGATAAGCATGGACGATTTGTGGATGAGATCACTGATTTTGCCGGCATGTATGTCAAGAACTATGACGATAGTGATGAATCGGATCCCAATTACCGTCCAACGGATGTGCTTATCGCCATCAAACTGAAGGAAGAGAACAAGGCGTTCCGGGTAGAGAAATATGTGCACAGTTACCCGCACTGTTGGCGAACGGACAAGCCCATTCTTTACTACCCGATCAGTGCCTGGTTCATCAAGTCTACGGCAGTAAAAGAAAGACTATATGAGCTTAACCAAACCATAAACTGGAAACCGGAATCTACGGGTACCGGCCGGTTTGGGAACTGGCTTGAGAACCTGGTGGACTGGAACCTGAGCCGGTCCAGGTTCTGGGGAACACCATTGCCTGTCTGGGTTACCAGGGACCGTAGGGAAGAAAAATGTATAGGTTCCATAAAAGAACTGCAGGAAGAAGTAAACAAAGCCATAGCAGCAGGCATCGAACAGGATCCTATTGGAGATGATTTTGACCTGCACAGGCCCTATGTGGATGAAGTATACCTGGTCAGCGATTCGGGACAAAAAATGTACAGGGAACCGGATATTATCGATGTATGGTTTGATGCAGGATCCATGCCGTATGCACAGGTGCATTATCCGTTCGAAAACAAGGAAGGATTTGACAAGGTATATCCTGCCGATTTTATTGCAGAAGGTGTCGACCAGACAAGAGGTTGGTTCTTTACCCTGCATGCCATCGCCGGATTGCTGTTCGATAGTGTGGCCTTCAAAAACGTGGTTTCCAACGGGTTGGTGCTTGACAAGGATGGCAATAAAATGTCCAAAAGGCTGGGAAATGCAGTGGATCCGTTTAAAGCCATCAAACAATACGGGCCTGATCCGCTCAGGTGGTATATGATGGAAAATGCCAACCCATGGGATAACCTGAAATTCAATATGGATGGTGTGGTTGAAGTTCAAAGACGATTCTTCGGTACGATCACCAATACCTATTCCTTCTTTGCCCTGTATGCCAACCTCGACGGGTTTAATTACAGCGAAGCGGATGTTCCTTTGAATAAAAGAACGGAAAGTGACCGGTGGATCCTATCCAAGCTGAACAGTATGATCGGGAAGGTTGATGCTGCCTATGCAGATTATGAACCTACCAAAGCGGCGAGGGCGGTACAGGATTTCGTGATCGATGACCTGAGCAACTGGTATGTGCGGTTGAACCGAAAACGTTTCTGGAAGGGAGAGTATAATGAGGATAAGATCGCAGCATATCAGACACTGTATACCTGTTTACACAGCATCGCCGGATTGATAGCCCCTATTGCGCCTTTCTATGCTGAACTGTTATACAGGGATCTGAATGGTGTGACCGGGAAAGTACAGGCGCAGTCGATCCATTTAACCGATTTCCCGAAGCAGGATGATCAATTTATTGATGCTGACCTCGAGGAAAAAATGTACCTGGCCCAGACCATATCTTCCCTGGTTCATTCATTAAGGAAGAAGCATAAGATAAAAGTTCGTCAGCCATTATCCAGGATCCTTATCCCTATTCTCAGCAAACATGTAAAAGAACAGATCAATGCCGTTGAAGGCCTGATCATTTCTGAGGTGAATGTGAAAGGGATTGATTATATTGATGATACCTCCGGCATTCTGGTTAAAAAGATAAAGCCTAATTTTGCAAAGCTGGGAAGGCAGTACGGGAAGCTTATGAAGGAGATCACCCAGACCATCAATGCGTTTGGGAAAGATGATATCGCCCGTATAGAAAAGAACAATGCATACACGTTGAACCTGCCTTCCGGAAATACAATAGAGCTTACCCTGGAAGATGTGGAGATCAGTTCGGAAGATATCCCGGGATGGTCTGTGGCTACTGAGAACGGGATCACCGTGGCCCTCGATGTAACCATCACCGAAGAACTCCGTAAAGAAGGTATTGCACGGGATGTAGTCAACAGGATTCAGAACCTTCGAAAGGAAATGGGACTTGATGTACAGGATAAGATCAAAATCCTGGTGGATAACAAAGATGCTTTGATCAGCAATGCCTTGCAGATGAATAAGGAATATATTTGCACCGAGACCCAGGCTGTTGAACTGGACTTCAGGGATAATTTGCTGGATGGCAAGAAATTCGAGATGGATGACCTGGAAGTTATTTTAAAGATCGAGAAATAGGTCAGGGGATGTGGGGATTAGTTTAAGTAGAAATAGGTTGAAGAAATAGTAGAAATTGAGAAATAGAAAATCGTGAAGTATTTTAAATATTACATATTAAGCTTATCCGTTATCATCCTTGACCAGGTGGTAAAGATGCTGGTCCATTTTAATATGGACCCGGGTATTGCCGGCCAGATCCAGGTCTTTGATGATTGGTTCAAGCTCCATTACACATTGAATCCGGGGATGGCCTTCGGGATGCAGATCGCTTCCGAACACGGTAAGCTGATCCTGACCGTTTTCCGGCTGATCGCTGTCGTGGGTATAGCATATTACCTTTTTTATCTGGCCCGGAAAGGAGTTCACCAGGGATTGATATGGTGTATTGCCCTTATTCTTGGAGGAGCCATCGGCAATGTGATTGACAGTACATTTTACGGTGTTTTTCTTAACAATGCACCATTTGATGCGCCTACACCCTGGTTCCATGGACAGGTGGTGGATATGTTTTATGTCGATATCTGGGAGGGGCGCGTAGCCGATTGGGTCCCTATATTTGGCGGAGATTATATGGCCTTATGGCCTATTTTTAATATCGCCGATGCGTCCATCTTTGTGGGAGTCGCCATCATTCTGGTAATGCAGAAAGTCTTTTTCAAGGAGGAGAGCAAAGAGCCTGAAGTGCGTGGCGAAGAAGTCGAGGTCAGCGACCAGGAGCTCAAAAGCTAAACTCTTAATTTACTTTTTATGGATCTCTAATGGAAGTTTACCCATCTTACACTTGCCATTAATAACAGCTCCTGATTCAACATTGATGTTTTTTGTAATAATATCACCTTTGATCACTGCAGACGGTTTCAAGGTTAACAGTTCAGAGATCCGAATCTTTCCCTTTACTTCTCCATCAATTTCAGCTTTTTGAGTTAAGATTTCTCCATCGACAAAGGATGACTGACCCAAAACAATTTTTGATTTGCTTTTTACATTGCCAATGATATTTCCTTCAATCCTGATATTTCCTTGTGATACGAGATTACCTGTAATCGTTGTTCCTTTAGTGATTAGACTACTTGAGTTATTTAACTCTTCTTCAGCAATCTTTTGGTCTTTACTGGTGAACATAGCAAAATATAATTTCTGAAATTCAAAAAAATCAATACTTACTCTACCCTTTTAACGTAAAATAAAATGATTTATGTAAAATCATTAACAGTATTTTCTTATTTCTTTTTTAGATACCTACAATTGAGGCTGCAGCATTAACTGAGTTGAGGGACTCAGGGTTTACAGGGTAAAAGAGATCCCGAAAACCCTCAAATCCCAAATCTTTCATTTTAGTATATTGATGAA
>CBDUBA010000123.1:0-12496 GCA_965365275.1 uncultured Cyclobacteriaceae bacterium | reverse complement strand
TGTGTAGAGTGATAGAGGGGACGATTCATGGTAGTAGGTTTTGGGTTTTCGAGGCTGCTCCTTTTGGGGCAGCCTTATTTTTTTCTTCTTAATTGAAATTTCAAAAGCTAAGCGGGTAATTGTACATTTTATTTTTTCATGATTTTTTTAAATAACCTAGATATAGAATTATATATCTTTTATTTTTGAACTACTTTTTAAAAATTCAAAATTTTATCAATGATGAGGAAGACTTTTATAATTGCTGCATTATTCCTGATACCTTTTATTGTCAATTCACAGGAAGAAGATGGATGGATAGATTTGTTTAACGGACAAAACCTGGATGGTTGGAAACAACTTAACGGGAATGCAGAATATGTTGTGGATAATAATGAAATCATTGGGATCTCAGTCCCTAAGGAACCCAATAGTTTTTTGTGCACAGAAAAAGACTACAGTGATTTCATACTTGAGTTGGATGTTAACGTAGAACCACCCCTTAATTCAGGTATACAGTTCAGAAGTTTAAGTTTTGATAATTACCTGCGGGGTCGTGTTCACGGTTATCAGTGTGAGATTGATCCCAGTAACAGGGCCTGGAGTGGGGGCATTTATGATGAAGCGCGAAGAGATTGGTTGTATAATCTGGCGAGAAATGAAAAAGGATCAGCAGCTTTTAAACCTGGCGAATGGAATACCTATCGAATTGAAGCTATTGGGAACCACATAAGAACATGGATAAATGGTGTGATGTGCGCAAATCTGGTAGATAATGAGACTGCTTCCGGTTTCATAGCTCTCCAGGTTCATGGAGTTGGTGATGATTCGGAAAAAATTGGGAAGAAAGTAAGATGGAGGAATATTCGGATTAAGACTTCCGATCTGGAAGCCAGCAGGTTAGCTCCGGATCCTGATGTGCCTGAAATAAACTTTGTGCCAAATACGCTCACGGAAACTGAAAAAAGATTGGGATGGCGATTATTGTGGGATGGTGAAACAAACAAGGGATGGCGCGGAGCCAAACTTGACCATTTTCCTGAGGAAGGTTGGCAAATTGAAGATGGAGTCCTTTCCGTTCTGGAAAGTGGTGGAGGAGAATCGGAAAATGGGGGAGATATAGTAACCATCGATAAATTCAGCAATTTTGAATTGGTTCTTGAATTTATGCTAACTGAAGGGGCGAATAGTGGAATAAAATATTTTGTAGATCCGGAGCTTAATAAAGGAACTGGATCAGCGATAGGGCTCGAATATCAACTTCTGGATGATCGTGTACACCCGGATGCCAAGCAGGGCGTAGGTGGCAACAGGACATTGGCTTCATTATATGACCTGATCCCGGCCATTAATTTATCAGAAGGTAATAATAATATTAGATTTTATGGGATAGGCAAGTGGAACATGGCCAGAATAGTTGTAAAGGACAATCATATTGAACATTGGCTGAATAATATAAAGGTGGTTGAATATGAACGAAGCACTCAAATCTACAGGGCTCTTGTTGCCAAGTCCAAATATCAAGTCTGGCCTGATTTCGGGGAATCTCCATCCGGGCATATCCTCCTTCAGGACCATGGTAATACAGTACGTTTCAGAAGCATCAAGATAAGAGAATTTTGATTTTTCAGGCAGTTAATTTCCTCATGGTCATGAACATTCAAATGCGCCGACTAGTTCCCGGAATATTTATTGCCCTGATTTCAGCACATTTTACGTTTTCCCAGGAAACAGAAAAGATCTATCTTTCTGGAAAGGGTTTTGACGATGCCATAGAATGGGAATTTTATTGTACAGACGGCCGAAAAAGTGAAGAATGGACAACGATACCTGTACCCTCATGCTGGGAGCAGCATGGATTCGGTATTTATAATTATGGGCATGATACCGACGAAGAAAGAGGTAAAGAAAAGGGAATTTACAGGTTAAAGTTTTTCGCTCCAAAGGATTGGCGCGAAAAAGAGGTCGATATTGTATTTGAAGGATCTATGACTGATACTGAAGTAAAGATCAATGGCAAATCAGCTGGGGATATTCATCAAGGTGCATTTTACCGGTTTTCATATAATATTACCAAGCTCCTAAAAACAAATTCCGATAATGAACTTGAAGTTACTGTCAGTAAACATTCCTCCGATACTTCAGTGAATAATGCCGAGAGATATGCTGATTATTGGATTTTTGGAGGAATATTTCGACCGGTTTATCTTGAAGTTCACCCAAAGGAACATATTGAAAGAATTGCGGTTAATCCTCATGCGGATGGAAATTTTTCCGCTGAAGTTTACCTGGAAAATATTAAATCTGCGAATAAATTAACAGCAAGGATTTTAGATCTGCAGGGAAATAAGGTCAGTGAAGAATTTAGCATTGTTTTAAAAAAGGATGTTAAGAAAGCAATCCTTTTGACAAAAGTAGATAACATAAAACCTTGGTCTCCAGAATTCCCTAACCTTTATTATGTCCAGATTGATTTATTAAAGGATGCAGAATTTATTCATTCCCTGACTGAAAGGATCGGATTCAGGACAGTTGAAGTCAGGGAAAGAGATGGGATTTATGTTAACGGGGCTAAAATAAAATTCAAAGGAGTATGCCGACATTCTTTTTGGCCAGAGACAGGTAGAACGTTAAATAAAGCATTAAGTATTCAGGATGTTCAGCTTATGAAGGATATGAATATGAATGCGGTCAGAATGTCTCATTATCCTCCTGATCCACATTTTCTTGACGTTTGTGATTCACTTGGATTATTTGTTCTGGATGAGCTGGCAGGCTGGCAGAGTGCATATAATACAGATGTGGGCAAAAAACTGGTAAGAGAAATGGTGATAAGAGATGTTAACCACCCAAGTATTGTTATCTGGGATAATGGTAATGAAGGTGGTTGGAATACTGATTTAGATGATGAGTTCAATAAATACGATCCACAGAACAGAGAATTAATTCATCCATGGGAGAATTTCAGGAAAACGGATACAAACCATTATATCGATTACAATTACGGTACAAATGAATCATTTAATGGAAGCCAGATATTTTTCCCCACTGAAGTGCTTCATGGATTATATGATGGCGGTCATGGAGCCGGATTAGATGATTTCTGGAACCTAATGTGGAGCAAGCCCACTTCTGCAGGAGGCTTTTTATGGGTGTTTTCAGATGAATCAATAAAGCGGACTGATAGAGATGGAATTCTCGATAGCGATGGTAACCACGCACCGGATGGTATCCTTGGACCCTATCGTGAGAAAGAAGGAAGCTTTTATACCATAAAGGAGATCTGGGCACCAATATATTTTGAAGAAAAATATATAACAGAGGCATTTGATGGCAAATTTAAGCTAGAGAACAGGTATCATTTTACAAATCTGAATCAATGTGATATATCGTTTAAACTGGTCAGATATAGAAACCCGGATGAGAATTTTGGTAATTATGAAGTAATGCGGGAAGATGATATTGATGCCCCTGATATCAAAGCCGGCAATTGGGGAGAGATTGATCTTGAACTACCAGCAGACTGGAAGAACGCGGATGCCTTGCTGATAACTATTGTCGATCCACATGGCCGTGAAATTTATACCTGGGATTGGCCAATACAATTACCTGAAGATAAATTATCAGATTATCTTGACAAAGAAGAATCTTCCACCATGGTTCAGGCATCCTCAATTGATGGTTTGTTAATTATGAAAGTTGGTGAGGTTGAGATTCTTATTGAGGAAAATTCTGGCCTCCTTGAAAAAGTAATTTGTTCAGGCAACGAAATCTCGTTATCAGGAGGTCCGGTATTGGCTGAGGGAAAATCAGAATTTGTTAATTATACAACAAGGCAAGATGAAAATTCATTTGTTTATCAAGCTAAATATAAAGGAAATTTAAAATCAGTTACCTGGACTTTAATGGGGACGGGAATCCTTAAACTTGATGTGGTTTATATTCCTAATAATTATCAACCATTTTATGGTATAAACTTCGATTACCCTGAAGATAGATTAACCGGGATCAAATGGCTAGGAAATGGGCCTTACAGAGTGTGGAAAAATCGTTTGAAGGGAGGTGTTTTAAATGTTTGGGAGAAGGAATATAATAATACTATAACAGGAGAAACGTATAATTATCCTGAATTTAAGGGCTATCATTCAAAATTGTATTGGGTGAAACTTTTGGATCATGAGCAACCATTTACGATATATACTAGCACTGAAAACCTGTTTTTCAGGTTATTTACTCCTGATGACCCGAAGGCAGATCCACGCTATACCAAGGTTGAATTTCCTGAAGGAGACATTTCCTTTTTACAGGGTATTCCGCCTATTGGTACCAAATTCAAAGATCCTGCCCGACTCGGACCGCAATCCCAAGCCAATATGTACCGGCGACACCGGACAGATGCTGACCTCCTTATCAATTTATATTTTGATTTCAGATAAATTTAGATTCAATAATTTATGATCATAGATTACAATATTAAGATCGAAGATTTTAAGAAAGACCTTAAAAACTTTTGGAAATTATCGGGGGAAAAGATTCTTTCAATTGATAAGTCATTTGATCTTTCCTTGGGCGCCCCTGTTTTTACAGCCAATGGTCAATATACATCGAGGGGGTGGACTGAATGGACACAGGGATTTATGTATGGATCTGCTATACTGCAATTTGATGCAACAGGGGATGATCGATTTCTGCATATTGGCCGAAAGGGAACTTTAGAAAGGATGACAACACATATAAGTCATATAGGCGTTCATGATCATGGGTTTAATAATTTAAGCACCTATGGGAATCTTCTCAGGTTAATGAAAGAAGGAAAAATTGATCCAAACGACTGGGAAGCAAATTATTACAAGCAGGCGATTATGGTCTCAGGAGCTGTACAAGCTGCCAGATGGCAGGAAATTGATGACGGAGGATACATATATTCTTTTAACGGGCCTCATTCGTTATTCGTGGATACCATAAGATCAGTTAGAATTCTAGCTGTCAGCCATTTACTGGGACATAAATTACATGAAGAAAATGACAAAATTGTAAATCTACTTCTGAGAGGAATACAGCACTGTTCATCCACAGCCAAATATTCAATTTTTTATGGAGAAGGCAGAGACAGATACGATAAATGTGGTAGGACAGCGCATGAGAGCATTTTCAATATAACGGATGGCAATTATCGTTGTCCCGGTACACAACAGGGATATTCTGGTTATTCTACCTGGACCCGGGGCCTGGCATGGGCTATTTGTGGATTTGCTGAAGAACTTGAATTAATTGATGCATTATCCGATAAGGAGTTAGAGATAGCCGGTGGCAGACATGATATCGAAGAATTCATGGTTAAGGCTGCAAAAGCCACTTCTGATTTCTACATCTCTGAAACACCAACAGATGGGGTCCCATACTGGGATACTGGAGCACCCGGTCTCACTCAGCTAGGTGAATATCGTGAAGCACCTTCTGATCCATATAATGATATTGAACCCGTGGATAGTTCAGCAGCTGCAATAGCATGTCAGGGATTGCTGCGTCTGGGCAAGCATTTTGAAGAACTAGGTCATTTTGAGGAAAGCAAGAGATATACACAAGCTGGTTTAACTGTTATAAAAACCTTGCTATCAGACAAATATCTTTCACTTGATCCTTCTCACCAGGGATTGATTCTTCATTCTGTATACCATTATCCCAATGATTGGGATTTTATACCTGAGGGAAGTAAGATACCATATGGTGAATCGAGTATGTGGGGAGACTATCATATAAGAGAAATTGCAATATATCTTCAGAAAATATTGAATAATGAGCCATATTATACTTTCTTTAATAGCGTACTGTAATTAAAATATGGAGCAGGATCTTTCAAAACTTTGCATACATACCATAACCACCAGAGATTGGACTCTTGAAACAGCTGTTGAAAAATATTGTGAGAAGGGAATTCATGGAATATCTGTTTGGAGAAATTATATTGAATCCAGAGATCTGAGGTATGTAAGAGATTTATTTGAAAGTCATAACATGAAAGTAGTTTCACTGGTACGGGGAGGATTTTTTACTGGTTTAACAAAAACTGAAAGAGACAAAAAAGTAGAGGATAACAAGGCCGCAATTGAAGAAGCCGCTTCTATCAATGCAGAAATGGTCGTACTTGTTTGTGGTGCCACGCCCGGACAATCACTGGAGGAATCAAGATATCAGATCAGGGAGGGTATAGAGCGCATATTGCCTTTGGCAGAAAGCAGTAATGTAAAACTCGCCATAGAACCGTTGCATCCGATGTATGCTGATACCCGTTCAGCCATAAATACTATGGATCAGGCAAATACCCTTGCAGAGTATTTTGGATCCGAGTATGTTGGCGTGGCTGTAGATGTATATCATATCTGGTGGGATGATAAATTAAAGAATGAGATAATCAGGTGCGGAAAAAACAAAAACCTTTTTGCTTTTCATTTATGCGATTGGCGTAATCCAACACAAGACATGTTAAATGATCGGACTATTATGGGGGAAGGCGTGATTCAGATCCAGGAAATTATTGATCATGTAAAACAGGCTGGTTTCAACGGATATAATGAAGTTGAAATTTTTTCTGATCGACATTGGGCAGAGGACCAGGATATATTTTTGGATAGAATAGTGAAAGCTTATTTGAATTATAAATATTAAAAAAATATCATCATATGAAAACCATCATGGCAGGTATAATAATGAATGGTGTGACCGGAAGAATGGGTACGAACCAACATCTTATGCGGTCCATTGTTGAGATTATAAAACAAGGAGGAGTTAAGTTAAAGAACGGCAATACTATAATGCCTGAGGTTGTTCTGGTGGGAAGAAATAGGGAGAAACTGAAAAAGCTTTCAGAATTATCGGGCGTGAGGAATTTTACAACAGATCTTAATGAAGTGATTGGAGATTCTAAATATGACATTTATTTTGATGCCCAAACAACAGGTCGACGTGAAATTGCTGTGAAAGAAGCAATTAGGAATGGGAAGCACATTTACTGCGAAAAACCGTCTGCGACCAATCCAAAGTCAGCAATTGAATTGTATGAGTTAGCGGAGAAGAACGGGCTTAAAAATGGTGTCGTGATGGATAAACTATGGTTGCCCGGACTGTTGAAGATAAAAGGCCTGATCGATCAGGGTTTCTTTGGGGATTTGTTATCCGTCAGAGGAGAATTTGGCTATTGGGTTTTTGAAGGATTTACTGTTCCGGCTCAAAGGCCTTCCTGGAATTATAAAAAGGAAGAGGACGGTGGTATTATCCTGGACATGTTATGTCACTGGCGATACGTGCTTGACAACATTTTTGGAAAGGTGAAATCTGTTTCCTGTATGGGAGCAACCCACATTGATGAGCGTGTTGACGAATCGGGAAAAGTATACAAAAGTTCTGCGGATGATGCAGCATATGCAACTTTTCAATTAGAAGATGGGGTTGTTGCACAGTTTAATTCGTCATGGTGCACCAGGGTAAGGCGGGAGGATCTTCTAACTATCCAGGTAGATGGCACTTTAGGATCTGCAGTAGCAGGTTTAAGAGAATGTTACATACAGCATTATAATGCAACGCCCAAACCAGTTTGGAATCCAGATATTCCGCAACCGATTGACTTTTTTGAAAATTGGACTAAAATACCTGAGCAACAGCCCTATGATAATGCATTTAAAGCTGAATGGGAATTGTTTTTAAAGCATGTATATGATGATGAGCCTTTTCCTTGGAATCTATTGGAAGGAGCAAAAGGTGTTCAGCTAGCTCAACTGGGATATGAAAGTTGGAAGAAGAAAGCTTGGGTAGATATTCCTGAACTTAAATAAGAATGAAAAAAGTAGCATTAATTACCGGCGGCACCAGAGGCATTGGTCTGGGAATAGCAAAGAATCTTGCAGCAAAAGGATACTCCCTGGCGCTCAATGGGGTGCGTGATGAAAATTCAGTGAAGCCAATACTTGAAAGTCTGCAAAAAACTGGTGTGGAAGTTATTTATTGCCGGGGAAATATTGGAAACTCAAATGATAGAGAGGAAATAGTTAAGTCAGTCAAAGAAAAGTACAGTCAGTTGAATGTACTTGTTAATAATGCGGGTATCGCTCCAAAGGAAAGAAAAGATATACTGGAAACCACCGAAACTAGTTACGACGAGGTATTGGGAATAAATCTAAGGGGACCTTATTTCCTGACACAGGTTGTGGCCAACTGGTTGATAGAACAAAAAGGTAAAAACCCGGGTTTCAAATCATGCATCATAAACGTTTCTTCAGTTTCTGCCACAGTTGCATCAGTAAACCGTGGCGAATATTGCATATCTAAAGCAGGTATCAGTATGATGACCCAACTCTTTGCAGTTCGGTTGGGCGAATTTGATATTCCTGTATATGAAGTCCGTCCAGGACTCATCCAAACCGATATGACTGCAGGTGTTAAAGAAAAGTACGATACCTTATTGAAGGATGGCCTTTGTGTTTTTCCTCGTTGGGGAACCCCAGATGATGTGGGTAAAGCAGTGGCTTCTTTAACTGAAGGGGATATTCCTTACAGTACAGGTCAGGTAATTATGATTGATGGAGGCATGACAATTCAAAGATTGTAGATTACTTTTTAAATTCGCAAACCTGTTTTTAATACCTAAATTTACTAACGGACTTATATTAGGCCTGTTCAATTTATTTGAAATAATAACTGGTAGCAAGATTTCATTATTCATACCTTAAAGAAAATATTTCACGATTTATAATGGATTGTCAATTCAACTAATATTTATCATATAATTACTATATTTAAAGATTAATGATCTATTAATTTCAGATTATAAGTATGGACACAACCAATCTATCCAAAGTGAAATTGAAACAATTCATATTCGGAATCTTACTGATCGTATCTATTGTATTCGGAGCGGCATCAAATTTATTTGGACAACCTGGTCTAGATAGTTTGTTCAAATCGGATGATCTCTTAAATATTGATCTTTATTCGGATTTTAAAGAAATTATTGATACCAGGTGGTACGAAGACTCTGTTAGAGGAGGTGAAACTGAGTATTATGAAGCAAAAATTCTGTATGGTGAAGAAGGTAGTCAGGTAGAAATACCATTGAGGATAAAAGCCAGGGGACAATTCAGGAGAAATCCTAAATATTGTAAATTCCCACCATTAATGCTCAATTTTAAAAAGAAAGAAGTTGAGGGGACTTTATTTGAAGGCCAGGATAAGATTAAAATGGTAACATTTTGCCAGGATCAACCGGAAGTAATCAAAGAGTATGTAGTCTACAAGATGTTTAATCTTATAACCGATTGGAGTTATAATGTAAGACTGGTAAATGTTCGCTACATCAATACTCCAAAGAATAAAAAACTATATGAAAAGATAGGATTTCTCATCGAGGAGGATGAAAAAGTGGCCAAGAGACATGATTCAAAGATTATAAAAAAGCATCATTTCCCATTTGATTTGGATCCTGATAATGAAGCGAAGGTTTCTATGTTTCAGTTTATGATTGGTAATCCGGATTGGTTTTACACTACTGGACAGAATACAGACATTATGCATCCCAAGGATACCACACTTGCTCCGATGGCCGTTCCTTATGATTTTGATTACTCTGAATTTGTTGATGCTGACTATACCAAGCCAGCAGGCGTTCCGGATGAATTCCTTGCCAAGAAAAAAATATTTAAAGGGATGTGTTTATCAGATGAAAAACTCAATGAGATAATTGAATATTTTAACATGATGAAGCCCCAGTTTATGGATGTCATCAATAGTAATGAATATTTACCTAAATATTCCAAGAAGGAGTGTGAAAATTATCTCGAGGAATTCTATGCGATAATAAACACTCAGGACATGCTTCAGACGGAAGTTCTTGATACTTGCTTTACCAGGAAGGATTATCTTCCTTTTGAATAATCCACAATTTAGTTCGAATTATAAGTATTATTCTCGATAATCCTTTTCTCCATTTTTCATTCGGAATTGCAATCGTTAACAAAATATTGATTTATTCGTTAAGTAATTATTACATATAGGTTACTTCAAATCTGTATTTTTGTAATCAAATATTAGTAAGGTTTAAAAAGAGGAGAATAAGGTGGAGCGTTTGAATCAAAAAAAACAGTTTATAACAACTTATAGCCGGTTATTCATAATTTCATTTCTAGTAATTGCACTTTTCCAGGCCTGTACAAAGGAGGATGTTGTTCCAGGTCCGGACATCCCTGATGAGATCAAATCAGTAAATAATTTTATTTGGGATAATATGGATTTCTATTATTTATGGAGGGAATATATGCCAACAGATCTGGATCCCAATACACAACCTGATCCGGTGTCATATTTTCATGAATTAAAATATTCAGAAGATGATAGATGGTCTTTTATTACTGATAATTACAACGATCTGGTCAATAGATTACAGGGGATAAGCAAAACCTATGGGCATGAATATAAGTTATTCCAGAAATCAGGCACTAAACAGGTCTATGGTATTGTCGAATATGTCATAAAGAATTCTCCTGCAAAAACTAAAGGGATTAAGCGGGGTGATGTTTTTAATAGAATTAATGGAGTTTTGCTTGATACGTTGAATTATCGGGAATTGTTGTTCAGTAATGAACCCTATGAGATTGGATTCGCTGATTTAATTGATGGAGAGGTCGTATCAAATGAAACAGAGATGTATCTCGTTCCGATAGTTATGCAGGAAGATCCAATTTTACTCGATACAGTTTATTTCCTGGAAGGAAGGAATATCGGATATTTAGTTTACAACAGGTTTACTTCTTCGCTTTCTGCTGACCTAAATAATGTATTTTCCAGATTTAAAGCAAGTGCTGTTAATGAATTGGTACTTGATTTAAGATACAATCCTGGCGGAACAGTTGGTACGGCAACTCTATTAGCAAGTCTTATCGCGCCGCAGCAAGTTTCCAGCAATGAAGAAATATTTGTTAGGTACATCTGGAATGATATTCTTGATGATTACTGGAGAGAAAAGGAAGGTGATGAATCTTCTTCCTTGATTATCAGGTTTTTAAATGCTGCACAGAATATTAATTTAGATAGATTATATGTTATAGTTTCAGGTAGTTCAGCATCTGCAAGTGAATTGATAATAAATGGGTTGAAACCTTATATGGATGTCACTTTAATCGGTGATACTACGCATGGCAAATATACAGCGTCCATAACCCTTCATGATGAGGAAAGATCCTTTGATTGGGCAATACAACCTATTGTACTTAAGACTGCAAATGTCAACTATGAAACCGATTTTAAAGATGGTATGTTCCCGGATTACCTGGTTGGGGATGGGTATTTTTCACAGCTAGGAGACATTGAAGAAAAACGCCTTGCTCAGGCCATCTCTTTAATAACCGGAATCCCTGTCGGCCCTGCTGCGCGAAAATCTGATTATGATCAATTAAAGCAGTATGTGCCAATGTTTTCTGCAGGCTCGGATGATCGCAGGAAAAAGATTGAACTTGAAGCGGATAACATACGGATCTTTTAAATGGTTGAGGACGGGAATTGGATCTGGATACAAGAGTAATCAGAGCAAACGTTTAATTGTCAACTTGTACTTGCAAGTTTTCTTCTGACTGGCTTCCAATTTTTAATTCAGGAAAAATCAATTTAAACTTCGTAGGTTTCTTATTATGTATAAGTTCTATTTGACCTTTCAACTTTTTAGTGGCCAGTAAAGTTTGGTACAGACCTATTCCTGAGCCTCTTTCTGTCTCACTTGCCACAAAGAAAAGATCAAATATTTTATCCTTATATTCCGACTCAATACCCACTCCATTATCTGTAACTACCAGTTCGAGATTCCCATTTTGTTGTATATCAAGTTTTACAAAAGAATCTCTCTCTTTGGAATCGGAGAATTTAAATGAATTATGTAGTAAATTTTCCAGTATTATTTTTAGAAGGATCTTATCTGTTTTCACATGGGGAGGGGGAGGCCCCACAAGCTTAAAAGACACCCCGTTCAAGTCTTCTGTCTTTAGATCATTCACCACTTCATTGATCGTATTAAAAACATCTGTATCCTGCACATCCAGGGGTTGCGAGTTAATCTGGCTGACATTAGTCAGTCGGCTTATAACCTCATTTAGTTTATCTGCAGTAGTATTTATCTTTTCAAGATAAGTAGCCATTACTGATTCTTTAGCTTCCAGTTTAGCCAGGCTTGTCAGTCCAAGCAAGGTAGCTATTGGTCCACGGATATCATGTGATGTTCGGTAGAGGAAGGAATCCAGTTCACTTCTGGATTTAACCAGTTGAGTATTTGATTCAATCAACTCTTTAGTTTTCTCCTTAACCATTGCATCTAATTTCTTATTCAATCTACTTCGGAAGGTAAGTGATCGATAGGCAAATACCAGAACGATAATAAGTAGTAAGAGTATTATGCCAAGCATGATCATAAACTGGTTTGATCGCTGAATTACAATATTTTTCCCAGCTATGATCTCATCTGATTGATATTTTTGAAAGTCTA
>CBDUBA010000122.1:0-12630 GCA_965365275.1 uncultured Cyclobacteriaceae bacterium | reverse complement strand
CTGAGCCTCCCACCGGATTCGAACCGGCGACCTGTTCATTACGAGTGAACCGCTCTACCAACTGAGCTAAGGAGGCTGAAAGGCCCAAAAATAGCAATATTTTTAATTAGTAGATTTTATTGATGCAGGAAATTCCAGAAATATATCGGCTACAGCCTTCCTTAAGTTCGATTCTACCATCTCTTCTTTCTCACTTAAAACACCTGAGCCTGTCCCCTGCCATAATAGTTTTTCTGTGCTGGCATCCATTACATCTATGATAATTATAGTGGTTTTCTTTGATATGTCATCATACAGTCTTGAATCCCGGCTCCATGAATACGGATAATATCCACCGTAATAATACCTGTTGTAATAGTCATTATAACCATAATAGGGCTCTCTGTCCTCAATCTCATGAGTAGTTCCTCCTTGTATCTTGATGATAAGGTCAGCTTCCTGTGTACTTGTAAAACCTCTTTTGATCATTTCTTGGGCTACAGCATCAAATAACCGCTTCTTATTGGTATCGCTAAAGGCAAAATTAGCTGCCGGCATGTTAGCCGGATTAAAAAATTTGAAAGTTTCCAGCCGGCCAAGGTTTCTGGTTGTTAAATTCTCTGAGGATACTTTAAATGAAGACTTACAAGCTGTTAATGAAATAAATAATAGAGCCCCACAATAAAAAATTAACTTTTTCATAATATGATATTCATTCTCCCACAATTCATTCTATAATCCTGATGCAAATATAATACTTTCCAACTCATTTGTTGATTTGGGGGTCTATAACAAAACGACTAATAAAAATGCACTTATACAACTGGATCTTGTTAGTATTTATCTTGTTCAGCAGCTGTTCGGATGATTTAAATGAAGTAGTTGATGATGATTCCCCGGAGTTAAGGGCATTAAATTCTGAAGAAAAATCAATCTCTAATTCTTCAAATGCATTTGTAATAGACCTCTTCAGGGAACTAGATAAAACTGAGGAGGGCAACCTGTTTTTTTCACCCTTAAGTATACAATATGCCTTGAGTATGACCCTGAATGGATCAAAAGATGAAACATTCAATAGTATAAAAGAGGTACTGGCCGTTAGTGATCTAAATGAACATGAAATCAATGAAGCTTTTAAAACATTAACTGAATTCCTTCTAAATGTTGATGACAAAGTATTATTGACCATTGCCAATTCGATATGGTACGAACAAAAACTTACTGCAACTGAAGCATTCAAGAAAGCAATGCAGGCGTATTATAATGCAGAAGTATCCGGTCTCGATTTCAGATCTCAACAATCAGTGAACATCATAAATAACTGGGTGGAAACAAAAACGAATGGACTGATTGACAAACTAATCAATGAAATCCCGGATGAAGCAGTCATGTATCTGGTAAATGCCATATATTATAAGGCCTTCTGGCAATATCCTTTCGATGAAGCAAATACTCAAAAAGCTCCATTTTATATTGAAGAAAATAATGAGGTTGAAGCTTTAATGATGCACTCAGATGAGCTAAAGGTTAATTATTATCTGAATGATATAACCCATGTGATAGATATTCCATATGGAAATGGCCAGTATTCCATGATGGTTCTTCTGCCAGTGGAAGGAAAGAAAACTGAGGATATTATGGTCGCACTTGATAAAAATTCCCTGGATAAGTGGAATAGTTCTGTTCGGCCCCTGGAAGTTGAATTATATATGCCAAAATTTAGAATTGAATATAAGGCCCTGTTGAATGAAGCATTGAGCAATATGGGGATGGAAATTGCCTTTACTGAAAGAGCAGATTTTACACGGCTCTTTGAAGAGAAATATGGGTTGATGATCAGTAGGGTAATACACAAAGCAGTGATCGAGGTAAATGAAGAAGGGACAGAAGCGGCGGCGGTAACGGCAGTGGAAGTGTCATTGACATCATTACCTCCTGAGAAACCAGTGCTAACACTCAACAGGCCTTTTATTTTCTTTATAAAAGAGAAACATACCGGAGCGATACTTTTTGCAGGAAAATTGTCAAATCCGGAATAAGAAACCTGCTTAAATACTCAGTGATCACCCTCACGAGTTTGGGCACAAATCTCATGTTATTTGAGTTTGTGCCTTTTTTTAGTCCCGTGTGAAAGGAACGAATCTTACTGGAAAAAGGTTTTTTATACTGGTTTTACCATTCTTCTTAGTAAGCAATTGAAGGCTTTGAACACTATATTTTGGCCCTACCGGAATGACAAGCTTACCACCCTCCTTCAATTGTTCTATCAATGGTTCCGGGATTTTATCTGGCGCTGCTGTTACAAGAATGGCATCAAAAGGCGCTTCTTCAGGCCATCCATGGTAACCATCACCCGTTCGCGTATAGATGTTTGAGTATTTTAAAGATTCAAATTTTGATTTCGCATTTTCCGCGAGCTCCGGAATAATTTCAATGGTATATACGCTTTGAACAATCTCTGCAAGAACTGCTGCCTGGTATCCTGATCCTGTACCGATTTCTAATATTCGGTCATCTGGTTTTGGATTAATCACAGAAGTCATAAAAGCTACAATATAAGGCTGAGAGATTGTTTGTCCATTTCCAATAGATAATGGTCTGTCCTCATATGCATAGACCTTCATATGATCTGGTACAAACTCGTGACGTGGTACAATGCGCATTGCCCTCAAAGTAGCCCTGTCATATACATTTCGTGCTTCAATCTGCGTCTTGACCATATCTTCACGAAGCCTCCTGAAGTCATCCTGGCCCTGGTTGAAAAATATAGCTATTGCTGCAGATAATACTAATGTGGTCAGCTTCATTATGAAAATAATTGATTGATAATCAACTATATAAATTATAATAAAAAATGATAAATATCCAGTAAAGATTAGGATAATTATAAGGTAGCTATTGTACGAACTGTATTGTGGTTTTTTCCTTTTTTATCAATTGCCCTTCTCCGTCAAATTTCAATTCATACACATCCTTACCCTTTTGAAAAGCGAATTTGTACTCCTTTTTGGTTGTTTTTTCTTCCAGTTCCTTATCTATGATTTTCCAATCCTTAAATTCAGTATTACGAATACCATTGCGAACATTGTCACAAATTGATTTGGTAAACCGAATATCAACCTTGGATTTCTTCCAGTTTCCTTTCGAATCAAATGAAACCTTAAAATAACTGCCACCCAAATGAAACAACGCCTTATGACCATCCAGTTCATTTTCCAATTTATATTTGCCAATATTTGGATACATGATCTTTAAAGATTCCTTAATATGGTCCTTAACATCTATACCATTGATGTTTTCAGGTGGCAAGGCAGCGACTTCTATATCAGAATTTGGATTAAAGCTCCCACAACCTAGCAAATACAGGTTTATAAGAAAGATTAAGATGTATGTCGTAGCACGATTTGGCATCATCACCCGAAAATTAAAATAAATGGTATTATATATGAAATTCAAACGAAAATTATTTCGAATTTGTTTTAATTTAAACGTTTTCAACGAATAATTAGTACTAATGCTGAGATGGCCGTGGTTAAAAGCAGAAATACTCTATAAGCTCTTTCAGGGAAAATTTTCACGATATATATACCCATAAACGCTCCTATGGCAATAAATGGCAGCAACACCAGATCAAAAATAAACGTATCCAAATAAATCGTTTCCCAAACAAGGATGTGAAATGGTACCTTGAACAGGTTTATTATCAGGAAAAACCAGGCACCTGTTCCGATATATTCGTTTTTGGGTAAACGCATGGATAAAAGGTATAAGGCCATTATAGCCCCTGCCGCATTTCCCACCATCGTAGCAAATCCTCCCGAAAGACCCATTACTGCCGGAAATAGAATACCTCCTGGTATCCTGATATCTTTTTTAACATCTCTCCAAACCAGAATTACAACACTGAGCATAACGATAATTCCCATGATATCCTTAAACAAAGTATCATCAATTACATCTCCGACATAGATCCCTACAAAAACACCAATGATAGTCCATGGTAATAATTTAAGTACATAGGACCAGTTAGCATGTCGGTGATAATAACTTACCGCAAAAATATCTGCCATACTTAGCAAAGGGAGGACGATCCCGGTTGATAATTTACCACCAAAAATTGCAGCCATTATTGGAATAACCGCCATCCCTGCCCCGGAAATCCCTGTTTTCGACATTCCTATCAACAAGGCAGATATAATGACCATAATCCACTGAAATGTATTTAGCTCAAAAGATAGGAAATCAAGCATATTACATAAAAATATATAGTTTTTTAGATTCAATATTAAAAAACCTGTGAAGATTGCTTCACAGGTTATAAATCATTTAATATGATTTCCTCTCCTTTTTATGAGTAAATCATTAATATCATTATTCTTTAAGAAAATCCTCCTTAGGCAAAAATGATATTGGCTGTAAGTCATTCTTTAACAACCTCTCATTGATCTTTTGAAGATTTACTGAAACCAGTACTTCGTACTTTTCTTTTACAATATCCAGTTTATCGTCCAGAATTTCAGCCTGGTTGATCTGGGAATCAGAGGGTCTTCCAGGATAAGAACTCACATATCTATACAGTTGAGAAATCAATTCGCCAATTTCCTCCCCCTCGTCCACGTAGAAATCACCACTCAGCGATACCAACGATGAAGCCAGTCTCTCGGTTGTTTCTGCAAAAGCCAGCAACTTCTTACTTTGTTTCTTATCAGATTCAGCCCTGGCCTTGGCCTGATCTGTCATTTCCTGTAGAACGTAATATATGTATGCCAGTTCTTCAGTCATATCATAAAGTTTCCGGGTATATTCATATTGAATTTTCCGGTCTTCATCGGAATAGGGTGTGTTTGGCCCATACTTTAATTCAAATTGTGTTTCATACGTATCTTTACCCTTTATTAATTTTACTTCATATACCCCGGCCGGAAGAGATGGCCCGAACAGTGATCCTACCAGGGCCATTCTATTATTTGTTGGAGGTGCTTTTGGTTTTGTTGATCTTATTGGGATCTCAACAATATTAATTCCGGCTGACTTTCCCGCAGGTGACTCCCGTATAAAATTTCCATCAGTATCATAGATCTCAAGGTACATTTTTCCGAACGTATGCCTCTTTTTCATATAGTAAACGATCTTTGCCGATTCATCCGGATTGCCACCGACAAAATTTCCTGCGCCTGAATACCAGGAAGTGCCACTACCCGGATCTTTCAGTATTGTCGGTTCAGTTGTAAAAAAGTAAAGATCATTTTCTGTTATCTCTGGAGTAATCTGACGAAGTGGTGTTATATCGTCGAGAATAATAATACCTCTCCCGTGACTCGCCATCACCAGGGCATGGTCCCTGGGATGAATTACCATATCCCTGATGGCAACGCGAGGCATATTGTTTTCGAACCTGGACCATGAAACACCTCCATCTACGGTAACATACAATCCAAATTCTGTCCCAAGAAAAACCAAGTCAGCATTTACCTGATCTTCACATACGGATAGACAATATCCCTCGACATCTTCCGTGGCAATCTGCTGCCATGTTATTCCTAAATCGGTAGTCTTGTACAAATAACTTTCCATATCTCCCGATCTGTGACCATCGATCGTGACATAGGCAACATTTCGATCATGGTTTCCGGCTTCAATAAAGGATATCCAGGTACCCGCTTCTATTCCGGGCATATTGGCAGTGACGTTTGTCCATGTGTTCCCACCATCCTGGGTCACCTGTACAAAACCGTCATCAGTTCCTACCCATATTACATTTTCATCTTTTGGTGATTCGGAGATGGCATAAATGGTTGTATTATTTTCTGCTGTGGAATTATCAATGGATAATCCTCCTGAATTTTTCTGCTTTTGTCTATTGGGATCATTAGTGGTCAAATCCGGTGATATTTTTACCCAGGACTCACCTCTGTCCTCAGTTTTAAGCAAGAACTGGCTGCCAAAATATAATCTTTCCGGGTTATTTGGACTTATATGAATCGGGGCATTCCAATTGAACCGAAAATCAGGCTGATCTACTTCAGGATAAGGTTTTATGCTTTTTGCCTGCCCGGTTTTCTCATTGTATCTTATGATCTCACCTCCCTGGTATTCGGCATAGATTATATCTTTATCGACCGGATGACGGAATGAATAAAACCCATCCCCGCCATAAGTCATTTTCCAATCCTGATTTGTTATGCCGCCAGGACTGCTGGAAGGACCATACCATGAACCATTATCCTGTAAGCCTCCATATACATTAAAAGGAGTTTCCATATCCACACTTACATGATAAAATTGTGAAACTGGCAGATTCATATACATTTTGAAAAGATATCCGCCATCATAAGACTCATAAACACCCCCATCGGTCCCTATGATAATATGCTTTGTATTGTTTGGATCGATCCAGACATCATGAATATCAGAATGCACATTACTACCTACTGTCCTGAAACTAGATCCCCCATCTTTACTTATGGTAAGATCTAATCCGCATTTAAAAACTATGCTGTCATTTAAAGGATCTACCGCCATTCTGGAAAAATAAAATGGTCTTACTGTTGTGTTAAAGTCACCGTTGACTTTCTCCCAGTTATTTCCTGCATCCATTGATTTATACAATCCCTTTTTGGACTTATCCTTTACTTCAACTGTAGCATAAACAACATTATTATTTGATGGGGCAACTGAGACGGCCATTCTTCCCAGGATTTCATCGGGTAATCCGTTTTGGATCTTTGACCAGGTCTCTCCGCCGTCCATTGATTTATACAGACCACTTCCCGGACCACCTGAGGTGAAAAAATCAGGCCTTCTCCTGAAATCCCACATGGCTGCGTAAAGGATTTGAGGATTTTCGGGATCGACATCCATATCAGCACAACCCGTATTACCATCTATATAAAATATTTTTTCCCAGGAATTACCACCATTTACAGATTTATAAATGCCCCTGTCTTCACTTGAATTCCACAGATCGCCTAAAACACCGACATATATAATATTGGGATTTGACTTGTCTATTATGATGGAGCTTATTCTTTCAGAATTCTCCAATCCCTTGAATTCCCAGGTCGTCCCACCATTCGTTGTCCGGTAAATACCTGTTCCTACAGATACACTATTCCTTACCCAGGTTTCCCCGGTTCCAACCCAGATTGTATCGGGATGTTGCTGATCAATTCGGATCTTACCAATGGACATGGTATAATCATCAAATATCGGAGAAAGAGATGCCCCTGCACTATTGGATTTCCAGAGCCCGCCTCCAGCTGTTCCAATATACATTATTTCAGGTTTACTGTTTACAACATCTATAGCCGAGATCCTGCCGCTCATTACCGCAGGTCCAATATGCCTGGCACGTAGAGAACCAAACAAAGCTTTTCCTTTCAAAGGTTTTTGCTGCGCATTACTACCCGTCCAAGGAAGAATCGATAAGCATAGTAATAGAAGGATGTATTTTGAGCTATACATTACAGTTTTATTAAAGATGTGTGTTTCTACTAAGATCAGCTTAAATAGAGGTTATAGGTATTATGATTTATCATTCACCCGGCATGACAAAAATTGAGTCATCCACCTCTTCATTTAATGTATACCCTTCGATGGTCATTTTCATGACCGATTGTCCGTTCATTCTTGTATCAATGAAGAAGGGCATCATGAATTCACCCACTTCCTGATAATCGCTGATATAAGTCTCTGTTTCCTGCCCTTTGGCTGGGCCGGATTTAACAAAAGCTCGCTGCATAATAGGTACGAAGTACTCAGTATCGAAGAAATAGTACTCAATATCCCCATTTTTCTTTGTTAGCTTCAATTTATATGTCTCGGTTCCTTCTATTTCCTCTTTACCTTCCAGTACCACACTATGTCCCTTATCCTTATAATTAAGCAATTCACTTTCAAATTTTTCCTGTTGCATTTCTTCCAACATTTCCGGTGGCATCTTTTGAGGAGCCTCGCTGCCCATTAAAGGATTTATAAACCATCCCGTTTCACCATCATAAGCCTGGATGATTGTTTTTCCCTGGACTTGAATTTCTGCCCGCAATTTATCACCTCTTTTCTGTATCATTTTCATGTTAAGCTGCATTTCACCCTGGTTCATAACAGCCTGTACCTGTAGGGTTTGCATCTTTTCATAGTTCTCTACCCCTCCTGTATTATCAAAATAATTGTTAATGATTTCATCAACATCCTGAGCAAATACTACAGAAACAGAAAGAACCAATCCAATAATTGTTAAGATCATGTTTTTCATTACAGTCATTTTTAGTTAATTATTTTGCCGAATTTAAATAAAAAATGGATACAATTAATTTTTTTTTGATGGTTGGCACTAATAATATCTAAATGGCGATTAAAAAAGAATGAATATTTCTATTAAAATATCCCCCAGGTTATAAATCGTTCATATTAATTGTACAATAATTATTTTTTTTGATAAATTAAGGTCAACTAAGTTCACTATCTTATGAGAGAAATAAATCAACAACAATCTGTGGATCGCAGGAATCCAATTAAAATCAATGCATTTGAGATTCAAAATTTAGATTATCCATTTCATTATCACTCCAATCAGTATGAAATCACACTTGTTTTAGGTGGTAGGGGAATTCGTATCGTGGGTAATAATATCTCCGAATTTGAAGGGAATGACCTGGTTTTGGTTGGACAAGGAATTCCGCATACCTGGATTAGTACACAATCGGGTGATCAAAATTCGCAATCCAGTATACAAGTAATAGTTATTCATTTCAACAACCATATTTTTGGTGATGAATTACTTAATAGAGCTGAATTCAATCATATAAGGGATTTGCTGGACCTATCTGCCCGGGGAATATCTTTTGGAAGGGATATAACAAAAAATATATTGGAAAAATTTTTCCAATTTACCCTTGAACCTGATTTCGGCACCTATATTAACATAATGGAGATTCTTAACAGTCTGGCGGTATCCGGAGATTATAAAGTATTGTGTAGTGATCAATACTCCTATAGAGGCCGGGCTGATGAATCAAATAAATTTGAAGCAATTTTCAATTATATTCAATCAAACTATTTAGATAAGATCAAAATTCGTGATGTTGCCTCTTTGGCTGGAATGAATGATTCAGCATTCAGTCATTATTTTAAAAAGAGAACCAATTACAGCTTTACGGACTTTATCAATCTACTAAGACTGAATCATGCAGCCAAGCAAATTCTTACTCAGCGAAAAAACATTGCTGACATCTGTTTCGATTCCGGGTTTAATAATCTTTCGAATTTCAACAGGATGTTCAAAAAGTGGAAGGGAGATACTCCCTTACAATACCGCAAAAAGCAGGCCCTTGTAGAAGCATAGGATGATTGATCTGTGAATATTTAGCCGTTATGGAATTAATTGTTAAGTTTCAGTTTAATTTAAATTATTACTTTAATTTTATTAATATAAATTACTGATTAACAACATTTTATATTATATTTTTAGACAAATCTAAATTGGCAATTTTATGAAATATTTTGACTTTTATAATATTTTTATTATGGATTTTGAATAAACTTTGTTGTCATCATTTTCGACAATCATAAAGTTAGATTTGTAAGATTTTTTCCCTTTGAGAGGTTTATAACTTGATCAAGAATGGCAGTTAATCTTAGAAAGATACCCATATTTTTTCTTACATTTTGTGTAACAGTTGCCGTTATCCTTATCCTCTATCCTTCACTGGTTGATATTGGCGTAGGCGTAACCATTTTATTGTTCGGCATATTGAATCTGGAAAAAGGGTTTAAAATATTTACTGAAGGACCAATTCGAATTATTTTAAGGAAATCAACCAATAATTTATTTAAGAGCATAAGCATTGGTATTTTTTCGACCGCAATTCTGAATTCCAGTTCATTGATATCCGTGCTTGTCATATCATTTATTACAGCCGGGTTAATTAGCTTAAAAGCAGGTATTGGAGTTGTATTTGGGTCCAATATTGGCACAACCTTTACAGGATGGCTGGTTGCCCTGTTTGGGTTGAAACTGGAGATCTCGAAACTGGCCATGCCCATGATCACTTTCGGGATCATCTTTATCATGCAGAATAGAAAAACCATCAAAGCCTGGGGATACGTTATCGCAGGTCTGGGATTTTTCTTTCTCGGCATATTTTTCCTTAAGACCGGATTAGAGCAATATTCTGTAGATCTACAGCTTTTCAGTCAAGGTGAATCCGGCGTTTTAGCGATCCTGTCATATACTGGCATAGGTATTTTAGTCACCATTATTTTACAATCAAGTTCTGCTACCCTGGCGATAATATTAACAGCATTATCTGTAGGACAGATCTCTTATCCAAATGCCTTGGCACTGGCCATAGGTTCCAACATAGGAACAACTTTTACGGCACTTTTGGGATCCATTGCTGCCAATCAGGCGGGAAAAAAACTAGCTGTTGCTCATCTTATATTTAATATTATAACTGGGGTCATCGCTTTACTCCTATTGAATCCACTAATGCAAAGTGTAAACTACCTGGCAGATATATTAGGAATAGGTGATACAAATTACACTTTAAAATTGGCATTGTTTCATACCGTATTCAATATTCTGGGGGTGGCAATTATGGTTCCATGGATCAATAGGTTAATAAAATTTTTAAACCGGATAATCAAAGAAAAACCTGTTGAAATAGAACAACCTTTATATCTCAATGATAAAATCCTTCTACACCCCCAGAGCACCATACATGCCTTATATAAGGAGACAGAACATTTACTTGACCTGACCTTTGAAATAATTGCGCATAGTTTAAATGTGCACCGTTCAGATCTTCTCTCGACCAAAAAGATTGGTGAAGTATTGGAAACCTCCGATATTCCTATAGACATCAATATACAGGATATGTATAAGCTCAAGATCAAACATATCTACAGCAAGATCCTGAAATATGCTTCCCTGATCCCTGCTGAGAACCTGACTATTGAAGAAGTTGAAGACGTAACGAATATAAAGAATGCCAACAGGCACATTGTGAAGGTTATCAAGGACCTTGAGCTTTTCCGAAAAAATATGAATTTCTATCTGGATTCTGATAATGACTACATTTATGAAACATATAATAAATTCCGCAAAAGGCTATTGAAGATTGTAAAAGAATTGTTTCTTAATATCAGGTCTTTCCCCTACCAGTCAGAGCCTGGCATATCAATCCATGACCGGACCCAGGAAGCCGATTTATTGACCATAAAAGAAAATATAGAAAAGCAAAGAGAAAAAATCGCTCAATTGGATTCAGAGATTTCTTCTATTATAGCTGAACTACTATCCCAGGAACTTATCAGGAGCCATATGGCATCTTCAATATGGAATGACTGTATTTATGTTGCCAGAATCGGTGAAAACCTATTAGAAGTAATGAGACTTCTTTATACTGAAAGAGATGAGCAGGAATCCTGATGTTCCGGATCTGGACATACTTTTAATAGAGTACCCGCTATTATTCCGTTAATCGGACAAATCCAATCTGATAAGTCTGCCCGTAGGTGGCCTGGAAATATTTCCCACTTAAAATATCCTGTGCTGGATCATAGATCAGGTCATAAGAGCTGCCTTTGTAGCCTTCATCGTCAAACTCAATAAAGATCCTGTAATTATCAGCAGGTATCAGTTCTGCCCGCGCTATTTTTATTGGTCTTGGATTAAAGTACTGAGCATCAATCTGGTTTTCAGAATTAATGGCATTGATCTGGATCACGTAATTCCCATCTGGTCTTAACCAGCGGCCAAGGATTGTATCCATGGGTACTTCAGTTATGTTCGATATGGGCTCAGTGCTTTGCTTTTCACTGCTCACTGTACTTTCAGCCTTTTTCTCCTGTTTAGGCAATTCCGTTAAATTATTATTCTCCTCTTTATTTTTGGGATTTTTGTCACCGCATGATGGGAGTGATATAATGGAAATCAGCAAAAGTGACAGGAACGGCTTGTAGTATTTCATAGATTAATGTTATAGTTTAATCTGCTTGCAGATTTTCATTTTTCATTTCCCTAAAATACAAAAACAATGGCAAGGAAAAAGAAAGTCCAATACAAAGAGTTGTTAAAAAGTAAATCCAAAGATTTTTCATCCTAGTCCTCCTGCCTTCTACGATAACCAGTATCAGAAATACAAATGCTGCGATCATCAGGTCCAGCACCAGAAACCTTGAGATATAGTTAGCGGCTACCAGTTCAATCATATACCGTAGATTAAATCCATATTTCATTAGAAATTTCATGAACTGATAGAGGGGAAGTATCAGACCGACTATTGTAAGGGCTAAGTAGAGAAATTTAAGTTTCATGGATAAATTTTTTTTAATTTACAAATAATATCAATTGAATGGGAATTGTTGATATGCTGATGTGTAATTTTTTGATTGCTTTTGCGGGAACTTTCTATCTGACATCCATGTTAAAAAGGTAGGAATAAGAATTAGTATTCAGTACCTTGCCATAGACGCCAAAATTATAGAGATGAAAGAATACAAAATCGGGTACAATATGTACAATATGATCAAGGAGGAGAAGGATACAAACGGGCCATGGCAAAACTTCATGCAATATGTCAAGGATGAGGATACTGAAGTTATTGTTGTCCTTGCAGGGAGAGACCATATGAAGATACTTTTTGATCC
>CBDUBA010000121.1:0-12777 GCA_965365275.1 uncultured Cyclobacteriaceae bacterium | reverse complement strand
ATCCACCATCCAGGCAGAGAATATGCTCATAACCCAATTGCCTGAGAGATTCAGCAGCAAGGGCTGTCCTGTTTCCTTTTTTGCAATAAACTACCAGGGAATCAGTTTTAAGTGGCATATACATACCTTCATCATCCCAGAATGACTCATTGGCTACCCGGAATTCAAGTACACCTCGAGGTATGAGTACTGATCCGGAAATATATCCGGCATCATGTTCATTTTGTTCTCGGATATCGATCAAAACGAAATAAGCCATTTCGTCAATCATCCCTTTGAGGTCGTCCCTGTTGATTTCTGTAATTCTGGTTTTGGCATCTTCAACCATTTCATCCGCGGTTTCAAATGAATTATAATAAGAATGCCCCGACCCAATAGATGTTCCGCATTGATAAAGCACTATTGAAGTGGCTGCAATGGCGAGTACCAAAATAATTCGTTTCATAGTTCTTACTTTTAAATTTCTCTCAATTCAAAATAAAATTCGGTGTAAAATTAACTACACCGGTGAAACAAAATTCAATTTGGCAAATTGGATATATCAACGGATTTTATTAAGCTCATCATAATAACCATTGATACAGATCAATTAATTAATTGATGAGAATATAAGTTTTTTTGACCTGACTGAATGGGTGCATAATGGATGATAGATTTTTACAATTTGTTTTTCGGATTTTAGATGAAGAGTATAGTTCTATATCAAAAATTCAAATAAAAGTGTCTTGGTATTAAATAAAATCATCATTTATTAAGTATATTGGTAAGAAAAATTGAAATATATCACTCATTATATTGACGATATTTTTATACTTTGGAAAAGGATAATTCTGTAATTTTGCACAGAAAATTCCGATCAACCATATTATTGATCTAAATCATATTTTTAATTGATCATCAATACTAGATTTGAGGATAATAGAATAAGGAGAGAAAATGGGAACAGACACGAACACCAATACCTGCACGGTTGGAAAGAGCCATTTAAATTGTTTTAACCAGCTTACACCAGAGGAAATAGAAATAATTGAGAATAATTCAGTTGAAGTTACCTATGAAAAAGGGGAGACGATCTGTAAACAAGGATCTTTCGCTTCCCATATTATGATGGTGGAAGATGGACTAGCCAAAATCTATATTGAAGGACAAGGTGAGAGTCTGATTTTGAAGATCCTTCCTGCTGGGAATATTATTGGTTTGTCGAGTCTGATTGAAGGCAATAATGTATTTCAATACTCCGCACAAGCATACCTTAAGACCAGGGTTAAACTAATGGAGATTAACACTTTTAAAAGTGTAATTGAATCGAATGGTAGATTTGCCATCAAGATCATATCTCTTTTAAGCCAAAATGCTGTAATAACTTTCGGTCGCTTTTTCTGCCTGACCAAAAAACAGACCTATGGAAGAATGGCAGATATTTTATTGTGCCTGGCGAACAGGATATACAAAATGAAGAAGTTCCCATTACAACTGAGCAGGAAAGAATTGGCAGAACTGGCCAGTATGTCTGTAGAGACTACTGTAAGGAGTCTAACTCGATTTAAAGAAGAGAAATTGATCAAAATGACTAAAGATCATATCGAAATACTTGATTTTGATCGCTTAACTAAGATCAGCATCAGCGGTTGATGCCGGCAGTAGTCACAGATTAAATGAATATAAAATATAAATAAGCATTGTCTATCCGGCAATGCTTATTCTTTTCAGGCGGTTTATATCCAGGATTTTAATCTTTCTTCCGGCTATTTGAGTGACCCGGCTATCATTGAACTCCTTAAGAATTCTTGTTACACTCTCCCTGGTTGATCCAACCAGACCAGCCAGATCACTTTTTGTAAAGGGAATTTCGAATTTTTCGCTGTCATAGATCTCTGAAGATAAAAATAATAATGCATCAGCAACCCTCCCATTCAGTTGTTTTTGATTTTGATCTACAAAGCGGTGAAAATAATTAAGTTCTTCCTGGCTGATGTAAACGATCAACTCATAAGCGAATAAGCCGTTCCTTTTAATAAGTTCCTTGAATATCCGGATATCCATAAAACAAGCCTTGCAATCATTAAGTGCGGTTGCAGAATAGTGGTTGACATTGTCTCCCAGAATCGTCTGAAGACCAAGATAAGCCCCTGGTTTTGCTATTTTCAGGATCTGATCCTTAATGCCGGCACCTTTCATATGAATCTTACAAAATCCACTTCTGAGATATACAATATGTGATGGCGGCATACCTTCATGAAATATGGATTCACCTTTTTTTAGATTGCCTTCCACACAATTCGCTTCAAGAATCTGCAATTCATCTCCTGAAAGCACTTTTACGGCGTTGGACTTAATTTTACACTCCTTGCATCTTATGGTTGATTGCACTATTTGCATTGATGAAAACCTTTATCAAAAGCTAATCAAATCTACAATATTCCTTAAAAAGTGAATCTAATATCACACTTTTTTGAAATATATGTCACATATATTTTAATCTTTCTTATAGGGAAATATACGTTCTTTAAAACAGGAACTAATTATAAAATAAAGTGAAAAATTTACTGATTAACATAGGTGCACACTGTACAGCTTTGGGGATGATAGGTATTCTTCTGATAATTCTGGTTGGAGCAATCTCTTATCTTGCCGGATTTTCAACATTAACCTTTTATTATCTTCTCACTGGACTATTTTCCCTGGGGGTTGTCGGATCAATTTATTGTTTAAAATGTAACTGTAGTTACTTTAAATAATAAAAATAGATCAAAGCCTCGTGAACTTATTGATCTTATCAATACGAACGACCGTTTTTTTATCCCAGGTTTTGTAAATCGAATCAAACTTAGCGTTCCACACAATTTCATTATTCTTATAGGAGGTCCTGGCATGTATCAATTGTGAATTCGTATCATTAATTGCGTTCACAAATACAAGAAATTCAGGTTCAGATTCCGAAAGTTCCTCTTCCGATAAATTCATTAATGGGCTGTTCCCATCTATCGGATGCACCACCGTCCAGGTCATGGCCAGCATATTTATTTTCTTTCTTTCCAGATCCAGTTGATAGAACTTCCTGATGTGATTTCCATTGTCAACTACATTCATTGACATGAGAACCTGAACCTCAACCTCAATCAATAAGTTGCTTTTGGCATTCGAAAACCTGAACATTAGCCCTTTGCCTTCCCGGTAGGGAGAAACAAGTATGTTTTTGGAGAATATGATCTTTGATACCGGTCTTGAGAACCGACCGTACAATAATCCGGCTGCAAGCGCCAAATACATCATCCCGATAAGCATTTCAAATACAGCGACCAGATTTGCCGGGTGATTAAGAGGATTCTCTCGACCATAGCCAACCGTTGAAAAGGTCTGGGCACTGAAATAGAAGGCATTCAGGAAATCATTGGTTTCGTTGTTTGTATTTTTAACATTTAGGCCTTCGACTCCGATCCAAAGGTAAATCAATGCAAAAAATACATTAATGAAGAGGTAGGATACAATTACGACCAGATTAAATTTCCACCAGTTCATTTCAATGAGTTCCCTGAAAACACTGAAATGAGCAAAAAATCCCAAACCAGTCCTTTTAACGTTTAGAGTACCATCCTGATTAATCAATCTGTCGGGTTGTCCTTCCGGGATAGTACTGAATCCTGTATCCTTATATTCCTTAAAACTTTTAAATAATCTGATCACAGTTCTTCTTATATCTGTTTATTAATGAAACTGAGGCATTGGAAAATGGTTCATCTCACAGTAAATGCCATAGAGAATCCACAAAATAATTTTTGTTATCAAAGAAATTCTTTTCAACCCTGAAACCTGAATGGTTTGCGAGGTGATCAATATCCTTAAGGCTATATTTTTGGGAAACTTCCGTAAATATAGGTTCCCATTTTTCAAATGTGAAGGATTGGGAAAGTCTTTCCAACCAAACTGTTTGATGGGTAAGACTAATCAGATAACTTTTTGTTTCGCCTGTAATTGGATTGTATGAAGGATAATGAATGAAGTTTTTCCTGATGAAATTGCCGCCCAGCTCATTATTGATTCTGTCAAGAAGGTTGAGATTAAACTCAGAAGTTATTCCCTTCTTATCGTTATAGGCATTCAGAATGATCCTTGGATCTTTCATCAAATCAAAGCCAATAAACAATTGGTCTTTATTACTCATATCTGCTCCCAGATGCTTTAGAAAAGGAATGGCATTGTCTCCCCTGAAATTTCCAATATTTGAACCGAGAAACAATATGATTTTCTTATTATAATCAATTTTGTTCAACTCCTCAAGGGCATGAAAATAATCATCACATATAGGATTGATAACTAATTCCGGTAGCGAATTTTTAAGATCTTTTGTAAGACTAACCAGGACAGATTTCGATATATCGATCGGTATGTAATTAAAATTGACATTATTATCAACAAAATGATTCAGTAAGATTTTGGTTTTCATTCCATCCCCGGCGCCAAATTCAATCAGATCGAAGACTTCATCACCATTCGAAAAACAATCAAGGATCGCATTTTTATTATTTTCGAATATCTCAGTTTCACAAGCTGTCAAATAATACTCCTCCAGTTCCATTATCTGCTGAAACAGATAATCTCCAACCTCATCATAAAAATACTTGGATTGCAAATATTTTGGTTCAGAAGATAACCCCTCCCGAACATCTTCGGCAAACCGTTTGATATGTTCCATATTATATACTCTCTGCCAGCCTGATACCTGTATATTGCCAGCGTAGACTGGGATGAAAGAAATTCCTGTAACTGCTTCTGATGTGTTCTTCCGGGGTGGCGCAAGAACCTCCGCGTAAAACCATCTGGTTAACCATGAACTTACCGTTATACTCCCCTATGGCGCCATCGGATTTTTGAAAATTAGGGTAAGGAAGATATGCGCTACCTGTCCATTCCCACAGATCTCCAAGCAATTGCATCTTACCTTTTTTACACGGAAGCGGCCTGAAATTTTCCTTCTCAACAAAGTTTGAATCTTTGTCTGGGAGTGGCTCATGAATCTGGCAAACCACCTCCCACTCAGCTTCCGTCAGCAGCCTTTTTCCCTTCCAACTGGCAAAAGCATCAGCTTCAAAATAGCTTATGTGAGTAACCGGGTCATCTGACTTTATTTCCTCCAGTCCGGATAAAGTGTAATGGTACCACTTATGGTCTATTTTATGCCAATACAAGGGGGCATGTACATCCTTATTCTTTACCCAATCCCAACCTTCCGATAACCAGAAGTTAAACCGGCTATATCCTCCGTCTTCTATAAATTCTAGATATTCACCATTATTTACCAGCCTTTCCATAAATCGAAAGGGATTTAAATACACTTTATGTCTTGACAGTTCATTATCAAAACAGAAATTATCTCCCTGGTAACCGATCTCATAAATTCCTTCTTCAACATTTATAAATTTGATTTCGGTATTATTAGGTTCTGTCACTTCCTCGATATAATCCTTGTAAACGGGAAATATAGGATTCATCCCCAGGATATACTTCAGATCGGTTATAAGAAGTTCCTGATGTTGTTGTTCGTGCTGTAATCCAAGTTCGAGTATATAAGACAGATGTCCATCTATTTTTTCAGATTCATTATTAATAAAATGAATCATTTTTTCATCTACATATTCTCTGTATTGTATTATCTCTTCAACCGTGGGTCTTGTCATATGTCCCCTATCAGGTCGTTGGACCCTATCACCTACTGTGTTATAATAGCTGTTAAATAAGAACCCATACCGTTGATCAAAATCCTTGTAATCCATTACATAATTTTCCAGGACGAGAGCCTCGAAAAACCAGGTTGTATGCCCCATATGCCATTTAGGCGGGCTGACATCCACAACCGGTTGGGCTACAAAATCTTCAACAGCAAGTGGCTTACATATATTAATGGTCTGTTTTCTGATCTTTGAGAATCTGTCAAGATATGCATTCTTATCGAAAGCAAACATATATTAAGGTTTTAAGTTCTATTGGTTCAGCAAATAATTAACATCAAAAATATATATGCTATTTTAATGTAATTTTAATGCAATGTCAAAGACCGTAAAATATTTATACCCTAATGTCAAGATGAATATATAATCAGAATTTCAGCAATTGGATCCTATCAGATTGGCAATCATTCTATCTTTAATATATCCCCCCTATTTACCAAAACCGGTTCCCTGAAGATTAAGATTTGATCTTCTTCCATGAACTGAATTAAATCGTCATTTAGAAAAACCCGGTTGACTGATCCCAGAGGTATTTTTATTGTATTCAATTTTAATGAACCATATGCCACTTCAATGCCTGCTGAGCCACCGGATTGCCAATAATTTCCCCAGGCAGTACCACATGACCAAAAGGTTGAGAAGTTATTTTCGCTTAGTTTCGGTTCAAACCCGATCATATGCTGCACTCCATCATATTCAAATCCGGATAGCGCCAGTAGAATTGACCAACTGGCCATTGCCCTTGCGTAATACATACCAGACTCAATCTCACCCCATGGATTTCGGTTGAATCCCCTATATCTCTGTCTCAGGGTTTTTACGACTTCAAGACCTTCATCAACCAATCCAGCCCAGATCATATTGGCTGCTGCCTCATATTCCACACCAGTCCAGACTTCATCGGCATAAACAAAGGGTATTCTAGGTCTGTTACCATTGGGCCATGTTCCAATGACCATTCCTCCTTCATTGTTTATAGCGAAAACCCGTTGGACATTGTGAATATCAGAAAAATCAGTTATGAAGTTATATTTGAAAATAGAATTCATAGCCTTTTCTACCATGGACTGTTCAACAATGTAACCCAAGCCCGAATTAAAAGCCAGGAATTGCCCCAGTAATTGATCTGTCAAACAACCATCGGCAAACTGATATTTTGGCAAAATGATACCTTCAGAATCAGGAGGTGATTTCAGGCGATCAGGTATTTCAATTCCATCGATTACTTCCACTTTCTGAATAAAATAAGAACCATTCCATAAAAGGGATTCGTATTTTTCCCTGCCATTTTTGTACAAATCCAAATATTCTTTGTGTTTTTCCTCTTCACCCAAATACAGGGCCATTTCTGAACAGGCTTTTAATGCGGCGAGGTATAATGAACCAGTCATCATATTGGGGCCGAAAAAGTCAATATCATACGTATTATGCTGTCGTCCTCTCATTACTCCTTCTTTATTCGGATCCCAGGGAATCTTTGCATGTTCCTGCCATTTATATTTATCAGGAACATTCCCGGAACCTTTCCAGGCAAATTCAAGGGCTAATTTAACTTTTGGCCAAAGCATCTTTAACCACTCTGTATCGCCGGTGTTCTTCCATTCACGATAAACCCTGATAATATTCCCCATCTGACCATCGGCAGCAACACTTCGAAACCAGTTATCACTCAATGGGAATACGGTTCTGAAGCATTGGTATCCATTATCATGTGTGTCATGCATGAAAGAGACCTCCCGTACTTTCTTTTCAAGTTCTGGGAACAGAGAGGCCATGGTCTGTGCATAATTCCATACATGCGTACAATTTCCCGGGCAGCAACCACTGGTTGGTCCCATTCCTTCAAATCCATGGACCCATCCCTCCTCGGTTCTCATCAATAAAGTTGATTTTAGTATGGCCGTATTAGCAGAGACAGCATCGATCGCATAAGGAGGGATGGAGGAACCATATAATATATTAACAAATTTCCGGGTATGATCATAAAGGGATTTCTCATTATCCAGATAATAATTCAATACATCTTCAGAGGATTCAAACTTAGTTGCATAAAAATTCTTCAGCTGCTTGTTTATTACTTCGTCATTACCAAAAGCCTGGGAAGATTCCAGGACCCTGTTTGGGATATACCATGACAGGTAAAAGGGAATTTTCACAGACTCTCCAGGTAGAAGTGATACATGTGTTGTAATATTTCCAACAATAGTCTGACCATCGCTGCCGTACCAGTCACTTCCTTCCCATGTAACCTCTTCGAGGCGTTCTTTGATTCTTCCATCATCTGAAAAATCATCCCAGAATATTGTAGCATCATCCCACCAGGCACCTTCATACCAGGCTGTTTGAATACTTATATTTTCAAAATCTGTTGCCATGAGCAAATTCCCATACAAAGGAGAGGACTTTGTTTCCTTATTAAGGAAGGATATTCCACGTAGATTTTTATTTTGGAAGTACCTGTTTGTGTTTCCTTCATGGGATACCTTATGATTGTTATACTTATTCAATAGGGGGTTGGCCAGGTTCATTGCGAGCGACAATTCAATATTTTTCGAACCTGTATTAGTTATTTTCCAATTAAACTGTACTAATGGTAGACTGCTGTTATCAACATCAAGCGGGATAAAAGGATTAAAATATTCAGCCTGAATTTTAAGAGGGACATCATTATCCATCAATTCGATATTCACAAAAGGATATCTGGATGTAAACTTTGATTTTTCGAACCGGGGCAGACCTGACAATTGCCTTCTTTCAATTCCATATGGGCCCGGGGAATTATCCGGAAGTCTGGATTCGAGTATCCTGGAAGCAGCTACATTGTTTTCTTCTTTAAACCATATGGAAAAGAAAGTCATATAAGGCAACTCTCCCGTCTGAGCTGCACGGTTAAAAATCTCCATCGCTTTAATATTACCCCTGCCACCGATAAGGATGTCTCCTGTCCCAATTCCACCTAGTGGAATCGAAATATTTTTTAGAGAATCTCCGCTATAGGAAAAGGTATTACGCTTATTTAGTTCGGTTGCATTATCATGATGTGATGTACATGAGCTTGCCAGAATTAATGCTATTAGAAAAAGCTGTTTCATATATGGAAATTAAGTTATCAGCATATCAATACTGTTATCCCGTATGATAAAAAAAGTAAATTGAGGTGTAGATTAAAATATGCTTAGCAAAAATTATTTTTTACCATACGTTATGCCTTGCCAATCATCTGTTCGGAAAGGATTAGCGGGCAGTCCTTCTTTATTATAAAGATTCAGGTCATGCGGATTATCAGCCCAACCATAACGTACAGCCATCGGCTTAGAAACCTTATCGGAATAGACCATTACAGTGGTATCATCGATTTTCTGTGCTTTAGCCCAGTAAAACTTCTTATCTGATCCAGCGACAGTAAATCCTTTCAGGTAACCGTATGGATCACGAACTTCAAGTCCCGAACCGGTATTCGTAAGTTTGATATATACTTTATTACCCTCGACATTCATCGATTCATATGTCGGACCAGTATATACAATATCTTTGCCATAGGCCACTTTATGTGCTGATAGGGCCAGCCTTATTCCTACATCCTGTTTATTCCTCGGATGAATATCATCTGCTTCTCCAATATCAATAATCGTTGCCATTCCTGTTGCAGGTAATGATAAAGTCATTGTTTGAGCTTCCCTCAATTCAGCCCATGTTGATTCCCCGGGAGGATCTTTAGGTTGCATGAAATTAGCCAGTTGCACAAAAAGGAAAGGGAAATCTCCCTGGCCCCAGTGCATTCTCCAGTCTGTGATCAACATTGGGAATATCCTTCGGTACTGATATGCTCTTCCTGCATTCGATTCACCCTGGTACCATATGGCACCTTTGATGCCATAAGGAATAAGTGGATTTATCATGGCATTAAACAATAATGTGGGGTAACTGTTAGGGCCAAAATCAGATCTTGGAAATCCTTGTGGCACTTTATCTATCCCAACCTTATAATTCCATATTCCCGCTAAGGATATTTTTGAATCCTCGGATTCAAGGTACATTTGGTTCTTATCGCCATATATTCCACCACCCCCACTATAATCCTCTACACGAACAAGGAGGGTATTTATCCCCGGTTTCAAAATTTCTTTGTTTACAGGATATCTTCTGTTTCTATTATAAATGTTGAAGGTTTCACCGACCTTGTTTCCATTGATCCAGACAATATCGCTATCATCAACAGGTCCGAGGTTCAATACGTATTCATCGCTTAAATCCTGATCGGACAAATCGATTTCTTTTACAAACCAGACCACACCATCTAATCCATCCAATCCCAGGCTTTCCCATAACCCAGGCAATTCCATTTCATCCCAGGATGAATAATCATATCCGGAAGCGGCCCACAGATACACACCGTCATCATACCCAGCATCCATTTCTCTGAAAGATTGATACCAGATCTCAAATTCCTCTTCAATATCTTCCTGAGCCTTATTCATATCAAGAGATCTAAGCTCCTCCAATTTATCTGCAAAATCAGGATCATTCTGGATGTTTTCTGCACTAGTCCAGGATTCTGAGACAGTCCCTCCCCAGGTAGTATTTATAAGGCCTATTGGAACATTTAGATCTTGATTTAGTTTTCTACCAAAGAAATAACCCACAGCTGAAAATGAACCAATAGTTTCAGGTGAGCAAATAACCCATTCAGAGGGATCTGTATTGTTTTGAGGTTCCTTATCAATTTTATTCGGTACTGTAAACAATCTGATGCTAGGATGCGAGGCTGTTGCTATTTCTTCTTCAGCATTATTTGATTGAACAACACGCCATTCCATATTTGATTGGCCCGAGCAAATCCAGACATCACCGATCATTACATTTGAGAATATGATTTCATTTTTCCCATCAATAATCATTTCATAAGGCCCACCAGCTTCCATCGGTTCAAGTTTAACTGACCATTTACCACTCTCTTCTGCCTTAGTCCTAATTTTCTGTTCTCCGAGAGAGATTGTTATCCTTTCCCCTGGGCTTGCCCAACCCCAAACCGGATTTTCAAGATTTCTCTGTAAAACCATATTAGAGCTAAATACATATGGCATGGAAACATCTGCATCAGCCATCCGAAAAATCAGGATCAGGAAAAATAATAGTACAAATCTGAAATATCTCATAATTATATAAATGTTTAAAGCCTAAAAATGATGGATCAAGTTAGTAAAAGCTTGGTTGAACTCCAATACCTACCAGTCCATAAAGAAAAGGCTACTAAATTTGTTTTAACATAATTGGCTGCCAATTGAATATGGATTTTTTCATTAACTTTGGCCAAATTTTTTATATCCTTCAAAATCATAATTATGGCTGATCCTGAATTTCAAGATAAGGTTAAAAAACTTATTGCAGATCATAACAAATTAATCACCCGACGCAATATTAAGCGGTCATATGGGTATGGAATCTATGATAAATATGAATTTCCGGTTTTAACTGCCAGACATACTCCAGTTTTCTGGCGTTACGATCTGGATCCAAATACCAATCCTCATTTGATTGAAAGGATGGGGATAAACGCCACCTTTAATCCCGGGGCTATTGAGTTGGATAATAAAATCTATTTATGTGTACGGGTTGAAGGATGGGACAGGAAGTCATTTTTTGCGATCGCAGAAAGCAAAAATGGTATTGATAATTTCAGATTCTGGGACAAACCCATTGAGTTACCTCAAACTGAGCTTCCAGATACTAATGTTTATGATATGCGGCTGGTAGCTCATGAGGATGGCTGGATTTACGGATTATTCTGCACTGAAAGGAAGGATCCTGACGCACCTCCCGGTGATGAACATTCTGCCGTTGCGCAATGCGGCATTATAAGATCGAAGGATTTAAGGAATTGGGATAGGTTACCGGACTTAAAAACCCCTTCGCCGCAACAGCGCAATTGTGTTTTGCATCCTGAATTCATCGATGGGAAATACGCATTCTACACCAGGCCACAGGAGGGATTTATAGATACAGGTAAAGGAGGTGGTATTGGTTGGGGACTATGTGACAGCATGGATCCGGCTATTATGAAAGAGGAAATTATTATTGATCCTAAATCTTATCATACCATAAATGAGTTAAAGAATGGGCAAGGTCCTGCGCCACTCAAAACTGACAAGGGGTGGTTACATCTTGCACATGGTGTCCGCAACACTGCTGCCGGTCTCAGATATGTTTTATATATGTTCCTGACTGACCTTAAAGAACCATCGAAGATGGTACGTAAACCAGGTGGATATTTTATGGCACCGGAAGGGCAGGAACGTATAGGAGATGTAAGCAATGTTGTTTTTTCCAATGGATGGGTTAGAAAAGATGATGGAACTGTTTTGATATATTATGCCTCTTCTGATACCAGGACACATGTTGCTGTTTCTTCTATTGATAAACTTCTGGATTACGTACTTAATACACCTGAAGATGGTTTACAGAGTGCCCAATGTGTAGATCAGCGGGTGGCCCTGATAGATAAGAATCTTCAAATTATGAAAGATTTATAGATGTTTTGGTTATAAATCATTCACTTTCCTCAGCATTCGTACGACACTTTTTTGGTCGAGTTTTACTTAAAAAGCTGATATTCATATAGGACCTATATTTTTGATATCTGATGCTGAAAAAGGCTTGCAAGAAAATTGCGTATTTATTTAGATTTTTTTATTTTAAATACTCAAAACTTACCAGCATCTTCAGCTATGAGGAGGTACTTCAAGATAGTATTGATTTTTATCAGCCTTGGTGGCTATTGTCAGTCTGCAGAGGATTCACTTCTCGCTCAATTGAATCATCTGAAGGAGGAGGATCATAATACTATTTATTATGAATTATTCTTAAATTACCGGGATACGGAACCTGCTAAAGCCCTTGGCTATGCACGCCAGCATCTTGCACACAGTATTAAGTTCCATAATTCCGAAAATCTAGTTATTTCGTACCGGATCCTAGGTATCAGTCACATGAACACAAATGAGTTTGACAGTGCCTTATATTTTCTTGAGAAAGCTTATAGCCTGGCGGATAG
>CBDUBA010000120.1:0-12779 GCA_965365275.1 uncultured Cyclobacteriaceae bacterium | reverse complement strand
GCACGATGTGCTGGCGCTGGTACAGACTTGCTGATGGTACGGATCCGGTGGAACCCGGCTGTAAAGTAATGCAAGTTTCCGAATTGTCTTAAGGTTATGTTGGATCTGCATTTAGCGATTTGAATTAAACTGTTATGGGGTCAACAATTTACGCTTCTGATTTTAAAAAAATGCCATTCTGGTTCAATGGCCTGAACCAGTTATGGAAGTTCACCTATCCTCTGGGATCAAAAATAAAATTAGAAAAAGATGATCTTATCCATTCTGCCAGAAAAAGTACAGGATTAAAAGACCTTGGAAAGGATTTTTGGGATGAACCGCTTGACCGGCTTCTATATTCTGTAAATAATGAAGCCAGCCTCCATCCCATTGGCAGGTTTATCACCAGACAAAGGCTGATAAACCTGATTTGTACAAGACTATTGGCGGAATGGTGGTTCAAAAAAGAACCCGGCATACTAGATCAACCTTTGTACCCGGTTCTGATGATCGCAGGATTACAACGGACCGGAACCACGAAATTACAAAGATTACTTTCCGCTCATCCTGAAGCCCGATCCTTATTAAGCTGGGAAGCCCTGAATCCGGTACCTCCGGTAGAGGGTAAGGATACAAGGGTGGCTTTTGCCAGGACGAGTGAGAAAGCCCTGAAATATATGGCCCCGGGATTCTTTGCCATTCATCCCGTGGAGCATCAATCTCAAGAGGAAGATATATTGCTGCTCGATGTATCCTTTATGAGTACTACCCCTGAAGCTACGATGCATGTTCCCTCCTATGCCTCATGGCTCGAAAAAACTGATCAGTCTTCTGCATATAACTATGCCGTAAAACTTCTGAAGTTGCTTCAATGGCAACAGCCAGGTAAACACTGGATCCTGAAATCACCTCACCATCTGGAATTCCTTGATATCATTGAGCTGGAATATGGGGAGGTATATTATCTGTGGACTCACCGCGACCTATCCTCTTGTGTACCATCATTTCTAAGTATGGTAGCCCACGGACAATCAATTTTCAGCGATAAAGTTGATATCGCTCAGGTTACTGAGCATTGGCTGAAAAAAACCAGGTATATGTTGTCCAGGGCAATAGATTTCAGGGAAAACAGTCCCAACTCTGAGCGTTTTTTTGATATTCATTATGAAACTTTTATTGATAACCCAATGGCAATCATACGGTCAATTTATTATAGGATAGGGATCCCACTCGACCAGGAATTCGATGAAAAGATACAAGCTGTTGATAAAATGAACTATAAAGGAAAGTATGGGGCTCATAAATATGGTCTGCATGATTTTGGATTAGATAGTATGCGTATTGAGGAGCACTATATGGATTACATAACCTATATTAAGGATAAGAAATTACATTAAGATATATGATAAAAGAAAAAGCTGGATCTTATGACAGCCCTTTTAAAGCCACACTGAAAGGGATCACCGATCTGTTTAAAAAGCAGAGGAAGGATGCTGTCCTGAAAGATACGGACAGGCTGGATGGGCAAACGGTCATGGTCACTGGTGCCAGTTCCGGACTAGGATTTGCAACCACTGCCGAACTGGCCAGACGTGGAGCAAAGGTTATCATGGCCTGCAGGAGTGGCGTTCCTGAAAAAGGTGAGGAAATCAGGCAATTGACGGGATCTGACAGGATTGAAATGATTTCGGTTGATTTATCCGATATAGAGTCGATCAGGAACCTGGTGAAAGAATTAAAAAACAAAGAAATTAAACTCGATATTTTGATCTGTAATGCGGCGGTTGTTCCCAGGATAAGCCGAAAGACCAAGCAGGGCCTTGAAGAAATGTTCATGGTCAATTACCTGGCTAAATATCTCCTGATCCGATGGATGTTAGATCATGATCTGTTGGAGACGGATAAAGAGAAAATGCCACGGATCATCATTGTTTCTTCAGAAAGTCACCGAAATCCCAAGACCTTCGATTGGGCAGGATTCGGGCAATATAAGGACTATGGTATGAATAAAACCGTCGAATTGTACGGCTATTACAAACTATTGCTTACCACACTTGTGAACGAACTTTCAAGGCGCTTGAATAATGAAAGGCCCATATTTTCTGTGTTATCGCTTTGTCCCGGGCCTGTTAATTCCAATATAGCACGGGAGGCTCCTCGGCTTTTCCACCCTTTATTGAAAGCGATCTTCAGCCTGTTTTTCAATTCAGCAGAGAAAGCAGCCATCCCTGTGGTTTATCTTGCAGCATCTGAGGATATGGTTGACAAGTCATTGGATTACTTTTTTATGCTTGAACGGAAGGACATGGATGAGAAAACAAAAAATGAAGCCAATGGAAAGAAACTCTGGGAATTATCGGAGAAACTATTAAATGAAAAAGGGATCAGGTTTAATAAATCGATTTAGGTCCTTAAATTGATAAGTGATATATTTTTACGAGTTGGGTTCCCAGGGTTTATCTTTTTCATTCTCTTTTTCAGCTGCTTTTTGAAACGCAGAAGTTAACAAACCGGTGGGTACGGCAACAATACCAAGGCCGATCATCAGAACAAAAAACGTGAATATTCTACCCCCGGCAGTGACAGGATACACATCGCCGTAGCCAACCGTAGTCAATGTGATTACAGCCCACCACATACTATGAAAAACAGATTTAAAGGCTTGTGGCTGAACCGGATTTTCAAAGTAATATATACCGACGGAAGCCAAAAAGAGTATGAAACAGGTGGCTATAAAGAAAATCACCAATTCTTCTTTGATCATACCTATCGCTTCTTTGAACCGGGATATAGCTCTAGCATATCGGAAAAGCTTCATAACCCTCAATATCCGGAATAGCCTGAACATCCGTAGCGCCCTCAGGTCGATGCCGGCTGTAATGTAATAGGGCAGAATGGCCAGCAAATCTATGATACCGCTGAAACTGAAGATGTATTTCAATTTATTATCGGCAACGAGGATACGCAATAGATACTCAACGGTGAAGATGATAACGACTATGGTTTCCTGAACATCCAGGATATTTTGGATTTTCCCCGGAAGATCGGGAATTGTCCTGATACAAAAACTGATGATGGAAATAATAATCAGTACTTCAATGAACATATTGAAATACTTGCTTCCCTTTGAATTATTATATTCTACTATTTCTTTTAATGCCGGCATAACAAGAAATTGATATATTCTGTTCTCTTCCTGAAACTCAGCAATTACTACTCATCCTTAGGCTGCTCTTTCATACCAGCACCTATAGGTAGTTTGAAATATACATACAAGGCTGAATTCTTCATTTTCTGACCCTCAACTTTACTGATATTCATCAGGCCATAATAATAATTTATTCCTACCGCCGAACTTTTAAGTCGCTTTTTTAGCTTGTATCCCACGCCTGCTATAAGACCGGCATCGAGGTATTTGTAATCATCCCGGGTATCCCGCTTATAGTCCAGATCCCCACCAAATGCATCTTCAAGGGTGAAAATATCATAGGCTTTATTTCTCAAACCCAACTGAATACCCCCCTCCACATACCATCTGTTTTTAAACCTTTGCTGATACATGATCGGTACATAGAAGTAATTGATCTGTTTGGTAAGTTCTCCATCCACAAATACACTGTCAAAATCAGCATCACCGATCGAATAAGTCGGCATCCCACGCGCTCCAACGTTAGATTTCACCAATACTCCTGTGCTCAGGAATGAATTTTCCTTCAGCATAATGTGAAAATAAAAACCTATATTGAAACTATTCAGGCCTTCAGATCCTTCAATATCATACAACCAGGAACGGTTGAATCCACCTACAAGACCAAATTCGATTTTCGGGGTATTCAGTGCTTCTCCAAACAAGAGGGAAATAAGAACCTGCCCTTTTGCCTGTGCCGAGAGGCCGAGAACGACCAGCATCACACATAACTTTATAATTGATTTCATTTTTTTAAGTTTTAATTCATCTAAAATTTAACATGATCAATACAAAAGTCAAACACAAAAACCTCTGTTTCCGCCTCTGTAGATGCATCGATATCTGCTTCTAAAAAAAATATTGTATTGCTCCAATTGTATTTACTCATCATGCCCAAATTCCTAAGGATATTTTCCTTTTTACTTTTTGGCACTAAGTATTCTAAGTATTATTCATTGAAAGTATATCTTACATTGAATATCATAAAAAAGTAAGACTAACTGGGCCTCAATGAACAAAATCTACTGTATCCTCTGAGTATAGTCCTGATTCTTAGCATTGATCACAGCATTTTTACCCGGGAGATTCAATATGGTCTCATCCCCGTGCACTATCCCGGAGCTGAATTTTTCATAAGTTATCTCACCATCAATGGAATCTTCACCGAGCATACTCGAGAACTTCTTATTGATAAACAACTTGGTCTCTGCATCAATTACGACTGTCACCTTATCCCCCTGCTTCAGCACATTTTCTCCAGCAACCTCAATGGTCCCATCTTTCTCAGTCGCTTTTGCTTTTTCAAAAAAATCAAGCAACTGGCCTTTACTCATATATGTATAGGCAAGTGCAAGCTGCAGGGCATCGCCCACGTATTCCATGTTATCTTCCATTACATTTTCCTGAATTCGGCCACGGATCCCCCTTTTCTGGCGTGCCGTGGTTTCCGCATCAATGTTCGTAACCTGAATCTCACCTTTTTCATTAAAACTCAATTCATTGATAACTGTCGCCTTTTCTTCACCCTTCACTGTGGCGACAGAATGTCTTTTCCAGATAAAGGCTTTTAGTTTTTCTGTATTGGCGGCATCCGCCTTACTAACATCAAGTGCAAATTGCTCCATATCAATCTGAGCAAAAAGGAATGACCAGGAAGTCATTAACATGATTGAAATCAGTACCCTTTTCATAATCTTATATTTTTATTGGTATTAAAATAATTTATTGTATACGCTCAATTTCCTCACTAAAATTTCATTTACATAACAAAAGATATGATCGTTCTAAAAAGTTCTGCTACGGGCACTTCTATAATAATCACTCCTAAAAAAGGTATTCCAGCCATCACCCACAATGGAATCAGATCCTTTAATGTGAAAGGCATAAATTTCATTCCCAGGGCATTCTCCATAACACCGTTTAAATCACATATAGAGGAATAATATGGCAAGCTCAAATCATCGTTATTTACTTTTTCATATCCTTTTGATAATTGCTTTTGAAACTCTCTGAACATTCCATTGGCAAAGTCATTGTTTTCAAAAATGCTTTTCTCACGCTTGTCAATTAATTTTCTGATAAATGGAACCAATGGAAGGGTGAATATTAATGTGATCAATAGAAAATAACCTGCTATTGTATATTTCAGTTCAGCGAGATGAATGCCTTCAATCAACATAAAATCAGAGATATTTCCTGCTACCGTGACAGAAATTGCAAATGCAACCGGTGAAAAATAGCGAACAGAATACCCCAGAAAACCAAGTCCCCCGCATCTGTCAGGGTGAACGGCAAAAAGATTCAGATCGAGTCTGGAGGTTCTTCGCAGGATCGTTCCCCATACAATGACACGCAATACCCAACGATAAAACAGAAATAATATGAACGGCCTTCCAATGAGTGTAATCCAATATCCTGCGAAATTGAGCTTTGGCTCTCCTTCAATCATCTCCATCTGCCAGGGAATCAGGTTGGTGTAGGTGCTCTCATAGGTCAGTACGACAAATGCCTGGACATAACAGATCACCAGTACCGCAAGATCGGTCCAGTGTGATTTAAGGAAACGTGTACGTATCTTAATAATTTGGAGAAATTCTTCATGCTTCTGTTTTGGAACGATCCCAGAACTCATGAACTGTTTTAATATCAATTCAAGCTTGGGAGTAACCATTTTTTCTGACAATATAAAAACGGGTAATGATATCAGAAATCGTAGTTGCGTATCGAAACTCGTGATAAAAGAAGTAGTAATGTCCCCTGTCCAGAAAGTCCCATCAAATGCCGTATATATTGCAAGTGGAATCCAGCAAATAACCATAGGAACAAGTGCTCTGAAAACTTGTGCCTGCATACTGTTACCAGCAATTCCAGCTTTTATTATCAGTTTGTTATATCCATGATCCTCAAATGAAAATTCCATAAGAAATCCTTAATAAATCTTTCGCATTATGGTTTAGAAATGAATTCTGATCCTTTTTAGTATTTTATCTAAAGCCATATATTGAATTAAAAATTAAAGCCAAACCTGATCACCAACCCATAGGTGTTAATATCGTATATAAACCGCTCCCTGTCTTCCCCACTATCATAGTCTATCGCGATATACCGATAGCCTATGGTGGCCTGGAACAGTTTTGAAAACCTGTATCCCGCGTAGGCCTGAATCTGCCATGCTAAATCAGAACCGACGCCAAATCCACCTATATCACCCCTGAACTGAAGAAGCCACTTTTCCTTTAGTATGCCCTGTGATCGTACGATAATCGCTGGATCAAACCAGGTTTTACTGGCAGAACCCTCTCTGGGATCACCAATGGTTGTCAGATTCAATCCAGAATACAAGTATATGATCCTTCCGGCAAGTCCAATTTCCAGCCATGGCACAATATGCTTGAGACCGGCCAATTCCCAGGCAGCCTGTTTCATTACAATATCCCCACCGGTGATGATCGGGCCTTGTTCTAAATCCTGACCCAGTTTCATATAGAGTATATCCGAGGATATCGCCCAGTTGTCATTCGTTGCTTCAAAATAGAACATGGCCCCCATTTTGATGTGTCCAAAAATATCCCCCGGGCCAGCCTCCACCTCAGCAGAAGGAAGATTTGCAATAGCTATATTACCATTAATATTCGGGAACATCAGGTACACTTCCGCCAGATAATGCCAATGGAATTTACTTCTCTCCTGTTCTTGAGGAACCCCAATACCTATGAGCAGGATCATTAAAAGGATAGTCAACAAAGGTGTTTTACACTTCATAATTGTTTATCATAGCTCATCTTTTAATTTCTTTTCCGGGAACAGGAGTACGCAAAATATCCCAAAGCGTTTTTCCTCTCAAGTGTTTCTTAATGATAGACCATAGGTAATAAAAGATCAGGGCACCTAAAACAGCAATGGTGTTTACCCATATATGGTATATATCAGCATGCTTTGAAAGGCTTTTGAGAGAATTTACAAAACCGCCATACTCATGTCTTGCATCAATTGCTTTCTCAAGAATAAGCAGTATGAATACTCCTGCAAGGACTATCAATATCCTGCTAATTATTTCGAGTATAGCAGGAGGTGAAGATTTTCGAAACAAAGGGACTTTTCCGAATATGTCTATGGCATGGGAAACCCCCAGGGCCCCGGCAATGAATACTGTTGTTCGTGTAAATTCAATATGGTAATCCTCCAACAACAACACCTTTATAAGCATCATAATTCCAAACCAGACAAGCAGGTAGATAGCCGTCAGAAGAGAATCTTTCAATTCATCTACAATCTTGTGTATCTTCATGATTTTCTTCTGTTTGGTTATTCTAAGTTATTTTCCCTGCTGGAAATATTATAAAATGCTGTTTCCCAAGACTTGAATGCCTGATATCTGTTTAGACAGGGTTTGAAAAATTTTCCTGACTTCAATTCTTGGTAAATCTATATCCGAAAATTCAAGTCCATAATTACAATCGTATTTTACTCTTTCATTTCTTTACTTCAACGATTACCTTGGGTATACTGCCCGTGAACCTCGATTCTTCCTCAGCCCCTATGACCTCCACCACTGGCGTAGCCAGGTCGATGCCTACATCAGCTGTTTCATCGGCAGAGAATATCCGGGGTTGTGTGTGTTCTATCCTGCCTTCTCCGGCTTTTTCATCGTTTATATAAAAAGTGCCGGTTCCCCCTTTGGCTACACCGCCTCCATCATAATCAAATTCAAATCGGATCGTTGATTTCCCAGAAGGGAGTTTTTTATTGGAACTCACAGTAAAACGCTGCATGCCCAGGAAATTATAATCATAACATGGTATTCCCTCATTCATATACAAGGCCCATCCGCCAAATCTTCCACCCTGTGCAATAATGATTCCATGACCACCATCTTCCGGAACTTCCACTTCTGCAGTAATAGTTACTGATTTGTTTTTAATGTTTAAAAATGTATTTTCGGTCATGCCCGTCATGCCCTCTGCCAGGGTAATGGATGTACGTCCTTCCATTATATCGGGCCTGCCCACATTCTCTGCAATTATTCTTTCCATTACCCTGTCATCTATGGGCAGCACATTGTATTTTTCTCCTTCAGTCATGAAAAGATCCTGTAATGCTTTCAGTTTATCCGGATGCTCCTGTGCCAGATCATTTGAGAGGCTGAAATCTTCCCGGGTGTTATAAAGCTCCCAAATATCCTCTTCTAAAGACCTTCTTGGCTGCATTTCCCAGGGTGCTCTATGAATGGTCCTGGCCAGCCAGCCATCTTGATACATGGCACGGTTGCCAAACATTTCAAAATATTGTTGGGTATGCTGATCCGGTGCATTGGCATCATTAAAAGAGTACAGCATACTTATCCCTGCCATAGGAACCTGTTTTACGCTGTTCACTTCAAGGGGTTCCGGTAATCCGGCTGCTTCCAATATGGTAGGGGCCACATCGATCACATGATGAAACTGATTTCGTAATTCGCCTTTGGCCTTGATCCCTTTAGGCCAGTGTACCCGCCATACCAACCTTAGTCCCCCCATAATCTGATCCCATTTGCTTTGTCCACTTGTAAGGCGTATCGAACATGACTGCCCATCCCGCTGCCATATGCGGATAAGTTTCAGGCCCGCCCCATTTATCCATTTTCTGAATCATATCCTCCACTTTTTCCTGGACACCATTGAAATAGGTCATTTCGCTGAACATACCGTTACGTCCTCCTTCAGCACTTGTTCCGTTATCACCGTATACAAAAAAGATCAATGTATTGTCCAATTCACCCATTTCTTCAACGGCTTCTACCAGACGCCCGACATGATGATCTGTAAAATCGACATAAGCAGCAAATACTTCAGCCTGGTGCTTGAATAGAGTTTTTTCATCTTCGGAAAGATCATCCCAATTAGGAATGGCACTTGGCTTTTCCGTAAGTTGCGTTCCCTCGGGACTAATTCCATTTTCAATTTGCTTGGCAAGGATCTCTTCCCTCATCTTATCCCATCCTTGATCAAACTGTCCTTTGTGTTTTTCAATCCACGCTTCCGGAACATGATGGGGAGCATGGGTTGCCCCAGGAGCATAATACATAAAGAATGGTTTATCCGGACGCAGGGCATTCTGGAATTTCATCCATGCTACGGCCTCATCGGTCATATCATCCAAAAAATGATAATCCGGATCCTCAGGAAGGGTGACAGGTGTTGTACCATCGTAAATGAAAGGCGCCCATTGGTTGGTCTCGCCACCGAGGAAGCCATAGAATTTCTCAAATCCACCATTGGGTCCGGTAGGCCATCGGGTATAAGGTCCTGCAATATTCGCTTCCCATGCAGCAAGTTCGTGCCACTTCCCGAACGCTGCCGTATTGTATCCATTCAGGCGTAACATTTCTGCAACGGGAGCAACCGATTGTGGAATAGAACCAGTATTTCCCGGGAAAGCTGTCCCAGTTTCAATAATCGAACCCATATTATTCTGATGATGGTTCCGGCCGCTTTTCAGGGCAGCACGAGTAGGCGAACACACTGCCGCTGTATGAAAGTTGTTATAATACACCCCTTCACTTGCGATGCGGTCAAAAGTTGGCGTGTTTACCGGACCACCGAATTTACTGGTCCCGGCAAAACCCAGATCATCGATCAGGACGAGCAGGACATTCGGCGCCCCTTCTGGTGCTTTGACCTCAAACGGTGTTGGAGGTGTTGCATTTCTGACGTCCAGTTCAGTGTAATGAGGTGGTGGTGGGGCCTTTAATGGTAAAATTGTCCGGTCAGGTTCGCCTGTGTTAACTTCTGTAGCTGGATTTTGGTCACAGCTTTGGAAGCAGGTAAGAACAAATAATGGAGCAATAAACTTTATTAAATTTTTCATGGCAGATCTATTAATTAAATTTTCGATTTAGCATGTATATCAATTACATTATTAATCCTCAATTAACTCCTCCAGTTCACCGATAAACGGCAGGTTTTCCTGCAAATACATCTGTATCGAGGTGATAAAATAATTCTCAAGTTGTATAAACTGAGCCGCTTTGACCGGAGACACTGATTTTGACATTTTCTTAAAGGTCTTTTTTGCCAGTTTCTGAATCGCAATGTTGTTTGCAATCGCCTTATTCATAAGTTCAGAAGCTTTCTCATCGGTTAGGTCTTCAAAACTCCCTACATATTCACTGATTATGTTAATCCTTTGCTTTCCCAGTTCTTTTCTTGCAGTTTCATAGGTTTCATATTCAGCCCAGAATGCCGACTCTTGCTCCGGAGCAAGATCCATATATTCTTCTACAATTGCTTTTTTCTCAATCCCCCACAGGCTCTGAATAAGGTTGATATCATCAGTAGATTGAGCTAATAGAATGCCTGGAGTGAATAACAGGCCAAGAGTAACCATCATTTTTTTCATAGTAATAAGTGTAAGCAAGTTTTATTAAGGAATTCCTTTGAATCTAAATTTAGATATAGAGAAAAGGAATTCTAAGCCTATAAGACGTTTAACAGTTAAATAACTGGTTAAGATAAGTCTTAAAAAGAAGCGCTGATTGTTAATAAAAAATGACTATCCTGGAATACTAATGACAGTAAATCAATTTTAATTGATATAAAAATCTGAATCATTAATCATTCGACATGGAAAAAATAATGACAGACTAATCTGATAAGGACATTCCCGCATGGATCAATCCCTCTCGTATGGTTTCCTGAAGATCCTGATCCAATAAAAATACTCCAACAATTTTTCTTGCCCTTTCCGGAAAATTAGGAGAGATTTTCAATAATTCCTCGATGGCCCTGGAAGCTTCACTGATCCTTCCCAGATGTCCAAGGCAGCTGGCCCTGAGCAAAGGATCCCATAGCAGTCCGTCCCTGTTGATCTTTTCTGCCCAGATAAATGCTTCTTCAAATTCTTCATGAGCAAGATAATAGAAACAGAAACCTAAGTTCATATTCCAGAAATAATATGGATTCAGTTTTATGGACTCAGACATGATTTCCAATCCTTTCTCATATTCACCGGCACATTCATACCCAAAACCGATCGAACCGGTATACATCACATTATTAGGATTGATTGATAAGCATTTCTCCGCTGAGCGAATAAATTCTCTTTTATCGTGTTCCAGTAAATTGAGCCACGCAAGCATCATCCAGGCATGCTGATTATTCTGATCCAGGTCTAATGCTCTGAAAGTAAGTTTTTGACCTTCTGCCAGATAATCAATATCTCCCTGAATGTCCATTGCATTAAGGTCCAGATATAATTGTGCCTTAAAGGATGTTAAGAGAGAATTCTCGGGATTTTGCTTCAGCCCAATGTTTACAGCCTTCAGAGATTGCTGAAATGCCTCGTAGGAAAAATGCTTATGATAGTGGTTATGCCAGTATACGGCATACATATGATCGAAATCCTCAGGAATCCTGAGTGCCAGAGAATCCCTGTAGACCAATCCGAAAAATCCCCCTACCATGCCCAGAATTTCCTTAATTGCCGAACCATAATTCCTTATCCTGTTCCCGCTATTATGATCAAAATCGAAGGACTTCGCCCATATAAGTTGCTTTTTTAATATTGAATTAACTTCGACTGTGACTTTGATATTTTCTTCATCAGAATAACAACTAACAGCAATGATGTAATCAATACCTAGTTTATTGGTAAGCGCATCCAGATTTTTTAAACTATCGATGGCTATACTAATAGAGTAATTAGATACAACAACAATCTCATTAAACTTGGATAATTCAACACTTAAATCACGACAGAAAACCTCGCAGATCACTTCAGACCGTTCATTTTTTTTGGAATTCATATCGGGGATCACCGCAATAACGGGTTCCGATAATATTAATTGACCGATTTCTCTACCAAATTTCTTCTGCCGGGGTTTAATCGCTTCGTTTCTTTCAAAAACCGGGACATATCGTCCTTTAGGTATTGATATTTTGATGGGATCATTCAAACCTTCCCCTTTATAATATTCATCCAGAAGATTACGTAATCTCCGGGCGTGGATCCGAACAATGGCATCCAGTTGAGGATCAAAATCAGTATTCCTGTTGAGTACGTTGGTCGCGATAACGTATTCTTTTAGCGATCCCTCCTTTCCCTCCAGCGTCTCAGATACGATATAGTACAGAAATCTGGACAATATACTAGAACTTTTGAAGGATTGAGTTTCTAATATACGGGAAACTTGTTGCTTTATCTTGCTGTCATCGAAATGTATATCGACTGCCATTCAAAAAATTTAACCGTTAAATGCCCTTGATTTATGAAGATTATAAAGTTAAAAAAATCGAATGAATACATAAACATATTTGGGGAATTTTAGAGAAGAATAAGCCTGAGATCTATAAACTATACCTTTACATTGATGGAGCACATGATTTTTGGAATTAATTCAAATAAACTGAATATGATGATATATGCGGATTTGAAGTATGACAATTTTAATGATGAAATGAAATTATATGCTTATCTCAGGGATAAGATTAACGGTTATTATACGGTAAAAGAGTCATTTCAAATTTAAATTGATCTGTTTACAGATTCATGCATTTTGGGGGATTTCCCTGTGAAACAATAAATGATTTGAATAAAATTCAGAAATCGCATGATATATACTATTATACTATGCGTT
>CBDUBA010000119.1:0-12850 GCA_965365275.1 uncultured Cyclobacteriaceae bacterium | reverse complement strand
CTTATTATCCAATCCTATATTCATCATTTCATGCAGCAACTTATTATCCAATCCTATATTCATCGTTTCATGTAGCAACTTTTCTTCACCATCCGGAAAACAGCGCGGCGTATAGCATCTTTTTTCTACTAACCTGAATTCGTCATCGCATGCAGGATTTTTTTTAGCCAATCCGAAATCATCGTCACATGCAGCAACTTTTCTACCCTATCCTCGATTCATCATCGCATACCTCATCTTTTTCTGTCCCATCTGGAACTCATCATCGTACGCAGGTTCTTTTTATTTATTTTCCCTGATTCATCCCGTCCCGATTTGTAACATTTTTGCATTTTGCTTATATTGTTTAAACCTAATCAACAAAAAAACCAGCTATGAAATTAATTCAAAATGAGGATCATCTCAGGATCCCTCAGTGGGCAGAAGATGACCGCCCCAGAGAAAAACTATTGTTAAAAGGCAGATCATCCCTGTCAGATGCAGAGCTACTGGCCATACTCCTTGGAACCGGCATAAAATCATTAAGTGCTGTCGACCTGGCCAAGCAGATCCTTAAACAAGCAGATCACAACCTCAATTCCCTTGCCAGGTTATCCGTGAAAGACCTGACTAAAATTAAGGGTATAGGAGAGGCCAAGGCGATAAGCATAGTAAGTGCCCTGGAACTGGGCAGACGGAGAAAAGAGTCAATCCAGCCCGGAAGACCCAGAATTACAAATTCCATAGATGTCGTGGAATTAATGAAGCAGGACCTTATGGACCTGAACCATGAAGAATTCTGGATTATCATATTGAACCGGGCCAATTATGTTTTGAGAAAGGATCAGATTAGCCGTGGTGGCATCTCCGGAACGGTGGCCGACCCAAAACTCATTTTTAAGTCGGCACTGGATCATGGAGGCAGTTCAATCATACTGGCTCATAATCACCCCTCGGGTAACCTTCAGCCAAGCCAGGCGGACATCACCCTCACAAAGACACTCAAAGAAGCCGGAAAATTTCTGGAAATACCTGTCCTCGACCATATAATTGTCAGCGATAACTCGTATTTTAGTTTTGCGGATGAAGGAATGATATAGATCTAATTAAATTTTTCTGCCATGAATCTAAAATATCTCTTCCCCATTGTAATCCTTCTGATTTTTATCACATTCATTTATTCCCTTCTCGATGATTCTGCTAAAATGGAAAACTATCTGGAAGAGGTTCAGAATAAACGCCAGGGAATAATCGATTTTATGGAAAATGATCCTGACTCGCCCTTTCATAAAAAAGGCGAGATTACTTATCAGGGATTGAACTTTTTCGATATAGATCCGGCTTTCAATGTGAAAGCCAGAATAGAGAAGTTGCAATCACCAGTCCCATTCAATATTCAGATGACCAGTGGAGAACCCGCGAAATATTTTAAATATGCAATTGCCCATTTTACTATGGATGATGAACCTCAGAAACTTATCCTGCTAAAATCTGAAACTTTTTTTGATGATCCCTGGTTGTTCTTACCCTTCTATGATGAAACAAGTGCGGATGAAACTTATGGCGGCGGACGATTCCTAAATGTGGAATATCATGATGAGGAAGAGATATTTATTGACTTCAATCTTGCCTATAATCCATATTGTGCGTATAGTGACTCATACCGTTGTCCCGTCCCTCCTGCTGAAAATAAAGTCACGGTAAAAATCCTTGCAGGGGAAAGAAATTATAAAACGCATCAATAAAGCTAAAGAATAACGCTGAAAAAAAATCATTTGATTAATTTTACGGCTTATTTCTGAAAATCTTATGAAGATCGCATATACCTGGCTTAAAGACTATATCAAGATAAGTGACGATCCGGAATCACTTGGCAAGCAATTAACCGGAACCGGGCTGGAAGTGGAATCCATCGAATCTTATGAAGAGGTAGAAGGTAGCCTTGAAGGGCTGGTGGTTGGGGAGGTGATTAAAAGTGAAAAACACCCGAATGCTGATAAACTCAAGATCACCAAAGTGGATATTGGTATAGATGAATCCTTGCCTATTGTATGCGGGGCACCTAATGTGGAAGCAGGCCAGAAGGTTGTTGTAGCACCCATCGGGACGACCCTTAACCATATTAAAGGTGAATCGTTCCAAATAAAAAAGACAAAGATCAGAGGTGAAGTATCCGAAGGAATGATATGTGCCGAAGATGAGATCGGTCTGGGAGAAGACCACTCTGGTATTATTGTGCTTGATCCGGCAACACCTGTCGGAAAACGGGTGACGGAACACTTCCAACCGTATCGTGACCAGGTATTTGAAATTGGCCTGACCCCAAACCGTGCTGACGCCACTTCCCATATTGGAGTGGCCAGGGATATTCGTGCAATCACAGGCGAGGAAGTAGTTCCTCCTTCTGTGGATGATTTCAAAGTAGATAATCATGATCTGCCCATTGAAGTAATCGTAAAAAATACCGAAGCGTGTCCGAGATATTCCGGCGTTACGATAAAAGATGTTTCTATCCAGGAATCCCCACGCTGGCTGAAGAATAAACTGCGTTCAATAGGATTATCACCTATCAACAATGTGGTTGATATTACAAATTTCGTCTTACACGAATTCGGTCAACCTTTGCACGCATTCGATGCAGATAAGATCACAGGAAAAAAGGTGATTATCGACACTTTACCGGCCGGATCAAAATTTACTACACTTGATGAGGCGGAGAGGGAATTGCTGGACACTGATCTGATGATCTGTAATTCTGAGGAAGGCATGTGTATAGCCGGTGTTTTTGGTGGAATAAAATCAGGTGTTACCGAACAAACCACGAATATTTTTCTTGAAAGCGCTTATTTCTCACCTGATTACATACGGAGAACCGCCCATTACCATGAACTTAAGACTGATGCTTCGTTCAGGTTTGAGAGAGGAACCGATCCGGAGATTACAGTCCATGCTTTAAAAAGAGCAGCTATGTTGATCAAAGAACTGGCGGGAGGCACCATATCATCTGAAGTTGTGGATGTTTATCCCAAAAAGCTTCAACCTTTCAAGGTAAAGGTAAGTTATGCGCATATAGACAGACTCATCGGGAAGCATATTCCGGCTGATGAGATCAAAAGGATCCTGAATTTACTGGACATTGAAGTAAAAGACGAAACAGATAAAGGATTTATAGCTATTGTGCCGCAATACCGGGTGGATGTATACCGGGAAGCCGATATAATAGAAGAGATTCTGCGCATTTACGGCTATGATAATATTGAGATTCCAAAAAATATAAGCAGTGGTTACCTTGCCGAATTTCCTTTGAAGGACAGAGATAAAGTACAGAGTAAAATCAGTGACCTCCTCTCATCCAACGGGTTTACTGAGATCATGACAAACTCCTTTACTACCCAAAAATATGCCACAGCAATACCGGCTTCAAATAAAGGAGAGGATGTGGAAATCCTGAACCGTCTCAGCGAGGACCTGGGTGTACTTCGTCAAACACTTTTATTTACGGGTCTCGAAGTAATTGCCTACAACATTTCCCATAAGCAAAAAAATCTGAAACTTTTTGAGCTTGGAAAATCCTATGCCAAGGGAAATGGCAAATACCTGGAATACAGCCAATTAAGTATCTTTATGACCGGTGATTCTGAGGCGGAAAATTGGAGAAGTCAAACCAGGGCAATTGAATTTCATGATCTTTATGAGGTTATTCAGAAAATATTACATAAATTTAATATCCATGATCCTGAGTTAAATTTTATTCAGGATGAGATTATTAAAGAGGGTGTCACACTTTCCATTAATGGGAAGGAACTTGTGGCTTTTGGCTGGCTCACAGAGAAGGTTCTCGAACAGGCAAATGTTAAACAAGATGTTCTTTATGGTATTGTCGATTGGGATTTTTTCTTTGAATTAACCACAACCGAAATCTCTTTTGAACCGGTTTCTAAATATCCGGAAGTCAGACGCGATCTGTCACTTGTAATTGATAAATCCGTTGCTTTCAATGATATTTTAAAAATTGTTAAAAAGAATGAAAACAAACTTGTGAGAAACATAAATGTTTTCGATTTTTATGAGGGTGAAAAAATTGACAGCAATAAAAAGGCATATGCCTTGAGTTTTATCTTACAGGATAAGTCAAGAACTTTGAGCGATAAGGTAATTGACAAGACAATGAACCACCTTATTATGTTATTTGAAAATGAATTAGGGGCCATAATCAGAAAGTAGCAATGAACAGAGAAAAACTGAATCTTAGTTTATCCAATCTAGAAAGAAAAGTAAAATTCCTCCTCAATAGTTATAAAGACCTGAAACAAGAATTAACCATTGCTAAATCTGAAAATCAAGAACTTAAAGAAATCATCAGGAAGAAAGATGATCAAATTATAGATTTTCAAAATAAGTATAAAATTAGTAAAATTGTGACGAATATACGGGATGGAGAAGATGATGCTTCTGAACTTAAAAATCAGATTAACGAATATATACGAGAAATTGACAAATGCATAATGCATTTATCTCAAGGGTAGAATATATTAATAATGCGTGACGTACTTTCTATAAAAATTAAAATTGCTGACAGGGAATATCCCATGAAGATCGAGCCGGAAGATGAAGAGGTGATAAGGAAAGCGGGGAAGCTGATCAACGAAAAGATCAAATCATACGCTCAACAATTTGGAATTGATGACAAACAGGATCTGTTGGCAATGGTCGCATTTGATATTCTGGTAGATAAAAGCCAGAAAGAAGAATATGATGTAATTAACGACGAAACGATACTGGAAAGAATAAATTATCTAAATAATATAGTCTCCTCAGATACGCAATCCTGATTTTAATACAAGAATCATTCCCTCCAACCTGTGATATTTTTAAATATATATAATCATGGGTGACATTACAATACTAATATTGACCGGAGCTGCCAGTCTTATAGCTGGGGGTGCGATCGGGTACTTCATGTTAAGGGGCGCACAGCGCAAGCACGAAGTGGAAGCAAAGGAAAAGGCTGATCTGATAATTAAAGAAGCCAATATTAATGCTGAGACAATCAAGAAAGACAAGATACTCGAGGCAAAAGAAAAATTCCTTCAACTGAAAACAGAATTTGAGGAGGAAGCCAACAAAAAGAAGAATCTCATCATAAGCAATGAATCGAAGATTAAACAAAGGGAACAAAATCTTTCCAAGCAATTCGAACAGTTAAAACGCAAGGAAGATGAGATTGACAGCATGAAGGAGAACCTGAATGCACAAATGGAAATTGTGAAGAAACGGAAAGCTGAACTTGAAAAAGTTCGTCTTGAACAGATCAACGCACTCGAAAAAATTGCCAACCTGTCCAGGGCTGAAGCCCTGGAAAAAATGATGGAGAACCTGAAAAACGAAGCGCAAACAAAAGCTTCATCCATCATTAAGGATATCCTTGAAGAGGCTAAATTAACGGCCAACAAAGAGGCAAAGAATGTGATTATTAAAACGCTGCAGCGTACCGCCACAGAGCATACCATTGAGAATTGTGTTTCTGTTTTCAACATAGAAAGCGATGACATCAAGGGTAAGATCATTGGCCGGGAAGGACGTAACATCCGTGCACTGGAGGCAGCCACTGGTATTGAAATAATCGTTGACGATACACCGGAAGCCATTATAATATCCGGATTCGATCCCGTCAGACGTGAGATCGCCAGGTTATCCTTACACCGCCTGGTTGCGGATGGAAGAATTCACCCGGCAAGAATTGAAGAGATCGTAGGAAAGACACGGAAGAACATCGAGGAGGAAATCGTTGAACTGGGGGAACGCACTGTTATAGACCTTGGAATTCACGGATTAAATCCCGAATTAATAAAAATGGTGGGCCGAATGCGGTTCAGGTCATCCTATGGGCAAAACCTACTCCAGCACTCCAGGGAGGTGGCCAAACTGTGCGCCACCCTGGCATCTGAACTTGGCCTGAATTCCAAGCTTGCTAAACGTGCAGGGCTGCTTCATGATATTGGAAAGGTCTGGCCTGATGAACCTGACCAGCCACACGCCATAGTAGGGATGGAACTTGCAAAGAAATACAAGGAGAACCAGGAAGTATGCAATGCTATAGGAGCTCACCATGATGAGATAGAGATGACCTCAATGATCTCCCCCTTGATACAGATAGCTGACGCGATATCCGGGGCACGACCAGGAGCCAGAAGGGAAGTCATGGAATCCTATATCAAGCGTTTAAAAGAACTTGAAGAAGTCGCGTTGGGATTTGAAGGTGTTAATAAATGTTACGCTATCCAGGCTGGCCGTGAGCTCAGGGTTCTGGTAGATGCTGAAACAGTATCAGATGAGCAGTCCGGAAAGCTTTCTTTTGAGATATCGCAAAAGATCGAAAAGGAGATGCAGTATCCCGGTCAGATTAAGGTTACTGTGATCCGGGAAACCAGAGCAGTAAGCTACGCAAAATAACTGATTTTTAATTTTCAGTCTGAGTGAGAATAGGATCTTTTAAAAGGATTCTATCTCTTTCTGTTTTTTCCCAAACCAGAAATTAAATCTTAATTGAGCAAAAAAAGTGTAGCATATCCACCGTAAATATAATGGCCTGTAAATATTTGAGCCCAACAATAAGACTTGTTTAAATAAAACCAGAATGATTTATCCTGATTCGGGATCAGGCGATCCGGAATTTTTTATTATTGATCTAAAGAAACTTAATTTTTTAAAGCTTTTATCATCGTCTCTCCAATATCTGCCGGAGATTGAACGACATGTATTCCACATTCAGCCATGATCTTCATTTTCGCTTCAGCGGTATCAGCTGCTCCACCGATAATCGCTCCGGCATGGCCCATCCTTCTGCCAGGAGGGGCTGTCTGACCGGCAATAAAACCAACTACTGGTTTCGTTCCATGCTCTTTGATATAATAAGACGCATCAGCTTCCATACTCCCCCCGATTTCACCAATCATGATGATCCCCTCAGTTTCCGGATCCTCCATCAATAACTTCACCGCATCCAGCGTAGTGGTCCCGATTATCGGATCACCACCAATGCCAATACAGGTTGATTGTCCCATTCCAGCCTTTGTTACCTGATCGACTGCTTCATAGGTCAATGTTCCGGATCGTGATACAATGCCAATGGTTCCTTTTTTATGTATGAACCCGGGCATGATGCCGACTTTTGCCTCCCCCGGTGTGATTACACCCGGGCAATTGGGACCCACCAATACAGAATCCCGGTTTTTGAGATAGGATTTTACTTTGATCATATCCCTGGTCGGTATGCCCTCTGTAATCGTTACGATTACTTTAATGCCTGCATCGGCTGCTTCAATGATGGCATCGCCTGCAAAAGCGGGTGGAACAAAAATCACCGATACATCAGCGCCTGTAGATTCTACTGCTTCCCTGACGGTATTGAAGACTGGTTTATCCAGATGTGTCTGGCCTCCCTTTCCCGGAGTGACCCCACCTACTACATTGGTACCATAATCTATCATCTGGGTGGCATGAAAGGTCCCTTCAGATCCTGTGAATCCTTGAACTATAATCCTGCTGTTCTTATTAACTAATACACTCATTTGTAAATATTTTGAGCAAATTTAGCGTTTTCTTACATACGCACAAGAAAGCTAGGCTCAATCTTTCATGTTTTCTATGGAATTCCTACAATGCCAGAATATTTTGGTGCTCAACAAGACTTGATTAATATGATCCACACATAGAGATTCCCGTGCCAATCATCAACTACTCGTATCTCAATGAGTCAACAGGATTGTTGAAAGCAGCCTTAATAGCCTGGAATCCCACTGATATGATAACTATGACTAAGGTAATCACACCGGCATAAACAAACTCCATCACCCCTATGGATGTTTTATATGCGAATGATTGAAGCCAGTAGTCCAGAGCGTAGAGGACTATTGGAATAGATATAATGAATCCGATAAATACCAATATGGTAAAACTGTTCACAAGCAGACGGAATATCTGCAAACTTGAAGAACCAAGTGCTTTCCTGATTCCTATTTCCTTGGTCCGTACCTGAGTCTCATAGGTGGACAATCCAAATAATCCGAGGCCGGCAATTATTATGGTTAATAATGAAAATCCTAAGAATAACTGGCCGGTCTTGTATTCATTTTTATAAAGGGCATCAAAGGATTCATCTATAAAATGATAATCAAAAGCGGCATCAGGCACATTTTTTTCCCATTCTTCTTCGATATAAGCCAATGTGGAAGATATATCCCCATCTCCAAATCTTATGATCACGTTGTTTCTGAAATTATTGTCAATGACGAAAGTCATAGGTTCTACTTCATTCTTCAGGGAGTTAAAATGAAAATCTTGAACAACACCAATACAAATACCTTTTCTTTCACCCATGGTAATCCTTTTCCCGATAGCACTTTCTTTATCCCAGCCAATAAGGTTCATGGCGGTCTCATTAATAATATATTCTGTCTCTTCTGTGTTTTCTCTATCCCGGCTGAACGATCTGCCTGATATCAGTTTTACACCATAGGCATCAAGGATATCTTCCTCTGACCTCCATTCCCACATCAGCATTTTTTCCTCCTCGGCCATACCTTCCGCATTTATGATCTGTCCTCCGGCATTCCTTGACGGATACGCCGAACAAAAAGAAACTTGTTTAACATTATTATGCTGCAACAGGTTCTTCTTAAAACTGCTCAATACACTTTGATCGGGTACAACTGTCATATTGATTGCAAGAACGTGTTCCTTGTCAAAACCAAGTTTCTTCTCGCTTATATACTTTACCTGCTTGTAAATTATAAAAGTTCCAATTATCAGACAGGTTGATAGGACAAATTGGAATACAACCAGCGATTTTCTTGCCAGTATACCCCCTTTGGATTTTTTAAAACTACCCTTCAAAACATTCGATGGTAAATAAGAGGTTAATACAAATGAAGGATATAATCCTGATAATATGCTGATCAATAACCAGGCAAGACCAACGTTCAGTATATTTTTTAGCGTGAAGAAATCAAATACGGATATGTTTTTACCTGAGATCTGAACGAAATAGGGTTCTGCCAGTGTCAGTATAACTGTAGCAAATAACAGGGAAATAAAGGTGGTTATAAAAGACTCTATTAAAAACTGCATGACAAGTTGCTTTCTCTGACCTCCCATCATTTTACGCAGGCCAACTTCTCTCGCTCTTTCCAATGAGCGGGAAGTAGCCAGGTTAATATAATTGACACATGCAATAACCAGAATGAATATTGCAATGATAATCATCCCCAGGATCTGGTTTTTATCCCCCGGGGGAGAGGGCTCAAATTCTGTAGTACCGTTCAGATGTATGTCCCTAATGGGAATAAAGGTGAACCCGGTCTTCATAGCTTTCATCCAGTCAGGCCCTTCTTTATCCAGCATATCGGCCAGCTTAAGCCTGATAGCCTCAATATCAGCATCTTGCCGGAATTTAAGATATGTAAAATAATTCATATTCTCCCAGATCAGATCTTTAACCATCCTTGTGGAAGTGGAACTGACGATGATTTCGGGCCTCACATGTGAATTTTCAGGAATATCCTTATAAACTCCCTTAATGGTATAATTCCTGCCATCAGAATTTGAAAAATTCTTTCCTAATACCTGAGCAGATCCGTAATATTGGATTGCTTTTGAAACTGAGATAATAGCATCTTCCGGTTTTGACAGGCATCCATCTTTCTGGCCGTATACCAGGTCTATGCTGAATATTTCAAAGAGGGTTGAATCGGCAGCATAATATTCTGCTTCCTTGTATTTCTCATCTTCAACTACAACGGTAACCGTTGTATTCAAGGATTTAACTATCCGAACATAATTCTCTACTCCGGGTACTTCTTCAAGTAATCTTGGCCCGAGGATATTGGGTGTTACAGTAACAGATTTCAATTCCCCATCCAGTTCAAGATGTGTATTTACACGATACTTTAGATCAATATCATCATGATAATCATCATAGGAAAGTTCAAATGAGACATAGACAAAGATCAGAAACGCAGTAACGATCCCGGCTGAGAATCCCAGCAGATTGATGAAAGTGCTTATTTTGTTCTTGAAGAATGTTCTAAGGATGATCTTAATATAACTGAAAATCATAAAATTCTTGTTTTATTGTCAATACTCCTTTTATTTAAAAATCGATCATTATTCATACCGTAAGGTCTCGGATGGATTTATAAATGCTGTTCTGACTGCATGATACGTAACGGTAAGAAGCGTAACTCCTATTACAGAAAATACAGCTATTACGACAATTGATATCCCAATATCAATCCGATAGGCAAAATCCTGCAGCCATCGGTCCATGATCAGATAACCCGATGGAATGGCAATAAGCATCGAAATGGTTATAAGTTTAATATTTTCTTTTAAAAAAAGGATCACGATTTGAAGTGCGGATGATCCCATTACTTTTCTTACCCCTATTTCCTTGGTTCTTTGCATCGTATCAAATGCAGTAAGTCCAAATAAACCTATACAGGCGATAAATAATGCTAGAAAGGTAAAAACCGAAACTATACGACTTAGTTTGATCTCCGATTTATATAATCTGTCAAATTCCTGGTCCAGAAACTGATATTCAAATGGCATTCCCGGCACAATTTCCTTTAAGGTCACCTTCATATATTGGAGTGTTGCTGTTGGATCCCCTGGCCGGATCTTAAACAATAGATATTTATACCAGTTTGGGTTCTGGCTTATAACCAGAGGCCCAATCTGGTCATGCAGGGAAGCAAAATTGAAATCATCCACCAATCCAATAATTGGGCCCAGGGTTATTCCTCCATGTTTCACACGAATGTTACGTGCAAACAGGGTTTCCGTGGTTTCCCCGAGGGCATACATTCCTGCTTTGTTTACTATATATTCAGTTTGTTCGGAGGAATACTCCTTTCTGAACATATCCCCAGCCTGTATTTCTATACCCATCGTCTGAAAGAAATCCCTATCGGCATGCAAAAAGAACATCGTCACATCCTCTGGTTGATACTTCATATTATTGCTGACACCTTCAGACAAATCTATATTTATGGGTAATTGGGAAACAGCTGAACCGGAAATTATGTTGTGGTGTTCCTTCATTTTATCTTTTATGGCTTCTGATTGCCCGAGCATTTCTGCATTAAAGAAAGGAATGGCTATAATATGTTCTCTATCAATACCGAGGTTCTTTGACAGCATATATTCAAGTTGATTATAAACAACCAGTGCACCAATGATCAGAAAAATAGAAATGTAGAATTGAAAGACAACCAGTGTCTTTCTCATTCTGGTAGCTGTACGGGATTTCAAAAATTTGCCCTTGAGCACTTGATTAGGCATATACCTGGATAGGAATACAGCAGGATAAATGCCAGCAAATATTCCAATTCCCAGTATGAAGAGTAAGTATATCAACCATGCCTGGTCTTTGAAGAAAAAACCATAACTAAAGTGCTCACCAACAAGCATATTGAAATACGGCCTGAACATTTCGACGATCCCGATCGCCATTAAAAATGCAAGAAAAGAGACCATAAGGGATTCCCCCAGGAATTGAAAAATCAGGTTTTTCCTATAGGCCCCGAAGATCTTTCGCAAACCAACCTCCCGTGCCCTCTCCAGACTGTGTGAAGTGGCCAGGTTGATATAATTGATGCAGGCAATGAGTAGAATAAAAATGGCGATGCTTGAGAATAAAACCACATAGGTGATATTTCCGTTGGCTTCCAGTTCCATCTCCTTTTGCGAATACAAATGGATATCTTTAAGTGGCATGAAAGTCATGAGGTTACGATAGGCTTCTTCCATATCCGGATCACCACCTCCCCTTGTTTCTGCCAGGTAATTGCCGATCTTACTGCTGAGCAGACCAACATCTGTTCTTTCCTTCAACAAAAAATATGTTGTAAACACCATGCCATTCCATTCTGCCAGTTTTTCAAAAGGATGGTTATCCATTGTTACCAAAAGATCAAAATGGAAATGCGTGTTCAGGGGTATGTTCCTGAGGACTCCGCTAACCATAAACTCTTCCGTATCATTTACATTAAGCATTTTACCCAGGCAGTCAAATGTACCAAAATATCGCAGGGCTGCATCCAGGGTCAGGACCACTTTGCCTGCTCCAGTTAAAGCTACATTGGGATTACCTGACAAAAGATCAAATTGAAAGACATCAAAAAAAGTAGAGTCTCCATAATAGATCAGTTGTTCTGAGAAAACTTGATCATCTGCCCGAATATAATTTTTCTTTCCAGAAAATTGGGAATTGAATAACCGGGTACTTTTTTCTATCTCAGGAAACTGATCCGGAAAGGTCCTGTGTACTACGGGATAATTCGTAGCTGCTTCACGCTCCAATTCCCCTTCCGGAAAGGATAAAGATATCCTATGGATCCGCTCATAGTTTTTAAAATGCCTGTCAAAACTAAGTTCAAACCTGACATACGAATAGATCATTATTACCGCAGCTATTCCGATACTAAGTCCGACAATATTAATAAAGCTGTGGAGGAGATTTTTTTTAAGACTCCTGAGGGCAACCAGAAAGTAATTCGATATCATTTATACTTGTTTTAAAAAATGGCCATGTATTACTATTCGATTTGCATGCCAAAATCTAAAATCCGGCATATAGCCAGATTACCGGGGGTAAGTAATAGAGAATTTGTTCAAAAATGGCCAAAAGCGTCCGCTATCGGGCAAGGATCTATGCCCTTTCCATCGTTTAAATCGGTCGGATAAAAACTGTTTTTATGCCTGCATGCACAGGCTGATATAAACAGAGCCATTTAAACAATATAATTTTCCTTCCCATTATAATCAGGGAGAATAAGATTTTGTAGATTTACAGAGCATGAGTTTTATT
>CBDUBA010000118.1:0-12871 GCA_965365275.1 uncultured Cyclobacteriaceae bacterium | reverse complement strand
GATCTGACCAATCTAGTGATGTCTGTTCTGTAAGGAGGTTTCCAGACTACACCCGCTGATTGCCCGTTGACATATACCTCTGCTACTTCTCCAATCTTGCCCAAATCCAGATAAATATTTTGATCGTCTCCGATCCAATCATCCGGCACATTGATTGATTTTGTATATATGCCCATCCCTGAATAGTGTTTTATCCCCTCGTCCTCATGTTCAGTCCAGAAAATAAGTTCGGGAAATACGACCTCTGCAGGAGTGCCCCATTTAGGGTCAAACTCCACCTTCCAGGCTCCCTCAATTATTTCAGGATCGGGAATATTATCGACTACCAATTGTTTTTGTTTTCCGTTTTTTGCTGTAAATAAATACATACCATTTTGCCAACATTCAATTACTGTAGAGTTTTTTTTGACCGACACCACTTTTTCGACAGGTAAATCAGTATTCCCGGCAACTTTTTCTTTCATCTGAACATGTATTCCGGTAGAGGATTCTAATTTATCAAATACTACAAATGTGGAACCTCCCGGAGGCAATACTACTGGCATGGTGATCCCATTCTCTTCAACCTTAAAAATAAATTGCTCCAGCACAGAACCATCTGACGGTCTCCCTATATAAGGCTTTGATTCTTCAACTCGGAATGTACATTCGGCATTAACCGTTTCCAGTGTTTTATTGCTGACAAAATAAATATGATGAAGCGGTGTTTCCCGGTGTATAAAGTTGAAATTGTCTAAAAGCTGGCGATCCTTACAGGTGAAATCGGGGCTAACTGACTGTTTCTTCAACCACTGTTCCGCGGAATATCCCCAAACCACTTTACCCCGGCCATATTCATTCACCTTAACTGTACCGCCATTGCATGCTCCCCATAATTTATCCGCCAGCGTTCGAAGGTCTGTTGTCTTGGTTTCTACATCACTCAATCCGGGAACTTCCGATGGTTTGGGGCCAAGAATCGTAGCACCCGCAGACACCAGGATTTCGAGCTTGCGCAAAACCTCCAGCGGCATATCTTCCCTATTCGGCAGTACTAGCAACCGATACGACATGCCATCCGGAAGCATGATCCTTCCATCTTCAACAGCCATCCGATTCAGTATAACATCCGAGTTTACCACATCATATTCGTAACCGCTTCCCAGTCCATCGATTTGGGGTTTTTCAGGGACATTGTGATAATATGGCCAGAAATTGGGTGCCTGATCGCCATAGTAGTAAGCCACATCAGCCACGCAAAGCCCCTGCTGAAGCATGAAACAACATCGCGCCAGATAATCCAAGGACGGGCCTTATCCCACCAAACGACCTGTGGATTCATATCAATACCGGCATGATAGCTGCGTCCAGGAAATTCATCGTCCACGGGAGAATGTGAAAATCCATGGTAGGTCACTCGGTTCAACCCTTCGCAAAAAGCTCTGTCCACCAACATTTTACGCTTAAAGGGCCCATCTCTCCATCTCCGCCAGGTGGTCCAGGATTCAGCATCAACATACTTTTTTCCATAAATATGTGAAGCACTCGCGATCTCTTTGATCAGGAAAAGATTCCTTGGATTCCCCAACCAAAATTCTCCCCGGGGGATATCGACATTTCCCAATGCTTTAAGAGCATCCACGGGACAACTGTTCCAGAAAGGAGGGCCGGGACCTCCTGCTTCTGCGACTAATTCCACACCGTACTCTTTGCACACCTCGCTTCCAGTGGTGTAATGGCTATAAATCAATAGATCGCTGACCGCCTTTTTGTAATCATACAAAAACCTGTCGTCTGAATCATTGCTCATAATTTCCCAACCTAAAAATACTGGCAACCAGTTTACAGGATCATATTCATGCTGTTCCCGGAACCATCGCCTAAAACCGACTGACCACTGGATACCCTCGTGTAGCTCCATGCTATCATCATCCAAGGTTTTCAGTGGAGTTCGCTTACCGCTTCCCTTCTCAAGACCCAGTTGCTTGAAAATATATTCAAAATGGAAACGTGTGGCTTCAGGGTCGAGAAAATCGATGAACAACCCCTTTGAGTTGGGGCTTGCAGCAATCAGCATTTGCCCGTTATTGGTGCATACGAATCGAGCCACCTGCCATTTGCCTGACGGAACATTCCAATCCAAAATACCTTCATTGAATTTGTCACTTATGTTTAAAATTTTGGAAAGATTAGGGATCATCTGCTCCTCTGCATCGGGCCAAGCAAGCACCGCCACTTCCTGGTACCAGGCAGGCAGTCCATCTTCACCCTTTGGACAGTTTTCCGGGACCTCCGGAAAGGGAAGCGCTAATTCAACCAGACCCGGTCCTGAAACCATGATCTCCGAATGGAATAGATTCTTACTTGCCATTTCAGGCGTCACCCATGCACCACCGGAATTCCAACCGCTGGCACAGATCAAGCCTAAGTCGAGATCCAGGCGTTCCGCTTCCTTCATAGAGTGATGGATTGCCTTCACAGATTCTTCACCCAGGAATGGTGGACCAGCGGGCACAAAATTTCGTGGGTTTCTCATAGCTTGGGTGTCCCACATTTGTAATCCGCCCAGGCCCTTTTCTTTGGCCTCTTCCAGGTCGCGCGTCAACCCTGCCAGAGAAACATCCCCGTTCAGCCAGTTCCAGTATGCTCTTGGCCTTGCCTCATTGCCAGGATTCTTGAATCCGCTGATCAGGTCGGCATTTTGCTCCGACTTATGACACCCTGTTACAAAAATGATTCCAGCCAGGACTATGATTATTTTACGCATCTTATGTTTTATTATTAATATTCCGTTTTGCCGAAACACCTTAGATCGCACTTACCCAAGTACTTCACATGCTACTTTTTTATAAAAACAATCTCTGCATCGCCCACTAATCCCGATTTCAGTGTGCGGCTAATTTCATTAAGCTTTCCTTTGTGATGGCACAGGTAGATGCTTTCTACTTTGCCTTATCAAAAAACAGTCCGCTCACCACAGCATTTGGTCCCCTAACATGATTGATCCGGAAACGCACTGAGTTGTCATATCTGAAAGTCATATACTTCCCCATGGAGTAATTATCAACAAGTCTCACAGGAGTAATCATGTTCTTAGTTTGGAGATCAAATACTTCTATTGCTGTTCTCCTTGATTGATTATCCCAGTCAAGAAAATACAATGAGAAATTATAATCACATTGCGCTGCCAATTTTATGTCAATCGTCATAGTCTGGCAACAAGCCAAGGGATCCCTGGTAAAAACTGCAGCTGCATTCTGATCGAATATCTGCACATCATCAGGTTCTAAAACCCGGATATCATCTACGTTGGCTTTCCATATTGAATCAGCATTTATATTAAGTGAAACATCAACAATATCTCTATTGAACGATTTAACATGTGTGGGCTTTCCATCCTTCCTGATGTAGTTGAACAACACGTATGCATCCTTGCCGTATCGTCCTTTCCACGCACCCTGGGTCAATGAATCCTGTTTTATAAATGCAGCCGGGAATACCCATTCAGTCGGCTCATATTCAGGTGTAGATCCCCGATAATTAACTTTAAAACTATAAGTCCCCCCTTCCAATTCAGGGAAAACAATAAAAGCCCCGGCATCCGTTATATTGTTGTTTGGATCGACAGCCTTTTCATTCGACCATTCCAGTTTACCGTTCAATTGAATAGAAATAATTTCTCTTTCTACTTTAGGAATCCCGACATTAGCGTTGATCCCCTGCGGAATTACAAATCTTCCAGATCCCGAGTTTATGTCAAAATAGACCTGAATATTGCCCTTTGGGGTTGGCATTTCACCTTCCACATACGTTAGTGTCCGCCCAAGATGTGGAAGAATTTCCACGGATTCAAACCCGGGTTTCAGAGATTTCACTCCTAAAATTTCTTCAGAAATCCATTTTACGACACCACCGCCCCAGGGATGGGCCAGGCTGGTATATCCACACTGGCCATTTGGAGGAGGGTCTAATGGACCTAAAACCTGGTTCCATGATGGATGGAAATTTTCAAAAAAAGTTGTTGCACCATATTTGATCTGGCCGCCCCAGTGATCCCGGATTGTCTCAAGTGCTATGTCGTATTTATTCAATCTTGAAAGCGCCTGAATAATAAAATACTGGTTAAAAGGAGAGAAAGAAAGCCTGTTCTGCCTGTTTGCAAAAGCGTTTTCATATAACTGCAGTTTCTCTGACTCTTTTAGTAAACCTGTGTTTATTGCGTCGGCAGCAGCATGTATCCCTAATCTTTCCGTCCAGTTTTCTTCCAGTCGAAGCTGCTTCAATTTTTCAAGTGCGTATGCTTTGTATTTTTTGCCCAACTCGTATTCACCAATTTCCTGCATCATCAATGAAAAATCATTCCAGGATTCGATTGTGAGCATTTTAAAGGCATGCTGGACTTCGTCCTGATGATCATTTTTATTGTTCCACTTTAAAAACCCTGCACCAAGTCGTTCATCCCAACCGTAGTACCTCAAATTCGGATCTGTTCCATAAATTTCATATGCATGGTCAAGCTTTTCACAGGCATTGTCAATAAAATGAACAATTGTTGCTGTATCGCCCGTATAGAAAAAGTAATCTATCAGGCTCTGTATCCAGTACAGAGAATAGCTCTCAATACCATTGTTTTGCTTTGAGGTGTGGAAAATATTCTTCCTCACAAAATCATAATTCGCAAATGCGACAAGAGAAGCTGCCTGTGATGGGTAAGCATCTCCAGTCCAGGCAAACCTGTCACTCCGTTCCATAAGAATAGCTCCAAAAAAATCTTTGAGCAGATTGAGCTTTACACCATAAGCCCCTGTATACCATATCCTGGTCAATAAGGTATCGCTGCAGGAAAAGCTTCCTTTATAATTAACAGGTTTGATCTGACAAACCAACCGGACATTATCTACGTGCCATTCTTTTTCAAAAGTGTTTACATGAATCCAACCAAAACGAACGCCCTCATAAAGTTCATCATTTAATTCCAGCCTGTAAGTGTTTCCATATTTTACCGGCTTTTTTGTTTTAAACCTGTTTTGTGCCCCCACGTTTAAAATAGCTGGTTCATTGTATTCGCTGATACTCATGGTCACTTCACCGGAAAAATCCTGTGAATCAAACTCCAGCCAGGCTGCATTTTCCTGGCCAAAATCCATCCTGATTGAACCGGTACCCTTAACCGCTACATTTGCAGATTTATTTTTCAGAGATGATAAGTTATCAAATGACTCAGGAGTATCGGTTTTAATATCAACCGGTTTTATGATGTAAATTTCAAGTTCATCGTCAGCCTTTGGATCATCCCATTGCCATTCAATGATCCTGTCAGGAGAATAAGGCACTTTATCAGCAATATGTCTGGCAGTGATATATCTGTAGGGCTGTGGTGCCGGTGATTTTTCGAATGATTGTCTATTGCAAGACTGAAACAGTGATAGAACCAAAACAAATAATATAAAAAAAATGCTGCTTTTTTTCATAATAATATCTGTTCCTTTTTCTATACTAATTTACCTTATTTCTAAAACGAATCTCTGCACCACCCAGCAATCCTGATTTTAGCAAGGGGCTTTTCTCTGTGAACCTTGCCTTCGCATTGGTATTCGTGAACTGCTTCTGATCTGGGTTTCGCATGTCTCCGACAATCCGATTATTCCAGGTATTGATTACTTCTATGGTGATGGAGTTATTTCCAACTTTAAGGTATGGGGTGATACGCGTTCGATAAGGCGGGATCCAAACTAAACCGCAATCATAACCATTGACAAATACCCGTGCCATTTCCTGAATATCCTCGAACAAAACAAATGCCTCCGAATCCTTTTGGGACATGGCATCTTCGGGCAGGGTAAATTCTCTTTTGTAGGTCGCTTTTCCGGAATAAAACCGAATGCCTTCATCAGCTACATCTGTCCAGCTGGTGAGTTGATTTAGCCTGTACGATTCAGGTGCACCCATTTGGGATTCAAAGTTTATAAGCCAGTCGTTTGAGAGATCGATGTTTTCTGAAGTCCTGGTTCTATCTTTAAATCCATATTGCAGGTCATAGTGCAGTTCATCATCATTTTTTCCGGTTGATTGATTTGTGAACACGACAAACCGCGAGTTGAGCGGATCCAGCATGAAATCCATGCTGATCCCTGTCTCCGTCTTGGAGTATTCCACCTTGCGCTGGATCAGGCCTGTTTCGGCATCCCAGATTTCCGGTATGCGGTTTTTATCTACACGGAAAACACAGGTAATCTCTTGTCGTTCAGGACTGCTGTTTGAAACAAAATAGATGTCCTCGGTTTCAGTCTTGCGGTGAATATGGTCAATCTTCCAGTCTGAATTATCGATCCCTTTCACTTCAAAATCAGGCGGAATATCCTGTTCCTTCAACACTTCTTTCAGGGTTTTACCCCAGTAAACCGTTCCTTTCCCATATGCATTAGAAAGAATGTTCCTGCCATCACACTTTCCCCACAATTTATCTGCAATGACCTTTACCTCCATATCGCATTGTGGATAATATTTTAGAGAGGTTGCTCTAACGGGTTTCCGGCCAACGACGATGGCACCTTCGCTGACCAACTTCTCAACACTTCTCAAAACTTCCAGCGATATGTCTTCCCTATCTGGCAGCACTAATACCTGGTAGGATTGCCCCGAGGGAAGTGCCAGGTTTCCTTCTGTGGCTTGCAACGCATTGGTAATTATATCAGCATTCACATAGTCGTAATCGTAGCCAGACAAATCACCAGGATCAATCGGTTTTGGCCTACCACAATGCGGGCATTTGCTTTCATCATAAAAATAGGACGGAAATATTCCCGGCGAGTCAGGCGTATAGTTGGGATCTACCCGCTTGGGGGGAACCAGATTGGGGGCATTATCCCCGTAGTACAAAAGCGCATCTCCCACAAAAGTCCCCTGACGCAACATGTATGAACATCTACCCAGGTAATCCATAAAAGGTCTTGCCATTTCCCACCAGGTCGCATTCACGTTGATATGCTCGCCTGCATGATACACAAACCCGGGTTGACCGGCTATTTCGGGATTATGTGAAAACGTATGAAAAACCACCTGGTTCAGGCCTTCACAAAAAGCAATGTCACACAACTGCTTAAAATCAGTAGGACCATGCTGCCAGTGGTTCCAGCCGGTCAGCGATTCCGATCCAACAAGCTTTCTTCCATAGATATGCGCCGCACTTGCAGCTTCCTTCGTCACCCAATGCCGCTGGTTGTTCCAAAATTCTCCCATGGGTATGTGTGCATTCCCAAGCGCTTTCAGCGGATCCACCCGCACTGCACCTCCATGTCCGGCTTCATTGAACATCTGAATGCCATGATCATCTCCATATTCCATGGAGAAAGCATAATGGTTCTCAATCATCAGGTCACTAACCAGACGGCTGTAATCTCCCCGAAATCGCTCTCCGAAAACGTCTTCCATGTGATCGTACCCTTGCAGCAATGGGATGTACCGCACTGGGTCATACTGATAGCGGGATTTAAATTCCTCAATAAATCCGGGGGTCCAGTCAGTGGCTTCCCATACCTCGTAGCTGTCCAGCATCAGGAATTTCAATTTTTCATCGGCCGAACTTATCTTGTCTAGCCTGGCCATGATTGAATCAAAATGGCGTGTCGTAGCTTCCTTGCTTAGATGGTCTATGATCAAACCATCAGAATTTGGGCTCGGGCATACCAAATGCTGACCTGTATTGCACATGAAAGATGAAATGACATCCCAAGTGCCTTCAGGAACTTCCCATTCAATCGCCATGTCTCCGTCAGAAAATTTATCCAGCACAATCACGTCTCCTGATGCATAATCGATCACCTTTGATTCTGAATAAGGCACGGCAATGGTGTGCAGCAATTCGTAAACGTCGGATCCACCACGGCCTGGTTCCGGTTTCCTGATACTAATTTTCATTTTTGCAGGACCCGTGACCACTTGGTTGGTGAGCTGCAGGCGCTTGCTCGCATTGGCCTCCTCCATCCAGGGGCCTCCCGAGTTCCAGCTGCTGGCGGCAACCATCCCCAGGTCAAGACCGAGTTTACCGGAAGTTTCCAAAGCAACAGAAATGTTATCAAGCGACTGAGGCCCTAGAAATGCAGGACCTTCGGGTATGATTTTGCCGGGATCCATCAACGAACCAATATCCCAGATAAGGGCTCCACGCATTCCTTTCTCCTTCATTTGCTCCAATTCATACACCAATTGCTTTTGGTCCACATACGCATTCATCCATGTCCATAAGGCCATTGGCCGGCTCTCTGATGAGGGATCTTTAAACCCTTTTTCCAGCTGCCCCGTACTTGTAGGGTTATCATCATTGTTGCAGCTTATTATTGAAGAGGCAACCAAAAATAGGAGGATGATAATCGTAACAGGTTTTCGTGTCATTGATGGATAATTAAATTATTCAATTCTCATCCCAACTTGCCGTCATTTTATTCAATGTAGATGAGTTGTCTTCGCTACGGCTTTCACAGATTCGTTCCAAAATCAAATGTAAGACTGATTGCTACAGGCTCAGAATCCCAACCATATTGCGTTTCAAGTTGTGATTGAGGACCGAGGACCTCAGCCTTCTTGAACATTGTTCCAATTGGAGGAATGGCATTCAGGAAGGAAATATCGCCATCATAATACTCCAGGGCGTCGGTTCCCCAGCCTTCCCTGACATGCTCAGGGGTTTCCGGCGTGAATAAACGAAGGAAAGTATAAGGTGTATGGCAATAAACCTTTACACTGCTTCCATCCTTGTTATTCAGCCTGGCCCAGTAAAGAGATGAGTAAAAACCTTTAAATTCCGGGTATTCATAGCCGGTGGAAGGTTCAGCCGTTATGGTGTTGTTATAATCGTTCTCCCAGATCCCAAGAGTGGTTCCTTTCATCCTGTTGCGCCACACGCGGAAGGGTCCATCAGCGAGGCGCTTAACCGATTTAACCTCATCCTCCGGGAAATCAAAGGTGATACCCTGCATATAATGCCCCCTGACATCAAGATCCAGTAATCCATCTTTTCTTACAGTCCACCTGATGGCATATTGAATATTCCTGAACTTGGTGATATCCCCCTGAAAGGAGAAATCCAGGATTACCTGTCCATGGTAATCAACATAATGCTTGAAACCGCTGAATTTGATTTCCTGCTCAGTGATAAAACGAGGGCCGCTATTCATTGGTAGCGCGCTACCATCGTTGTATACCCTCACTAACTGCCCGGTTTTCTTGTCAAATTCATAAGAAACCTTCCCGGATTTAACCAGGAAGGCATGTTCGGTCTCATCTACTTTGATATCTCCTGCAACTTCATCAGTACCCCGCACAAATTCCATATCACCCGGTCCTTTAACCGGAAAACTCCAGGTGAATATTTCCTCGCCATGAGGATCAATAGCTTTGATATAGAGGGCATCATGAGATCCCCAGTCATCCGGCAGATGAATTCTAAGAATTCCCCTTTCTCCGGGTTTCAGCTGAATTGGGCGAATTCTTCCTGGTGCTACAGACAGAGGGTTGGTTTTAAGGTCATCTGGCCCTCGGAATTTGATCCATTCAGCTTCGAATTTACATTGATCCAGATTTGTATAATGATATCGGTTTTCAATGGTGAAAGTGCCATCAAAATGAGGCGTGATGAATTTCTTTTTGAAATATACCGGCGCCCAAATCTCTTTAACCGTAAAGAAACTTCCCTCTTTTTCACGATGGGGACCTAAAATCCCGTCCGCCGCATGATTACCGTCAACATCAAGTATATTGTTTCGATCGGTTCGGACGACCCCTTCATCAGAGAAATTCCAGAGGAAGCCACCTGCACAAATGGGATTATCCCACATCAGCTTCCAATAATCATCCAGACCGGCTCCATGACCCTCATCCCAGCAGCCATGAAGGAATTCTGTAGTGATGAATATCCTGTCTTGCATATAACTATCATAAGCCAGGTAGTTATAGGTGAAGTAATGAAGGGTATTAATCTTTTTGAAAATCTGGCGCGGCCGGATAGTCTCCCTTTGCTGAATGTCGTACAGCTGGAACTCATTATCGAGATCAGGATTCCAGCCCCCCTCATTGCCATTGCCCCAGAACAATATAGATGGATGGTTTTCATCCCTCAGAACCATTTCCTTTACCAGCTTTTTGCCAACTTCTGTACTGTAGGGCGGCGGGCCCCACCCTGCCAGTTCATTGAAAACAAATAAGCCTATAGAATCACACATATCAAGAAAGTGTTTATCGGGAGGATAATGCGACATCCTCACTGCGTTCATATTCATTTCCTTGATCAGCTTAACATCATCTAAACTGATCTTCCTACTGGTTGTCCGGCCCGATTCAGGCCAGAATACATGCCTGCTGATTCCCTTGAATGTTACTTTAACGCCATTAACATAAACGCCGTCCTTTTCCTTCACTTCTATAGTCCTGTAACCTACCCTGATGTCTCTTTGATGAAGGAGGTTCTGGTCCTCATTCAGTAATCTGAAGATCACTTTATAAAGAATAGGAAATTCCGGATTCCAGGTCTTAATTTCATCGAAATGAGTCCTTATCCTGATTTTCCCTGATGACGGATTCTTAATTTCTTCATTCACAGCGGCCAATTTCGTTCCACCCAAATCCTGCAATTCCAATTCTAGCTGGGCAGCCTTATCGGACTGGAAATAAACCTCAGCGATAAAATCGCCGTTTGCTTTAGCATCTGTGGCTATTCGCTCCATATGGTCAACCGGAAAAGCTTCTAGGTACACGGGACGGAAAATTCCACCGAAAATCCAATAATCTGCCCAACGTTCTGCTTCGTTCACCAAACTATCTGAGGAGTGTTTGTGAACAGTAACTTCCAGCTTATTGGCCTTGCTTCCATAATTCAGAAGAGCGCTTACATCATACTTGAATTCATAAAATGCACCCTGATGTTTTGGCCCAGCCGATTTTCCATTGATTCTCACTTCAGCATCTGTCATAACCCCTTCGAACACCATATTGACTTTTTTATCCTTCCAATTTTTCGGTATAACGAATTCGTGACGATATAGACCATGCTCGTTCATTCTATCCTCCCATGGATCAATCCCATAATTATATGATCCGAATCCCTGAAGCTCCCAGCAGGATGGAACCTGGATTGTTGTCCACTTCTGACTGTTCATCCCTTCAGAGCAGTAAAATTCCCATGGAACCGTATTGTCATTCCCTGTTCCAGACAGGTATTGTATCTCTGTATTCTGGGCATGAGTTAGTATTGTGACTGTGGAAAGGACAAATATGATGATAGCAAAGGAAATTTTATTTTGATATCTCATATAATAATTCTTTACCAGCATTAATAACATTTGCAGCAAACTCACTATCAAGTGTTTTAGCATCAATTGAGCTAAGAAATTCATCTAATCTAGCTAGTTCAACTGCGGCTTCAGGTGAATTCTTTTGATCCAATTCATTTCTAATTATCCTGATTTTTTCATAGTCCTGGATTCCTTCTCTGAGTCTCTCAAACCGAATCGAACTATGCGGACCTGGATAAATAAAGTAGGTGTCACCCGCTGGCCATTTGATGTACCTTGAATCTATCATCGGATCTTCAGGCCAGCTGTTATAAGCCCACCTTAAAAAGCCATCAAATCCCATAGAAGAAGCAATCCAACCTTCAAAGCATGATTCTGCCGGCGGAGAAAAAGTGAAGTTGTTGGGTTTTGGAATTCCACAGGCTACGTAATAGGTGGTGATAAGGCCGGCCTTCTTTCTTTTTTGTATGGCTTCATTTGGAATTCTTCCATAGTCTCTCCAATTTGAGCTAAAATCATAAATCGTCATGTTTACACTCTCGTGATAGAATCCTGCCATCGTGATTTTAAACTCAGGTGCTGCTTCACCAATGAACTTAAACATGTTTGCCATCTCTTCTTCTTCCCGCTCGTCAAGGGCAATGGTGGTTTTATCTAACCAGCCTTTCGATTCCAGGTGCTTTCTGAAATCTGCCAGGAAGGGTCTCCAAAGTGCTTCATATTCCGGTGTGCCGGGATACAATTTTTGAACGATGGTGTCTGACAAAACTTCATCAAACCAAACAAAGTCGTTTCTAATGGGCACCATGGTGTAGCAATTGATTTGTTTTGATATACCACACTCTATCGCCAGGTTCACAAAGAGGTCAAAAATTCGGTAGTCGTATTCCCAGCTTCCATCTTTTTTCTTTGTCCATTCAACCATGGACCTGAAGTCGTCATAGCAAGGCTTTTCCCATCCCCAGGGACGATCATTAATGGTTGTGGTGATACATTTTTGGCCAGCTTCAGCGAGCATGGTTAGATAGGGCTTTAAGAGTTCAATATGTTCTTGTGACCATAATTCAACTTCATGATATCTAGCAATCGCAAAAGGATTCTGCCATAGATCTAAATGGAAGGGCCACTCGGATGGGGCGGGCAAGACCCGGTCTATTACTTCAAGGGCAATGTCATGTTTGACTTTCCCTGATTTTGATTTTCGTGTTATCGTTCCAACATAGGTTCCAGCTGCAGCATCTTGTGGAATATCAATAGAGATCCAAATTGGTCGTGTGCCAAATGTGTCTGATGTAAAACTATTCTGATCAATTAGTATATCCGGCACTAGGTGTACTGGAGTTTTATCATTATCACGGGGTCCGCAGGCTCCTCCTTTCTCATTCAAAAACTCGTCAGTCAGTACATATTGAACTACGGAAACCGATAAGGCCTCTGCATCAATCGTATGCTCGCCAGAGCTCAATTCACTCGTGTTTATGCTAATGGTTTCCTGAGATCCCGATGACCAGACCAGTAATTTACATGCAACTCGTTCTCCTTTCCATCCTTGCAGCTTAATGGTTTCGGTGATATTTCCACTTGGAGGGATACTTTTTGAATAGATG
>CBDUBA010000117.1:0-12949 GCA_965365275.1 uncultured Cyclobacteriaceae bacterium | reverse complement strand
GCCCGCAAGCATTTCACTTCTGAAAGATCACTTGGTGCCGGGGAGCTTTGGATGTACCATATTTCAGGAGGGGCCGGGATGCAACTGGTAAAAAAGATGAATGATCAGCAGGATCTTGGGGAACCATGTTTCAGCCCGGATGGACGATATATTTATTATAGCCAGGATGTTTATCCCGGGGGATTTTTCCAGTATAATAAAGATCCTAATTCTCAGATCTATGTAATTAAAAGATATGATATTAAAAAAGGGATATCGGAGACAGTAATCCAGGGACCTGGTGGGGCCATACGACCGCAGGTTTCCCCTGACGGGAAAAAACTGGCATTTGTCCGCAGGGTGAGGGAAAAATCAGTACTCTATATTCATGATTTGGAAACCGGGATACAAAAACCAGTCTATGATAAATTAAGTAAGGACCAGCAGGAGGCTTGGGCAATCTTTGGTGTCTATACCAATTTTAACTGGTTGCCGGATAATGAAAATATTATTATCTGGGCTGGTGGTAAGATCCTAAAAATCAATACGCACACTGGTAATTCAGAGAATATTGAATTTACGGCTTCGGCAGATCATAAAATCAGTGATGCGCTTTATTTTAAGCAGGATGTATCTCCTGAGAAATTCCAAGTTAATGTTATCCGTCACGCCGTTACTTCTCCTGATGAGAAAATTCTTGTTTTTAATGCTGTTGGATATTTATGGGCAAAGAAATTGCCGGATGGTAAGCCGGAACGTCTGACAAACGGGAAGGACTTTGAATTTGAACCATCCTTTTCACCTGATGGGAAATATATTGTTTATGTTACCTGGAACGATGAAGAAAAAGGTAGTATTCAAATAATAAGATTTGAGAACAAAGAAACAAAATCACTGACAACTGAAAAAGGAATTTATAGAACCCCATCCTTTTCACCTGATGGCACAAAGATCGTTTATCAGAAGGAATCCGGAAATCTTGCACTGGGCATGTCGTATACCAAGGAACCCGGCCTGTACTGGATGTCCTCCAGTGGTGGTGAGCAGCATCTCATAACAAAAGAAGGCGGCTTTCCAAAATTTGATCACACGGGTGAGCGAATATATTATCAGACCGGTGGCTATTTGTTTGGGTCCCTCAACAAATCATTTAAAAGTGTTAACCTCAAGGGAGGGGATGAGATTATCCACTTCAAATCAACCTATGCCAATCAGTATAATGTGAGTCCTGACAATAAGTGGCTGGCATTCGGAGAACTCCATCAGGTTTATATCATCCCCTTCAATCCTTCAGGCCAGACTTTTGAACTGTCATCCTCAACAAAAGCATTGCCTGTAGCTAAGGTGTCGGATGATGCCGGTATAAATCTACACTGGACCAGCGACAGTAAAATGCTGCACTGGACTTTAGGTGAAAAATATTATACAGTGGATGTCAAAAACTGTTTTACATTTTTGGAAGGATCACCTGATTCTATCGCTGAAATAAAGAAAAAAATTATCAATGTAGACCTGGAGTTAAAAACTGATGTTCCGGAAGGGATTATCGCATTTGAAGGGGCAAAGATTATAACCATGGAAGGTGCAAAGGTCATTGAAGAAGGTGTGGTGGTTGTGGAAAACAACCGGATAGTTTCCGTTGGGGAAAAGGGGGATGTTCAAATTCCGCGTAAAGCTAAAATTATTGATGCCACCGGTAAAGTGATCATGCCGGGCATAATTGATTCTCATGCCCATTTATTTGCCTTCAGGTATGGATTGAGTCCCCAGAAAGAATGGACATATTACGCCAACCTGGCATATGGTATAACGGCAACCCATGATCCTTCATCCAATTCGGAGATGTCTTTTTCGCAATCCGAAATGGTTAAAGCCGGCAACATGGTTGGGCCGAGGATCTACACTACCGGAACTATTATATATGGTGCCGATGGCGATTTTAAAGCAGTTATCAACAACCTGGATGATGCCCGGAGTGCCCTCAAAAGAACACAGTCATATGGCGCTTTTTCCATCAAAAGCTATAACCAGCCACGAAGAGAGCAGCGACAGCAGATCATAAAAGCAGCAAGGGAATTAGGAATTATGGTATATCCTGAGGGCGGTTCTACGTTTTATCATAATTTAAGTGAGATATATGATGGACATACAAGTATTGAACATAATTTGCCTGTAGCCCCTCTTTATGAGGATGTGCTGCAATTGTGGTCAGCCAGTAAAACGGCCAATACACCTACATTGATTGTCAACTATGGAGGATTGAATGGCGAGTATTATTGGTATCAGAAGACCAATGTATGGGAAAATGAGAAGCTTTTGAAATACACACCAAGAAGCATTGTCGATAGCCGGTCAAGACACAGAACAATGGTGCCTGACAAAGAATACGACAATGGGCATATTCTGGTCTCAGAATCCTGTAAGGCCCTGGCTGACAGGGGTGTTAGGATATGTGTTGGAGGTCATGGACAATTGCAGGGTTTGGGTGTGCATTGGGAAATGTGGAACCTGGCCCAGGGTGGGATGACCAATATGCAGGTACTCAAAGCGGCTACCATAGATGGGGCTGAATATATAGGAATGGGTGATGATTTGGGATCCATCAAGGAAGGAAAACTCGCGGACCTCATTGTCCTTGAAAAGGATCCTCTTGAGGATATATTGAATACAAATTCTGTAAATATGGTCATGATCAATGGCAGGCTGTATGATACTGATACTATGCATGAAATTGGGAATGTCGATAAAAAGAGAGGCCGGTTTTTCTGGGAACTGGATGCCTATAATGATAATTTTGAGTGGCATGAAGAAACGAATGGATTTACCCTCCCCGGATGTGCATGTGGCAGCCATTGATCGTTATATACTGAAATAGGGATAATATACTAACTTAACGGTGATGTGTATTAATTATATGATTTGAGATCATTGTATAGAGTTTTTGCAGATCACGATCATCTTTCAGCATTTTCCTGTGTTTTTCCAATGTATCCAGGTCTTCACGAATCGCAGGCCCGGTCTGCCCATTTTCAGGACCTATGTCAAAGGCTTTCTGAACCATTGAATACACCACGTTTTGCAATAAGTCGAAACTCATATCGTGCTTATCCATCAGAGATTTTGCCATGGTAAGCATATGGTTAGAGAAATTTGATGCTATAACCGCACTCAGGTGCAGGATGCCTCTTTGTTCACTTTCCAGTTTATACACCTGCCTGGAGAGTTTCCTTGTTAATTCCTGCAAAACTTTATAGGCATAATCCCCGTTGCCTTCCACAAAGATGGGTGTATCCTTGAAACTGGATTTTACACCTTTTGTAAATGTTTGTAAAGGGTAAAGCACTCCATAATGATGGGCTGCAGATCTTTCCAGAACATCAATGGGCCAGGTGCCACTTGTGTGGAATATAATGCAATGTTCAGGAGCAATGATCTCAGAGGCTATTTCTTCAATATAGTTATCTTTTACAGCAATTATTATTATGTCAATATCTGATCTGGAGAAGTCCAGATTTTTTTTGTAAGAAGCCCTGTAAAGCCGGTCGATTAAAGCGGTGGCATTCTTTTTTGATCTGTTGCTTACCAATGATACTTTGTGGCCGTAATTTTCTAGTTCAGGAGCCAGGTGCCAGGCAAGGTTTCCGGCGCCTATGAATGCGATGTTGTAATATTCCATATATAAAAATAAAAAAACCGGGTATAAAAATACCCGGCTAAACCAAACTTTACAACCACAAAAAACTAGTTATCAACGCGAGGCGTTGATCACCTCTTCAGGTGCTTGCACTAGTTCCACCAAAACCCCCTCACTACATAAGGGGAAATCTTCATTGCCTTTCGGATGTATGAAACAAACATCAAAACCTGATGCACCCTTTCTTATTCCTCCGGGTGTAAACCTGACACCCATTTCCTGCAACCATTCAACCGCTTTTTCCAGATCATCAATCCACAGCCCCACATGATTCAGTTTAGGCTCATGAACTCGTGGCTTTTTATCGATATCAACAGGTTGCATAATATCGACCTCAACAGCATGTGGCCCATCACCTATCCTCAGCACATCCTCATCCACATTTTCCTTCTCGCTCTTAAAAGTTTTTACTTTTTCGAGCCCCATGATATCGACCCAGAATTTGGCAAGCTTCCCTTTGTCTTCTCCTCCGATCGCTATTTGCTGGATGCCCAAAACTCTGAACGGTCTCATAGTTCAAAAAATCTAACAGTTAAGCAAAAATATTCCTCATTACTTTTAGAAAAAATGATTTAAATCAGAAAAAGAAAAAATTAATAAATAATTGGATCTGGATACATAGAGGCCAGGACGAACCAGTAGCCCGAAATCGAATGGGTGGAATTCAGAGCCTGCCCTTTCCTGGGTCCGTCAACCACCCAGCCAAATATATCGTATTTATTGCCTTCATTATCAATCATTAAAACGTTTGGCGGATCTGCAGCAGGCGAAAAATCCAGTTCAGGTCCACCCGGGATCCTACGTTCAAATGATACAATGAATTGTTTAGACCGGTTTCCAATAACCACTATGGAAAGACCCTGGAAATTATCATGCACCATGCTGGTTGAATCTCCGAAAATTTCCTGGGAATATACTTTCATTCTCCTATCCACTATGATTCCATGGACTTTTTCTTTCACGGGCAATGCTGGATTTACAGGATTAACAGAAAAGAGCAGGGAATCATTGTTTTTATATTCATAATAGGAGTCGATAGAATAATTGAATCCTGTACCTTTCGGAGGTACCATAACTTTAGAACCCGGGAACATGGTAGACCAGTTTTCCCAGGTAGTCTCTATGAAATGATGACCTTCCAACTCAAATTCTTCCAGTTCCCCATTGACACAGATCGATTTCAATGGCAGCCAATGTCCATTCGAGACCCGGTCGTATAGTAAATGATTGGAATTGTATACAAATCTGGAAACTCCGAATTCAGTACTGATACCCTGAATTTTGCGATCCCAAACCGAACTGCTTCCACTTAATGGACAATAAGAGATCATTTTTTCGCCAGCTGCGAATTCATCATTAACCACTTCGTGATAATTTAAAATATTTATCGGGTAGGCCCGGTAATCGCCTTTAATGTTCAATCCTAAAATAAGATCTTCTGGAAATACATGATCAGCTGCCGTTGCTGGTATAAATTCCGGATTATCAAGTGAAGGGATAAAATCATTTTCAGTTCCTCTTCTAATGATTTCATTCTTAGGAATTATCCAATTGGCATATTCAGGATTCTCAACGGGATCAGGTACGGGATTCTCAACATCACACGAATACAAAAATGACACCAACATAAATAGCTGTATGATTGAACCGGTCTTCATAAGATTAGCTGATCTACTTATTTATAAAGACTGGATAATTTTTGTAACCGCTATTCTTTTTTTATTTCCTTAGCACGTCGCACTGTGGCAATGGAAAATCCGATCATTAGTATCAGTGTTCCGATCCACAATAAGTTTATGTATGGTTTCTCGATGGCCTTTAAAATAATGTAATCTTTCTGAGTCGTATTTATTCCCAATACCAGGGCATCTTTATCAGGAATAATCTGAAGAATGGTCAGTCTAATACCCAGTGCTTCATTTTCATCAGGTATCCTGGCCGCGAAATTATCCCTTATCAGATAAACTGGTTCAAGAAAATAATCCTGTGTTTTTCCCTGAATTTTTATCTGAGCTTTTACAGCTACATCTCCTTCCTCCAGGGGAATGCCATCTACCTCTTCTATCCGCTTAAATCCTTCCACCGTAGATACAAAGTCATTGACAAAGAAGTTTTCACCAAGCCGGACCTCCTGTTCTTCTGTTTCACTCCATTCTTTCTCTTCATTCGCCACCACTGTGACATGGGTATAAATATCCCTGAATGCACTTCTTTTGATAGAAGGTGAAACCACATTGCCCATATCCGGATTTTCCTGTAACCTCGGGTATAAATTAAATGTGTTTCCGTCTTCCCTGGTATATATAACCTCATAATAGGTGTTCTCAGGGTTATATTTGACAGTATCTCCTTTCAACACGGTAACCAGATCTCCTTTAAGAATATCTTCCTTTGCGGTGAGATAATACTTGTTATTCAACAGGTTGAACTGATCTTTTTTATAGAATCCACCAATCCCATCAATCTTGATCCTTCTACCGTTATAGGAAAGTTTATAATCATCCATTTCAACAGGCTGATCCTGGAAAAGAAGAATGTTTTCCTTATTCACTTCTTCGGGAAGATCACTGCTGTAACTCATTCCTGACCGGTTCAGGGAAATCACTTTTGAGAGACCGGATGAATACAAAATGCCTATGAGCATCAACGCCACACCTATATGAGAAACCGCACCGCCTGAAAGCTTGATATTCTTAGTGGATAGTTTGAGTAATGTACGGGAATTCGAGACGATAGCAAAAATCCCTGTACTCAAAAGCAAAAGAAAGGATAGATCCCGCAAGCCTGACAAGGCCATGATCAGGGTGGATATTACCAGGCTGATTACGATGGGTAGAGCGAATTCCTGATATACCTTTCCTTTTTCCAGTTTCTTCCACCAGAAGAACTGACCAATACCTGTCAACACGGCAATACCAATACCGAACCAGATCTGGAAACGGGTATAAAACATAACCTGATCAGCCGGGGGGGCCATGGAAGTTTCAATTCCAATATTATTCAGGATGGAATTGAATACAGGAAAAGAAGTGGGAAGGATTACCTGGAATGCCGACAGCGATAATACCGTGGCTCCTATGAAAATCCAGAACTCTCTGTTATAGGTTGTGATTTCTTTTTCCGTTGAAGGGATATTCCCCCATTTTTTTATCAAAAGGTATATGCTCAGCAATACAAATACCAGGAGATATAAAAGGAGTTGCCCGCTTAATCCAAGGTCAGTGAAGGAATGAACCGAACTGTCTCCGAGGATACCGCTCCTGGTTAGAAAGGTAGAATATACGACAAGCAGGAAAGTAGCTATAACCAGAATAAATGATGTTTTAACAGCCGCGCCATTGCGTTTGTAGATCAGCATGGTATGAATACCACCGATCAATACCAGCCAGGGCACAAATATCGCATTCTCCACCGGGTCCCAATTCCAGTAACCTCCAAAATTAAGGGTTTCATAAGCCCAGTAAGCACCCATTAAAATTCCCAGTCCCAGTGTGGCTGCAGCAAACAAAGCCCACGGAACTGCCGGCTTGATCCACTCGGTAATCCTGTTTGACCATAATCCGGATATAGCAAAAGAAAATGGAACAATAGTAGCGGCAAATCCGAGAAAAAGTGTAGGAGGGTGAATGACCATCCAGTAGTTCTGAAGCAGTGGATTTAATCCGGAACCGTTCTCAGGAATGAATTCAGGGTTAATATCGAATACCGGCGCATCGATAACATCTCTTGTCAGCAGAAATGGAGAACTCCCGATTTTCAGGTTAATGATAACCACCCCGAGGATCATGGATACCAGAAAAGCCTGGACCAGGGAAAAGATGAACATTACTGGTGATTCCCATTTCTTAAAGGTTCTGATAATAACCAGCCCAAGGATCACATGCCAGAAGATCCATAGGAGAAAACTACCTTCCTGGCCTTCCCAGAAGGCGGATAGTTTATAGTAAAAAGGCAGGTATTTTGACGAATGACTCCAAACGTAATGGTATTCGAAATAATTATGGTAAATGATGTGATATAGGACGGCTACAACACCCAGCACTGAAATTATATGAATATAAAATGAAACACGAGCGGTGCGCTTCCAGTCGATGTTCTTCAATTGTTCGGCTTTGAAATAGGAAAATGCCGCTGCCAATGCAGTTACAAATGAAATGATTACAAGAAGATGCCCGATGTTTCCTGCCAAGGTGTGTACCATATGCTTTTGCTATAACTTAATCTCTTCCTCTTCGTACTTTGAAGGACATTTCAACAAGATTTTATCAGCAACGAAAACATCTTCCCTGAAGGATCCTATTACCACAACCTGTTCGGATCTTTCCAGATCAGGTGGCATAGGTTCGTTATAATATATTTTCTGTTCAATGTTTTCATTATCAATCATCAGGAAGGATACCGACAACATGTCTTCAGTAACTTCCAAACCCTGTATATTCCCTTCATTATCCTTTTTTAGCTGACCGACTACATGGATTTTTTTGTTATTTCCTTCGGCCGCCATCTTCATAGCTTCCCGAAACGTAACATAGGTACTTGCATCACCCGCTGTAATGATTATGATCATTACGGCAATGGCAATTATTATGATACCAAAGATATGTGTCTTTTTCATCTGATTATGTATTAATTAGTTTTCAGAATTCAGCTTTTGATCCTTTCAGAAAATTCTTTTTCCAGCCGACCCACTTTTCTGTCAAGTCGTATAAGATACAAGATAAGTCCCGTTAAAATGACAGTAACTACTATTACTACTACATATATTTTTCCCGATGCCCTGAGGGCGTCCGCCATTTCGATGGCTTCGCCTGTTCCCTGTTGAGCTACAGCTGAAAACGCCATCACATTAGCAATCAGTATTAATATCCACTTCTTCATAGTTTAACTAATATCTTCAAGTTTTGATTTTAATTCTTTTACCCTTACCCTTAACTGAATGATCCAGACACCCAATAAAGTCCAGCCTATGATGGAAGGATAGAAGACCAGACGGAGGTTGTTGTCAAGGTCATAAATGTTAAAACCGGGATTACCTCCACTCCCCGGATGTAATGAATCCGTCAGCCTAGGCAGGATATATAACAACGGCAGCAGGGTCGACCAGGCGAATATATTATATACTGCAGCGATCCTTGCCCTTTGGATTTCGTCTTCAATTGAATTTCTCAGGATTACATAAGCCAGATAGATCAGCATACAGATGGCAGCACCATTCAGTTTGGCGTCGTTCACCCACCATGCACCCCAGGTAAATCGCGCCCAGATACTTCCGGTTGCAAGGCCCAATATCCCCAGAATTATGCCCATATAAGCAAATTCTTCTGCTAATACATCGAATCTTGTTTTAGATTTTGCCAGGTATCTGATAGAAAATACCAGTGAAGTTGTAAGAAGTATCATCATGCTGAACCACATGGATACATGAAAAAACTGGTTTCTTACACTCTCCTGTACAATGGCTATCCTGGGGACTTTTATCAGGAATCCTCCAATTACGGTGTAATATACCAGGACCACCGCAATTAATTTCCACCAGTTTTGTTTGAAATCAAATGTCAACTTCGCCATATGTAAGGAAATAAAATGGTTGAAATTGTAATTACTATGATATCAATAGCACATAGATACGTCATGGGCCCATAACTAGCGGACCAATCGAGACCTTCCAAAGCATTCTTCGAAATTCTGATAATGATCAACAGCAATGGTAATATAACCGGAAAACTTAAAATGGCCATTAAGGTTGTACTATTTGCAGCTTTCGACGCGATGCCGGAATTCATCGTCAATACACCTGCGAATCCTACAGATCCCAGCAACAGGTTGACAATAAATAGTATTAGGTCATCTATTGGATTACCCAGGACCATGCTGTACATAAATAATCCTGTTAAACCAATTCCAATGAGTAAAAGAGTATTGTAAATTACTTTTGATAGGATTATCGCAGTTGGATTTGCAATGGAGTAATAATAGATCAATCTTCCGCGGTTCAGCTGAATAAAACTTTTTGTAACTGCATTCACAGCCGTGAAAAGAATTATGATCCAAAATAAGGTATTCCATATCACCGGATTTAAAGAACTGACCTGTGATCGGAAACTAAGGTAACTTATAAAAATTACACTTATGAGATACAAGAGGATCCCATTAATGGCATATTTTAAACGCCATTCAATAACTGTTTCCTGTAAGATTAATGTCCTGATCTCTTTAAGCAGCATAATCAAGTTTGGTCATCCTGCAAAAATACAATTATTATTAAATTGAACAGCCTTTATCCGAAATTCCTGCGATCCATTGCGGAAATTAAATACCCTGTTCAATTGATGAATTCCATTCCATACATCTATTCATCTATGTTTTCATTTTTTTTAATTATTCTCCGGTCTTAAAGCAATAATTGTATTTATTTTGACAACCCGTTTATATAAAATTCTTATGTTTCACTTATTACTGAATTGAGCAATGTTTAGAAAACTTACAGAAACCGCATATTGGGAGAATCTGCTGGATAATTTGATTGCCTGGAGTTTAAGCACAGGTCCAAAGCTTCTGGTAATACTTATTTTATTCCTTATAACTACTAAACTGATCAAGATCATCATTAGGCGCTTCCAAAAACACCTTTACAGACTTTATGAAGAAAAAGGAGATGAAGAAGGCAAAAAACGTGTAGTTACGCTTTCGGAGCTGTTGAGAACATCTCTTCTTGTTGTGATGTATGTGATCTTCACACTTGTTTTTTTAGGACAGTTTGGTGTCAACATAGCCCCATTGCTGGCTGGTGCCGGAATCATAGGACTCGCCATTGGCTTTGGGGCCCAGGAATTGGTGAGAGATGTAATTTCAGGTTTTTTTATGATCCTGGAAAATCAGATCAGGGTAGGAGATATTGTAAATATTAATGGAACAGGGGGGCTGGTAGAAAAAATTGAAGTAAGAACCATCACCTTGAGAGATTTTTCAGGGATCGTTCATATTTTCCAAAATGGTAAGATCAATTCGCTATCCAATATGACCAAAGAGTGGTCAGCTATGGTTTTTGATATTGGGGTGGCCTACAAAGAAGATCCTGATCAGGTGATTAAAGTAATTGAAAAGGTTGGCGCTCAATTACAGGAAGATGCAGATTATGGTATAAATATTCTGGAACCCATTGAAGTTGTAGGTCTGGATCAATTCGGGCAAAGTGAGATTGTTATCAAAGCCAGGTTAAAAACAAAACCGGGCACACAATTTCTTACTGGTCGTGAATTTAGAAAAAGACTGAAATATGCCTTTGATAAGGAAAATATTGAAATTCCATTCCCGCACAGAACCATTTATTGGGGTGAAAAGATCAACACCCTTAAATTAGACATGGAAAAGGAAGGGGCCGAGTAACCTTCACCGACACATATAATATTTTCATGATCAACAGGTCATCAGTATCCATTATTATCCCTGAGTGATATTTTACAGTTTTATTGTCAGCTGAACGAACAGGTTTCTGGGCGGCTGGACAAAATAACCCGGTTCCATGGATCCATCCCAGTCAGGATCGACCGGTGCTCCATAGGTAAAGTATTGCTCATTAAATATATTGTTGAAGAATAGTTCCAGTCTGTTCTCTTTATAGAAATTGATACCGAAACGCATATTTGCCACGAAAAAGGATGGAATGATCATGTCGGGTTGATTCGTAGGTTCAAGATAGGACTCACTGACATACCGGCCTGATATCTCGACATCAAATAAATTTCTGAACTGGTAAATAAAGGCGCCCATGGCCATGAAGTTCGGGCTGAAGGGTTGAGTTACATTCTCGTATTCCTGGGGGTCATCATCCGGGGCATATACATCGATCTGGCTTTTCATCAAGGTAGTATTCCCATTGAAATAGAATGATGGAGTAAAATTCCAACTCCAGTTCATCTCAATTCCGGTTCTGTAACTTGATGGAATATTTTTCCTTAATTGAATGAAGCCTTCGGGAACATATTCCCCGATCGGAGCTATTTCATCCTTGAATTTCATGAAAAAACCATTGATCTGCCCCGTAAAACCATATTTACTGATCCTGAAACCAGCTTCTATATCATGAACATATTCTGCTTTGACATCATCGGATAATACACTTTCAAGATTTGATTCATTCAATTGGAACCCGCCAAAGATATCTATCTTGGTAGGTTCCCTGCCGGTGTAACCATAAAATAGGTACAGATTTTTCACATCATCAAGCGTATAGGTCAACCCGATTTTCGGATTCAGGAAAGTCCAGTTCTTTACCACATTCGATTCATCCGGGAGGAGGGTGTCATCCGGATCAATTTCAAGCTTTAGTGTCCTGAATTGCAGATCAGCAAATAATAAAACCCTGTTGATCCTGTAATCCAGTTTCCCGAAAACACTCAATTCGTTCTTCCAGGAACTTTCGTCATAATAGGGATTTGCATTATCCGGGATAACACTTTCCAGGTTCTGACGCTGAAAAGTATATAGATGTATCCCGGCATTGAGGTCCAGTTTCTGGTTTTTTGAGTTGTGATTGAAATAGGAGATAAATCCATAATGATCATTAAAAAGTGGGTAATTGATCTGAACCAGCCTTTCGACCAGGTCATATCCAGCAGGATTGCTTGAATTGTAAATGGAATCAGTAACATAAAATCCAGCCGGATAATCGCCACCTGCAGCACCATAATATAAAGTAGTAACCAAAGAAGAATAATTGGTCAATGACCTGGTGTATTGAAGTTGAATGAAATCCTGGCCAAAGTTATCAACGTCATTTTCATTAACATAATTTGTTCTCGGATCTTCCTGTATATCAGATAAAGCAACAGGCAGATAAGCCAGACCATTCTGGGTTTGTCCGGTAAAACCCTTTAAAGTGATCATGTCCTTTTCCCCAAAATATCCTCCGGAGAAAAAGAAGGAATATGAATCGGTTCCGGAATGATATCGATAACCATCAGAATTTATCATGGAAAACCGGGTGTAAAAATTGAATCCTTTTCCCAGGTGTCCGGATGTAAGTTCCAGAGTCCCGCGGTAGGTGCCAAATGATCCTGCGGCAAGTTGCAATTCCGCACCGGCAGGCCTGTTCCTCAAATCTACGGATTGAAAATCTACGGATCCGGCATATGATGCCGTACCATTGGTACTTGTTCCTACCCCTCTTTCAATCTGTATTGTTTCAATGGAATTGGAAAAATCAGTGAAGTTGGAGAAAAACACACCCTGGTCTATCATATCGTTCAGGGGTGTGCCATCCAGGGTTATATTCAT
>CBDUBA010000116.1:0-13014 GCA_965365275.1 uncultured Cyclobacteriaceae bacterium | reverse complement strand
TTGTTTAAGTCATTCCTGAAATGAACAGGAAATGCTTTTCGGGAACCGTCAATGTCTTTGGTGAAGCCTGTTAGCACCAGGTCAGTTCGACCATTATTATCAAAATCTGATGCATAAGCCTTTAGGGGTTCTTTAGTATTTGCTTTATAAAAGGAATTCAAACCATGATTGCCGGCAAGATAATCGATGTCGCCATCATTATCAAAATCACCACCAGTTAGGCTGTTCCACCATCCGGACAGTTGTTCAAGCCCTGTTGCCTGTGTGATGTCGATCAATTGATCGCCCACATTCTCCAGAAAAATGACCGGCATCCAATCAGCCGCAAGGATAAGGTCAATATTATTATCATTATTGAAATCAGTCCACAATGCATCTTTAACAATACCAACCTCATTTAGAATTGGGCAATATGAACTTGTAATATCTGTAAATAACGGCTTAGTTCGTTCTGAATCATTTCGTAAGATATAGCTTGGTGCAGAGAAAGGATATTGCCCTGGAAGAGGTCCTCCACCTATGAAAAGGTCTATATCTCCATCATGATCGATATCAGCACCTTTAATACAGGTACCAGGATTAAGGTGCGCCGGTAATATATCCGGGACGAGACTAAAATCACCAGCACCATTATTGAGATATACCCTGTCTCTATACGATGGGGAGTTAATTTCCTGTTCCACGCTGCCACTTACTACCAAAAGGTCAATATCTCCATCACCATCTATATCAAACAATAGTGATCCCTGGTCTTCAGACCATACGGCATCAGCATCAATTAATGGTTCACTTCGAAACCTTCCATTTTGTTGAAGATAAAAACTACCCGGATATTTTTTTGATCCCCCTACAAAAAAATCAAATTCACCATTCCCATCAATATCGGCAACTGATATAGTTGGGCCATATTGTGATAGCTGAAAGGGGAGGGTAGGCTGGAAATTAAAATCGTTAAATGGATCTTCTTTATGGAGGTAATCAATCCCCAAATTATCCAGAACCGGCTTGAATACATGTTTATCCGCACTTGAAGTTGAAAGGGCAGGATTGCTGACCGGTAAATCCAGGAATTGGTCTTCATTAATTTCTATGACCTGATCGGCCGTGATATTATACATGGTTAAAATCTTTCCATCTGGGCTGGAGATGATTACGGAATCCGCTGCTTCTTCCAAACCCAGACCGATATGGATCACAGGATCTACAGAGGATAAAAAACCATGGTAGATGGAATGGTCAGCATATATGGCGTTTCCATTAATATAGGCAGTCACAATATATCCCAGGCCTATCCCTGAATGAAGTTCTGTATTAAGCTTTATCCTGAGATAATGATTATTATTCATTGTTTTTCCATCAGAATACAATCTGTTTTCATAAATTGAAGCAGGTTCATTTATATTATTGGTGACAATATCCAGGTCACCATCGTTGTCCAGGTCAGCATAAGCAGCACCATTAGAATAAGAAGGTTTATCAAAACCCCATTCAGCCGATTTATCCGCAAATGAATATTCTCCTGTATTCCTGAAAAGGTAGTTCGGGATATGTCTAACGGGTATGTTCTCAAGTTCCTCTTCCATGCTTAGACGCATACCTCTCCGGCTTCCGGAAGTGGCATAATCCAGGTCCGTAACATCCCTGGGATATCCATTGCTTATAAACAGATCACGGAAACCGTCGTTATCGAAATCAGCCAGTAATGCCGACCAACTCCAGTCTGTTGCGAATACATTGGCAAATAATCCTATTTCGCTAAAAAGATGATTGCCATAAACATCCGGACCGTTGTTCATCTGAAGTATATTTCGCTTATACTGGTCGTGATATCCATATTTTCTATTATCGCTATTGTTGCTGAACCTTGAACCCGCATACATCTGTTTTAGCCGCTGGTTGTCATCAGGCAGCATATCCAGGGTATAAATATCAGGCAGGCCGTCATTATTGATATCAGCAATATCATGTCCCATTGCAGAGTGTCCTATATGCTTTGTATAATCTGATATCCGGTCTGAAAATGTACCATCCTGATTATTAATATACAGCAGATCAGTAGTCAGGTAGTCATTCGTAATATAGATATCTTTCCATCCATCCTGGTCAATATCTACAATACTGATTCCTAATCCGTAACCTTCATATTTAAATCCTGCCTGCTCGGTATAATTATCAAAAGTTCCATCTCCATTATTTCTGTAAAACCTGTCATTTGTTATGGAGGATCCGTCTACTTTACGAGGTTTGTATTTATTGGGGAAATCAGTGTCAAGCATGTTTGTGAGTACGTACAGGTCAAGGTCTCCATCCTTATCATAATCAAAGAAAGCAGCGTTGGTGGAATAACCTTTATCGTCAATCCGCATCTCTGAAGCTTTATCTGTAAAGGTCGGATACCCTTCATCATTCAGGCCATTATTTATAAACATCATATTCTTTCTAAGTTCAGGAACAGAACTGTATGAAGCACATACATAAATATCCTGCCAGCCGTCATTATCGATATCCACGATGGCCACGCCGGTACTCCAGATGCCTGAGGCTTCAATGCCGGCAACCCGCGTAATGTCTTCAAATTTAAGCTCTCCGGTATTTAGATATAGCCTGTTCGATACCATATTGCCACAGAAGAACAAATCCTGAAGACCATCATTATTAAAATCTCCGATACCTACTCCAGCTCCGTTGTACAGGTATTCATAGGAAATGATATTGAAGTATTCATCTTCAAGTATTTCATTGATGAATCTGATGCCGGTCGTTTCGGGGGCCTGTAATTCAAATAGCTTTTCGGATCTTTTATTGCAACCGGAGAATATAACAATATTGACCAGGAAAAATATGATTATTCTTCCGACCTTGCTTATATTGAATGAATTGATATTGCTGAAAACAAACATTAATTGAAAACAAAAAAAGATTCGCTGAATCAGCGGCTCATGCAGCCAAAACTATGCATAAAATCATTTGATTGTAATTCAAATTTACTAATTCCTCAATTTTTAATTCTATTGAATTCGTTTTTAGATCGGCTTACACAATCTTCAATAGCCATGCCTGAAAAATAATTGCCGGTAAGGAGAAGTTTTTTACCTTTCAGTAAATGGTCTATTTCCTTTACAATCGATTTTTGACCCAATTTAAAGGAAGGAACAGTATGCTGGACAAAAAAAGTGTCCTTTATTTTATCCTTTGATATGTTTAATACTTTACAGATGAATTCAATCTTTGATGAATTATCCAGTTTCCCCGGTTTAAAATGAAAAACAAAACCCCTGTAATTTTCATCTTCAACTACATCTCTTGAAACCACAGAATAGAAATCTTCTTTGATCCCGATTATACCTGCGACATCTTTAATATCAACGTCCTTTTTGTCTATACATACACCCACCGAGTCTGTATATACAAACTCAATTTTCCTTATTTCTCCGGATATTTCCGGTGATAAAGATCGGGTAAGCTCTGCTGCTACATTCACAGGAGCCGCGAGTGCAAGATATTCGGACTTGTATGTTTCCTGGTTTTCAGCTTGTATCTCAAAAGAATCTTCCTTCAATGAAATGGATGATACACCAGTCCCGGTTTTTACATCAATACCTGGTATTCTGGAAATAGCATAAATAATAGACCTGATGCCTTGTTTAAAAGTGAAACTCTTTAAAAAATCTTTCCTGCGATCTCTTTTTTTGAATAAAATATCAGCGGGGAAATCGTTGGTTGCCTGAGAAGGTACCGCATTGAACATATATTGGAAGAACTTCTTATAATTCTTTTTACCAACGATTTTCGAATAATAGGATTCCACAGTCTGATTGTCCTTTTTTATGCTGAACAAAGAGGGCAAAGAAATGATTAATTGCGGAATACTGAACTGGCTAATTACTGATCTTATTTTTCCGTTTCTAAATGCTTTATAAGGTACTTTCTTTCGTTTTATTATTTCCTCTTTTAAGCCACATCCTTCAATGATCTCAATAAAATTCCCATAAGAATTATACATTGTATGAGCCCCCATTTCAAGCCAGTAATCGTCTGAATTCACAGTGCTGAAACTTCCCCCCAAAGAGTCACCCTTTTCAAGTACCAGAACATTCATTTTTTCCAAAGCGCAATAATAGGCCAGGCTCATACCGCTGATACCCGACCCAACAATTACTATATCGTATTTCTTGTCCATTTACGAATTTTATTTATTATCAATTCTATCCACGCGGTGTTTCCGTCTATTGAATCAGTACAGGTCATATAAAGCCCTTTCAAATTGTTCCGATGTAATCTCGCGTACATTGTATGATTCAATGTATCTCTGATATTCATAATCTGAGGGGAAATATTCCTCCTCGGAATATGGGTACTCGGACATTTCATGGAAGGGCAGCGGTTCAACGGTTTGCCCCTTTGCCGTATTCATATCTCCATCTTTAACCCAACCGACACTGTAAATCAGGAAATCCCTTTTCCAACCCGTTTTTAATTCAGGTAATGAATTTGCATCAAATTCAACCGTCATTTCATCACCGGCATTGGCAATTACATACATGTTGTCTGATTTTTCCAAAAGAGGAATTACATCTCCGTATCGTGTATATTTTCCTTCCAGGTCCCTCCATTTTGGCTTTTTAGATACCCGGTTATAGTTAAACCAGTGTGGCCCATACCGGTTACCTTTTCGGTACATTTCAGAAAATCCCCTGTAATGCAGGTCGGCATAACTGGGATTCATTTGTGCTGTAATTATTGATGTTTCATTTGTATTAGGAGAGTGGAATATATAGTCCCAGTATATCTGCATGTTTGTACGGATCTTTACACGGTGATCATCTGTAGGAAATTTACCTGATAGGTCAACAATGATGGTTTTATTTTTACCCATAGGGAATCCCACGTTTTCGATGGCCGTGATCCATTTTCCATCAGAATCAACAACCTGGATATAGGGTGCTATTACTTTCGTTTTTTCCGATTGCGATATAGCGATGTTAATACTTGCATCAGTTGGATATATCCAGCCATCCAAAAAAAGGAATACATTCCCCTCGTCTATATTATCACCAAGATCCAGGATGACATCCTTCATTTCAGTTATTCCCTGAAACGCACCCAGCTTAAAATTTGAGATGTATTCATCATCCTTTTTATCAATGTATGATAATAGATCATGCCCCTTATCGTCATAGGCTTTTACGGGTATATTTTGTTCCTCTACCGTAAACAGATCCAAACCCGGGAAGGGGGGAGGCGTGAATTTTTCATCTACATATATTTCAATATCTTCCGGATGATCCACCGCTACCAGGTACAGTTCATCATAGTACATGGTTTCCCATAGTTCCGAGGTTATCTGGATGGAATAAACGCCATCTTTAGGCTGCAATAGTTCCGCCGGTATTTTCAGGTATTCCCTGGAGGCATCTCCAAAAGCATATTTCGTATCCTCTGCCATGATTCCCAGCGGCATTCCCAATGCACTTCTCCACATCATGTCCTTAACAAAGACATATTCGTGGCCATTCCATGTATAAAGAAAAGGACAGGATCCCTTGAGTTCCTGTTCTTCGATAAGATCCTGATCGCTCCTGGGTGTGAAGATGTTTTGAGGTGTACCATTAGTCCATAAGATCCTGACCACATCAGCTCCTGAACGATCTCCCAAGCCAAAATGCATATCCGGCTGGGTTACTACTTTCATTTGATATAGATCGCCGGCCCTGACCTCAACTTTTGAACCAATACCAAAATGGTTATTTTTATTGCTGCCTGTCCTGACTCCGACCAGCTGTAACTTAAGGTAATGATTGGCATTTCCCCCATCGTTTCGAAGTAATCTCACCTTGCCATCATATCCGGTCAGATAAATGTCCTGGTCTCCGTCTTCATTAAAATCTCCCGGAATGATCCTGGCTGCGCTCAATACATCCTCAGGTAATAAATGTGACACATCACTGAAGATATTCAGACTGTCATTATGGAATAAATACAAACCTCTATCTCCATGGGCTTCCGGTTTACCAGCGATCAGCATGTCTTCGAACCCATCGTTGTCGAAATCAAAGAAAACTATATCGCTTACCTGCATGCCAGATATTTTATCGAAAATTTCCTGTGACCTGGTATCTTTTTCAAAAGTCCCATCACCCTTATTTTTATATAAATCACATTCTGAATTGCCGGTCACCATGAGGAGGTCAAGATACCCGTCATTATTATAATCACCGGCATCGACAGTAATTGCACTTTTGTTGATCTCAAGGCCAGCATCACTAGTAATATTTTCAAACCTGCCCTGCCTTACATTGTCCATAAGGCTATAAGGACCATTCTCATTGGCAAGGAACAGGTCTATATCCCCGTCATCATCAAAATCCCCAAAACAAGCATCCGTGGTATTACTCCCATCCTGGCTGAGGCCGGTGGTAGCTGTAACATTTAAAAATGATCCGTCTCCATTATTTCTCAACAGGGCGTTTGATTCAGGATTGGCCAGAAAAATATCCAGGTCACCTTCATGGTCGAAATCAAAAAACAATGCCATATTTCCTTCTTCCGTATTATCCACATTGGCATCACCCCCAATATCTTCAAATTCACCTTCACCAACATTGCGGTATAATCTGTTATTTGAATTCGTGATCAGGTACAGGTCAAGAAAACCGTCATTATCGTAATCTCCGAAAATGGCGAACCTGTCAGCTTCAGCATGATCAATCCCCGTATCATTTGAAATCTCAGAGTAGGAACCCATTTCATTTTTAAAGAGGAAATGCTCAGCGTTTGAATAATTATCCCCATATCTTCCAAAGTATATGTCAAGATCCCCATCGCCATCATAATCGCTGATGGCCAGACTTGTGGTATAATTTTGATTTACCAGGTTTGAATTGATCTGGTCAAGACCTACTGTAGAGGTTACATCGGTGAATCTAATGGCATCGAGAACATCTTCTCCTTCGAACCAGAAAGCACCTGTTGATTCACCCATGGTTATTAGCGGGAACCCTATTAATTCGCCGCCTGGCCCTTTAAGCTCCTGTATACCAGCCTGGTATGGGCTGGATACTTTAAAAAAGTTATGGAAGATCTTAACGGGTGTGTAAGCTGCCACCGCATCCCCAGCTCTTAGTGCTTCAAGGGTTTGATCATAATATTCACGGGCTTCATCCGGGAATTCAGGATAAATTCTGACAAGTTCTTCCATCTGGGCTGTAGCTTCATCTGATTCCTCGTTCTGGATCAAAGCTTCTATATATAATAAACGCGCTACGAGGTTCTCAGGAACTTCATCAACCAGTACAGATAAATATTCTTTTCTTCTGGTTAAAGATCCAGGTTCCTTAGATTTTTCATAAAACTCGGCCAGGGCGTACAGTGTCTTTGGATGCCTTGGATTTGATTTTATTATTTCATTCAATACCCGTATTGATTCTTCCTGCTGGTTGTTTAATTCGTAGACTTTTGTCAGGATAAGACTAATATCCGGATCATCAGGCTGTAATTCAATGGCGTTCATTAAATTTTCTTCAGCTTCTTCATATTTACCCATTCTCAGATAGACCAGACCGAGGTTAGCATGACCCAGAGCTTCATCAGGTGCCAGATCAATAAGTTTCAGAAACTCAGCTTCAGCTTCATTTAACTTATTTTCTTCCAGATAGGCTAATCCCAGCGTTCTGCTGGAAAGAATATCTCGTGAAGTTTGCTTATCTACCGGTTTTTTAGAATCGCATCCTGCAATGCATAAAGCAAATACGATGAATAAGGATAAAAGCCAGCGCAAGTTCATGTTCAATCCTATGATTATTTTAAAAATGCGAACATTCAAAGGTATCCAGATTCTGAAAATTTATCATAATAAAAGCTTAGTATAATGTGTCCTCAAATAGAAGTGATATAATTATAACTAAACCTGATTCTAAAGACTTATAATTTCAAAATCTTCCAGTAATCCATAATCTAATACATGATATGATAAACCCGGAGGTTGATGATCGGGTGCATAGAAGAAGCTCCAGGGTGTAACAAGGCCATAGGTCGGGTTGTTATGATGCGGGCCAAGCAGGTTCTTCAGGCTGCCGATAACCTTAACCTCCACCTCATTTCTGCCATTTTTAATCCAGTCGCTGATGTCCAGCTCATAGGGTTCCCAGCCAATTATTCCTGCGTTTTCTCCATTAACAGTAACTTCAGCTACTGTTCCTCTCCATTGGTTTAACTTTATCTTACAGGCAGTTATTTGGTCACTTACATCAAATGACTTTATATAGGAAACGGAGTTTGAATAAAAAGGCATTGCCTGCTCCTTCCAGCTTCCGATCTCAAGTTTCTCCTGAGGTATGAGGATCCATCCTTTTTCATCAGGTTTGAGACCAAAATTACCTGTAAGGTAAACAGGTTCAAGTTCTGCATGTATATCCATTGGATCTGCCTGGATTGTAATCATATTATAGCCTGGTTTAAGGTGATTTGAAATTTCGAAGACTCCAAAACTGCGATCCAGCCACCATGCATCCTGCTTCGGATTAATAGGAATTCCATTGCAGGATACCCTGTATATCTCAGGCCATTCAACCACCGCTTTTACATTCGTAGGTATGAAGCCCTCCTCAATAATGAATGGATAATGGGCTGTGAATCCTGAACCGGCTTTAAAATTATTCTTATCAAGGATCCTGGTCCTGTATTGAACGGCGACACTCCATGGATTATAATTGAATCCGTAGATCTCTTTTAAATGGAACTCAAATATTTTCTCTGCTGCATTATAGAAATATTCATCTTTGTATGTTTTTCCATCAAGTTCAAGGTCACAATAGTCCAGAGTTATCATATTCGGTTCGTTCTGCTTAACGATAGTACCTGAAGTTTCAACCTTATGCGCCTCCTGCCAATCAGAGTGAGGTAATTCCGCTGCCTGAATAGACCTGTTGGAAATGAACAGCAGACTGGATCCTCCCGGTGATAATTGACCTTTAAGAATTAATTTATCATTATCAGTTTCGGTTGGGAGATGCCAGTATTGACCAGTTAAGGGATCCATAGACACAACGGAATTTCCTTTTATTTGAATATGGTAATTCCCTGTGTTTACAGAGTCGAAATTAACGATAAACAAGAGCTGGCCATCCTTAAACTGTCTTCTTTGGTGAAAAACCCTGCCTTCCCAGTTCAGGGGATCAACGGGTATAAATGATGGATCGCTAAAATACTGTTCAATTACATCCTTCTCCAAAGACTCCCTGACAATCCACTGCTCCTTGTGATTCTTTATAAACTCCGGCATACTTTTGCTGATGTTCCCATCGAGGTATCGAGGGACACCGGCAAATGACAGGATCTTACCACCATTTAGCATGTATTCTTTTATTAAATCAAGCATATAAGGCTCAAAATTCTCAAATCCGGGTGGAAGAACAACAAGATCATACATTCGTTCACCAACAGTAAATTGGGATTTATTAACAGAGCCATGATCTTTAATGATCCTTTCAGATCCAAGGTCATATTCTAACTGATTGATTTCGAGGTTTCGCAAAAACGATTTGAATTCGTCAGCGTACTTGCTGATGCTCCCTTCAGCGCCCAAATGACGTCTGTCCTGAGCAGGGGAGAAATACATCCAGGTTGTTGAGGTTGGTTCAAGGACCAGAATTTTATTAATTTGTTTACCGTATGACAAGGCAATTGATAAACGTTCAAAATAGGTATTAAGTGGTTTATAATTATCCCACCAGGGTACATGGTATGACATGGATTGTGGGAAGTCGCGTTTCCTGGCTCCTTTTATAGTCATATAGGATAAATGCTGGTTCATTAAATTAACACCCAGGGCATATTCCCAGTCTCCCAATCTTTTCATATCCTGGAAGGTTAATTCCCAGCCTGATCCACCATAGGTTTCGGACAATGCCCTTTCTTTGCCCAGCTGGTTTACAACACTACTTAACTCTTTTACTGCACGTATATTCCCAAACTGATCCGGTCTTCTATCTTCATTATTAAAAAGCATGTCGATTCCGGGATACTGGTGCCAGGCATACATCGCCATATTGTCACCACCGTGTTTGGGATTTGGCCAGCCATGCTCCCAATAGTGGCCCGTCCAGATAATATTTTTCTCTTCGGTATAATCATACCATGGGACAGCCCATCTTTCAATGAACATATCGAGTAGCAAGGCATAGTAATCATGACGTACATTCCTCCAGTCCCCAATTTCCTCATATAAGCAGGGCAGATAGTTTTCAAGCTGGTAACCGTATTTCTCTTTGAACTTATTAAAGAGAACAGGAGTGAAACGGATAACATTTTCATCATTACCCCTGGTGTTTATATTCGGTTCATCCGTAAAAATTCCAGGGACTGTAGTGCCCAGATCTTCTCCCAGGTACTCCTCGTATCCCTGCATAGTGGTTTTAATAAAACGTTCTGTAATACCATATGCCAGAAGATCAACATATGAAAATCCTCCAAACCATGCTTCTTTTTCCGGGTAATACCACTTTTCAAATGCATAATATTCCCCGGGTTGATCTATATATCTTCGGGTACCACCGCTTATATTGGCGAAATAATTATTGAATTTCTTGATCACCATAAAATACTTATTCGTATCTGAGTTTTGCAGGACGTTTAACTTGGTTAGTTTCAGCCCGGCTACGGGATCAAAAGAAGGTGGCATAACAGAGATCACATGGCCGCCGGCAAATCCACTGGGGAAGGAATTTTCATCATACAACCAGATTTTCATATCGAGTTCCTTCCCTTTGTCAACTGCATATTTGACAAGTTCGAACCACTCCTCCGACAGGTATTCTGTAATTAATCCTGGACGGGGATGGATAAACACCTGAGAAATGCCCTTTTCTTTAAAATCAGGAAGCTGAATGTCAATTTTTTGTTTCGTAACTTCATCATTCCAAACCCAGAAAGGGGCCGTGGAATATTCAATTGGAGGATTTTTAAAATCCCGGGCAAGAGATTTGAAATCATCCGTGATCTTATGGCCATCTTTACTTTTGCCTATATCATTACATTTGGATAAAGCCAGGATAATTAAAAATCCCATCAACGTGATAAAAAAATTAAATCTTCTCATGATCAGAAGTCAGGTTTTGATAAAAATCTACTCATTAATCTCAACTCAAAAATAATTAATCTTTATAGCTTACTGAAACGCCGGAAGAACTGGACCTGTCGATCGTAGTTTTCATATCCGGCAGACTCTCCACATAATCAAGAAACTCCTTTATACCAGACATCCGGTTACTAACATTATGCGCTGTAAAGCAACCCCCGGATTTAAGTTTTGGATACACAGCAATAAAATAATTTTTATACCACCCTTTATCCGCATCGCTGAAAACAAAATCAAAAGGGCCTTTCAATTCCGGGACCAGTTCATGCGCATCCGCTAAACGGGCATCGATGTACTCTGAAAGTCCGGCTTTCTTAAAATTCTCAAGAGCTTCTTTATGCCTAGATTCCGATATGTCAATAGTGATCAGCTTACCACCGGTTTTACTCAATGCCCAGGCGATCCATATTCCGGAATGACCAGTTGAGGTACCAATTTCAAGTGCCTGGGTGTAATTATTTTCTAATATCAGATCATGTAATAATTTGCCATCGGAGGCTGGAACGTTCATGTCCCTCCATTGTCCACGGCTATCTTTGAGGAATGCTTCAACCTTTTTATCCAGTTCCGGATTTGAAGAATAATCCGTCTGAGGATAACCTGCGGAAATAATGAATATCCATAACAACGGGAGTAGAATTGATATAATCCAATTTTTCATGATGTATCCTTAAATATTGTAAAAAACATAAAAAAGAAGAAAGTAAAAAGAATTGTAATTTAATATGAAATCTCTTCTCTAAATATAAAAATATATAAATTAAGGTTAACCGGAGGGAATTTCATAATTGCATGGATAAAAAAGATCTTATTAATGAACTTTAATTAGACTCCTGAAATTTCGGAACATCCGAATATCCCTGATCGCTAGTAATCATTTAGCTGCCTGTGCAGATATCTTTATCCCCTCAGCATAAGAGGTTGGTTGGAAATTAAACTCCTTCTCAAATTTTGAGCTGTCGAAGATATAATCCCTGTCATACTGGTATAGCATTTCATATACTTCTGCGATAACGGGGGTAAACAAGCCGAAAATCCGGACCATCCATTTTTTTAATACCATGTATTTGGGTTTGACCTCAAATTCCCTGGCAAAGGCATTTACAAACGCTTTTCCTGTCATTGGATCTTTCATGGTGGGAAGGTGCCATTCCTGTCCGTAGGCCAATTCTGTATTACCAAGAATGGCTGTGGCTTTGCCCGCATCGGGAGTAAAAGTATAGGAATGCACGAACTTATCAGAACAAAAGACCTGTGCACTTTTACCCTTTTTGAAGTTCTGAATAATCAACCCTTCCGGAATACTGTTCTGAACGTTAGGACCGTAAAAATCAGCAGCACGGGCAATCAAAGCATTTAGATTACCGGATCTAACTTCCGAAAGAAGCATTTCAGCGATTTGTGCCCTTACTTCACCTTTTTTGCTGCATGGATTAACAGGTGTTTCTTCTGTCATTATACCATCTACTTTTCCATACATGTATACATTGTCAAAGAATACCAGTTTGGACTGATGCGACTTACATGCTTTTATGACATTTGACATGATCTTTGGCCAAAGATCACGCCACACCTTAATCTCATATTTAAGTCCCACAACCAGATAGGTCACATCGGAACCCTTTACGGCTTCCGACACCTGGTCAGGATCAGTCAGGTCAGCTGCAAATGTTTCATCTGTCTCATTCACTTTTTTTGGATTCCTGCTAACTATACGAATACTGTCAGTATAGTTTGTAAGGTTTTTTGCGAGTTCATCGCCTATTACGCCCCCGGCGCCCAGAATTGTTTGCATTATATTGTACCTTAAATCAGATACCTGGCAGTCGATGGCTGCCAGGTATTGATTGATTTTATTGTTGTGGTATATAGGAATGATC
>CBDUBA010000115.1:0-13113 GCA_965365275.1 uncultured Cyclobacteriaceae bacterium | reverse complement strand
TATGGGATAAAACTGAAGGCTGTTTTAGTATCGTTGAATCCACCCCAGTATCCACCCGGTTCTTCGGGATCTTTATTATAGCCAAAGTCAAAGTAGAAATTATTGACATTACAGAGAATTACCGGATAACCACCATTAGCCAGCCTGTAACCCAGATCCTGGTTTCCCCATATGCTGTTCCATACGTAAGGGATAACATTTTTCCCTGCAAATTCAGGATTGGCTTCCCAGGTGCCATCCTCGAAGAAAGACATGGCTATTTCTTCCCAGCCGGCTATGGCGAGGTTGCGGGCCTCAAGAATTGTCACAATCCTACCAAAAAAATAAGCCTGGAGGTTCCTGAAATTAGAGATTTCCGGATTCCTTTCCAGCAGGTCCTGGCATATTGGGGATTTTTCCCATGATCCAAGCGGCACTTCATCTCCTCCGGTGTGCAGTGTTCGCAATGTTAATCCTGCTTCCTCGTATATCCCGATAATGTCATCTACCACTGTCTCATAAAATACATAGGGGGCCTCTTTGCAAACACAAACAATATTATCATCGTATAACTGGGCTGATGAATATTCTGACTGATCATCCGGGTCCGAAAGCAAATACTTTTCAGCTTCTTCCTGTTTTCCTTCCGCCATTAACCTTTTGTATCTGTATTCCATTGCTTTGATAGCTGCCCTTGCATGTCCGGGCATATTTACCTCAGGGATTACTTCTATATGTCTCTCTGCTGCGTATTTCAATATCTCAATGAAATCCTGCCGGGTATAAAAGCCGCTGCCATAGGAAATATCCGGATCCGGGAAAGCTCCTGATCCGTAAGCTGGTGCCAGATATTCAGAATCATCCAGGGTATGTCCACGGAATGCACCAATCTGAGTTAATTCAGGCAACTCCTCGATCTCAAGTCGCCAGCCTTCATCTTCGGTAATGTGAAAATGGAATTTATTTAACTTATAATAGGCCATAACATCAAGGAACTTCATAACCGTTTCTTTTGTCTGAAAGTTCCTTCCGACATCGAAGTGCATACCACGATATCCGAATGCAGGGGCATCTGAGATCCTTACTTCTTCGAGCTCAATTTTGGAATTCTGTGAGGAAAACAGTTCAACAGGCATTAAGGCGATCAGGCTTTGTGTCCCATAGAAAACACCCGCCGGGTCGCTGCCTGTTATGATCACTCCTTTATCCGGATGTATTTCAAGCGTATAGGTTTCCTGCTTTACTCCATTAACCTCAACCGTTCCGGTTTTCAAGCAAATAATATTTGGACCCGCTACTTCACTTTCCATTACCATTGGCTTCTTTCCCGTTAGATTTTTAATGTGATCAGCGAGGAGGGAAGCTTCACTTTTTAGTTCCGGATCATGATGGATCATCAGGTTTTCGCCCAGGATTACAATCCCGTCATTTTTTGATATTTGATAAGGGGATGGGATGATTGGCATCAGTTCATTTTCATTTAACAGGCTTAGCTTTTTATTCTGATCAAACTGCCACGCGGCGGTAGGTATGGGTGTCTGGTCATCGCGATGTCTGTTAATCTGTTCCGGTCGTGTAAAAGGAAGGATCTCGATATCATTCACCGGAACTCTACTGATCTCCTTCCCATTTGTATCATAGTAAACAAAATAAACGCCAGACGGAGCATCGGATTTTTTAATTATCCACGCCTCCCCCTCAAATGGAATTTCTATGGTCTCCCCGGGTTGCAGCCTAAATTTTTCTGTGGGCTCCATTTTGAAAAAATCACCATTGATATGCTCTATCCTGACGATGTCAGGAACCGATGCAGCAATTGGCAACCGGGTCACCATATTATAATACATAGTCCAACCACTACTTTGTAACGGGATTCGACTATTATTCTTCAGAATAAATTTTGAAAGAAATTTGGCGTTTTCGGCTATGTCGTTACTTACCAGTTCAAAAGAAACCTGGATATCTCCCTCTTTCGGGGTCATATCCTCACTGTTGTCTCTGATAGAGCATGACCATACAGTCAGAAGGGTCAATGATATGGAAATTATAAATGTAAATCTTTTCATCAGATATGAATTAATGAGTTTCACACAGTTTAATAAAAATTAGTAGATTCGAGGTCGTACAATATTATCACTGTTTTTATTTTATTTGAATTTTTCTGCAAGTAATTTTTTTCTATGAGTGATTTATCCGTTTCCAAGCAGATTTCATCACAGCGGTTGATATCATTGGATGCTTTAAGAGGATTTACCATCGCTGCGATGGTGATCGTAAATGATCCGGGATCATGGGATGCTGTCTATGCACCATTGTTGCATGCTAGCTGGCACGGGATAACAGCGACCGACCTGATCTTTCCCTTCTTTATTTTTATAGTGGGGGTGTCAATTTCCTTTGCCTATACCAAGCGTATGGAAGCAAAAGTTCCTAAAAAGGATATTTATAAGAAAATATTATGGCGGGCTTTCAAGATATTTGCCGTTGGCATTTTTTTATGGGTTTCCAGGCGGTTTGACTTTATCGAGTTTCGTTTGCTGACCGAGATCCGATGGGTAGGTGTGTTGCAGAGAATTGCCATAGTATTCTTTTTTGGCGCACTCATATTCCTGAACACCGATTGGAAAAAGCAGATCTGGATTGCTGCAGCCATACTCATTGGATATTGGTTGATAATGACACTTGTACCGGTCCCGATTGATGAAGTAATTCAGCATGCCCTGGTTTCGGGAACGGTCATGTCGTCCGATGGTGCGATCGCCCTGGGTGAAATAAAGCAATTATCAGAAGGATTCATTTCGGCTAATGTTGAACCCGGAATAAATCTTGCTTCATGGCTTGACAGGTTAGTTGTTCCCGGGTACTTATGGGAAGTTACCTGGGATCCTGAAGGATTGCTCAGTACTTTTCCCGCACTTGTAACCACCATCATTGGAATGCTGGTTGGCCGTATTATCTTAACCGTAAAAGAACCTTACAGAAGATTATCCTACCTTTTCTTCACCGGATTTTCCTTGTTGCTTGTAGGTGAGCTCTGGAGTTACATATTTCCATTAAACAAGAACCTCTGGACAAGCTCCTTTACTTTATTTACTGCCGGACTGGCCACGATGGGCCTGGCAGCATGTATTCTGATAATAGACATCTGGGGATATAAAGGATGGACAAGACTTGGAAGGGTTTATGGCGCCAATGCCATAACTGCCTATGTCCTGGCTGGAATCCTGACTCTTGTTTTTTACAGCGACAGGTTTTTAGGTTTTTATTTAAACAGAACCTTTATGGAAGCCATGACCGGGATTGGTGTGCCGGATAAGTTTGCCTCTTTTATATATGCCATTATGTATATGCTGATCATTTACATACCGACATACATACTCTATAGAAAGAAGATATTTATTAAGCTTTAGTCGATGAAGCCAGGCTGTGTTCAAGCCTTAATGACCGTCATTTTTGTAGATTATTGATGGTTTATCACATAAACTGATCAAAAGGTATCCTTTCATGCTACAAATAAGAAGATCGCAGCCGGTACATTAAAAATTTCGGAACTAGTAGCAGACTAACCAGTACCGGGATCTCAGAGGTTTGAAATGGTTCCTGTCAATTTCGAGTCCACTGGTTCCCAGAGTTCTATTTTATTTCCTTCGGGATCCATGATCCATCCGAACTTTCCATACTCATACTCCTCCATCTCCCCAATAACTTCAACCCCTTCTTCCTTTAATACCTCCAGTAGTTTTTTTAGGTTTTCAACCCGGTAATTGAACATAAAATCCTTTTTACTGGGTGAGAAATACTTGGTGTTGTCTGAAAAGGGACCCCAGGCGGTATATCCCTTATGATCCGGGTCATCATGCTCCCTCCAGATAAAGGCCCCTCCGTACTGGTCAGATTTAATACCAAGGTGGTCATTATACCATTTTTTTACACTTTCAGGGTCTTTACACTTAAAAAAGATTCCCCCGATGCCTGTTACACGTTTCATATGATTCGAATTTTTTGGTTTTCCTTAAAATACTTTATCTCAACCCTTTAGGTATGAGCAATCCTGTAAATTAAACATAAATCTTTTTGGATCCAACTCGTATTCAGACTCTTAAGGATTAGAATGAAGAGGCGAGAGGCTAATCCAGGATCCTGACTTTTGGTTTTCTGGTATCGGTAGATTTCTGCATACTCCTGATGATATTGTCCAGCATATTGATGGCGGAAATTATGTGCGGGCCTTTATTTAACATAATACAATCTGCCCTTTGTGCCATAGCTGCATCGGTAATTTCCGCTCTGGAGGGCCGGCCTTTCTTTGCCAGGTTCTCCAATACCTGAGTCGCCCAGATATCGGGTATATGTGCAGCCGAACATATCTTCAGGATCTCTTCCTGCACCTCGGCAAGTTTCTGCCAGCCTACTTCCACCGCCAGGTCACCACGGGCGATCATTACACCTATTGGGTGCATTTGCATAGCTTTCAACAATATTTCCGGAAGATTTCTGTACCCCTGTTTGGTTTCGATTTTAAGTATAACACCCAGATGCGTGCCATCAATATCTGTTAATGCATTTTTAATATCCTCAACATCTTCCGTGGTGTTTACAAAAGACACATTCACTACATCTGCGTATCTGGCTACAAATTCGAGGTCTTCCCTGTCTTTATCGGTCAATCCCCGGAGGTTTAAAGTACTTTCGGGAAGGTTGATCCCTTTATCTGCTCTGAGTGTGGAACCTTTGTCGTCAGCCCAGCTGATGCGGACCACCAGTTGATCCTGTTTTTTCTCTTCTATAAATCCTTCGATCTTACCGTCATCAAGCAGAACCGGTTCTCCGACTTCGGTATCAGTAAATATTTCATTGAGAGAACATGATATATGCGCCGGTTTCTGAACACTTCCATCCTCCTTGATAATTGCGGGAGCACCTGGTTTTTCTTTCTTATGGATGATCAGCTGGTCACCTCTTCTAAGCAGGATTTTTTCTTCCAGGGGAATCAACTCACCTACAATTGTCGTAATTTTTTCTTTGCTTCCCTTCTCCACAATATGCAGCCTTGTACCGGTACGGATATAGGTCGTATCGTTGGTAGTAGCCCACTTTCCCCTGAAGCTTTCCTCGATGATCTTGATCTTTCTTTTTTTGCCCCTGGCATCCATGAGTTGGACGACAGTACCTTTCTTTAGCTTTTTATACCAGGATTTTTCCACAGGCAGATAAGGTGTTTTTATATCCTCAGGTGGCTGGTCAGGAGGAGCAATCCAGAACCTTATGGGATTGACTACGATACCATAGTCATTCTTCTCCGGTTTTAACCGGATCACTTTGGGGCCTGTTCGCATATGACCTGTTCGGAACTTAGGACCACTGAGGTCCATACAGATGCGGCATTCTTTTCCAGTCTCCAGTTTAGCCCTTTGGATATTATCTACCATCATCTTCCATTGTTCCTTGTTATCATGTGCGCAATTGATCCTGAAACAATTGATATTTGCCTTCAGAAGTCCGAGTACAAGATCATAATCATAGGCAGCATCACTTGGAAGGGTGACCATTATTCTTGTGATCCTATCTGCAATTTCCGGACCTAAGAGGGAAGTAGTATTGATTTTCTGAAAATTGTATCCTTCCTTGAATTTCTCCTTCGTGATATTTTGAATATCACTTTCAGGGAAAAGAATTTTCCGGATGTTATTGATAACCGCCTCAATACTGCTTTTAATGTGACGTTCATCCTTTGTGAGTTGTGATATGCCGAAAGACTCCAGTGTTTCCTTGATCTTTTCAAAATCGAGCTGTCTGAATGCAAGATATAATATAAGATTTTGAGCAGAAAGTTTGTAAGCAGGGTGGATCTTGTCCAGGTCTTCAGCGTAGGTTAAAGTAAGTTTTTCAGCTGTAGTTAATACCTGCTCCAGCTTGACGATTATCTCTTCTAATTGTTTTTGGCCTGGTGACATGTAAGGTTTTACATCTTTCTGCTTCTGCAATATAGTTAAATCATGTTATTTAATGATGAATAAAGATGATGGTTTAATAGCGAATCATTAATTTTTATTTAAACGGGGAGTCTTTTTCCCTGGCCATATGCTCATATACCTTTTTGTCCATCCAGCCGGGAATCCATTTGTTCAGAAAGACCACCAGCTTACCTTGTGAAGTAAGCACGATATCACGTTTCTTCTTTTTAATACCCTTATAAATGCTTTCAGCAACTTTTTCAGAGCTCATCATTCTATCTTCATCACGAGGCGATTCCCCCTGTGCCACACCATCTTTGTTCAGCGCAGCGTTTCTGATATTGGTTCCTGTAAATCCCGGACTCACTACAAGAATATGCACTCCCAGATTCATCACTTCCGTCCTTAAAGCTTCGAAAAAACCTTCCATCGCGTATTTGGAGGCAGAATAAGCTGATCTGGCGGGTGTCCCACGATGGCCATTTATGGAAGATACACCAACTATGGTACCTTTGGATTTAATAATATGCGGTAGTGCGTATTTGGTCGCGTAAACAGCCCCGTAAAAATTGATATCCATTACTTTTTTAAATACATCGAGGTCGGATTCGTTAAAAAGAGCCCGCATCGATATCCCGGCATTATTGATCAATATGTCGATCCTTCCATATTTCTTGATGGTCTCTTCTATTAGTTTTATATTCTCCTTCTCATCACTCACATCCATAATATATCCGGTATGCTTTACGCCCACATCGCTTAGGCTTTTCTTTACTTCTTCGAGTCTTTCTTGACTTCTTCCGGTAAACACTACAACAGCGCCTTCTTTACCAAATTTTTCAGCACAGGCCCTGCCAATACCTGATGTGGCTCCGGTGATGATGACCACTTTATCTTTCATGCTGTTAATCGTGATTTTCCAATAGTTAAAAATAGGTAATTAATAATAATTAGATAGAAAATCGAGGGATATTCTTTTATTTATATTATCCTGTAAATTAAATGATTGTACATTCGAATTATAAGAAAAAATGGCATTAAAAACTATCAATAAAGAACATTCACATATCCGTCATAGTCTTTTTCCGAGAAGTTTACATGATAATAATATACCCCTGAAACCACATTATTTGCATTCCATTTGAAATCGCGATCACGGGAGAAAAAGACCCGTTTTCCATAACGGTTGTAGATAGAAACATCGATAAACTGGTTGCTGCAGTTATCCTCCGGGAGGTTTAAAACCTGGAAGAATTCATTGGTCCCATCATTATTCGGAGTAAACACGTTGGGAATAAATACCTCCTCTGTATTTACATCTTTATTTTTTACCCGAATGGATAATTCGATAGCATCCGAAGCCTTCGAAAAACATTTATCGTCTTCCAATAAAAAGGTGAAATTATATACAGCATCCCTGTAAGAACTGGTTAGGTGACGACAATCCGTATTCCAGCTGAAATACGTATTAACCTTTGATTTCCCCTCCGCCGGTTCGAATTCAGCACCGATCCTTTCTATCTGATTGCCACCCTCAGAAACGTAGAGATAAAGGGAATCTTCATCCGGATCTACACCGGTTAATGTGATATAGATTGAGTCGCCGGCGAAAATGTCCAATTCCGGATCAGATATATCCTGGACTGTAAGAATAGGTGGATTGTTATCCGGTTCGAGCGGATAAAAATCGATCACCAGGGTATCGGCATTTTTCAGATTGCATTTTTCAGAATCATCGACGAAAAAGTATACCCTCAGGACTTCGTCATGCAGGGAATCGAACATGCCACATTCAGGAGCCCATGTAAAAGCTTCAGTAATGCTGCCTTCTCCCTGGATATCAATTGGAGAAAAGCCAGATTTCGTCAAGGTGAAATCTTCACCATAAGCCTGAAGATGCAGGAGATCATTGTCAGGATCTGTAGCTGTAAGATTGAATTGTAATATTTCCTGCACCTTTACTGCTGCACTGTCTGAACCAAGATCGGAAAACAGTTCCGGGGGTTGATTTTGTGGCAAATTAACTTGTATGGTCAAAGATAGGGTATCCGGTTCGCGCTGCCTGCAATAGTCAATATCATCCAGCAGAAGAAATAGCTGAAAAATACTGTCCTGCGAAAAGTCCATTGCCCCACAATCAGCCTGCCAACTAAAGTTCAATAAGATATTTCCAGGATCAAATTCAAGAGTGTCAAAGGTCATTTTAAAGCTTCCCGGATCAAATCCCGGGCTGTAGACAGTAAATTCCGTATAGTCATCATCTTCATCCCTGCCCCTCAGAAGGAGATCGATGTTTTCACCCTCATCCACCTGATAATTTACAACATCATCTTGTGGGGATACAAAATATGCCGGCTGATTGGGTACGGATTCAATGTATATGATCAGCTGAACCGTATCCAGCAATGGTAAGGGGCAGGAATCATCTCCTGCGATGATATCAATGATATGCGGATTACCGGTAAACTGGCAATCTGGAAGACAAAATTCAAAGTTTACAGAATCTGCTGCATCTTCGAGATTCCCGGAAGTAAAATTAAAGTTATTGGAAAAATCTGCATTAAAATTTACAGGATCTGCTCTGAAAGATAGGTTTTCTTGTCCGTCCGCATCCATTACAACGAATTCAAGACATTTTTCAGCCCCATTGCTTACAAATAAAGTATCGGAAACACTGGAATATGTGTTTCCTTCTAAATCCTTAACCATAAGAACAGGTTTTTTGCCTGGGGCAGGACAATCGATCACAAAGATTTGAAAATCCCTTTGAACAAGGCCAATACGTACCCCATTACGATATTCCCTGCAAATGACTGAAAATACAAACAATCCCACCTGGGTTGGTTTAACAGTAAGCAGTCCGTCCGGCGTGATGGAGAGGGGTGGATCTCCCGGGATAGCTGCATCGGTTTTAATTCCATTAGCCCAGAGTACTCTGGGATAGGGTGCAGGCTGCTCTTCTCCCACGGGAGAGCTTGGATTACTGAATCCTGCAAGGGGGTGTGCCATAGAATACACAAGGGAATCTCCATCGGGATCCTCTCCACCGAAATCAAAATAAAAGAGATCATTTACACAGGCATAATCTCCTATTGGCGGGAACAATCTGGGAGAAGAATTGATAAATTGTTTTCCGTCTTTCACGACGGGAGGAAATTCCAGGTAGAATGCATTTCCGGTCTGGTTGGGCTTTAAAATATTGTTGATGATCCTGTTCCTGCAGCAGCGATCAAATACAATATAATAACCGTAGGGATCAGTATACCTATCCGGGGGCAACTTCACATTACCGACATAAAAAAGTCGTCTGGTTTGCAATTCCTCAATGGTGCAATCTATGTTGGTATATGGGATAAACTCATCTGAAGTCAGGAAAAGGACTACAATATCCATCAACTCATTCGTGCTTTTACTGTATATGCGGGATTCCACCACTACATCCTGAGCTCCGGGTCTTCCATTTACGTGGTCAAAATACTGTATCAGGTACAGGTAGTAGCTGTAATCAAACTGATGCCTCAACTCGAATTCGCCACCAACTATATGTGATCCTTTAAGTTGAAGGGAGAGAAAACACAAAAATCCGATGAAGCAATATTTTACCATTCCCACTATCTCAGAAAAACCTAATTTATAATAAAATAGCATATCACCAAAACCAATTATGCTTAACTTTGCCTATATGTCGGCTAGAAAAGGGGATATACTGGAAGAAGTACTGGTTGAGGATTTTGCAGCAGAGTCAAAATGCATAGCTAAAATTGATGGCCAGGTAATATTCATAGACCAGGCAGCACCAGGTGATGTGGTGGATATTCGTATTGTCAGAAAAAAGAAAAATTATCTTGAAGCCAGGCCAGTATATTATCATACTTTTTCTTCCAAAAGACAGACCCCATTTTGTGGCCATTACGGCATCTGTGGTGGATGCAAATGGCAACACATCAAGTATGCTGAACAACTTGAGTTCAAACAAAAACAGGTATTGGATCAGCTTGAAAGGATTGGCCATCAGAAAGATATAGGATATGAACCAATTTTTGGTGCAATGCATCATGTGGCCTATCGTAATAAACTTGAGTTTACATTTACTAATCAGCGATGGCTTACAAATGACGAAATAAACTCAGGAGAAACTTTTGAACGAAACGGGCTTGGTTTTCATAAACCCGGTCAGTTCGACAAGGTGCTGGATATAGAAAAATGTTATCTTCAGCCGGATCTGTCAAATAAGATTAGATTAAAAGTAAAAGAAATTGCTCTGCAGGAAAACATCCCCTTTTATAACCTGAGGGAGCATCAGGGATTTTTAAGAAACCTGATCATACGGAATAGCAATACAGGAGAGTGGATGGTCATTCTTCAGGTAAGTGTTGAAAACAGGGAATGGATTGAGAAAATATTGAATGGTCTATCGGATACCTTTCCAGAGATAACCAGCCTGTATTACCTTATAAACTCCAAGAAGAATGAGAGTTATAATGACCTTGAAGCCATACATTTTAGTGGCAATAAATATATAAATCAGAGAATGGAAGATCTTGAGTTCAGGATCAGCCCGAAGTCGTTTTATCAGACAAATTCAGAACAAGCCTATGAATTATACAAGTTGGTCAGGAAATATGCAGAATTTAAGAAGGAAGATGTTGTATACGACTTGTATACCGGCACAGGTACTATTGCAAATTTCATCGCAGGGCAGGTACAAAAGGTTGTGGGGCTGGAATATATTTCTGAGGCTGTTGAGGATGCGAAAGTCAATTCAGAGCTAAACAATATATCCAATACTGTATTTCAGGAAGGCGATATTGCCACAACATTCAATGAAACCCTCCTCGAAGAACAAGGTATGCCGGATGTTATCATTACAGATCCGCCACGGGCCGGCATGCATAAAGATGTAATTGCTTCCATCCTAAAAACTTCTGCCCGGAGAATAATATATGTCAGTTGTAACCCGGCTACCCAGGCCCGTGATATTGAATTACTGGAGGACGATTATCAACTTATCAAATCACAAGCGGTTGATATGTTTCCTCATACCCATCATATTGAAAATATTGTAATTCTTGATAGAAGATAAAATGAGTCAAAACGACATTGTAAATAACGATCCCGAACTGAACGGTAAGTTCCTTGGTGAAATAACCCAGGATTTTGTGAAAGTTTCTGATAATATCAAAGAAGCGTCTTATCAGATAAGAAAAAACGGGTTTTCGGATTACCCCATTTTCCCTGTTTCAAAAAACCAGCTTCCTGTTGGTCAGTTGTTATATGCGAGGGAAGACCTGAATCTGGACTGGAATTATTATGCTTCCTATCTGGATGAGTTTTTACAAAGGAAATTAATTGATAATGAGCGGATTAAGAGCTTTCAGACCGCTTACAAAGATCCTGATGAATATTGTTGCATGTTTCTCGTTGATGAGCGCATGACAAGTTTTATTTTCATACCTTACCCGGTAGATTAAAATGAATTGTTCTAATGACGGAAAGAATTAAAAACATTAAATTTTTTTTTTCGTTATCTTTATACACGTATGAAAGCTATTAAGAGGAATTTGTGGGTGGTAAAAATTTATGAGAATTAGATTCTTTGTCATATCGCTTTTATTAACAATTGGCTTTTTAACCCGGGTCAATGCTCAGCCTTCGGATGAATTAAACTATACCAAGGAGATCTCGGTAGGGATCACCAAGGCCACCAATAGCGGATTGATCGGAGGGGTTGTGTTTAAATATTCAATTCATCACAGGAACAGTGCTTTTCACTATATAGGTGCTGAGATTGTCAATATAAAACACCCCAAGGAGGAGCGGTATTACTCATTCACCGGCAACACCTATATTTACGGGAAATCTAATTATTTGTATGCTATCCGGGGGCAGTACGGCCGGGACTGGATCTTATTCAGAAAGGCGCCCCAACAGGGTGTCCAGGTAAACCTTATTACCGCCATTGGGCCGACTATGGGCATTGTGGCGCCTTATTACATTGAATATATGGGTAATGATGGCATGATCGTTACTGAACAATATGATGCTACCAAACATCAAAACAGAGAAAATATTCTAGGTACAGGAGGATTACTGCAGGGTTTCGGCCAGTCAAAGATCGTGATGGGTCTGAACTGGAAGGGATCACTGGCATTTGAATTCGGTTCAAAAAGAAAGAAAGTTTTTGGATTGGAACTGGGATTCATGGTTGAAGCCTTTACAGAACCTATACAAATAATTCCTACCGCTGAGAATTATAGTATATTCCCGAATGCCTTCATAACTTTGTACTATGGCAAACGAATATAAATCGTGAGCCCTTTTAATTCCTTTAAATTTCTGATCAAGTCTAAAAAGTCTGTATGTCTGTAGTGGAGAAGAATGTTAAACAGTTTAAGAAGAAACCAGATTGGTTAAGGGTGAAATTACCCATTGGTAAAGAATACGCTAAAGTCAGGGAATTGGTAGACAGGCACAGGCTGCATACCATATGTGAAAGTGGTAATTGCCCTAATATGGGGGAATGCTGGGGTGCGGGTACTGCCACTTTTATGATATTGGGAAATGTATGTACACGAAGTTGCACCTTTTGTGCTGTAGCTACCGGGAGACCGCCTGAATATGATGAGGAGGAACCCTCAAGAGTTGCGGAAGCAATTCAAAAAATGGGTGTTAAACATGCTGTTATCACCTCTGTTAACCGGGATGAACTAAAAGACCGGGGGGCGGAGATCTGGTATCAGACGGTAGTGAAAATAAAAGAACTAAGTCCCTCAACTACCATTGAGACTTTAATACCAGATGTTAAAGGCAGCTGGGACGCGTTGATCCGGATGATAAGTGCAGGTCAGGAAGTGGTATCGCATAATCTCGAAACCGTTGAAAATTTGTACAGGAGAGTCCGTCCGCAGGCTAAATATTACCGCAGTCTTGAACAGATACAGCGAACGAAAGAATACGGCAAGCGAACAAAGTCAGGTATTATGGTTGGCCTGGGAGAAACAGATGAGGATGTTTTCAAGACTATGGACGACCTGGCGGAACATGGATGCGATATACTTACGATTGGTCAGTATCTTCAACCCACTAAAATGCATTTGGAGGTAGAGGAATTCGTCCACCCGGACAAATTTGCCTTTTACAAACAAGAAGGCCTGAAGAGAGGGATTAAATATGTGGAATC
>CBDUBA010000114.1:0-13439 GCA_965365275.1 uncultured Cyclobacteriaceae bacterium | reverse complement strand
TCAGGACAATGAGTGAACTTTCAAACAGAATTAATGCCTTAGCTGAGTCTGCCACCATCGCAATGGCTGCCAAGGCACGGGAACTTAAAGCCCAGGGAAAAGACATCATCAGTTTAAGTCTGGGAGAACCAGATTTTAAAACACCCAAGCACATACAGGAAGCCGCAAAGGATGCGGTAGATGAAGGCAAGTACTTCTCCTATCCTCCTGTACCAGGATATCCTGATTTGAGAAAAGCGATAGCTGAAAAACTGAAAAAAGAAAATAATATTGACAGCACACCAGATAATATCGTTGTGTCGACTGGCGCAAAGCATTCGATAGCAAATGTTTTCTTCTGCCTCTTGAATCCCGGGGATGAAGTATTGGTCTTCTCACCCTACTGGGTATCCTACGCTGATCAGATCAAACTTGCGGAAGGCGTGCCGGTATTGGTACAGGGAAGCATTGATAATGGATTTGTTGTCACAGCAAAACAGGTGGAAGATGCATTGACGGAAAAGACCAAAGCGGTCATCTTTTCTTCTCCATGCAATCCGACAGGAGCAGTAATAAAGCGGGATACCATGAAGGAGATTGCTGCTGTTTTATCAAAAAGAAAAGATATTTATGTAATCTCAGACGAGATCTATGAATATATCAATTATACAGGTGATCATGTGAGTATTGGTTCCTTCCCCGAAATGAAAGAAAATACGATTACCGTGAATGGAATGTCAAAGGGTTATGCCATGACGGGCTGGCGTATTGGTTATATTTCTGCCCCGGTCTGGCTGGCCAAGGCTTGCGCTAAATTCCAGGGTCAATTCACTTCGGGGGCATGCTCGATTGCTCAACGCGCTGCATTAGCTGCGATTACGGGAGACCAGACGCCTACTATCGAAATGGGTAAAGCCTACCTGAAAAGAAGAGATATGGTGCTGGATATGCTGAAAGAAATACCAGGACTCAATACACCTACTCCTGACGGCGCTTTCTATATATTCCCTGATGTCAGTTCATATTTTGGCAAATCAGATGGGAAAACCACCATCAATACAGCCAGCGACATGAGTTTATACATCCTGGATGAGGCGCTTGTATCTACTGTCACCGGTGATGCATTCGGTGCCCCCAACTGTATCAGAATATCCTATGCCGCTTCGGATGATGACCTGGTAGAAGCAGTAAAAAGGATTAAGGAAGTTCTGGCTAAATTGAAATAAATGTCATTTAACACGCTTCAGGAGGTATTCTCAAGTTTCAGCAATCTAAAAGTGTTGATCATTGGTGATGCGATGATCGATTCTTACGTATGGGGCAAGGTTGAAAGGATATCTCCTGAAGCACCAGTACCTATTGTTCAGGTAAAGAAGAAAGAAAAACGACTCGGTGGTGCGGCGAATGTTGTTGAGAATATACAGGCCCTTGGAGCGACGCCCATTCTGTGTACAGTTATCGGAAATGATATTGAAGCGAATTATTTTATTGACCTGCTGAAAGAAAGGAACATATCACAGGAAGGGATAATACGGAGTGATGCTCGAAAAACCTCTGTCAAAGAAAGGTTTTTATCGGGATCACAACATATTCTCAGGGTGGATGATGAGCATATGCACCAATTGTCAGAGGATGAACTGAAAATTCTGAAAAAGAAGATCGGATCGCTCCTGAAATCTGTGGATGTGGTTGTATTCGAGGATTATGACAAAGGTGTCCTGACAAAAGAAGTGATTAAATATACGATTAAAAGAGCAAGTGAACTGGGCATCCCATCTGTTGTGGATCCTAAAAAGAACAACTTTTATCATTATGCAGGGGCTTCGCTTTTCAAACCTAATTTAAAGGAAATTCAGGATGGCATGAAAATAGACCTGGATAAGGAAGACCTTTCAGGTTTGAAATCAGCGGTAAGTGCGTTAAAGGAAAAGATGAAACTGAAAAGTGTCATGGTTACACTCTCTGAGAGAGGAATCCTGATCTCAGGGGATCAGTCTGTGATCCACATCCCTGCCCATGTACGTTCAGTTTCTGATGTCTCTGGTGCCGGGGATACCGTGGTGAGTATTGCCAGTTTATGCCTGGCTTTAGGTCTTTCACCAGGCTTCACTGCAGCCTTAAGTAACCTGGGTGGAGGATTGGTCTGTGAACATCTTGGAGTGGTCTCCATCGATAAGCAGGAATTACTGCAGGAAGCCATTCATTATGATTTGAAACCCGAATAGCCTGCCAATTTACCAGTTGGTTCGACAGCCTGAATAACTTTTGGTTCAGCAGAACAAACTTGTTCAATGACTATGTCTTGTTTTTACCTCCAGAAAACTCATTTGGCATTTGTTCTTCCGGTGTCGTACAATATAATCTGTCACCCTGGTAAACAGATCAATATCAGCAATACCTTTGGTTTGAATTATGTGTTTCGGGAAGCATTCAGGTGTCCTTAATTACATTATCTAAGTGTCTCTCAAAAGTATTGATCTCAAATCATTTTCAGGCTGACATTTTTTGATTACTTTTGCGGTGATTTTTTAAGGATAAGATCGTTTAAAATGCCTTTTTGAAATCAAAGCAACCATCCGGTTTTGCAATAAAAATTGAAATCATAATAACTTGTTTCATTTAAATAATATTCCAATATGGCTAAGAAAATAAAAAGAATAATCATAGGACAGTCAGGAGGTCCTACACCGGTTATCGACTGGGAAGTTGCTGGTATGCTGGCAGCATCCAAGAAAGTCGGATACGAAGTGTATGGTGCCATCAATGGTTTGGAAGGTATTCTGCATGCGGATGTACCAGGAAATATCGTTGATCTGACAAACATGGATCCCCGGGCGTTCATTTATAACGGGCCTGGTGCCGGATTAAAAACGACCCGAATCAAACCCAAGCCGGAACAATATAAGAAAATGGCTGCCAACCTGAAAAAGTTAAAGGTGGATGGCATTATCTATATTGGAGGAAATGATTCAGCTGACCAGCTGAAAGGCCTCACCGAGGAATCTGATATCAGGGCTATTCATGCCATCAAAACAGTGGATAACGACCTGCCGGCAACACACCATTGTCCTGGATTTGGATCTGCAGCCTTGTATAATGCCACCGCTTTAAAGAACGTACACAATGACTTTTCTTCCTACATGGTAAGGGGAAAATTTGATGATGGCAAAATAGGAATATTAAATGCTCCGGTTGTGGTTTACCAGGTAATGGGCCGAAAAGCAGGATGGCTTGCACAAGCCACGGCTTTTGCAAGGGTAGATCCCATGGGTCAGATGGATGAAGATCGTGCCCCGCACATTATTCTTTCTAAAGAAGTACTGTTTGATAAAGACGCCTATTTGAGTGAACTGAATGATACCATTACTCGTCTGGGTCAGGCTGTTGTGGTTGTTCAGGAAGACTTGACAGAAAGAAAAACCAAAAAATCTATTGCTGAAGTATACGGTGAAGTAGAACTGGATCCCCATGGTAATATCCAGCACGGTCGGGCAACTTCTTTCTCACCAGGGGTATTCCTGGCCCAGTTAGCTGTTAAGGAACTGAAAGTTGATGCTGTTGCACAAGTAAAGGAAGCGGTACTGGTACCACAACATATTCAAAGAAGTCATAGCATATCTCAATCAGATGCATCGGAAGCATATATGGTAGGGTATAAGAGTGTGGAAGCTATGGAGAGTGGTGTAACCAGGACTTCAGTGGTAATTAATAAAGAAGCCGGTAAGTTCGTTGCCGGTCTGACTGACCTGAGTAACATCGCCAGACAGGAACGAAATGTTGATAATCATTACATCAATGGCCTGAACGGACCAACACAGGAATTTGTGGATGAGTTCCTCTCATGTATTGGCAGCCCAACGGCCCTACCGCATTATTCAAAAATGGTTTTCAATCCTGTGAAATTTTAAGTGTAGTCAATAAGTATAAAAAGAGGCTGTCTTCATAAGACAGCCTTTTTCTTTTATACCAGATCAAAATTTATTCTAGTTTTTATTGTTGGTTCTTTTACTTGATCTTAAAATCGAAATGCGTAAACTTTAGACAGGTTTTATCAATATCCAAAAAAGAACATCCTGTTGGCTTGTATCTATCTGAGGATTAGTTTAAATAATCCACCATAAACATGTATCACAATTTTTAATTCAATTTCAGATCCTGAATAATACCCTCAATCCGCTCATCCAGCATAGCATCTACCTTGTCAAAATCTTCTTTTGTATTCAACGAATCATTAACACTGAAATAGAATTTGATCTTGGGTTCTGTACCAGATGGCCTTGCCGATATTTTAGATCCATCAGCGGTAAAGAACTGCAATACATTGGATTTGGGATAGTCGATGGTTGTTTGAGTTCCCTTTACCAGGTCTTTTTCAACCGACGCCTGATAATCGATGGTTTTAACAAGCTTTGCCCCTGCTATTTCCAAAGGTGGATTTTCTCTTAGCTGGATCATCATTTTTTCAATTTCCTGGGCACCGGACATCCCTTTCTTAACAATAGAAATCAATTTCTCCTTAAAAAAACCAAATTCAACATACATCTCGATCAGAATATCCATCAACGATTTACCCTGATCTTTAGCCCAGGCGGTCATTTCAGCAATAACCATACAAGAGGCAATGGCATCCTTATCTCTTACAAAATCACCGATCATATATCCATAACTTTCCTCTCCCCCACCTATGAACTGTTTCTGCCCTTCCAGTTTTCTGATAATCTCAGCTATATATTTAAATCCAGTCAGGGTATCAAAGTAATCAACCTGATACTTTTCAGCTATCCTATGAATGATATCCGTCGTAACGATGGTTTTTACAATGAACTCGTCACCATTAAGCTTATTATTTTCCTTCCAGCGCCGGATCAGGTAATACACGATCAATGAGCCGGTCTGGTTGCCATTCAGTAACTGGAATTCCCCATGGTGGTTTTTAACCGCTATTCCCACCCGATCAGCATCAGGATCAGTGGCCATAACTATATCTGCATTCAGTTTTTCAGCTTCCTTTAGAGCAAGACTCATAGCCTCAGACTCTTCCGGATTCGGATAAACTACAGTAGGGAAAGTCCCATCGGGTTCAGCCTGCTCCTTGACAATATGTACGTTTTTAAATCCAATTTTATCCAGTATTTTAGGAACCAGGGTAATTCCGGTCCCGTGAATCGGGCTGAAAACGATCTTCAGGTCTCGCTGATTCCTGATCGCTTCAGGTGAAAGCACAAGTTCTGAGATCTTGTCCAGGTAGGCATTATCCACTTCCTCACCAATATAAATGATCTTTGACTCATCTCTGTTAAATTTGATCAAGTCGAAATCCGTGATCTTTGCCACCTCCTTGATTACATTCACATCATGGGGCGGAACCATCTGTGCACCGTCATTCCAATACGCTTTGTACCCATTATATTCCTTGGGATTATGTGATGCCGTCAAAACTACCCCACTCTGGCATCCAAAATATCTTATGGCAAAAGATAATTCCGGCGTTGGCCTCAACTCTTTAAAAAAGTAGACTTTAATTCCATTGGATGAAAAGACCGAAGCAGTCGTTTCCGCGAAAAAATCACTTTTGATCCTGGAATCATGGGCTATCGCGACACTGATCTCCTGGTCCGGATAACATGCATTCAGGTAATTGGCCAATCCCTGCGTAGCTGCACCAACGGTATACTTATTCATCCTGCTGGATCCAATTCCAATGATGCCTCGCAATCCCCCAGTCCCGAACTCCAGGTCTTTATAAAAAGAGTCTATGAGTTCAGATTGATCATCACTTTCAAGCATACGATTAATTTCATCTTTAGCTTCCTGATCAATATTACTATTCAACCATTTGTTTGCTTTTTCTTTGATGGCTTTATCCATTTTTTTTCTTAAATTATGTAATCAAATGAGGCCTGGAATTAAAAATTCCTAAAAATCTATGTTTGAAATTTAGGATAAAAATATTTAAAATTTCAGTACACGGGTGGAAATCTGGGATTTTTCTTTGGTTGATAAATCAAGAATTTTAATTTTATGCAAATACGAAATATCATGGCTATAAATATAGAAAAACTGAATGATGACCTTGTAAATCTTGTTTTGAAAAAGAACGAACTAAACCGGCTTGATTACAATAATCCTGAATATGATACGGTCGAAGAGGAACTGCATGACCTGGAAGATGAGTTTTTAAAGGTGCATGGAAAGGAAATGGAGGAAGTGTTCAAAACCATCCATGAGGAATTCTGCCCTGATAATGAAGTACTTCTACCTATCGCCTACCTGGCAAAGAAATATAAGGTAAAGAAAAGCAGTGGTGGTGATGTTGAATTTTCAGTTTCCTTTGATGAAGGAGTCATTGTAGATGTGGACAATTACTCTGACAAGCTTACCCGCCTTGTACTGGTTCCCAATCCTTCAAGGATACTTCTGCAGATTGACAATTCACATAGTGAGGAAGTCTGGAAGCTGGAATGAGGTGGGGTGTTTACTATTTATAGCCAATTTTTTTGCGCACTTTATCCAATACAGTTGAACCAATCGCCCTCGCCTTTTCCTCCCCTTTTTGTAGCTCTTCTTCCAATAGTTGAGTATCATCCATAAATTTCTGGAATAATTTCCTTTCGTTTTTAAACTTTTCAAGGATCAGTTCAAAAAGTTCCTGTTTTGCATGTCCATAACCATAATTGCCTCCAAGGTACTTGTCTCTTAACTGATGAATTTGTTCTTGTTCAGCCAATAAACTGTATATCGCGAAAACGTTACAGGTATCCGGATTCTTGGGTTCTTCCAGGGGGGTGCTGTCTGTAACAATAGACATAATCTTTTTTCTCAAGGGCTTTTCCGGGAGAAAGATATCTATAATATTATCGTACGATTTACTCATTTTCTGACCATCTGTTCCCGGAACAGTCATCACTTCCTTATTGATTATGGCTTCAGGAATAACAAAGGTTTCTCCAAACTGGTGATTAAAAGCAGTGGCGATATCCCGCGTCATTTCCAGATGCTGTTTCTGATCCTTCCCAACTGGAACAAAATTGGCATCATACATAAGAATGTCAGCAGCCATTAATACAGGATATATGAATAATCCACCATTTACATCCGCAAGACGATCAGCCTTATCTTTGAAAGAATGTGCATTAGCAAGCATGGGGTAAGGTGTAAAGCAGCTCAGATGCCAGGTCAATTCAGTAACCTCAGGAACATGTGATTGCCTGTAAAAAAGATTTTTTTGTGTGTCAAAGCCACAAGCCATCCAGGCTGCTGCAACTGCATAGGTATTTTCCTTCATCAGTGATGCATCCTTTACGGTTGTCAGTGAATGAAGGTCAGCAATGAAAAATAATGATTCATTTTTGGGATCCCTGGACAATTCTATAGCTGGAAGTATTGCCCCCAGTAAATTACCAAGATGTGGCCTGCCTGAACTTTGTATTCCTGTTAATATTCTTGCCATTTGGAACAATTTTTGCGCAAATTAAATAAATTTTATGCCCATTAGCCGGAAAATACTTTGTAAGTTTTTCTAAAAATATTAATCTGAGCTAATTTTGTAGGTCATAGTTGGTTAATTTTGCAAAAGGTTAAGTTTAAATATTATGAAATTCATATCCCAAATCATTGTTCTTTTCATCCTCCCACTCAGCTTCGCGCTGGCTCAAAATGAAGGACCTTCTATTAAATTTAATGAAACATCTTTTGACTTCGGTGATATAAAGGAATCAGATGGCAATGTGAGTCATAAATTTGAATTCACAAATAATGGTACGGCACCCCTGATTGTACAGAGCGTAAGGCCTTCCTGTGGATGTACTTCCACCGGCTGGACCAAAGATCCTATTAAACCTGGAGAAACAGGATTTGTCGATGCTGTCTACAATCCCAAGAACAGGCCCGGGAAATTTAACAAATCACTCACCATAATATCAAATGCAAATCCTGCACAAATGCGGATTTACATTAAAGGGAACGTCGAACCTAAACCTCGTTCGATCGAAGATGATTACCCAACGGTAATGGGTGGTTTAAGGGTAAAATACAGGTCCTTTAACTTTGGTAAACTGACTACTGAGAAACCTGTTACAAAAACTTTTAATGTATATAATAATACGGATCAGGAAATATCTTTTCTGGAGGAAGTAAAGACACCGGATCATATCAAAGTTAAATTCATGCCCCAATCCCTGGCTCCAAAAACGCTTGGTGCTATCGAAGTGACCTATGATCCCACAGAAATAAAACTATTTGGATTTAAATCAGACCTGGTGGTACTGAAGACTACTGAAGAAACCAACAATGTAAAGGACTTTCGTGTAGTAGCTTCCCTGGAGGAATATTTCCCTCCGATGACCACTGAACAACTTGCCTCAGCCCCAAAATTAAAATTTGATAATCCAGTGCATGATTTTGGAAATATCAAGCAAGGGGAAAGCGTTACTACCGATTTTGTCTTTACTAATACCGGTAAAAGCGAATTGAACATCAGGCAAACCCGTGCCAGTTGTGGATGCACTGTTTCCAAACCGGAAAAGTCTACCCTTGCACCCGGTGAGTCCAGCACCATCAAGGTTACTTTCAATTCTGCCGGAAGGCGTGGTATTCAGCAAAAGTCGATATCTGTTTTCTCCAATGATCCTGCCAATCCAACTCAGCGAATTACCATTAAAGCGAGAGTTGAGATTGAGGGGTAGAAAATTAACGATCCAGCCACTTCTTGAATTCCTGCACTTTTTCCCTCGCTACGATGAGGTCATGATCGTTTAATTGTTTGACCTTCAGTTTCAGCCGGCTGTTGGAAAAAACAACAACATCCTCAATCGCATTCAGGTTAATTATATATTTTCGATTGATCCTGAAAAAAAGGTCCGGATTGACCAGGCTTTCGATCTGTTCAATCGTGTAATCTACGATATATTTACGGCCATCACTGTTTTTAAAGAAGCTGATCTTTTCTTCACTATAAAATCCCACAATATTATCGACTGGAAAGGATTTGATATGCTCGCCATATTTAACAATGAACCGTTCCTTATACTTCCTGCCATGCATCATCTCAAGTGCATTCTGAAGCGTACCCAGATCAACAGAAGTTGTATCTTTTGCTCCTTGCACAATATTTTTATATTTTTCCAATGATCGCAGCAGTTTTTCCTTATCTATTGGCTTCAGAAGGTAATCTATACTGTACACCTCAAAGGCTTTCAATGCATATTGATCATAAGCTGTAGTAAAAATCACAGGGCAGGATATCTTCGTCTGTTCGAAGATATCGAAACTCAATCCATCCGCCAGTTGAATATCCAGAAAAAGTAGATCTGGCGCCGGGTTCTTTTTAAACCATGCTGCTGTGGCTTTAACTGTATCAATAATTCCTATTACTTCTATCCCGGGATCAATACCTTTCAGGAGTGTTAAAAGCCTTTTGGCGGCACTTTTTTCATCTTCGACAATTAAAGCCTTCATCTTAGTCTATTTGAAGTACAGGCAAGCCAACAATGAACTCTTGATCTGTCTGATTAATTTGCACAGATCGGTCGGACAAAACCGAATATCTTGATGTTATATTATCCAACCCTATTCCGGACATCTCTGAATGCTCTTTCTTTAATTGCAGCCTGTTATTTACAAATATATATGAGTCCTTTTCTTTCACACTGATACGCATGGGGTGATCATTAGAGATCTCATTGTGCTTCACCACATTTTCCAATAACATTTGAACAGACATAGGAGGGACATATCCCTCCTTATCACTAACATCAAATTCGATCTCTAAATTGTCTTCGAACCTTGCCTTGAGCAGAAATGAATAAGCCCGGACAAAATCAAGCTCCTCCTTGACAGGTACGACTTCTTTGTCTTTAGAATCCAGCACATAGCGATATACATCAGAAAGTCTGTTGATAAATTCAATTGCCCTATCAGGATGATCATGCACCAGGGAGGAAAGGGCATTGAGACTATTGAACAGAAAGTGCGGATTGACCTGGTTTTTCAATGCTTCGTACTGGGAACTTATATGATCCCTTTTAATTTTCTCAATGTTTATGGCTGCCTGTCTCCATGCCAGCAAAAATCCTCTGGCTGTAAAGAAGGACATAATTATTGTACTGATAATTATTGAATAGATCACGGATTCTCTTATCTGGGAAAAAAATTCCTCATTGATCTCCTGTTTAAAGACTACCGAAAAGAAAAAAAGAGTCAACCCTGTAACAGCAGTTGATGAATATAAGATCATTAGGCCCAACCCAATGAACAGTCGTTTTAAGGGTGTTTTAAACCATGATACGTACAGGTTGGTGATAATATAAATATATTCATTTCCTTTCCAGAGGAAAAGCCACATCGAACCACTAAACATCACTACTGAAAGTGCCAAAGAAAACTCTTGAAAACATGAAGGACACATGAAATATCCCATAACGAGGCCTCCAAAAAGGAAAATGAGAACCGATTGAATGACCTGGTTTTTAACCGTATATTTCTCTGGTAGTTTCATCTAATCAAGGTCGAAGGTAATGGATTACATTAATTTCTTCAATGATTTCTGGTATTCTTCTTTCTCGGGGTCCAGCTTAACAGCATTCTCATACGCAGTCCGTGCATTATTCTCATTTCCGTCATTCATATAAATGGTACCGAGATACCACCAGGCTTCACCCTTCTGCTTGGTATACTCATCAGGCACCTGATCGAGGAACTTTTTAAGGGATAGTTCGCCTTGAGTTGTAAACATGGAGGACTCTGCGCTCAGTTTTCCGATGAACAGAAGCGCCTGAAAATTATCCGCATCCAACTCCAGAGTCTTCTCAAAATTATGGAGTGCCTGGTCGTATTCTTCGAAGCCCATTAATGCAATACCGTAATTTGTATATGCTGGTATATAACCAGGATCAATATTTATAGCCGCTTCATATTGTTCTATTGCTTTTGTCTTACTGCCTCCTGCGAAGACTGGTGCCTGGGCATAATATCCAGCCAGCCATGTACGCGCCTCTACATTATTCGGATCCAATTCAACGGCTGTTTCCAGTGCATTCAAAGCCCTTGGTGCATACAATCCCTGTTTCATAAAATCGACTGTGGAAAGCAGTTGAATATAGGCAATACCTTTCCAGGTCTGGTACTCCGATATAGCATCATTGATATCGACAGCATCATCAAAATATTCAACAGCCTGCTCCAGGTCACGTTCTACCATGGCTATCCTTCCCAGGTAATAACAGGCTTCTGCGCTTTCCTTGTTTTTATCCAGGTATTCGGTAAAGAACCGCTTGGCGCCATAGTAATTCTTCTTATTATAGATCTCAATACCCTGTTGAATATCAGATTGGGCATTAGCGATGCTTGCACCCAATAGAATCATCATAAGGATAAGCGCGATCAGGTCAAGTCTTTTAGTTTCAGGTTGTTTTTTTTGATTTTTCATAATAATAATATTTAAATTATAAGTTTCTCAATTGATTTGAAGTATTATCCTTTGTGAGCGTGATGAACACGCCCAGGAAGATGAAACGTTTGGCCGGTTGACCAATAGGTATACCAGTATAGGTTCCACTTTCATCAGGAATCTGGCTGTATTGATATCCGAAAATATTATCACGGCCCAATACATTTGTTACTGAAAAATGAATGATAAAATTTGTTTTTACCAGGTAACTGAAATTCATACTCAGATCATGATAGGAAGGTGTTCTCTTCCCATTATATACATCCGTATTCGGATCATTATAAGGCCGGCCTGAACCATAACTATATGTCAGTCCAACTTGGGTCTGGATCTTTTCAATAAAATGCTTGTACACAAAAGAGAAATTATGTGCTGAAGCAAAATATGGGACACTGGTTACAGGGAAATCACGATAAAGCCTTTCCGTATCCAGGAAGGAATAGGACAACCAGTAATCCACATTACGGAATGATTTACCGTCCCGCCAGAAAATATCCAGTCCACCTGCATACCCAAAACCTGTATTTCTCAGATTATCATATTCGGTAAAATCGGATAGATCATATTGAACTAACTTGCTGTAATCTTTATAATAAGCCTCCGCCCGGAAAGTACGGCCTTCCCTGGTATATTGATAGTTCAGGATATAATGAAATGCCCGTTCATCTTCGAGGCTATTCCTGTAAGCAAGCATTTGTGGCATAGGTCTCTGATGATACAGGCCAGTAGCCAGGGAAATCTGACTATTTGCACCAGTTTTATACGCCAGGGAAACTCTTGGACTAATAATAGATTTTTCAGAAAGGGATGCATATTCCCATCTACCCCCGATCACCCCGATAAATTTATTCGAGAAATAAATATTTGATTCAAGATAGATTGCAGGGATCAATTCCTTAACATCCCTTTGTTGCTCAGTCTCCTCAGGTGACATGGTGACTTTTTGCTCGAAGTTATAGTGGAAAATATCTGTTCCGATCTTCAGGTTCGCCCATTTCCCTTTGTCAAAAATTGTAGTGAATTTAAAGTGCAGGTTATTCAGCCTGTTTTGAAAGGAGAAGTATTCCATATTCGTAATCTCCTTAGACCAGGTATTTGAAACTCCTGCATCCACCATCCAGTATTTGCTAAGTATCCCCTTGTAATTGGCATTCAGGTAATGGTAATTGTTGGACATGTCGACACCAACCTCTTCCGTAACATCCAGGTATGACGGCTGGCTCAGGTCCATCCCGGACAGTTCACCCGTGTAAAATACCTTGAGATTTCCCTCCTCGCCCACCTTTTGCCTGTACATAAAAGTGTTCTGCCAGGAAGATGGTGCCTTAACCCATTCTGTCTCTTGAGGGACTAGCCAGAAATAGGGTGTCAGGTTCATATAGAAGGTCTCAAGGAAAATCGAATTCCTCTCCCATTTATGCGTATGTGAAACCCCTCCGCCTACAGACATGAAAGAAAGGTCCGTTTGGGTTTGAAGCGCTTCATGATCAGTTTTGAGGTTTAGGGTTCCTGATAATGCCTGGCCGTATTCAGCTGAGTACCCCCCTGTGCTGAATGTAGTTCCTGAGAATAAAAACGGGGAGAACCGCATACGTGAAGGAATGTTATTGGGCGTCATGCCATAGGGTTGAGAGACCATAACCCCATCTATATAGTTTTTAGTTTCTGAGTCATCCCCTCCCCTGACAAAAAGACGGCCGGTCTCACCAACCGTTTGTGTTCCCGGCAACGTATTTAAAACACCTGGTATGTCTGCCGTGGCGCCTGCGGTAGTTACTATATCGAGTGGCTTAAGGGTAGTTGATTTCTTTTCATCCGAGGCATCAAACAATCCGGCAGATATGACCAGGTCATCGAGCCGTTTAGTTTCTTCCAACAGTATTATCTCGAATGATCCCTGAAGTTCGTCAAGGTTGATCGTTTGCTGGAACTCCATATAGCCCACCGCACTGGCTGCAAGGATCTGCTCCCCTGTCAAATCGGTTTGAAATGAAAATTCGCCTTCCGGGGAAGA
>CBDUBA010000113.1:0-13510 GCA_965365275.1 uncultured Cyclobacteriaceae bacterium | reverse complement strand
AAGGCGTTCCTAATAACGGCGTTGACAGGGCCAGTTCAACGATCATGGGTTTGTTCCAGCTGCTTGTAGGAAACACAGATTGGAGTATACCCGGAATGCACAATATTAAACTTATAAGGGTGGCGGATGCAAAATATCCTATGCCCATCGCTGTTCCATATGATTTTGACTATTGCGGGATTATCGATGCCCAATATGCTATCCCGCATGAGATCCTACCTATTGAAGATGTAACAGACAGGTTTTACATGGGTACCTGCCGGGAAATGGAGGAATATGAGGAGGCTTTCAGGTTCTTTCATGAGAAGCGCCCCCAACTTGAAGCATTATTCGCAGATTCTCCATATCTGGTTAAGGGAGGCAAAAGTAAACCATTAAACTATATTAATGGTTTTTACAGGATTATTGACAGCAAGTCAGCCGTTAATTCCATGATTCTCAGAAACTGCAAACACTGAGAAAGGTGTGCTCGTTTCCTGCTTTTACCAATAATTGCCAATCACCTTCTAAGTCGATCCTCCTAATTTCCTGAGAATATTAATGCAATTCATCATCCCTCTTGAATTATGATAGGTGGTTTTCCAGGGATGTGCTTTGTTTGCTGTTTTACTTTCCGGATCCGTATCCAGACCATGATTGTACCAACCGCCATATTCATGATCGATCTGGTACTTATCCAGATATTCCCATTGCTTAAGGAAATAACCGTAATAATCCAGTTCATCTTCGGGATATAAAGAATGCAACAATAACATACTGTTAAATGCTTCTATCTCACCCCACCAGGCTTTTTTCTCATCGATGATCACCATACTGTCAGTTTTAAAATACTTACCTTTATCATATATCCCTCCGTTCTCCTCATCCCAACCTTTCTGTAGTGTATGATCGGTCAACTGCTTGATTACTTCAGTGGTTCTTTCTTCATGATTACCCAAGGCCTCTGCCGCTTCATATAGCAGGTAGGAAGTTTCGATATCATGCCCGAATGTAACATGACTTGAAAACCACAGGTTCTCACCGGCGATCTCATCAAGGGTGCCTCCCGTTACCGGTGTCCAATCCGCTGTGAAATACAGGAGGAGATGCCCGGGATCTGTTACCATAATATCCCTGATGACATGAAACATTTCGTCCAGTCTTTCCCTGACCAGTTCGTCCGGCCATACATGATACAAAGTCGTGAGTGCTTCCAGAATATGAATGGAACTGTTGTAGTCTTTCAATCCGATCACTAAGCGATCGTTTAATTCGGTCTGGTACTCATCCGACGATAAAACAGGTGAACCATCACGATGCAGGAATTCAAAATAACCGCCATTTACAGGATCATGCGCATTCTCCTCTATCCATTGAAATGATTTCTTTGCCCATTCAAGCGCTGCAGGTTCTCCGGAGGCGCTGTAATATTCAGCCAATCCGTAAATGGCAAATGCCTGGCCATATATTCTTTTTTCATGAATGTTTTCTTCAAGTGCATTCCCAGACTGATCCACGGCAAGATAATACCCACCTTCTTCTTCATCCCACATCTTACTGGTAAGGAACTCAAAACCATGTCTTGCATAATCCAGGAATTCTCTCTTATCCGGATAGTTTTTGTATAACATGGAAAGTGTCCAGATATGCCTGGCCTGGTATACCAGATATTTATCCTGATTGGGTAATTGTTCCCAGTTGTATGAGAAATTTGTCAGATATCCGCCATGTTCCAGGTCAATGATCCTTGGATACCATAGATCTATGATGTCATTGTACAGGCTTTTTTCCAGGGTATCTGCCATGGACAGATACGGAGATACTTCAGTGTTCTCTTTAACCTTTGAGCATGATAATGCAAAAGAGAAAAATATTATTATCGTTAAAAGTCGAAAAATGATTCTCATGATGGATTGAATTTGAATTAAAAAAGCAAGTTATAATTTTCTGTTGAAATAAAGCAAATATTTACAATTATGATCTAACTTTATTTGCATGGGAAAGCAAAAAATATCCCTACAATGATATAGTGTCAGAATTATGTAAATTTGAGCACCTATAATGAACGAGTATCTGATTTTCATGATAATCAAATTTTTAGTAAACTCATTCCCGATTGGGATTCTCGAAAACGTAGGACTTTTATGATAAAAAACTATACTAACTAATATTCAAAAAATACACATAATTATGGGAACAAAGAAAAGTTATTCAAGGCGAAAATTTGTGAAAGGACTGGCTCAGGGTGGCTTGATGGCTGGGGCAGCACCGTTCATAGTAAGCCGTAAGCCTTATAAGGAATCTGTGATCCTGGAACCCGCTAATGTTCAGGAGAACAAAAAAGTATCTGCCAACGACAAGATCCGCCTGGGTGTGATCGGAACCGGTATTATTGGTTTCTATAACATCAATTCAGCTCTATCTGTCAGTGGTGTTGAACTTGCAGCAGTATGTGACCTGTATGATGGTAGACTTACACGTGCTAAAGAAGTATTTGGAGATCATATTAAAACTACCCGGGATTACCGGGAAATCCTGGCCATGGATGATATCGATGTCGTCCTCGTGGCGACCCCGGATCATTGGCATGATATAATTTCTATTGATGCCATGAAAGCTGGCAAGGCGATTTATTGTGAGAAACCTATGGTTCAGGAGGTAAAAGAAGGACATGAGGTGATCAAAGCTGAACAAAAGTATAATGCGAAGTTCCAGGTTGGAAGCCAGGGAGTGAGTTCAATTCAGATGCAAAAGGCTAAGGAACTCTATGAAGCAGGAGAAATAGGGGAATTGATACTTGTTGAGGCGGCCTATGACCGGCATTCTTCATTAGGAGCATGGCAATATTCCATTCCACCTGATGCATCCCCGGAGACCGTTGATTTTGATACTTTCCTTGGAGACACAGCGAAAAAGCCGTTTGATCCCATCCTATTTTTCAGATGGAGGAATTATCAACAGTTCGGGACAGGTATAGCAGGCGATCTATTTGTGCATCTATTCTCCTGGTTACACTATATCATTAGCTCTGATGGCCCCAATACTGTTTATGGATCAGGCGGGACAAGGTACTGGACAGACGGAAGAGATGTGCCGGATATACTGACCTGTGTTGTTGACTATCCCAAAGCGGCCACCCATAATGCCTTTAATATGCAAATCAGGGTTAATTTCGTTGCCGGTGGAGGCGGAGAGGGATCTTTGAAACTTGTTGGATCGGAAGGTACCATTAAATTCGCTGGTAACAGCATCTATTTAACCCGGACTCCTTTCCAGAATAAACCGGAATACGGTGGATATGATTCTCTATTTACTTTCCCTAAAGCTGTGCAGGAGGAATTTGTTAAACAATATAATATGAAATATTATAATGTGCCCGATATGATCAGCGTACCGGGGGAAGTAGTCTACAGTCCACCGGAAGGATACGATGACAGGAATGATCACTGGGCTAATTTGATTGCTGCTGTTAGGGATAATAAGCCAATTGTGGAAAACGCAACGTATGGTTTAAGGGCTGCAGGGCCTTCTCTTGCTGCTAATGAAAGTTATTTTAATAAACGGATCGTTAAATGGGATCCTGCGAAAATGGTTTATTCTTAACCTGACAATCACCTATAATAAAAGGCTATCCGATGACCGGATAGCCTTTTTCTTACTTGTTTGTTTGAAATTTAGGAAGCTTTAATCTTCAATTACCAATCCATTGTTAAGTATTCCCTGTTTATCATATTCCAATCGGTAATACCTTATATTATCAACTTGAAGAAGCGGATCTGAAATGCTCAGAAAGAATTTGACCATAACATCGTTGCACCTGCCCTGTGTAATGATGCGGTCATTATGATCGAGTATGATAAAGATCCGGTTAGGATCAGCTTTTGTACAAAACACATCTTCAATGTCTATTTTATCTAATAGAGGGTTGGTTGGATTCTCAACATTTTTGTTTTCTTTCTGTGAGAGACTGTTTGCATTGGCATAGCCAATCCCTGTAAATATAATAATCAGGGACAAAATCAAAAGTCGGTTAAGTTTGAAATGTTTCATGGCTATATTAGTATATCAGGTTACAAATTCTTTTATATCATTTTTAATGCCAAGGGTATGCCAGAAAATGTAACTAATAGATATACAGGTAGATACGAAATTTATGTTTAAAATTGTTGTATCAAAATCGTACAGTTGGAATAAAAGTGTATCATGGATGATCTGTATTTGTGGCTTTATGGATCGATTTCTATCTTGATAATACCATCTGTCCGGTTATGTGACAGATGATGGTTATGAATTTGGAAGTATCTTATTAACGGTATAATGAATTTTCAGTGGATGCCGGGGAAATTAATTCAGCTGATCATTGGATTTAAAATAAGGTTATATTTTGATCTTTCTATCTCGACTACTTAAACCCATGAAATATGTATCTGATGATTATTTCCTGAGCTAACAGGTCAGGATAAAGGCCTGATCCCTTAAATAGAAAGTCCTAAGGACTTATAAGAAATGATGGTAAAACTTTCTCTCTATATTAATTTAATACGAGCCTGAATTCTAAATCTCCAATAATTACTACCTGAGTATGGCGGTAGGTAATCGTAATGTTGTTTGTTGATAAAAATTCCATAGTAACAGCGTTTCAAAGTATTTTTCATATAGCATGCCAAAAAAAATAAACTCTTGATTACTAGTCATTTATTAAAAGATTGATTTTAAAGAAAGGCTGATTATATGTTCAATAGTGAACAAATAAAAACTTTTGATGTACGATTCAGAAATACTATGCCATCTAATAAACACCCTGGAGATTCAAAATGACATGAAAAATACCTTCAGTTTTTTGGCAGGGAAAGGGTATCACTATTTAATAATTCCCCATCCACACTGTAATGTGACATCATCAGGAGTGGGTCATTATCAATACGAGTTGACTTAACGGTCAGAAATCCGCCAGTAACATTTAAGTATTTATGTTCCGGCATGAACATATCATTACTCCAGCCACCCGCATGTTCGTTGCTTGCAGGACCACATGAATATTCGCGAACACCAGTTTCATCATCCTGGGAAATATATTGCCAGTGACGGTCACCACAAACGACATACATATTTTTTTGTTGGGCGATAAATTGTCTTATTTCATTTCCTTCATAAGAAAAGTTTTTATTGGAGTGATTGTCATGCTTATTCGGTCTGTCAGGGCCAACGATAGGTGTGGGGCTTATCAGAATTTTAAATGTAGCATCGGATTCTGTAACAGTTTCGTATAACCATAACTTTTGTTCTTTCCCCCAGATCGTCTTTTCAGGTCCGTCAGGATCTGTATTCGGACTCCTGTAATCCCGCCCTTCCATAATCCAGATTTGCAGATCTTTCCCCCAGCGAAAAGTCCTGTAGGTTTTATCTCTTATGGGTACCTGCTCGAGAAAAATGGCCTGTCCCTGTTCGAAAGTAAAATCTCCCATGAATTTCGTTTCATAACCAGGCCAGCAGTCATTGATCCAGGTATCATGATCATCTTTGATAAAATAACTGGTTACATTTTTATGAAACCGGAAATTGGTAGGCAGTGAATAAGTCCTGGACCAGTGCCACCTGGCCAGTTTTTCATTTTTAGCGAGGTTGTCATAGTAGAGAATATCCCCCGTATGGACAAAGAAATCAATCCCTAATCTCATCATGGCTCTGTATATTTTGAATCCTCCTTCCGGGGCATCCTGGTCAACATATGCCTGGCCAGTGGAAACGGAAAACAACACATCCGAAATTTCATCCTGTGAAGGAGCAGTTTTAAATTTGCCATCTATGGATTCTCCTATGGCTTCGCTTCCGGGATATCTTGAAACAATTCTTATCTGGTAGCTGTGATTGGATTCCAGACCAGTCAGCTCATACTGTACTGTATAATCTTTCCCGGGATTTACTGAAACCCAGTCAGTATGTTCCCAGTGATCAGATTGTACTGGTTTATAATAGATCATAATATCCCCTTCTATACCTACCGTGGCTCCTTCAAGAATAGCATAAGCATCTTCCGATGGGAAATTTATTACAGGTGTGTAGGCATTTCTGGGTCCTGATACTTCCTCAACAATTTCTCCTGATTCTGAATCCCTGTACACAATTTCGGGCAAGGGATTGCCAAACCCGGCAGGCAGCGAATCATTCGTCAACCGGGTCCACACTATCGCACTGTTTGCGGTGACTTCGCCAATCTTTATACCCGTTGCAAAATAAGGGCCATCTGTCTTTTTTTTACATCCTAAAAATCCCAGCAAAATAAATAAGGAAATTACACTGAAACGAAAAATGGTATTCATGGAAGATGGTTATTGGGCTTTCTTGATCATTTCTTTAAAAACTTTCTCCTGCTCGATCATTGCTGCTACTTTGTCATCCGGATCAGTCCTGCATTCAAGCAGTATCCACCCCTCATAATCCATATTAACCAGCAGCTTTATTAATTCCTGATATGGATAGTCCCCAATATTTAATTCCCTTACGTGTACGGTTGAACCAAACCGGTCTTTTACGAGATTAAAATTATATTCTAATCCCTCTCCGTAAAGATCTACATCATTACAGTTCCAGCAAACCCCTACATTCGAATGATCAGCTACATCCATGATCTTTTTGATATTCGGTAATTCAGAAGTACCGGGACCGTGAACTTCAAGACGGATCTCCTGCCCATAGTCCGCGCCAAATTTCCCAAGTTCATTAAGTGATTTCCCGATCTGTTCCAGAGTTTTTTCCTCGGGCACTCCTTCATGAAACTGGTTGGGTTTTACCTTGATACCGGTGGCGCCGATATCATTACATAAAATAATATATTTTTTAGTATCCTCGATGGACTTTCTGAGAACATCAGGATCCGGGTTATCATATTGGTAATTCGAACCATAGCCGACCACCTCAACGGGGCTGTCTTCAAACCTTTTCCTTACCTCAGAACGCTCACGCTTACTCAGGCTGATTTCCACACCATGTGCGTGTTCAGTCCGGAGTTCCAAACCCTGTAAGTTTGATTTTTCACAATTGGCAATTAACGTAGGCAGGTCCCAGTCTTTGCCCCATAAGTAGGTTACCAGTCCTAATTTCATTTTGTCACCCGGTGCTTCCCATATCGGATTGGGTAAACCCATGGGACTTAAAGCTACAGCTGAAGAAATCAGGCCAGATCTTTTAAGGAACTGTCTTCTGGAAGTGTTCATGTCAGAAAATATTTTTATCTCCTGCAATCTACAAAAAAATGTTTTAAGACCTTAATCCGGAAAAAGGCTTTCGTCAATACCCGGTATAATATTTAATGCATTTTTGTAATATATTTTTTTAAGTACCTCGTCAGGTAGTTCCAGGCCATACATCTTCCAGAATGCATGTCTCTTTCGATAATAATCAAAATACTCATCTGCAGTTTCCAATACCCTGAAATAAACGGGGTATTCATCGGGTGCCCAGGAATCTTTGCCGAACATGATCCTATCCTGATATTTTATGAGAAAATTACTGGCACTCCGGGGCTGGCGTCCTAATTCTGCCAATACTGCACCAATCTCAGAATACATATTTGGCATGGCATCCATTAGTTCAGCCAGTTTGGCCAGATTGTTTCCATACCATCCCAAATGTGCATTTATAAAATTGGTCTGAGGATGCTTTTTGAAAACATTATGTTGTTCCTGAATGATCTGTTCCCAGGGGGCCGGATCGGTATCTGATCTTTTTCTTCGTGGCCTCTGCTTAAGCTCCAGCCATCTTTCATTGTATTCGTCATGTGGAAACCAGAACGGTTCAGGATCTGCAGAATGGATGAGAACGGGTATCCCCAGTTCACCACATTTAGCCCATATAGGATCTATCCTTGGATCATCCACTGCTACTCTTTTACCACTGTTATCCTGCACACTAAATCCAAGGCTTTTGTAAATCTTCAATCCCCTGGCACCGTTTTTAACATCCGTTTCAAGTTGTTTTACCGCATTATCCGACCAGTTTGATTCACCTATTCCATTAAAATCTACATTGGCAAAAACAATAAACCTGTTTGGGTAATTCTGGTTAACATTATCTATCATTTCTTTTAAGCGGTCCCCGTTTCCACCGCTGAGGTTGACCATTACAGCCATATTCATCTTATCCATTTCAGTGATCAGTTCGGAAAGATCCATGGTGCCCATTCGCCAGTGATGACTGTGAACATCAATAAATGGAAAACGCGATTCACTTAAAATATGTTCCGGTACGACGAGGGTTGAAACAGGATTGTACTTTTCAAAATCCATTTGCTCCTCCTGAGCATTTAAAAAGGTTGAGGCAAACAGAAAAATTCCTATGAGAATTGTGTTTTTTATCATCATTGTATTAAGGTAAGCTTCAAATATATACAAAGCCCCGGTTCCTTAAAAAAAACATTGAAGAACTTTGAAATAAAAAATTACGAATTAAATCATTAAAGGAATTTTATCCTCAACATTTCTTATTGCCAGTTAGCATAAAATCCTTTAAAAATCTATATTTTCGTTATTGTTTCAGATCCAACTGAATTATCCTGATCAAAAATAATTTTTTTACAAAATATTTTTAAAAGCATGAGATTGATTGTCAAAACCTTGGTATTCGGATTTTTTGTTCTCGCTGTTCTTGTATCATGTAACCCGCCATCAAAGGAGCAGAATATCAATTCAAGCCCGGGACCTGTTGATAAAGAAGCAAGTTCACAAACCAAAGCCTTGTATCGAAATCTCAAATCCATTGGTGATGAAGGGATCCTGTTTGGTCACCAGGATGATCTTGCATATGGTGTTTACTGGAAGGATGAACCAGGCCGATCTGATGTGAAAGATGCGAGTGGATCGTATCCCGCAGTGTTTGGTTGGGATATAAGCAAAATAGGACAGAGGCCCTATAACATTGATTCCGTTGACTTTGAAAAAATGAAAGACTGGATCATGCAAGCCTATCAAATGGGTGGGATCAACACCATCAGCTGGCATATTGATAATCCGGTTACAGGAGGTGATTCCTGGGATAATACACCTGCTGTTTATTCTGTTTTACCTGGTGGTGATAAGCATGAATGGTATAAAGAAAAACTAGATCTTTTTGCTGGTTTCTTGAACGATCTCAGTGTTGATGGTATAAAGGTTCCGGTTATCTTCAGACCTTTCCATGAGCACACCGGCAACTGGTTCTGGTGGGGGAGGGGCAATTGCACAGCTGAGGAGTATGTAGCCCTATGGCGATTCACCGTAAATTATCTGAATAATGAAAAGAATGTTCATCATCTCTTATTTGCTTACTCAACGGACCGTTTCAGATCTCAAAATGATTACCTTGACTTTTATCCGGGAGATGATTTCGTAGATGTTCTAGGGTATGATGATTATCACTCCATTAAAACCCTGGCTGATCAGCCGGAATTAATACGGCAGTTGACAACGATTGTGGAACTGGCCGAAGAAAAAGATAAAATCGCAGCGTTAACAGAATCCGGATTCGAAACCATTCCGGTGGTTGACTGGTGGACATCTGTTCTTCTGGAAGGCCTTATCTCAGACACAACAGCACGTAAAATATCCTATTGTATGATGTGGAGAAATGGCCGGCCTGACCATCATTATGCGCCTTATGAAGCTCATCCAAGTGCTGCCGATTTCAGAAAATTTAAGGAAGATCCGTACATATTGTTTTTAGATGAGGTGCCAATAGATATGTATAAATAATGCCCGGGATAGATTCAAAAATAGAAATATTCATCAGGGAATTAGATGATGAGCTAAGAACGGCAATTCTTCCTTATTGGATGAACCAGATGCTTGATCTGGAGAATGGGGGTTTTTACGGTCAGATTGATGGGAATAATCACATTCGCAAATCTGCACCTAAGGGGAGCGTGTTAAATGCCAGGATTCTGTGGACTTTTTCTGCGGCCTATAACCGCTTCGGTGAAGAGGAATATCTAAAAATGGCTGATCGTGCTTACAATTATTGTATTAGCAATTTTATCAATTCTGAAAACAAAGGGGTTTTCTGGTTACTGGATCATAAAGGGCGCCCCCTGGAAACCAAAAACCAGATATATGCCCTTGGCTTTATGATTTATGGCCTGAGTGAATATTATATGGCCACGAAAAATAAACAGGCCCTGGAAGAGGCGAAAATGTTATTTTATTCAATCGAAAAATATAGCTTCGATCCTGATCTGAATGGTTATTTTGAGGCTTTTGATAAGGATTGGGTAATTCTGGAAGATCTCAGGTTGAGTGAAAAAGACGCAAATGAGAAGAAAACCATGAATACTCATTTGCATATATTAGAAGCCTATACCAATCTTTATAGAATTTGGAAAGATGATAAACTCAGATCACAATTGAGAAACCTGATCGAAGTATTCATGAGTAAGATTATTGACCAGGAAACCTGGCATTTTCAATTGTTTTTTAACGACAAATGGACTCCCCGGGATCATGAGATCTCCTTTGGCCATGATATCGAAGGAAGCTGGCTGATACAGGAAGCTGCAGAGGTCCTGGCGGACAAAGTCCTCTTGGCGAAATCACAGTCAGTCGCTATCAAAATGGTTGAAGCTGTTTACTATCAGGGTTTTGATCAGGATGGAGGCCTTTTTAATGAGCAAAAACCTGACGGATCTATAGATACTGACAAACACTGGTGGCCTCAGGCTGAGGCAATAGTGGGTCTTGTAAATGCATACCAGGTTAACGGGGATCCTAAATACCTGGAACAGGCCTTACTCACCTGGCAGTTTATAAAGGATAAGATAATAGATAAAATTGGTGGCGAATGGTTTTTCAGGGTTGATAAATCCGGGAGTCCTTATTCAGAGGAGGATAAGGCTGGGATTTGGAAATGTCCTTATCATAACGGCAGGGCTTGTCTGGAAATATTGAATCGGTTGGGATAATTACTTTCTATTTGACTTTAAACCACACAAATTATTAATTTTATTCTACTTAATATATATTCGCTATTGCTTGACAATACAGAATGAGACATTTACCCGCATTACTTTTCTTCGGTTTTATTTTAATCTCCTGTGATTCGGTAAAAACCTATGACCCACCAAGGAATTTTCAAAATATTGAAAAAGATCTTCAGACAAAATTCATACTTGCTGAAAACAATTCAGTTATAGAGCTTGATGCCGGAGATTATTTATTCAGCAAAAGTCTCATACTTGAGGGAAAGGAGAATGTAACAATCAGAGGAAAAGGAATATACAAGACTGTTTTATCCTTTAAAAACCAGAAAGATGGAGCTGAAGGGATACGGATCGCAAATTGTAAAAATATTACCCTGGAGGATTTCAGCATTGAGGATGCAGCAGGTGACAATATAAAGGTTACCGACACGGAGGGAATTACACTTCGTAAGATTAAGTCTGCATGGACTGGTATTGTGAATGAAAAAAACGGAGCCTATGGATTATACCCTGTGCTTTGCAGGAATGTTCTGGTAGAAGAGTGTGAAGTACTTGGCGCTAGTGATGCGGGCATATATGTTGGGCAATCTTACGATGTGATAATCAGGAAAAACCAGGCATATTGGAATGTAGCGGGTATTGAAAGTGAAAATTCGGTGGATGTTAAGATATATGGCAACAGGGCGTTTGAGAATACAGGAGGAATCCTTGTTTTTGACCTTCCGGGATTGACCATGACTGGGGAAAATATAGAAGTATACTCAAACGAAGTATATAAAAACAATTTAAGGAATTTTGCTCCTCCAGGGAATATTGTAGGTATTGTGCCTCCCGGTACCGGCATGCTAATTCTTGCTACACGTAAAGTGGATGTTCATGATAATCAGATCAAAGACAATAAAACAATCGGAATTGGGATTATCAGCTATGAGCTGGTAGATATTATTTCGGATAAGCCTGATGATCCTTCCTCTAGCGATAGTGGTAGATCGGGTCAGGGTGTTGATAGAAAATACAAGCAGGACCTGAAATATGATCCCTATCCTGGAGATATCCTTATTTACGAAAATTCCTATTCAAGCAGGTATTTAATTCCTGATTTGAGAAATCCTTTCGGAAAGATCTTTCTTTGGAAGTTTGGATTAAAACCACCACAGATTGCCTGGGACGGGATAAAACCGGAAGGTTATATGCTCTCAGATGGACGCAAGAATCCTGCCTACCGGATATGTGTTGAGGAAAGTGAGGATGTGAAACGTGTTGTTCTTGATGCCGCTAATGATTTTAAAGACCTGACTGCTGATCCTGAAGCTTTATCCTGTGATTAAATTATCTCCATTCATCGTTATAGTTATTTTTCTTACGTGGTATAATACATCCTGTGTTTCCCCTGTTAGGGAAAAAAAACAACCACAACTGGTCATAGAGAATAGTATGATTGATGTATCCGAAAATCTGGCCTACAGTAAGGTTGGGAAATTGAAACTATCCGACTATGGATTGTTCCAACAGCCAATAAAGGACCTGAAGCCTGCACGGGAAATGATGCTCTATGATCTAAATACTCCCTTATTTACTGATTATGCCGAAAAGGAAAGGTATATTTTTATCCCGGAAAGTAGTTCATCGCAATATAAAACTGAGGCAGTTCTTGAATTTCCGGACAGTACTATTCTGGTGAAAAATTTCTTCTATTCAGATCAACAGCTGGGGACGGAAAACAGAAAGATCATAGAAACCCGCTTATTAATAAAAGAAAAGGAGGGATGGATCGCTTTGCCTTACATCTGGAATGAAGAGCAGACGGAAGCATTCCTGGAAATCACAGGGGGAACAGTACCGGTTCAGTTATCCAGTATGGTACAACCTTTTGAATATCGTGTTCCTACCATGTTGCAGTGTAAAAGTTGCCATGAATTAAATGGAAAGATTGTTCCTATCGGGCCAACTGTTCGACAGCTGAATAGGAATAATGCTTATCCTGAGGGTTCCCAAAACCAGTTGAAAAGGATGATTGAGCTCGGTTGGCTGGATGATTATGAAGACCAGGAGAAATGGCCCAAGGCAGCAGTGTGGGATGATGAGAAAGCTTTCAGCCTGGAAGAAAGGGCCAGATCGTACCTGGAAATTAATTGTGGTCATTGTCACCGACCTGGTGGCCCTGGTAAGAACTCCGGCCTTGACCTGACAGTTTTTGCCCCAAATGAACACAGCCTGGGGATCATGAAAGCTCCAGTAGCCGCAGGAGCAGGATCTGGAGGAATGCAATATGATATAGTTCCGGGAAATCCGGATGAATCCATATTGGTGTTCCGCATGAGGTCTTATGATCCCGGAATTATGATGCCTGAACTGGGAAGAAGTCTTATTCATAACGAAGGGATAGAATTAGTTGAGGAATGGATTAATTCACTCGATTAACCTAATTATAAATCCAAAACATTGTTGGATAAATAATGGTTAAGAGAGCTGACAAATTATATAATTTATAAAATTGGCAAAACCGGAAAACGCGATAGTAATAGGATCAGGCATTGCCGGGATAGCTACCTCTATCCGGCTTGCCGTTATGGGATTGAATGTAAG
>CBDUBA010000112.1:0-13772 GCA_965365275.1 uncultured Cyclobacteriaceae bacterium | reverse complement strand
AACAAATCCAAGCAGGAAGAAGATAGCCATAAAAACCATGCTGTTACGCATACTTCCTGTTACCTGGTCGATCAGCCCATAGGAAAAGGTACCGATCACGATGGCCACTTTTTCTGTTACATCATACAGGCTGAAATAAGATGCCGTATCCTTTGAATCCGAGGGGATCAATTTAGAATAAGTAGACCGGGAAATTGCCTGAATGCCCCCCATAGCGAATCCGAGCATTCCTGCCAGCACATAGAAAGATACCTTTTCTTTCAGGAAATAACCTGATACACATATGATCACCCAGATGATCAGCATGGTGCTGATGGAAAAGCCGTTCCCCAGGTTTCTGGCTATTATAGCAAAAAGGTAAGCACCACCTATGGCAAGTATCTGCAGGATCAAAACTACTATGATCATTTCATCTGCACCCATTCCGATCTCAGCCTCAGCAAACAGGGGGGCCAGCAGCAGGACAGTCTGAACACCCATGCTGTAGAAAAAGAAAGAGGCCAGGTAACGTTTCATGACTTTCCTTTTGATCAATGCCAGAAATACCATTTTCAGTTCATTGACCCCCTGACCAAATACCCGGGAAGTAATTTTTTTACCAGTCGGATGGTCTTTAAGATAATAGAATGCGATCTGGGCGAACCCGGCCCACCAGATCCCTACTAAAAGAAAGCCGAACTTCGTGGCTAAAGTTTCATCCCCGAAACCAAAAGTTCCGGGATTCATAATAATAACCAGGTTGATGATCAATAAAATCACACTGCCGACATACCCCATGGCAAAACCGCGGGCACTCACATTATCCATTCTATCAAGGGGACATATCTCAGGTAAAAATCCATTATAAAAAACCAAAGATCCCGCATACCCGACACTGGCCAGAACGGCACATATTATCCCATACTCCACGTTTTCTCCATTAAAAAAGAAAAGCCCCAGACAGGCCAATGATCCCAGGTAGGTAAAAAACTGCATGAATTTCTTCTTTACTCCAGCAAAATCTGCGATCCCGGAAAGTATAGGTGAAAGGATCACGATGATGAAAAAGGAAAATGAGATAGCATAGGTATATAAAACCGAATTTCTGATGGAGATACCAAAAAAATCCACGATCTCTCCACCAAAAGCTTCACGGGTAGTAGCACTGTAATAAATCGGGAAAATGGCAGTCGTTACGATAAGGTTATATACCGAATTAGACCAGTCATAGGATGCCCATGCATTGATTACCCGTTGGCTATATTTGGCGGAAAGGCCCGGCACCGATTTATCCAATATCAAATCGTTTTATCTTTTGGTTTATCTATCTGCTGAATTAAATTCAGAAAGTGGGTCAACATAATTATCCTGAACTATATTCCTTAGTATCCCTTGAATTTTTACACAATGTTGAATCAATTGTCCACCATTCTATCCTTACAAGATAACATCATTTTCAAAGAGATCAAACTTAGAATTTTATATATATCTTTACAACCAAACTGAATTTAGCTGTGTCTTTAAATCGAATAGACTGAATTTTCTGTCTTCTCGTTTGGGGTGATCACATAAGACAAACCTGAAGAAACTCAAATTCAAATTTCAGTTTTTATTTTTTTGAATAAAGTCCTTTGTTTAGTAAATTCAGGTGTTATGGCGCTATTTGAGAATTACATAAGAATACAATCCATTAAATTAGAGAGGATTTCCAAAGAATTGAAAGACCTCGAATCGAGGTTTAATAATTTTAAAATTGTTGTTGAAAGAGATATTCCGGAAAAGTTGATCACAAAATATCTATACCTCGACAACAAGGCTAAACAGGCACTACCTGATATTTATACCAAAAATGATTTCATGAGTTTGGAGCAATTCAAGGCGAAATTGGACCGGCGGGTTCAGGTAACGAAATATTTTTATGTATTGGCTTTTGATGAAGCAGGAAGGTTGATCGGCAAACTGAATTCCTGGCTTTTAGGCTCCAATCTGTATATGGACCTTTTATATGTACTGGAAGATTTCAGAAAGAAAAAGATCGGCACCCAGCTGGTCTACAAAACATTGCTTACAGCTACGCAGCAAGGTCAGATAAAGAAGATCTCCTTATCCACTGAGGGTGAGAACTCAGCTGCTGTACGAATATTGAACAAGCTTGGGGAAATTCAGCATCCTGAAACGGTATAAATCTGGCATAATATTTACCTTCATTTTACATCCCACCGCTCAATGCCTGTCCAGTCATCAGGAACTCCTTTATGTGCAAACCCGGCCGCTCTTTTATAAAAATAAGCTGCCGCAGAATCGGCAGCATTTTGTTTTATAATATTATTGAACACAACGGTTGCCTCAGGGAATTCTTTTTTGTAAAAATGACTCAGGCCCTTATCAAAATCTTCCTGCAGGTCAGCTTTTAACTTGAGTATTGTGTCTTTGTCCCCATCTGTACATTCATACATCTTAATGGGTTTTAGTTTCCCCTTAACCAGAGCCTGTCCCAGGTAACGAATATGAAACATATCTCCATTTTCTATTTCCTCCAAACTCTTTTCACTAACGATTATACGTACCCCGTACTGTCTGGTCAATCCCTCCAACCTGGAGGAAATATTCACAGTATCTGCAATGGTTGTTGGCTCTACATGGTGCTGATCCCCGATAATCCCCATGATCAGTGGGCCAGTATGTAATCCAATACCCATCCTGACCTCCTTCTGTCCCTCTTTAATCCGTGCCTGATTGAATTCATCCAACTTTTTCTGCATCCCTATGGCAGCCCTCAATCCATCTTCCGCCTTTTCCGGGAATATGGCCATGATCGCATCACCTATATATTGGTTGACGAAACCATTGTTTTCGGCTATTATCGGTCCCAGATTACCGACAAACTCATTGATAAACAAGAAATTTTCCTCCGGGGACATGTTCTCTGACAGCGTTGTATATTCCAGAATATCCAAAAATAAAATACTTACCTCTTTATGCACCTGATCCCCCAGGTTCACTTCTGTAATAGAATCCCTGCCAATAGCCCTTAGAAATTCATAAGGAACAAACTTCCCTGTCGCCCTGTTTATACGTTGCAGGTTGAGATGGGTCTTGATCCTGCTCAAAAGCTCATCCTTCGAAAATGGTTTGGTCAGATAATCATTAGCTCCGGTTTTGAAGCCATCCACAAGGTCGATAACTTGGTTCTTAGCTGTGAGCATTACCACAGGAAGTTCGCTGGGCAGGAATAGCTCCCTCAGCTTCTCACACACTTCATAACCTGACAGCTTGGGCATCATGATATCAAGAATGATCAAATCGTATCTATTCCCCTTTTCGATAAAATCAATGGCTTCGATACCATTATTGGCCAGGGTAACATGATATCCTTCCAGGGTCAGATGATTTTTTAACACCTGAAGATTGATGGGTTCGTCATCTACTACCAGAATATCTATTCTTCCATTCAGAGGGGAGGATGTCAATTCTTCCCGCTCAGTGTTTTCCTCATTGGCAGCATTCTCCTCAGTGATTTCCTCTTCAAATGCTACCGTGTTAATTATTTCTGCATCTTCTATGCGTTTTTTTATAACTTCTACATCGTCTTTCTCTTTTACATCACTTAATGGCAGGTTGAACGAAAAGATAGAACCTTTACCTGGTACTGATTCTACTTTAATCTTACCACCATGCAGTTTTACCAATTGTTTGGTTATTGAAAGACCAAGCCCGGTACCTCCATATTCCCTGGAAGTTCCACCTTCAGCCTGTGCAAAGGATTTGAATATGCTTTTCAGTTTGTCTTTCGGGATTCCAATGCCGGTATCAGCTATTTGAATAACCACCATGCCTTCAGCAACTTCTGCAGATAATTGCACATATCCCTTATCAGTAAACTTGATCGCATTACCCAAAAGATTATACATTATTTGCTGAAGCCGGTTCTCATCTGCCTTCACATAGGGAAGATTGTCCGGAATATCATAAGTTAATTCAAGGTCTTTGGTCTTGATCAGTGGCTGAAGAACCGAAAAGACTACCTCAACTATGGTCCTTAAATCTACAGGTTTCAATTGAAGATCAAGCTCATGTTTCTTCAGTTTGGAGAAATCCAGGATGTCATTGACCAGGTTAGCCAGTCTTTTTCCACTTGAATTGATCATGTTAAGGTTCTCAATTGCTTTGGCAGGAAGTGTGCCTGCTATTCCATCTTTGAGCCCTTCAGTAAGTCCGATTATTCCTTGAAGTGGCGTACGTAATTCATGGGAGGTATTGGCTAAAAATTGATCTTTAAGCTGGTCGACTTGCTTCAAACGATTATTTACCTTTTCTACCTCACGAAGCTTTCTTTTATGTTCATAGGTCCGCCAGGTGATAAATCCCCAAATCGTTACCAAACCCGCCAACACATAAAGTGTATATGCCCACCAGGTAGCCCACGGTGGGGGTTCCATGATGATATTCAAAGAAATTGCATTTTCTTCATAGAAATTATAAGTAGTAGAAGCGTTTAATATAAGTTGATATTTTCCAGGAGGAATATTACTGTATGTAATAAATGTTCTATCTTTTGCATCAATCCATTCATCATCATATCCTACCAGTTTGTGTTGATACCGGATTCGTTTTGATCTGTCCGTGTAATCGGGAACTGAATATTGCAGAGATATTAACCTATCTGTATATTTCAAACGAATGTCGGGGAGATAACTAATAGATTTATTTATTGGCCCTTCATCGATTGACGGGTATATAATCTTATTATTTATATATAGATTAGATAAAACCAAATTTGGTCGCTCTTTCACATTTTTAAGAACATCATCGGGATTAAAATATATAACACCTCTTGAAGTTCCCATGTATACATTTCCATCCTTGTCTATAGCAGATCCGTTAGTGTATGGCCAGGTGTTCCAATGAAAGCGAGCTGATATCAGACCATCATTCTCTTCGAAATTTATTATTTCTCCAGTTTGAGGATCGAGACAACTAAGGCCATAAAAACAACCTATCCACAACCTCTCATTATTATCCAGAATTAAAGAATAAACGGAATTATCTGCCAGACCATCATTTTCAGTAAAGAATCTGATTGCATTTTGATTGAGATCATACATCATGACACCATTATCATCTGTGCCAATCCAAAGGTTACCGTTTTTATCAATATCAAAAGTGGATTTATATTTGCTGAAACCATCTTTTTCAGGGCCGATATTCTCTTCTACCATTTCTGATTGTAATACATCCATAAACCTGTATTGGTCAATTTGAATATCAGATTCATTTGTGTCTTCCAAAATTTCAAGCTTTTTAATGTAATGGTCCCCACAAAAAAATAAGTCTCCATTTTCATCCTGAACTGCCTTTCGAAGTGGATTTCCCCTATCCATTGAATCACTATTATTTACTATGATTTTTACAGACTCCATGGTTTCCGGATTTATCCTGTATATGTCCCATTTCATATCCGCAACCCAGGTAAATCCATATTTATCCCATAAAATCGAATGGACCCAGCCGAAACCATCTGAGGGTTGAAACATTTTTGAAGTCCCGGTCTCTGCCTCAAATTTTCTAAGGCAATAACTATTTGCTGTCCACACATTTCCGTGAGGATCGACCTTCAGGAAGTGTATCCCTCTGTTAGGATAATCCATAAGATAAAAACATTGATCCTCACGAAACAAATTCTGGCTAAGGTCTTTCCTTTTCAGATCATAATAACTTAAATAGGTCCCTCCGCCAATCCATATTCTATTTTTTAAGCTAACATCAATGCTTCTCAGCATATAGCCTGGAGTTGAAAACCAGCCTTCTTCAGATAGCTCAGGAACAAAATTGAATCTTCTTTCCTTTGGATTGATCACCATAAGACCATCCAACAGTGAACCTACCCAGAAATTTCCTTTGTTATCAAAGTTATGAGATGATATAGATGGTAAAAATTTTGTCTGACCAGACTTTTGAAGGACCCACTCACCAGTCCATGTATTTTTATCCAGAATCAATATTCCCTCACCTCTTAAATGTAACCAGAGTTTGCTGGAATTCATTGGATCAGGCTCTGGATAAACCATAATAATATCTTTCTCTATTGGATAGTTAGGTATATGATGGAATACAGGAACAAAAACGTATGTCTCAGGATCAAATCTATACAACCATTTACCTAGCCCAACCCAAAAAGTACCATCAGGATCAGGATTTATATTACAATACAAATCAAAATCCTTTAATTCCCTGTCGCCTGGAAAATTTCCTGGAAAATGAACTGAAAATTGTTCTGAATCAATATTAAAACAATAGAGCCCCCAATCAGTACCTAACCACAAATAGTTCGGGGTTGAATCGGCCTGAATATCATAGATCATTAAACTTTCTTGTGGTTGGCGCTCAGTAATAAATATATTCCACTCCTTAGGAAAATAATAATCCTGCGGATTGACATTATAAGTATTGGTGATACTTTCTTTTTCAATATCAAACCTGATCAATCCATTAGATGTCCCTATCCACATAATAGATTCCTTACCTTTAAATATGGAAAATATCCGGGCTTGGCCCAGCGGAAGGATTTTGTATTTCAGTGTTTCTGGATTGAATCTTATTAGGTTATTGAAATATCCAAACCAGAAATTGCCGGAATCACCCTTAATTATACACTTAATAGCTGGATTTCTTTGCCCGTTATACCCTAAGGAATCCTCAAAATCAAGAATTTCTTCTATATTAATTCCGTCGTGACGATAGAGTCCTGATTCACATCCAAACCACATAAATCCCAGACTATCCTGGTAGAAAGCTCCAATGTTTATCCCATAAAAGTCGTTGGTGGAATTATATTCCCTATAATTGAATGAAATTTCAGTGTCTTGTGCGAATATATTATTGATAAAGATGGCTGTACAGTAGAATACTATCAGGAATTTTCGCCAATCAATGAAGACAAATAGCCCAAAAAGTCGAAAAAACATGCCTCTGTTCGTTAAGGGTATAAAGTTTCTTCTGAAAGTAATAGTAAGATAGAGCATTTAAGAAGGAAAAGCAAGGGTGGATTATTGTAGTATAACCTATGTATATAATCAAACAATTTCAAAATTTTGAACTTTATACCTCATACTGATTTTCCAGTATCCCCCATACGCAAATACTAAAAGAATAACGACCGCTTCCAAATGAAGTTGAGATTATTATAATAAATCACATTTCCCTTTATAGGATTTCATTTTTTTCTTAAATTAAACTTGTTAGTGCGCAAAATTGCGATGGTAATGCAATTTTTATGCTGGGAGGGAATTTATTTATTCACTTCTCATGCTATTATATGAACACTTATTAAGTCTGTCAGGCAATACCCTGCTTGGAATGAAATCTCACTCCAAATAATATTCACATGCATTTAATTAAAGATATGAGAGCATTTGCTTTCATTCTATTATATTTTTTCTCCAATGTATTATTAGCCCAGGACAAAGTCATTACCGGTACCGTCTCCTCAATTGAGGGGCCTTTACCTGGCGTCAATGTTATGGTAATGGGAAGTACATATGGAAATGTTACTGATCTGGATGGTAAATATACCCTATATGTTACTGAGGCAGAAACAACACTTGTATTTTCCTCTGTCGGGTATAAAACGATATCTGAAGTTGTAGGTAACCGATCAGTAATCGATGTTATAATGTATTCGGATGCAACTCAAATGGAAGAAGTTGTCGTAACAGGATACGCCACTCAAGCAGTTAAGAATTTTTCAGGAGCCATTGATGTAGTGGATGTTGAATCTGCTAAAACTGTACCTACCAGCAATGTAGCCGCGCAGCTTCAGGGCCGTGCTGCTGGGGTAACTGTAACAAACTCAGGGGAACCGGGAGCCCCTGTAACTGTCAGAATCAGGGGATACAGTACCATTAACGATAATGATCCATTATATATCGTAGATGGTGCCCCGGCCGATCAGGCCACAGTTGAAGTGTTGAATCCATATGATGTCGAATCCGTACAAGTCCTGAAGGATGCTTCTGCAGCGTCTATCTATGGGGCGCGGGCAGCGAATGGGGTTATTATTCTCACCACAAAAAAAGGGAAGGGAAATGATAAAACGAATATAACATTTGAGGGCTTTGTGGGGGTTCAATATGTCAATAACTACCCGGAAATGTGTACCCCTTCAGAAGTGGCGGATGTTGTTAGAATGGCATATGAGAACGCTGGCCTGCCACTTGACAACCATGAACAATATTCTTTATATGATAGTCTGGGAAATTTCGTTGAGTGGGGCTTGCCTGATTATATTATCCCTGCGGGTTACTCTATTGAACATCAGGGGCCCCTGGACGAATCCGGATACGATTTTGAGTCCCTCGACAAGGCCTATACCAGGGCAAACAAGGAAGGCACAAACTGGGCTGGCCAGGTTTTCCAACCAGCCTTGATCCAGAACTACAACCTTACCCTGACAAGCGGATCGGAGAAAGGTCAGTTTGCACTTACTTTTGGCTATTTTGATCAGGATGACATCTTTTTACATGGTGGTTATAACAAATATACACTTCGTGTAAATACATTATTCAATATAAAAAACCGGCTTCGTATTGGAGAAAACTTAGGTCTATCTTATCACCATGATCAGGCAGGGGGAAGTGGATTTATGGGTATTTGTGAGATTCAACCTGTTTACGATATAGCAGGTAATTATACGGGGAATAAACCTGCCCGGATAGGATCGAGCAATCCTATTGCTGGAATGGAAAGAGATAAAGATAATTTTAATGACTATTTACGAATACTTGGGTCTTTCTTTTTAGAATACGATATACTCAAAGGCCTGACTTTTAAAACCAGCTTCAGCCCGAATCTTAAAGTCACCTTTGAAAATAAATGGTTTAGTCCAACGGAACCAGAGAATGCTGGCTCCAGCAGGAATAGTTTATCTCAAAGAAGTAATAACAGCTTCAACTGGACCTGGTACAATACACTGATCTATTCTAGAACTTTTACTGAAAGGCATAATCTGGAGGTTCTGCTGGGCACAGAGGCCATAGACGATAAAACGACCTGGTTCAGCGGCCGAAAAGAAGAATTTTACTCGGATGATCTATCTTATCGACAGCTTGATGTGGGTGAACAAAATCCATACACTGATGGGAACAGCAGTGAGTGGTCGATGTTTTCAATATTCGCAAAAGTCGATTATAACTTCAGAGGTAAATATATCCTGAGCGGAACGGTCCGCAGAGACGGATCTTCAAGATTCGGATCAGGAAATAAATACGCTGTATTCCCAGCTTTCAGTGCTGCATGGAGATTGTCCGGGGAGAATTTTATGCGCAGTGCAGGTTTTATAAATGATCTTAAATTCAGATTTGGCTGGGGTCAAACGGGAAATCAGAACATAGGAAATTATAGAATTCAAAGTACCTATGGGGCGAATATATTTACAGACTCCTACTCGATAACCGGAGCCCAAAATCAAACTGTAGTTGGTCTTGCATCTGCAATATTTGGTAATCCGAATACAAAATGGGAAACAAATACCATTATAAATGCAGGTATCGATCTTTCTTTATTTGACAATCGTTTTACATTGACATTAGACTGGTATACCCGGGGCACAAGGGATATGTTAATGCAGGTCGAGCCCAATGCACTTATCGGCCAGGCAGCAGAGCCTTATGATAACATTGGTGAAATGAAAAATACAGGAATTGATTTTTCGATAAATTATCAAAGTGCCCCTGACAAAGATTTTGCCTGGCAAATGGGGATCTACTTCACACATTATAAAAATGAGGTAACAAAACTATACAAACCAGACAAGATCTTTTATGGTGGCTGGATCTTTGACAATCCGGGTACCAATGTAACCATGGAAGGTCAACCCATCAGCTCATTTTTTGGAATGAATATTACCGGCATATTCCAAACCCAACAAGATGTAGACAGGCATGCCTGGCAGCAGGGTGCTGCGCCGGGTAGATGGAAGTTTGAAGATGTAAATGGAAACGATTCTATTGAATTCAATACTCCACGACTGGATGATAGGAAAATTCTGGGATCACCTCATCCTGATTTTACTTTTGGGGTTCCTATGAAATTCAGATATAAAGGATTATCACTGGATCTATTCTGGTATGGGTCATATGGCAATGAACTATTTAATGCTACAAAGGCAAATACTGATTTGCTTTACCAGACTTACATTGAAAATCATCAATTTAGTAAAAGAATACTGAAGTCATGGGGAATGCCGGGTGTCCTTGACCGTTATGCTGAATTACCGCAGGTTAATGCCGAAACAATTGAGAATGCCCCTATGGAATATTATCCAGAGATATCCTTTTACATCGAAGATGGATCATTTATCAGGCTTAGTCAATTGATCTTGGGTTATGATTTTAACGTATCCTCCTGGAAGTCTATTGAACGATTCCGGATTTATTTACAGGCCAATAATTTATTCACCCTGACAAATTACCTGGGCATGGATCCGGGGATTACGCGTATGCCATCAGAAGATTATGATTTCGTTAATGATTTTACACTTGGATATGATGGAGGGCAATATCCAACCCCAAAATCATTTTTACTTGGATTAATCATCACTCTTTAATATTAAAAAATGGAAATGAAAAAAGAAATTTCATATAGAATAATAGCTGTTTTGAGTACAACATTCCTGATCTTTTCATGTAGCGAACAATTTCTTGAAAAAGAACCAATGGGCGTTTTATATCAGGACAATCTCATCAATGAAAAAGGAGTAGAAAGTTTATTAATTGGTGCTTATGGAGAACTAGATGGAATTGCCGGACTTTGGCCCCCATGGGCTGGTTCTGTTACAAACTGGATATATGGAGATGTATTTGCCGACGATGCCTATAAGGGTTCCGATCATACAGACCAGGAAGAAATTTCATTATTAGAACAATATAATATAGATCCAAGTAATTCGTATTTTTTGACTAAGTGGAAAGCAGTATACGATGCCATTTCAAGATGCAATGATGTGCTTAGAGTCGCCGATCTTGCTATTGAAAGAAATACGATAGAGTCTGAAATTGCTACTCAATTTAAGGCTGAAGCCAGGTTTCTAAGAGGTTTTTATCACTTAGAAGCAATCAAAATGTGGGATTTTATTCCATTTGTTGACGAATCCGTAACACTGGAATCACCATTCGTCGAAAACCGGCCAACAGGAACTACCAATAACGCAGGTGACTTACCCTGGAAAGATTTAGAAGGTGATGGTTATATTCCCTGGGATAAAGTAGAGGAAGATATTCAAAATGCCATAGACATTCTACCTGATGAGCCCAGAAATGGGTATAAGGGTTGCGCTTATAAATCCCCAGCTATAGCTATTATGGGAAAAATTAAATGGTATCAAGGAGATCATGCAGCAGCACTTGCATTGTTTAACGAGGTCATTAATAGTAACATATTCTCTTTGCCAGATAATTTCCATGATAATTTCAGGGCTGAGGGCGATAATAATTCCGAATCTATTTTTCAATACCAGGCTGCAGTATATGATGCAGGACATGCTGCCAACGGGAATGTGGGGGAGCAATTAAATTTTCCAGTTGCTTTAACAATCAATAGTCCCGGTTTTGATTTTTTTCACCCTTCCCAAAACCTTGTTAACGCTTTCAAGACAACGGATGGTTTAGAAGGAGGAGTAATTGCCGGATTGCCTTTTTTAAATACATTTGGTCTTGATTTTAATGAAACCGATGTAATCAATGATGAAGGTTTATCTTCCGAAGATCCATTCACTCCGGATACCAGGCCGCTTGATCCCCGCCTTGACTGGACAGTAGCCAGAAGAGGGTTGCCATATCTTGACTGGGGAATTCATCCGGGAAAGGATTGGATAAGAGATCCCAACTTCTATGCCGGTCCATATCATGCATTGAAACATTCACATTATATGTCAAATACTGACTTGTATGATGCTGGCTGGGGCCATTTTACTGCCAATAATTATAGCATAATCCGCTATGCAGACTTGTTATTAATGGCCGCCGATTGTGAAGTTGAGGAAGGTAATCTGGATCGGGCAAGGGAATTGGTAAATATAATACGGGGACGTATGTCAGACTTTCCCCAGTATTGGGTTAAAGATGATCAGGGGAACCATGCTGCAAATTATGTAATCTCCAGATATCCTACTGGGGGCGCATCAGATCCATTCCAAACGCAGGATGGAGCTAGAGAAGCAATCCAATTTGAGAGAAGGCTTGAAATGGCCCTGGAAGGGCATCGATTCTGGGATCTGAAAAAATGGGGCATTGCCAAATCCACATTGAACGCTTATGTGGAGAAGGAAAGTATTAAACGCACCTATTTGCAGAACGCAGCCTTTGAAGACCATCATATCCGCTTTCCGATTCCCCAGGATGAAATTGATATAAGTGAGGAGACTTTGCACCAGAATCCTGGATATTAAATTATACTGATCTATGATCCAAAATTGTTAGAGTCGAACTTTTAATAAAGATTTTTATACATGTTGTTGTTGGTTATTATACTATTTGAACTCCATAATAATAATATTTCGCAGATTTCCAATATTGATACCTTATATAGAAATTCTCAGTGAGAATTCGTATTTTTATTTATTGTTCAGGTTGAGGAGAAGGTATACTTTTTAAACAATTCAACATGCCTGCAGATTCAGATCAACCCTCAGTTATTCGAAAACATGTCACCATCATGTTTACTGACATTGCTGGGTATACAGCTCTGATGGGATCCGACGAGGATCGGGCATTCGATATCTTGCGTAGGAACAGGACCATTCACCAGGATCTGGCAAAAAAATATGGCGGTAAACTCATTAAAGAAATGGGTGATGGTATGCTGCTCAGTTTCAACCTGCCTTCTGATGCCGTTAAATGTGCTGTAGAGATCCAATTAGCTTGTAAGGCTGCACAAATCCCTTTGAAAGTGGGCATTCACGATGGTGAGGTGACTTTTGAGGGGAATGATGTCTTTGGTGATGGAGTCAACATCTCTTCCAGGCTTCAGGCTGATGCCAGAAAAGGGAATATCTACGTATCGGATTCCGTCTACCGGAATGTAAAAAATAAAAAAGAAATCCGGTCCAGGTTTATCGATGAAAGATCCTATAAGAATGTCGATGAGGTCATAAAGGTGTACCAGATCATTAGTTCCGATGATGAGCTTCTGGAAAAACCTGTCAGAGATAAAAAATATTGGATAAAGAACCTGATTTATTCGTTGATTGGGGTATTTGGCCTATCGGTCGCAGCAATTTTGATCTGGAAGCTCTATCCCTTATCAACAATAGAGCAGGATCGGTCTATTGCCGTAATGCCATTCGATAATATGACTGGGGATTCTTCGAATATTTATCTGGCGAATGGCATGATGGTAGAGATCAGGAATCACCTGGCTAAAGTCCATGATCTGCGTGTATCTGCAAGCACATCCACCGAAAAATTCAGGGATTCAGAAATTACTCTCCGGGAAATAGCCGGGGAGTTGAACGTAAACTATTTACTGGAAGGTACACTGCAAAGACAAGGCGATATAATCAGGTTTCATGCTGAGCTTATCAGCATCGAAGAAGATGATCATATTTGGGCTGAATCATTTACCCGCCAGGTTGATCATCTGTTCGACCTTCAAACCGAAATAGCTGAGTCGGTCGCCGGACAAATGAAAGCAATTATCACCCCTAAAGAACGAGAATTGATTACCAGAATTCCAACCGGCAATCCGGAAGCGTATGATCTGTATCTCCGAGGAAAAGAATTCCTTTTCCGGGGTGGGAA
>CBDUBA010000111.1:0-13918 GCA_965365275.1 uncultured Cyclobacteriaceae bacterium | reverse complement strand
GCTTTCATTTTATTGACCATAGTATTTCACAATTCACGTTTAATAACGCAAAATCATGTTTAATAGTGCTATAAATTCAATCAGACCTTGGTAGTAAGTTATCCGAAAGGTAAATATAAATAACTGAAAATAAAAAAACAGCTTAAATAAATTGCCCGTTTTTTGGAAGTGTATTGCTAAATCTTCAACTTTCAATTTTAAACACTTGTACAATGATCATCCGTCAATATTTGATTTTAACTGCGCTGGCATTTTCATTGATTGCCTGCAACAACAACAATAATGACCAACCTAATGTTTACTATGCTGATATCATCATTTATGGTGGTACTTCCGCTGCTATCATCTCCGCGGTACAGGCTAAGAAAATGGGTAAATCCGTTATTGTAGTATCCCCGGACATACACCTCGGAGGACTGACAGCCGGAGGATTGGGATGGACTGACACCGGAAATAAGGAAGTAATCGGGGGCCTGGCTCGGAATTTTTATCACCGCATCTATCTGCATTATGACAATCCTGAAAACTGGATATGGCAATCTAAAGAAGAATATGGGAACCGCGGACAGGGAACCCCTGCGATCGATGGTGAAGCCCGTACCATGTGGATATTTGAACCTCATGCTGCGGAACAGGTATTTGAAGATCTTGTTGAGGAATTTGAAATTGAGATCCATCGTGATGAATGGCTGAACAGGGAGGATGGTGTACTTGCTGAAGGTGGGAAAATCATTAGTTTCAACACCTTGAGTGGAAAGACATTTGGCGGCCAGATGTTTATTGATGCTACCTATGAAGGTGACCTGATGGCTTCATCAGGTGTAAGCTATCATGTAGGCAGGGAAGCCAACAGTGTGTATGATGAAGAATGGAACGGCATACAGACAGGAGTGCTTCACCATGCCCATCATTTTAAATCGGATATCAGCCCTTATGTAATTCCAGGAGATCCATCGAGTGGATTATTACCCCTGATCTCTGCAGAAGACCCTGGAGAGTTTGGAGAAGGGGATGACCGCGTCCAGGCTTATTGTTTCCGGATGTGCCTCAGCAACCATCCGGATAACCGGGTGGAATTTCAGAAGCCGGAGGGTTATGATCCCATGCAATATGAGCTTCTTATCCGGGTATTCGATACCGGTAGAAAAGACTATTTTCAGAAATTCGATCCGATACCCAACAGAAAAACGGACACCAACAACCATGGGCCTTTCAGTACAGATTACATTGGCATGAACTATGATTATCCCGAAGCCAGCTATGAAAGAAGAAGGGAGATCATAAAAGAGCATGAGACCTACCAGAAGGGCCTGATGTATTTTATTGCAAATGATCCCAGAGTTCCTGAGGATATACAGAACGAGATGCAAAGATGGGGCCTGGCTAAAGATGAATTTACAGATAACGGGAACTGGCCGCACCAGATATATGTCCGTGAGTCCAGAAGGATGATTGGGCCCCTGATAATGACTGAACATGAAGTCCTGGGGAAAAGAGAGGTTCCGAAACCTGTCGGGATGGGATCCTATACCCTCGATTCTCATAATATTCAGCGGTACGTAAAACCGGATGGCTTTGTGCAGAATGAGGGTGACATTGGTGTTCACCCACCCCATCCCTACCAGATCTCTTATGATGCCCTGGTCCCCAAAAGAGACGAATGCGATAATCTGCTGGTACCTGTTTGTGTTTCCAGTTCACATATTGCATTTGGCTCAATCCGGATGGAACCCGTATTTATGATCCTTGGACAATCTGCTGCTGCGGCAGCAGGACTGGCTATTGACGCTAAGGTGCCGGTACAGGATGTGGATTACGAAGCCTTGAGCAAAATCCTGACAGAGGCTGGGCAGGTACTCAGCTTAAATAAATGATCTGAGAAGATTTGATCAGGAAGCCTTTCTCAAATCCTGTATTTCCAATTCCTGATCTGTCAGTTTCTGAGTTTTGGAATGATTGATCTTCCTGAACGGACTCAGGATAAGGCGCATTACGTCTGAGAATCGCATAAATTTACTGAACCCTCTTACCAGCCTATAGGTTCTTATGGGATGCCTGAATATCAAAATCTTAAACAGTAATTTATATCCTTTCTTACGCGTATCATGCACTACATCTGCCGGCAGAACAGTAGGATCAACCTCCGAGCACCTGAACCATTTATCCCAGTCCTTTTTATCGTCAATGAGTCCACGGGATACATACTCCGACCATAATGGTGTACCCCGGTATACACACAAGCGGTTAAAACCAAAGGAATCGAGGCTCAGTTTTGAGGCAAATCGGAAACTTTCCATGATCTCCTCCTCGGTCTCATCCGGGCATCCAACTACAAAGAAGCCGTGTACTTTTTCTATACCTTGTCTTTTCGCCTCATCGATGGCATATTTTACCTGTTCCAGGGTCTGGTCTTTCTTCAGTCTATCAAGGACCTTCTGTGATCCCGATTCCACACCAAAAGCCAGAAAATTACAATTTGACTTGGTTAAATAGGGTAACATCTGAATACCTACCGAATCAACCCGGCCTTCACAACCCCATTTGAACTTCAGATCCCTTTCTACGATCCCGTCGCATATTGCCTGGATCCGTTTATTTTTAAGCAGGAAATGATCATCGGTAAGATAGATGGATTTGTATCCCTGATCGCTCAGTTCCTGCATCTCTCCAAGTACATGCTCAGGTGAACGAAATCGCCATTTCCCCTGGTTCAGATTTGGAATATCACAATAAATACATTTATAAGGGCAACCCCGGGAAGTCTGTATGGTGCACCACTTTTCCATGGATACTACAGCAGGTATATCTAGAGGAAGAGATTCAATATATTCGATTGGAAGCGTTTGCCGGTCCGGGTATGGGAACTGGTCCAGGTCACGGATCATAGGTCTAGGTTTATTGACCACCACATCCTTGCCATTTCTCCATACCAGTCCATCGACCGCCTCGGGATTACTAATATTCTCCAGATAATCTGGTAATAATTCCTCTCCTTCACCAGGCCCTACACAATCGACGTACTGACAATCCTCCAAAATCTGAGATGCATTATTGGTTGCAAAAGCCCCTCCGATAATTATCGGAATATCAGGATTCTCCGTTTTTAATCTTTTGGCCATGCTTTTCAGCAATCTGTACGAGGTTGTAGACAAGAAAGACAAAGCTATGACATCAGGTTTATCCTCATTCAGTGCCTTCGCAATATGCTCTTGCTTCATTTCAGGGTGGCAGGTATCAAACATCCTGACCTCGTGACCATGCTTTCTCAGCACTGGAGCAAGCGTCTGGATCCCCAGGGGCGGGAAAGCCATTACCTTTAATTTGCCATCATCCTTGTTTTTATTGAGTCGGTCGGGTAAGATGTGATAAAAATCCTCATCCCGCACATATATCAAAAATACCTTCATATTATGTTCTTTAGTAAAAATTACTTCTCATAATCAGTTTCTTCAAAAATTATTGAAGTAATAACAGAGGTGATAACAGGTGAAGTTTTTGTAAATGATGATTATAAATAAAGGTTAAATTTTCCCTATTATTCCTATAGTCTGCCAATCTTAAATCAATATTAACCTTGATTTGCACTCCAATGATAGTATACTTTATTTGGAATTACAAAAATATAATTCCCACAAAGATAACAATTTATGGTTCAAGTACCTTCCCATCCTGCCATACGGGCGAGGATCCACCAGAAGGCATAGGCTTTGCGATTGGCTGTTATGTGCTGGGTATTATGAGCCCCATAGGTAACTGAGCCTCCGGGTGCATTTTTATTTTCATAATAGGTAACTCCAAGGGTGGTATTACTTTGCCAGTCCTCGTAGTAATTGCCTCCGTAACTATCGGAATTCCCATTATCACCGGCATCCGGCCAGTATTTTCCTGCCATACAATGGCTGTCAATCCCATAATAATCCAGGCAGAATTGATTTTTATTTCTACAATATTCCAGAATTACATCCGCCTGGTTTTCAGGATTTCCAACTCCTGCATTGGCGTTCTGGTTTGCATGCCCTGTCATGAATATAAACTGAACAGGATTAACTCGCTGGCCCAGTCCTGATCCAATCATTTTTCCACCGGGGCCATATTCATTGATAAGAGAGTCCATCCCGGCGAGATAACTGCCTTCTACGTCATGACCGGCAATATTACACCATGCCCACATAACCACATTGATCTCAGCATTGTCAGGATCATCCAGAAAGTTCCTGGTTGTCTGAATAAAAGCTGTTTCATCACGACTCAGGTCCGCTGCATCAACTCCGGGAGGTGCATGTCCTGCCAGAGCATAATCCCGGAAGTCCAGTTTCCCGGGTTGAAGATCATTATTGGATACTGCAAACAATGCCTCGTCCCCTGACTTATAATCTGGAAGTCCGAATATCCCATAACTTACATGCGTACCATGAGATGTGTGCTGGTACGCTACATGAAACTGATCGCGGGCTTTGGTAATATATTCTTCAGGAATACTTCTTAAAACATCTTCAAGTGCAATTTCATGCCCCGCGATAAAAGTTGGAACAACAGGATCTGGTTCGACAGTTTCTTGTTTACAAGCAGCGGTCAATAACAGCACAAAACAGAATGTACAATTTTTGAATCTCTCTATTACCCTCATTTTTGCCAGCATCTACACAAAATTATTAAAATATATAGTATTTGGCCTCAGCCTTAGCATAAACAGAAGACATAAAAAATACTTAGCAAATGGATTGAATTCTAACTATATCAGAGATCCTGATTTAACAATTTTCTCCTGAAGAAGATTCTGCTTTAAAGTCTTTTCCGTTCTTATCTCTAAAAATTAAGGCCAATGGTGAAATTCATATATGCGAATTTCGTTTTATCGCCTGTGTCCGATGGATCTAGAAAGTTACCAAGATATTCATTAGAATCCTCATCACTATTCATCTTCATATTATTGTTGGAATAATCAAATCCTACCATCAGGACACCATATCTTATGTTTATACCGGTTGAAAATCCTATGTCAATGGCACCAAGATAATAGCTTTCATGCAGGTCAGGATCATCAGGGGCATCAAAATAGCCAAACGCTACCCAGGGGATCTTAAGTTTGAAGAAACCATCGAAAACCAGCCTGTTTACAGGGCTAAAAGACAAGCTGGGTCCCACTTTTGAGGAAACCTGACCCATATATAAATCAATATACTCGAAAAGATCTTCATACATGAACTTATGATATGTTATCTCAGCATAATCCACGTTTATACCCAAACGCAAACCATCCGCGAGATCCAGGTTATTTAGCATAAAAATTGACCCTAATTCGAATACATAGCCTTTTTTGCTAATGAGTTCCTGGAATGGTGTATTCTTATATCCTAAATAGGCGTCCGTAGGGTTTGAAAATCCGCCCCGGAAGTAAAATCTGTTATCGAGCCCTCCACCATCCTGGGCGAATGACGCATACGATAAACAAAGTGCAAGTGTCAGTATAAATAGCTTTTTCATGATTTTGTTTTGAGTCTGTAATAAGATAATATCATTATTAAGTTATAAAATTTAACGATTAAAGTAAAGTTGAAGTATATCATATGTTTTACATCGGACAAAATATCTTAATCTGCAATCAAGTATTATTGATTTTCCGATGACTTTTTACCATAGTCTGCAATTGATTAATGCATTTTTAGTATAATTACATTTCATTTTTCTTTTATAAATTCTTACCTCATGAACAAGACTTTTTTACTTGCACTATTGTTAATTTTATGTTTAGATTCATTGGCTCAGAGATCCCTTCAAATCAATGATAAGGGATATTTTGAAATGCAGGGATTGAATGTGACCGTGTTCAGTGATTTCTATCCGGATGGACATCAGACGGGTGTAACAATCATCCAGCATGGCATCAGGGTGGCTGCGAACGGCGATCTGCGGCTAGAGGCTTCCCCCGGCCAATGGTCACCCGTACCAAAAGGAGGAGGTCAGATCATTGACCGGGAAGCCGGATTGATATCACAAAAAATGTGGTACCCTGACAGCAGCAAGAACAGGAAGGGTTTTAATCCCATTGAATACCCTGATTTCACCTTTATTTATGATGTTGAAGTAAAAGCACTGGAAGGAAGCAGTTTTGAGATTAAAGTTCAGCTGGAAGAACCTTTACCTGCGGAATGGGTAGGGAAAGTTGGTTTTAACCTTGAATTATTCCCAGGCGATCTGTTTGGTAAATCATGGCTTATGGACGGCCATTCAGGCATATTTCATACACAGCCTAATGGCCCTGTCGGAAACGAAAATGGGGAGATCCTGGCCAAACCCTTTGCTAAAGGTAAAAAGCTCGTGATCGCTCCGGAAAACGATCTGCAAAGGGTTAATATCCAGTCCAATACAGGGGAACTAGAGCTTAGGGATGGACGTACGAACCATAACAACGGCTGGTATGTAGTCCGGGAACTGTTGCCGGGGGGTGTGAAGGAAGACGTTATCCAATGGACGATAACTCCCAATGTAGTGGAAGGCTGGACTTATACCCCTGTTATACAGGTATCCCAGTTGGGCTATCATCCAGAACAGATCAAAAAAGCAATCATCGAAATGGATCCCCTCGATCAGAATTCTGACAAGTTGAATTTATATAAACTGAGTGAGACAGGCAGGGAGTTGGTTCAATCGTTTGAGCCCGATGTATGGGGAACCTTCCTGCGATACAAATACCTTACTGCTGATTTTACCAGCATAAATGATCCGGGCATGTATGTATTTGAATCAGGTGATTCGAAATCACATGCCTTCAAAATTGATCCGGAAGTGTATTCGCGACATGCCTGGCAGCCTGTCATTGAATATTATCTCCCTGTAATGATGTGCCACATGCGTATTAATGAGAAATACAGGGTATGGCATGACTACTGTCATCTTGATGATGCCCTTATGGCTCCTACAGATCTAAACCATTTTGACGGGTATAGACAAGGACCATCGACACTAACAAAATATAAGCCATATGAAGCTGTAGCAGGCATTAACAAAGGAGGATGGCATGATGCAGGCGACTATGACCTGCGGGTGGAATCCCAAATCGGGACCGTTTGGAAACTGGCACTTATGATCGAAGAATTTGGCCTGGATTATGATGCTACCATGATCGATCCTGCAGAAAGACTTGTAGAGATCCATGTACCGGATGGGAAATCCGATGCCATACAACAGATCGAGCATGGTCTGGATGCCGTCCTGGGAGGATACAGGTCACTTGGAAGATTATACCGGGGGATCATCTGCCCGACATTAAGGCAATATGTTATGCTGGGTGATGCTGCCTCGATGACAGATAACCTGGTGTATAATCCAAACCTGGGTGAGGATGAAAAGACAGGAACTGAATCCTCCCTTATGGATGACCGGTGGGTGTTTACAGAGCAGAATCCAAGAAGGGAATTACAAGTTGCAGCAGGTCTTGCGGCAGCCTCAAGAGTGCTTGCCCCCAGCAACCCGGGACTTGCTGCTGAGGCACTTGAAGTAGCGATAGTGCTGTATGAACAGGCTGAGCTTAGTGAGGGCACCCTAAGCTCACAGGTAATTGCACTTTCCGAACTGTTGATCACAACGAAAGATGAGAAATATGCCGATGCTTTAATTGATTTACAGGAAGAAATCATAAAACAAATAGACCGTTGTGGTTGGGCAGTAGGGCATGCTCTTACTGAAATCAAAAACAAGAAATTCCTTAAAGCCATGAATGAAGCGGTTGCAGCATACCAGCAGAAACTAAAACTGGAACAAAGCAGTGATTCACCTTATGGCGTTCCCTACAAGCCAAATATATGGGGTGCCGGGTGGAATATTCAGCGATTCGGCGTAGAGCAATACTTCTTTTACAAAGGATGGCCGGAGTTATGCAATACCGACTTTTTTCTGAATTCTTTGAATTTTGTCCTTGGTGTACACCCGGGCATTAACACATCCTCATTCGCATCAGGAATTGGATCTCAATCAGTCCTTGTGGCCTATGGAACCAACCGGGTTGACTGGTCGTTCATACCGGGGGGGGTTGCCTCGGGAACGGCCCTGATCAGACCAGACCTACCCGAAATGAAAGTATGGCCCTTCTTCTGGCAACAGACAGAATATGTAATGGGAGGCGGTTCAACAAACTATATGTTCCTGGTGATGGCAGCAGATCATATTTTCAATGTTAGTAAATAAGGAATCACCCCAGAGTGAGCATATATAACTTAAAAATATTATTGGACAATTTGAGGATTGAAACCAATAAATTCCTATTTTGTGATGTCACCTAACCTTATATTACTATGAGTATGTTTAAAGAGTTTAAAGAATTTGCCATGCGCGGGAATGTAGTCGACATGGCCGTAGGTATTGTTATTGGAGGTGCATTTGGAAAAATAGTATCCTCTTTCGTGGCTGATGTGATCATGCCTCCCCTGGGTTTGTTAATCGGGGGTGTGGATTTCACGGCTTTAAAAATCACTATCAAAGATGCAGTGGTTGATGCAGCAGGTACAGTAACCGCTGAAGCTGTTTCCATCAATTATGGTACTTTTATCCAAACGGCAGTTGATTTTATCATCATCGCTTTTGCCATTTTTATGGTGATCAAAGGCATGAACAGCATGAAGAAAAAAGAAGAGGCAGCTCCTCCTCCCCCTCCTCCGGGCCCAACTAAAGAGGAGGTATTACTTACAGAAATAAGGGACCTGCTCAAAAAATAAATTACAAGACCTGTCAAATTAAAGCTGTCACATTTTAACCGGGACAGCTTTTTTTAATTCTTTTTGGCTTTATCAGCTTAAAGCCCGAAATTTCATTTTCATTTCAAGAAATTCAGACACCTATGTCAACAGATATATTCAAGGAAAAAATTACTGCTGCCTATCAATTTAAGGGAGATTCCATATTAATTGGATCGGCAGTAAATGGACAAGACTATAATACTAAATGTCAGGTTAAATTCCCACTAAAAACAATGAACCGGCATGGTTTAATCGCAGGAGCTACAGGGACAGGTAAAACCAAATCTCTTCAGGTAATAACTGAAAGCCTATCAAAAGCGGGAATACCTGTACTAGTAATGGATATAAAAGGAGATCTAAGCGGGCTTGGGGCTGCAGGAACGAGTAACAAGATTATTGATTACCGGGCAAAAATGATTGGAATGGAATGGGAAGGCAGAGGATTCCCCATTGAATTTCTAAGTATCTCAGAAGAACCAGGGGCAAAATTGAGAGCAACGATATCCGAGTACGGCCCCGTACTTTTATCCAAAGTATTAGGGATAAATGACAATCAGAGTGGTGTATTAACCATGATCTTTAAATTCTGTGATGACAGGAACCTACCTCTGCTTGATCTTAAGGATCTGAAAAGTGTCATCAAATATGTCCAAAATGAAGGAAAGGAGGAATTTTTAAAAGAATATGGATATATTCATTCCAATTCTGCTGGAGCGATCATGAGAAGTATCGTCAGATTGGAACAACAGAATGCCGATGAGATCTTTGGTGAACCTTCTTTTGAAGTTTTTGATTTGATGCGAAATAATAATTCCGGAGAGGGAATAATCAATATAATCAGGCTTACTGATATGCAAAATAAGCCTGGCCTGTTCAGTACTTTTATTCTTTGCCTGATTGCCGAACTTTTTCAAAAAATGCCGGAACAAGGTGATTCTGATAAACCAGAATTAGTTGTTTTTATTGATGAAGCACATCTGCTATTCAAAAATGCTTCACAATACCTGATCGACCAATTGGAAATGACGGTTAAACTCATTCGCTCAAAGGGAGTTGGTATATTCTTTGTAACCCAATCTCCAAATGATATCCCTGCAGCTGTATTAGCACAACTTGGTACCAAAGTACAACACGCTCTAAGGGCTTTTACTGCTCGTGATCGTAAAGCCATAAAAACTGCGGCTGAAAATTATCCTATAACTGACTTTTACGATGTAGATGAATTGATTACTACTTTGGGGATAGGAGAAGCCTTGATCAGTACTCTTGATGAAAAAGGCAGACCCACTGAACTGGTGCATACTTTGATGCGACCACCCTATTCCAGGATGAGTGTTCTCATGGATCATGAAATAGGTGCGATACTAAAAACTTCTGAATTGATAAAGGAATACAATAGGGATGTTGATAGAGAAAGCGCTTATGAAATATTGCTAGAGAAAATTGAGCGAATACAAGCACGTGAGTTAGAAATGGACCAGGAAATACACTCTAAGAAGGAAAGATCCGGAAGGAGGTCCCGAAAAACCAAATCGGCTTTTGAGCAAATACTGGATAGTTCAGTAACCAGAACAATTGCACGCGAAGCTATGCGTGGTCTTCTGGGGGTGCTGGGATTAAAGGCAACAAGGACCTACAGACGAAGATCCCGTTAATACATTTAAATAATATTCCTTGTTTTACCTCCCTAAATAGAAATTAATATATAAAATCACATCTAAATGGACTATCTGAAAATAAACAGAAAGCTTTGGAATGATAAAACAAGGGTACATTATCAGTCAGATTTCTATGATGTAGTTTCCTTCCTCAAAGGTAAGGATAGCCTGAACGAAATTGAGATAGAACTGCTAGGGGATATCTCCGGCCAAAGTGTCCTTCATCTGCAATGCCATTTCGGGATGGACAGCATTTCCATGGCCAGACGGGGTGCCAGGGTTACCGGGATTGATTTGTCTGATGAGTCAATCAAACAGGCAAGGGAATTGAATGAAAAATCCGGAACAAATGTTGATTTTATTCTAAGCGATGTATATAGTCTGCCGAAGAACCTGAATAAACAATTCGATATTGTTTTTACTTCTTATGGAACAGTCGGCTGGCTGCCTGATATGAACAAATGGGCTGAGGTGGTACAACATTTTCTTAAGCCAGGTGGCATATTCATCATGGTGGAATTTCACCCCGTCGTTTGGATGTTCGATGATCACTTCAAAGAGATTATATATAAATATTCTGATTCTGATCCAATCATTGAAGAACTGGAAGGTAGCTATGCCAACCGGGATGCTGATATAAAAAACAGATCCATTTCATGGAACCATGGCTTAAGCACTGTTATCGAGGCCTTATTGCAAAAAGGAATGATCATCGAGAGCTTTCAGGAATATGATTATTCTCCATATGATTGTTTTTATAATACGATTGAGATTGAAGACGAAAAATTTCAAATCAGGGGATTGGAAGGAAAAATACCCATGCTCTATTCAATTTCCGCATTAAAAAAGATCCAGTCATAAAAATCATTGTGTGAAATTTTTGAAGTTTATTATTATTGGCCAACATTAATGAAGAAGATACATATGCACAGACTCACAATAAAAATCTGAATACATGAATCACAACCTTAGAAGGATCTCTTTGTCATTAGTAACCTTAATGACGCTATCCACTTGTACGAATTCCAACCTGGACGATATCGACGATTACTTCAGAAAGGAATTTGAGGAGGCTGGATTTACAGGTTTGCAGGCTGCTGCCATACAGGATGGAGAATTAACATGGACTGGCAATCTCGGATTTAAAAACATAAATACCGGGGAAGAAATAAATGACAGTACTGTTTTTATGATTGCCTCATGCTCTAAACCCATTACCGCTTTGGGGATCATGAAACTATATGATGAGGGCCGGATCGATCTGGATGATGATATAAATGATTACCTTCCTTTTGAGATTTCTAATCCAAACCATCCTGAAAAGGCTATAACAATTCGCATGTTGTTAACGCATACATCCTCTCTTATGGACAATTGGGACATATTAACACCTTTGTATACGTTGAATAGCGGAGGAGGAGATTCGCCTATTCCGCTTAAGGAATTTGTAAAAAGTTACTTTACTGAAGGAGGTAAGTATTATGACCCGGACAGAAATTTCGCTGAATATGAACCCGGCTCGAATCTGGCGTATTGCAATATGGGTTACGCAATGGCAGGGGTTCTGATTGAAAGGATCACCGGCGAACCATTTTCCGTATACATGAAAAATGAAGTTTTTATGCCGCTGGGCATGACCAATACCTACTGGCTTCTGGCTGATATACCCCATGAAAATATAGCCAGACCACATGACAGACTGGAAGATGAGAAAGAAGAAACTTACTATGAAGTTCTGGTGAATTATGGTTATCCGGATTACCCGGATGGGCAGATCAGGACTACTGTAAGCGACTATGCTGAGATCCTTAAACTGATGTTAAATAAAGGGAGGGTCAATGGGAAGGCATTTGTCCGGGAAGAGACCATTGAGGAGATGTTACGTATTCAGTATCCCGGAGTTGCCAAATATCAGGCGGTATCATGGAACTATAATGAATTTGATCACTGGTTATATTACCTGCTCAATCCAAGGCTTCCGGCCCACACCGGGGTAGATCCGGGTGTGGCCACTGTAACATGTTTTGATCCAGAGAAGAAAAGCGGAGCCATTATTTTTCTGAACAATTCCGCACCTTCCTCATTTGGGACAATGAAATTGTTTTATATGGATTTGGTTAACCGGCTAATGAATGAAACACGGAAATAAAAGACCAAAAATGAATAAGAAAACAAAGAAAATAAAATCCATATTTTATGCTCTGCTGTGCTTTTTTTTGATGGGTTCCTGTCAATCCGGGGACAATGCAGATCAGTCGAAACCCATCAAGGTTATTATTGATACGGATATGGGATCCGATTGTGATGATGTGGGCGCCCTGGCTTTGCTTCATCGATATGCTGACCTCGGCAAAGTCGAAATACTTGGCTGCATATACAGTTCAGGGAAAGTCCCATATGGTGCCGGTGTGATTGAAGCGATCAACATCTACTATGGCCGGCCTGAGATCCCGATAGGCGCATATTGGGGAAATGACCTGGGCGACCCGGTGGATAAGATGAATGCTGAAATGTTGGCGAAAGATACATCCAGATTCAAAAATTCAATAATATTCAATACGGATGCTCAAGAACAAACCAGGCTCAACCGTAAACTGCTTTTAATTGAGGAAGATAACAGTATAGATTACATTACCATCGGACATACCAAAGGCTTATACGATCTTCTTGTGTCTGAACCGGATGATATCTCACCGCTTACCGGTTTTGAACTGGCCAGAAAAAAAGTCAGGCGTTGGATCGCATTAGGTGCTTTGCGGGCCAACAATACGGATCAACACTTTGTGAAAGACTGGAATTTCTTTTTTAACGGTACGGCAGAATCCACAGAATACCTGGTAAATCATTTCCCAAGACCAATTTTTTTCATAAATGCCGGCACAAATATCCTAACTGGAAAATCATTACAAACAAGCCCGGAGGGAAATATTGTCAGAACGGCTTATGAAAGCTGGCTTTGGAACTATGAAGAGAAAACCCTGGATGATCAACGGCCGAGTTGGGACATTGTCACGGTGTATTTCGCTGTAGAAGGATTTGGTGCCTATTTGCAACCGGAAAATCCCGGTTGGTTGGAATTTGATGCGAAGAAGGGATGCCGATGGATCATTGGCGAAAATGATAAGCAACACAATTATATTATCGAACAACCCAATATCCGAGATCCTTTTGCTGATTACCTGAACAAAATGATCTCGAATAGGCCTTTATTGAACTATGATTATCGTTAAATTTCATTAATATTTAGTAAATTGAATTGAAATCTGATATTCATTTTTTGAACAGGCTTTTTGAAATATTTCCTTCATAACTTTTGAGTCCTGATATGCAAGAGCGCCGCTTAGCTGCCATAATGTTTACGGATATTGCCGGATATACAACCCTTATGGGTTCCGATGAGGATCATGCCTTTGAAATTCTCCGCAAAAACAGGGAGATACATCAGCAACTGATTGAAAAATTTAACGGCACACTCATCAAGGAAATGGGAGATGGCATGCTGATCAGTTTTCAACTGGCATCGGATGC
>CBDUBA010000110.1:0-13980 GCA_965365275.1 uncultured Cyclobacteriaceae bacterium | reverse complement strand
TACCATCATACCATGTTTGAAATGCTGGGGAACTGGTCTTTTGGGGATTATTTCAAAAAAGAAGCCATACAGTGGGCCTGGGAATTACTTACCGAAGGATACGGGCTTCCTGAGGAAAGAATGTATGCTTCCGTTTTTGGAGGCGATCCTGCGGATGGCCTCCAAAAAGATGAAGAAGCTTTTTCATACTGGAAAGAAATTATACCTGCAGACCGTATCCTTTTCGGTTCAAAAAAGGATAATTTCTGGGAAATGGGAGATACAGGCCCTTGTGGTCCATGTTCAGAGATCCATATTGATCTAAGACCTGAATCTGAGGTTAAAAAGATCCCCGGACGTGATCTGGTGAATAATGACCATCCACTGGTTATTGAGGTATGGAATCTTGTATTTATACAATTTAACCGCCTGGCAAACGGAAACCTTGAAAACCTGCCCCAGAAGCATATCGATACAGGTATGGGTTTTGAACGGCTGGCGATGGCCGTCCAGGGTAAGAAATCGAATTATGATACCGATGTTTTTCAACCTCTTATCCAGCATATTGCCAAGAATGCCAATACTACCTATGGTAAGGATGAAAAAACAGATATCGCTTTAAGGGTAATTGCTGATCATGTCAGAGCGGTGGCTTTTGCTATCGCCGATGGTCAACTGCCTTCCAACAATAAAGCAGGATATGTCATTAGAAGGATCCTTCGACGTGCTGTTCGTTATGGATTTACGTTTTTGAATTTTGTAGAACCGCACATTTATACGCTTTTAGAGGTACTGGCAGAACAATTTAAAAGTATTTTTCCTGAAATTAAGGCTCAAAAGGAGTTTATAAGTAAGGTAATATATGAAGAAGAAACAGCCTTTCTCAGAACCCTGGAAATTGGTCTGAAAAGATTCGAGAATATTAAGAAGAACCTGGACGGGAAGATCATTCCAGGAGATGTTGTATTTGAATTGTATGATACATTTGGTTTCCCAGTGGATTTAACGGCTTTGATTGCACGCGAGAATGGTATTGATATTGATGAGGAAGGTTTTGCCAGAGCCATGGAGGTTCAAAAATCAAGGTCAAAAAAAGCTGCTGAACAGGAATCAGGAGATTGGATCGTTCTTAAGGATATTGAGAAATCTGAATTCCTGGGTTATGAACAACTGGTAGCTGAAAGCCAGATTGCACGATACAGGGAGGTTAAAACTAAAAAATCCACTCAATATCAGATCGTTCTTGAGAAAACACCATTCTATGCTGAGAGCGGGGGACAAGTAGGTGACCGTGGCTACATTCAATCAAATGGTGACAGGGTGTATATTATCGATACTAAAAAAGAAAATGAACTGACCATACAGATTACAGAAAAATTGCCCCAGGAACTTGACGCTGTTTTTACCTGTGTGGTCAATGAAAGTAAAAGAAGGGCAACGGAAAACAACCATAGTGCCACACACCTGATGCATGCTGCCCTAAGAAAGGTATTGGGTGACCATGTTCAGCAGAGGGGTTCCCTGGTAAATGAGCATGAACTACGCTTTGACTTTTCTCATTACGCAAAAATGACCCAGGAAGAAATTGATGAGGTGGAAAGAATTGTGAATGAGAAAATACGGGAGAATGTAACTTTAGATGAAAAACGCGGTGTTCCAATAGAAGAAGCAAAGAGCATGGGGGCAATGGCCCTTTTTGGAGAGAAATATGGTGATACTGTTCGTGTTATAACTTTTGATCCCAAATACTCTGTCGAACTTTGCGGAGGCACCCATGTCCCGGCCACCGGGAAAATAGGAATCTTCAAAATCATCACGGAAAGTTCAATTGCGGCCGGGGTGAGAAGAATCGAGGCATATACCGGCTATAACGCGGAAAAATACATTGATGAAAAGTTAAAATTGCTGCATTCTATTCAGGAATCACTTAAATACCCAAGTGATGTAGAAAAAGCGGTGGAACAATTGATAGAAGAACGTAATGTCTTGCAGAAAGATCTCGAAAAGATAAAAGCCGAAAAAGCATCCTCCCTCAAGGGAGAGTTGGTGAATAAAGTGAAAGAGGTAAATGGCATCCATTTGATAGCCGAAAAAATCGATGTGCCCGATGCCATGACCCTGAAGAGACTTTCGTTCCAGCTAAAAGACCAGGTCGATGATCTGTTCCTGGTTCTGGCTGCTGATATCAATGGGAAACCACTTTTATCCGTTATGATCTCAGAAAACCTTGTAAAAGATAAAGGACTGGATGCAAATGTAATTATAAAGGATCTGGCAAAAGAAATAAAAGGAGGTGGTGGGGGACAACCCTTTTATGCTACCGCAGGAGGGAAAGATACTTCCGGAATTGAGAATGTAATAAAAAAAGCGTCTTCTTACTTATAAATTTAAAACATTAACATCTTTATTGTTTAAATTTATCATAGAATTTATATTTTTGTTGAAAATATAATAAATTTCCAAAAGTGTATATACCGGTTATTGGCTTAGAGATCCACGCACAATTATCCACGCAGAGTAAAATGTTCGCTGCTGATTCCACCCGATTTGGTGCTGATCCCAATACTCAGATAAGCACGATAACATTGGGACATCCCGGTATTTTACCTAAAGCCAATAAAAAAGCGATCGAATTTGGGATAAAGATGGGTTTTGCCTGCGGTAGTGAAATAAGCCGCTCCATGATCTTCGACAGGAAGAATTATTTTTATCCTGACCTCCCCAAAGGATATCAGCTTACCCAGGACAAAACGCCGGTTTGTATCGGAGGATCTATTGAGATCAAGAAATCAAATGGAGAGAAGCGGTCTGTCTTATTGAACAGGGTGCATATTGAGGAAGATGCCGGTAAGTCGATGCATCAGGAAGGTACTGATACCTTGGTCGACCTCAACCGGGCAGGAGTACCTTTGATCGAGATCGTTACCGAACCGGATATCCATTCTGCCGAAGAAGCAGGTTTGGTTATGGCTGAAGTGAGAAAAATCGTTCAATACCTGGAGATCTGTGATGGAAATATGGAGGAAGGATCATTAAGGTGTGATGCCAACGTTTCAGTAAAAAGAGCGGATGATCCTCATTTGGGTAAAAAGGTGGAGATTAAGAACATGAATTCTATTCGAAATGTTCAGAAAGCCATTGAATATGAAATAAAGCGACAGATAAGCAACCTGAAAGAAGGGAAAGAGATTATTTCTGAAACGAGGACATTCAATGCTGGTAATGGAAAGACCTTTGGGATGCGAACCAAAGAGGAACTGAATGATTATCGTTATTTCCCTGATCCTGATCTTAGTCCTGTACTGGTTTCTGAGGAGTGGCTGGAAAGTATAAGAAAGGAAATGCCAGTATTACCACAGGAGCTGACAAGTTCCTTAATAAATGATTATGGACTTCCCGAATATGATGCCAACATATTAACAGAAACGAGGGAGATGGTTAACTACTTCCAGCTGGTTTGTGAGGATACCAGGAATTATAAATCTGCTTCAAACTGGATCATGGGGCCAATCAAATCCTATTTGAATGATAATAATATCCCCATAGCCAATTTTCCTATTCCCGCCAATCAGATTGGGACAATAATTCGACTGGTTGATGAGAAGGTCATTTCCCATGACTCGGCATCCAAATTGGTTTACCCTGCCTTAATTAAAGATCCTGCATTGGATATTCAAGTCTTTATTAAGGAAAAGGGATTGGATACCACCGTTGGGTCTGACCAGCTGCAGAAGATTGTTCGAAGTGTCCTGGAAGAACTTCCTGATAAAGTGGAAGCCTATAAAAAGGGGAAAAAGGGTTTGATAGGGCTTTTTATAGGGGAGGTTATGAAAAAGACCAGAGGAAAGGCCGATCCTAAAATCACCAATGATCTTATCAGGGAGGCACTCAAATGATTTTTTTTATGTAAACTTACATTTCTAATTAAAGTTTACAAGTATGAGAATGTTTTCTGCAATCATTATTTTATTCAGCCTGTTGGCATGTACTTCAGCTAATAAAAGGAATTCCAATGATGTAACAATTAGTGGTAAGATTGAGAACATAGGTGTTGGTGAGGTAGTACTGGAACATTATACTGGGCAATTTCTGGATGTAGTTGATACATTAACGGTTAACGAAGATGGCACCTATTCTTCTGACTATAAACCTTATGAACCAGGATATTACCGGCTTAATTTCTATCAGACTCAGTTTGTAAATATACTTTTTACAGGGGAACCCATAGTCGTTAATGTTGACGGTAGTAATCCTACCGCTGATTTTGAGATTCTTGAATCAGAGGAAATGACTTATTTAACCGAGCTGAATTCCATTATGGAAAAATTTCAGACAGATGCCCGGCAGATTAACACTGAATTTAGCGCAGCCTCACGGGAAAAAGACAATGCTAAAATGGAGGAACTAAGGGATAAATTCATTGAAATGCAGGCATCTACTAATCAATTGATTAAAGACAAGATCCGTGACATGGGTTCATCTTTAGCGGTTCTGCAGGCTGTGAATTATATAGACAAAGACCAGGAATTTCCGTTTATTGACAGTATTGCTACAGTTGTTAACACTGAAATCCCGGATTACAAAATCAAGAGAGATTTTATTGATGAGATTGAAAAACTCAGAAAGCTGGCCATCGGCTCTCCGGCTCCTGATATTTCATTGCCTGATCCGGATGGGAACATTGTGAAACTTTCTTCTCTGAAAGGTTCTTATGTTTTAATAGATTTCTGGGCCTCCTGGTGCGGGCCTTGCCGTAAGGAGAATCCTGATGTAGTACGATTATACCAGCAATACCATGACCAGGGATTTGAGATTTTTGGTGTATCATTGGACAGAAAGGCTGAAGACTGGGTGAAAGCCATTAAGGACGACGGCCTTACCTGGGTTCAGGTCTCAGACCTTAAATATTTTGAATCAGAGGCTGCAAGAGAGTATAATATAAATGCTATCCCGGCCACCATTCTTCTGGACAGGGATGGGAATATTATTGCCAAGAACCTGAGAGGTAAAATGCTGGAAGATAAACTCGCCCAGCTGTTTTAATTTTTCAGGTTTTAGTAATTTCTGACCAATTATTTTATGGTATATTGGGCTTATTAGTCCAGCAATCAGAGCCCGTAGATCAATTTTAATTGCTCCCATAACTTTCTCTTCAATGATCTATCTTTGATCAGATCATTGAATGTATCGGAGAATATGCATTGATTTCCCTTGGTGATTTTGATCATATATTTTTTTTCTGAAAACAGGGTACTTATATTTTCTGGTACCAGGGTAAGAAAGGCTATAAGGTGGCAATCTGTAAAATCCTTGACTTCCAGATTATCAAATTCATCCCGGTATACCATTTCAACAGAATCGGTATTCAGGTTCACGGATTGAAGTATTTTTGTTAAAAGATCACTATGTTCTGGAGGCATTGATGCCTGATCCTCATAATCCAGAAGCAATACTGTTGCATTTTGGTACCTTTTGGCCGATTTGTCATCGCTGGAACGGATCCCCTCTTTGGTATATTTTCCTACAGCAGTACTAATTTCCTTGGTATCCCCCTCCGTATCTCGCGACCTGTCCTGATCTTTACTCTGACCTTCAGCTATAGTCCTGCCTACCTCCGCAACATCTACTTTATCCTTTGACCCGTTAACTTCTGAAGTTCTCACCGCGGCTGGTGATCTGCCTGCCTTTGCCGTTTGCTCATCATTAACCGATCTGTGGATCCCATGTGCATCTTCTGTATCTCCTGACCTGTTTTCTTCCTTATGATGACCAGCATTTATTGAAGGGATGGGTTTTTGTTTTTCATCAACAATATAGATTTCTTCATCGATAAGATATTTTAAAAACATTTCATTCTCTTCCATACTCCGATTTATTCAAGTATTATTTACTCACTTATTTCCCCATCCAAATTTACCAACCAGTGGAACAAAGCTAAAATAGTCAAAATATTCCTTCGAAATCTTGGAATCGGACTTTTTAGTGACTTTCACCATCCTCTGAAGATTGCTGTCCCCAACCGGTACGACCATAATGCCACCAATTTGAAGTTGATCGATGAGCGGTTGTGGCAAGGTAGGTGCTGCGGCAGTAATTATTATTTTGTCAAAGGGTTTAAAAGCGGGCAGTCCCTTAGTTCCGTCACCACAGAAAAAATGAGGCTTATATCCCATAGAAGGAAGAAAGTTTTTAGTCCTATCATATAGTTTCCTGATATATTCTACGGTATAAACTTCTGCCCCCATCTCCATCAGGATGCAAGCCTGGTATCCCGAACCTGTCCCTATTTCAAGAACTTTGTCCCCTTCCCGGACGCCCAGCAGTTGGGTTTGAAATGCCACTGTGAACGGCTGGGATATAGTCTGACCTTCACCAATAGGAAATGCCTTATCCTGATAAGCATGTTCCAGGAAAGCTTTGTCAAAGAAATAATGCCTGGGAACTTTCCCAAGAGCTTCCAAAACATTTTTGTCTGTAATGCCCTTGCCTTCAACTATGCGAACTAGCCTTTTTCTCAATCCCCGGTGTCTATAACTATCTTCCAGCATCTTTTTTTTTGATGTGATAAATTTACGGCTATTGACGATATATTTTTAAACAGTCAGCTTGTATTTTGGAGGTAATTTTGAATAAATCAAAAATAAGGTGAACCCCACCAAATATCCAATAAGTCCTCCAACAATAATATCCCCTGGGAAATGTACGCCCACATAGATCCTGCTGTAAGCGACAAGAGCCGCCCATGCAAAGAGCAACGAGGTATACTTGAATTTTGATCTAAAAAAAAAGAATAATAATGTGGCAAGAGCAAAGGAATTAGAGGCATGGGATGATGCAAAACCATACAGGCCGCCACATCCATCGACTACATGTACAAGATGGGCTATAGAAGGATCGTGGCAGGGCCTTAATCGTTCAAAGAAGGGTTTCATAAAGCTTGAGGTGAACTGATCTGAAATAGTAATGGCTATAATGATAAAGAGAATAGGGATAAGAGCTTTCTGTTTATATTTCCAGAACATCAAGACTACAATTAAAAAATAAAAGGGATACCATGTTTCCTGGTAAGTGATCCAGTGCATTAGGAAATCAAACACATCATTGTGTAATCCGTTCAGGAAAAGGAAAAGAACCTCATCAATATTTTTAAGAAAGTCAAGCATTCAGCATATTCATATACATTGAAAATCTACATATGGGTAGTTGCGATTACTATTCCTATCGCTAAACATTTTTAAAATGGATATCCAATCGCCAGATTATATATTATTTTATCTAATCCTGTTATTTTATCGGTATTATACTGTGTGAACCATCGATACCCCGCCGGTAGTGTGGGATCAAATATTCGGAATCCTACATCCAACCGCAGCAGGAGGAAAGTGAAATCAAATCGCCCACCGATTCCGGCACCAAGGGCAATCTCCTTATAAAACCGGTTAAGTTCAAAATTGGCCCCCGGTCTGGCATCATCGCTCTTAAACGTCCATACATTTCCTGCATCTAAAAACAAAGCCGTATGGAAAAATCCAATAACCTGGGTCCGGAGTTCAAAATTAGCTTCAAGAAGAATCTCGCCCGGTTGTTCGAAATTGTCATTATAATGAAGAACTGTGCCAGTATCAGAATATATAGTATCAACGTTGGCAAATGATCCCGGACCCAATCGCCTCGGTCTCCAGGCCCTGTTACTATTGCTCCCTCCTGCAAACAAATATTTCTCATAGGGTAATACTTTACTTCCCCCATAGGATTTAGCCACACCAGCCCTTAGTCGGTAAGCGATTTTAGTTTTTGGGGATATAGACTGGTATTTCCGGTAATCGGCAACAAATTTTAAGTATTTGTATAATTGTAGTCCGGTAGTATCTTCAAAATCAACATTAAAGGCATTTAGTATAGTACCACCCGCTTCTATCGTATATTTCAGGAATGCTGCTTTTCGGCTAAGATATGAGGTGTATTGATTGAAGTTAATGGTTTTAGAAAATCGTGATGACAGGACCAGGGATGGCGTAAAGGTTCTCCAGAAATTGTTACCGCGTGCCCTGATATCGTCAAGTGCCTGCTGGAACAGAGAATCCTGGATTGTGGAACGGATGAGACTAATATCGGCAATGCGGACATTAAACAATTTTTCCAGGTCCTTCTGCCAGGAATAATTTAGATATAGATTGAACCCAGCTCTTTTGTATTCGTTGCGATTAGTATAAGCAAAACCCGATACAATACTCGTCTTAGGGTTAAACTGTCCAAATCTTGATTTATATTTATTACCTATAGGCAAAAGGAATTGGGGAAATATAAGGCTCATGAATGCACCTGCTTCAAGGCTTGTGTAGACTTGTGATCTGTCTGTAGCAGAAGCTACCCCCTCATATCCGATTGTGCCGGATATCTCCAGATTCTCAAGTCCTCTGAATACGTTTCTACTCTTTAGCGTAAGATTATAAAATGGTCCGGGAAGTCCCTCCGTAACATTAACACCCGCTTCGTTGGACATCTGATATTTTTTTAGCGGACTGGTAAAGATATTAGCAATAAACCGGTTGCCAATGGTATCAAAGTTGATATTAACAAACTTGAAGTTATCCAGATTCAACAACTGACGCTGGGTTTCCAGCATATCCGTGCGGCTGAATCTTTGTCCCGGATACAGGAATACCCTTCGATCGAGAATCTTTTTTGAATAATTATCTTTTATGTACTTATAGGTTATCCCATTATACTCTTCATGAAATCTTTTCAGGTTCCTTGATGTGGAGGTAACATCAGTAGTGAAAACCACTGAATCAATGGTATATATCTTGTGATTTGTATTTAAAGAAGGTTTCAGGATTCTAAGTTCAATAGCCATTTTATAGTTACCCACGGTGGTGTCCACAACATAATTGATGTATTGCCGGCTGAAACCATAGTACCCATTATTTCTCAGCAATTCTTCAATTCTTGCGCGTTCATCCGTCAGGTTTTCCTGGTTATATCTGTCACCGACTTTTAAAAGACTTTCTTCAGAACTGGCATATACCAGGCTGTCAATGTTTTTATCTCCAGTATTATAGATGATACTATCAATTATGTGCGGCTTCCCTTCGTTGATCAGGTAGGAAATAAATACCAGTTTTTTCTCAACACGCATGTTAAGTCTGGTTTCAGCATCGAAAAATCCCTGGGTATTCAGGTACGTATTGATCTGCTCAACTGTCGCTTCGGCCAGAATGTCATCGTAAATGGCCAATGGCTCTCCCAATCGCATGAAGAAATTACCCTCGTTGATCGTTCGATCTATTTTATCCAGTTTCTTGGTTTTCTTATCCGTCAGTCGCCCGGCTTTTCTGGGCTTCTCGGTATTATAATGGGCTATTTTTTCGTCGTATTTTGCACTTGTAAGTTCTTTCTTATTATTCAACTTATCGATGTCGTAGGATTTCATACCCCACTGATAGAAATATACCCAGGGAGATAGATTCAGAAGCGGAATCCTTCTGTTCTTTTTTTGTTTATAAAATTCAGTCAGCTTTTCTTTAGAAGTTTCCTCATTACCTTTTATTTTTTGATTATATATCAGATATTCATCTTTCTGAAGATATCTTGTTCCAAGACATCCTGAAAGATATATATGGATGATAAATACAAAAAGTAAATAACTGATCCGTTTCAACCTTCTATATCTATGATTTCGAGGCAAAAGTTAAAATATATTAAATCGCTGCAATTAAAGAAATACCAGAAACAAGAACAAAAGTTTTTAGTAGAAGGGGAAAAGAGTGTGCTCGAAATACTCAATTCCCGGTGTAAAATTAACATTTTATTGGCAACCAAACGATTTCTGGAGATTTATCAACGTGAAATATCGGATAAACAAGCTGAAGTGATTGAACTTTCTCAAAGAGAGCTTGAAAAAACCGGTTCATTAAAGACCAATAGCGGGGCCATAGCCGTTGTGGAAATGCCGCCGATTGCAGAACTAAATGAAGATAATATCAGGATTCTGCCAGTTTTTGACAACTTACAGGATCCGGGAAACCTGGGAACTATAATCAGGACCTGTGACTGGTACGGATTGGATACCATAATATTGTCGGAAAATTCGGTAGATGTATATAATCCCAAGGTCATTCAGGCCAGTATGGGTTCTTTTACACGTATTAAGGTTTTATATAGGAATTTAAGTTCTTTTATGGATCAGACAAAAACCCCTGTTATTGGTACCCGGCTGGATGGTGAGGATATCTACAGTTTTTCCTGGCCGGAAAGGGCAATCATTATTTTCGGAAATGAGTCAAAAGGAATCTCTGATAATCTAATCCCTTATATTAAAACCAGTGTTTCAATCCCCAGGTTTGGATCGGCCGAATCCCTTAATGTTGGCGTAGCCACTGCCGTGGTTTTGGATAATTTTTACCGGGGCATAATGTAAGGCCTGGTAAATACAGGATACCTAAATACCTCCTTCATTCTATAATGTAGCCGCAGAGATCCGTAATTCGGGAAATCCATTTTTCATATACATCAATTAAAATATTTATGCTACTATATTTTTTAGAGAACAGGATTTTCTGACGCGTTTATTACTGGATCTTTATCTTTTCGTGTACAATCCAGATAGGGAAGAAATAGGAGGCTGAAAAGTATGACGCATGTGGTAAAAATAAATATCGTATTATAACCCAGCATGTTAATCAAAATCCCTGCAAGAAGTGGAAAAATAGTGATGGACAGATTGGAGGCTCCTACGATTCCCGCATAAAATGCCCGGTTATTATCTTCAGAGATCTCAATGAGAATACCGTCTGTGGCCACCTTATAAGTAGTAAAGAAAATACCTGTCAGTAAAAACAGATATTGAAAATATGCGGGAAAGTAAAACAGAACCAGGGCAAGTACCGGAATTGTCCCCCCAAGGATGATACTGGTCAAAAGCACATTTTTATAGATAAATCTTTTTGATAACCTGTAAAATATCAATCCGATTATTACCATCCCTATAACCCTGAAAAGTAAAAAATTTCCGATAATATCCCCGGAAAGGCCAAGGCGCTCTTTAGCAAAAATGATCAGGAATGGCATCAGGCTGACCCCGAAACCAAGACTGTTTATGATTATTATGTAATTCCTGAGATTACGGTTTGACTTCATCTCAGAAGGAATACTTTTGAATAATTGAACTATGCCAGCTGAATTGGAATTGGTCAAAGGAATTTCCCTGATTTTCCAGAATCCAATGGAAGCAATACCCAAAAAAATCCCCGCTCCGGTAAACAAAACGGCATAATCCAGCGGATACCCGTATTGTTTGAGTATCCAGCGCACAAGAAACGCTGAAAGAAAGATCCCGATGGCAGAAATCACCTGTTTAAGGGTAAAGAATCTTTTTCTTTTTTCCTGTAACATGGATTTTCCAATAATATCAACATAGGATACATTGGCGAAGGCACCGCTTACAGAAAATATGAATATAAACAGGAAAATGAGGATAATGATCCAATAGCCTGGAATCTTTTCCGAATAGAAAAGAAGAAGTCCTAATGCCAACAAGGCAAATATCCGCAGGTTGATCCCAGATAGTAAAAAATTGCGTTTAACGGGGTATTTAGAAATTAAACCCGAAAATAGAAGTTGAAAAAAACTGGCTCCGCCAAGCATAATTGCGGTAAGTATTCCTATGTGAAACGCATTTCCACCCGCATTGACGAGCATAGAGGGAATGACCGTATCAATATCCATGAAATTAGAGGCAAGCGCCAGAAAGACGGCATGCCAAAGGAAAGATCTGAAATTATTCCTGGAGATCGATTGGTTTAGTTTCATGATAAAGCACTATTCTGCAAAACTAATTTTAATTATGAATGTATCACTGATCTATACCTGAAATATAAGGAGTAACACTTAATAAATAATATTCAAGCGAAGCGGCTATATTTGTATAAATGAATAGCGGATGTGTGTGAGATATCTATTTTTTGTTCTGTTACTTTTAAAAGCATTAAACGCTCAAGCACAGGATATTTACATTAATGAATTTTTAGCCTCCAACTCAACTACAAATACTGATCCTGATTTTGGTGAGCATTCTGACTGGATTGAATTATATAATGACCTGGATACAGAAGTTAATCTAAGCCATTGGTTTTTAACCGATAATTTGAATGATTCTACAAAATGGAATTTTCCTCAGGGAGTGACCATTGAACCTAAGGGTTATTTGATCCTCTGGGCCGATGAGCGAGATACATCACTTTTTCATTTGCATACAAACTTCAGGTTGTCAAAAGGAGGAGAGGCCATCGGTTTGTTCAATTCGGATACGATATCAGTTGATTCGATTATTTACTCTGAACAAATTTCTGATATTTCTTTCGGACGATATCCCGATGGGGGCTCGAAATGGGAACTTTTCGATATACCCACTTTAGGAAGAAGCAACGATACGCCTCCTTATCTGAAAATACCAAAGCCACAGTTTTCTTTAATACCTGGGTTTTATTCAGAAGAACAGGTACTGGAAATTTCAAGTTCTGATACCATGGTGGTTATTCATTATACCATTAATGGTGATGAGCCCACTGAATCTTCCCCAATATATACAGCACCAATACCGATTCAATCCAGGCTGGGGGAAGCCAATGGTATATCCATGATCAGAACGAATCTTGATCCTTATATGTGGCTTCCAAACTGGGTTCCCCCGGAAGGAGAAGTGTTTAAAGCCAATGTGATCAGGGCAAAAGCCTTCAGAGGGGGCTACCAGCCCAGTGAAATTGTTACCGGCACTTATTTTGTAGATCCTGAAATTTATAGCCGGTATGCTACATTACCCGTTATTTCGCTCTCAAGTGATAATAAGCATCTTTTTGATGACAACACAGGAATATATGTTCCGGGAATCAATCACCGTCCCGGTGAAAGTCACAGTGGTAACTATTTCCAGGATTGGGAGAAACCAGCGCATATAGAGTATTTTGAACCTGATGGAAATCTCGGATTTGCTCAAGATGTGGGGATACGTATCCAGGGAGGCACATCGCCGGCAAGTCCTCAAAAAGGCCTGCATGTAATAGCCCGTAATGAGTATGGTAAGAACAGGATTTCCTATCCCATTTTTCAAAATGATCCTTCAAAGGCCAGGAAGCTGACAGAATATAAGCGATTCATTATCAGATCATGGGGGAGCCTGATTTCAGGTAATCTTTTTAATGATGCATTCGGACATAGATTGATGGCAAAAAGTGATCTGGATATTCAGGCCTACCAGCCAGCCATTGTATTTATCAATGGAGAATACTGGGGAATACATGAATTAAGGGAGGCGAACAAAAATTCATGGTATTACCAGTACCATTACGATATTGACCGGGAGGATCCTGGATATGATATTCTTTTACACCTTGAAAGAAATGGTTTGCCGCACGCAGAAGTCGATGAAGGGGATGATCAGCACTGGAACCAGGTAATGAATTATGTCAATTCCCATAATATGAAGATCCCTGAACATTACGAGCATCTTAAAACCATGATTGACATGGATAATTTCATTGAGTATATGGGGCATTGTATTTATTCAGGCAAATGGGATTGGCCAAATAGTAATGATGCCAGTTGGAGGCCACGAACACCTGAAGGGAAATGGAGATGGATGCAATTTGATATGGAAACCAGCTTTGGAGTAGCGACAGGTCTGAGCATACTCTTTTCAATGCTTGGTCCACAATACAATATGCTGGAAGCAACAATAGTCGGAACAGATATTCCCACTTTTGGTCAATATGGCCCACATCCTATTTTAAAGAAGATCTATAATAATGAGGAATTCAAAGATGATTTTATCCGGTGGTTTGATGAACATATGGAGAATGAATTTCACCCAGACACAATGAACCTTTTACTGGACAATATGGCAGAAGAAATAAGCCCATATATGGAGGAATATAAACGCCGTTGGCCTTTTATTCGTGATCTAAACGCATGGGAGGAAGCCCTGGACATTGTCCGGGAATTTAT